>NZ_JALRNF010000042.1 GCF_030272895.1 Pseudomonas sp. BGr12 | reverse complement strand
CCACTGCCACCATCGAGCAGGTCATTACCACCAAAACCGTTCAACGTATCGTTGCCCGCCAGGCCATAGATCGCATCGTCGATCACGCTGCCATTGAGCACATCATCGTTCGGCGTGCCGACCGTGGCGCTGAGCAGGTTCAGCACGAAATCATCACTCACCGAAAGGCCGCCCGAGTCGGTCGCCGTAACGGTGATGGCAATCCCCCCTGGCTGTGTCCCTGTCGGCGGCGTGCCGCTGAAGGTGCGGCTCGGCGCATCGAAAACCAGCCACGCTGGCAAAGGGTCGCCGTTCACCAGATTCGCACTCAGCGCCAGACTGTCGCCAACATCGACATCGGCAAAGGTATTGGCCGGCACGGTATAGGCCACCGCCTGCCCCAACCCGCTGAGCTGGTCGAACAACGGCACCTGCAGTGTCGGCGCATCGTTGGTGTTGCCAATGGTCAAGGTAAAGCTGCTGCTCACCTTGGCCCCGCTGCCATCGGTGGCCGTCACTTTCAGGCTCAGGCTACCGACATCCGCATTGCCCGGCGTACCGCTGAAGGTGCGGTTGGCCGCATCGAAGCTCAACCACCCCGGCAGCGGATCGCCATTGGCCAGGCTGGCGCTGTAGCCGAGGCTGTCGCCGGCATCCACATCGGCAAAGGTAGCGAGCGGTACGGTGTAGCTGAACGGCGAGTCTTCGCTGGCGTTCTGCGCGAGCAGTGCGCTGGCCACGGTCGGCGCATCGTTGGTGCCCGTCAGGCGCACCTCGAAGGTGCCGTTGGTCGAGCCGCCGTGGCCGTCGTCCACGGTAAAGGCAATCACATCGACGGCCTGCACGCCCGCAGCGAGGCTATCGATGGCCGGGGAGTTGCCACTGTAGAAAAAGGCCCCCGGGTTGCCGGCAAACATCGAAACGCTGCCGCCCATACTGCTTTGCGGCGCAAAGGTATAGGTCAGCGCATCACCGTCCGGGTCCCGGACGGCGGTACTGACATTGGTCGAGATGAAGCTGTTCTCGGGGGCGTCGGTCCACAGCTCCGAGGTCACCACGGGGGCATCATTGACCGGCGCCAGGTTCAACTGCGCCGAGGTGGCGACCTGGAGGCTGCCGTCAGTCACGACCACGGCGAAAGTCACCGGGCCATTGAGATTATTCGCCGGAACAAAGGTCCAGGTGCCGTTGTTATTGTTGGTCAAGGCGCCAAGACTTGAGTCGACGCTGACGCTCTGCACACTCAGCGTGGTGCCGGCATCCACGTCGCTGGCATTGGCCAGCAGTTGCGCAGCCGTAAGGGTATAGGCGGTATCTTCCGTTCCGTTGGGCAGGCTGACCGGGCCGCTGACGGTGGGCGCATCGTTGACCGGCGTCACATTGATGCTCAGGGTATTGGCGTTGACGGCGAAGGCCGTGCCGTCGCCAACCTTGAAGCCGATGCTGGCGTAACCGCTGCCATTGCCATTGAGGGCCGGCACGAATTGCAGTTTGCCGGCATCGAGGTCGGACTTGCTGATAACTTGGTTCTGCACCACCGCGACCCAGGCGCTGCCGTTGTGGTACTGCAGGCTGCCGAGTGCTGGCAGGCCAGTGATCTGCACTGCGGCCAGGGGGGTATTTTCCGGGTCGCTGTAGGTGCCGAAGTCGGCGCTACCGAGGATGACCGAGGTGTCTTCCAGGGTGGTCTGGCTGTCATTGGTGGAGCTCGGCGCGCCGTTGGCCGGCAGGGTTGCCGCAGCCTTGAGGGTGGCCGTGTTCCACACCACGTTGTTATCGAAGCGAAGTCGGTCGATCTCGTAATCGACGCCCAGGTAGAAGTTCTTGATGGTCAGGGTCTGCGAGGTCGCCAGCACCACCATCTGCAGGTCGTCGCCCAGGTGCACGAAGCGCACGTTGTTACTGTTGAGCCCGACCAGTTGCACGGTATCGACATCGGTGCTGGCGCCGCCACTGTTGTCGATCACGTCGTTGCCATAGTTGACGCCGTAGCGATAGGTATCGCTGCCGCGACGGCCCGCCAGCAGGTCATCACCGGCGCCGCCATCGAGGACGTTGTTGGCGGTGTTGCCGGTCAGCCGGTTGGCCAGGGCATTGCCGGTGCCATTGAGATTGCTGCTGCCGGTAAGTTCGAGATTTTCGACGTTGGCACCCAGGCTGTAGCTCAGCGAGGTGCGGACGGTATCGCTGCCACCGTCGAGCGCTTCGGACACACTGTCGCCACTCTGGTCGACCACGTAGGTATCGTCGCCGCTGCCGCCGACCATGCTGTCGTTGCCCGCCCCACCGTCGAGCAGGTCGTTACCGGCATCACCATTGAGGTTGTCATTGCCGGCGCCGCCTTGCAGCGTGTCATTGCCATCGCCGCCCTGGATCAGGTCGTTGCCGGCACCACCGTCGAGCAGGTTGTTGCCGGCGTTGCCGACCAGGGTGTTGGCCAGTGCGTTGCCGGTGCCGTTGAGGTTGGCACTGCCGGTCAGGGTCAGGCGCTCGACGTTGTTGCCCAGGGTGTAACTGATGCTGGCCAGTACCTGATCGTCACCGGCGTTGCTGGCCTCGACCACCACATCACCGGCGGCATCGACCACATAGGTGTCATTGCCGACGCCGCCTTCCATGCGGTCGTTGCCGCTGCCGCCGTCGAGCGTGTCGTTACCACCATTGCCAAACAGCGTATCGTTGCCACCCAGGCCCTGGAGCGTGTCATCGGTAGGGTTGCCGTTGATCACGTCGGCGCCAGAGGTGGGCGTGACGGGCGGGTAATAGAGGTTGGCCAGGGCCTCGGTGACGCCCCAGCGGCTGCCGTCGGCGAACTGAATCCGGTCGATCGCGTGGTCGGCATCGAGAAAGCACTGGCTCACGGTGAGGGTTTCGCCGGTGGCCAGCACGGTGAGCACCAGGTCGTTGCCGATGCGGGTCAGGCGGATCTGGTTGGCGTTGAGGTTGGTCAGGCGCAACACGTCGACGTCGCTGCTGGCACCGCCGGAATTGTCGATTACATCGTTGCCAAAGCCCTGGCCGAACAGGTAGGTATCGCTGCCGCGCCCACCCAGCAGCCGGTCATTGCCGGTGCCACCGTTCAGCGTATCGTCACCGGCATTGCCGATGAGGATGTCGTCACCGCCCAGGCCGTTGAGGGTGTCGGCTGCGGTGCCGCCTGTCAGTGTATTGGCGTTGTCGTTACCGTTGATGGTAGCCATGACCTGAGCCCTCAGCGCACGTAGGATTCTCGACTCTAGGACTGTAGTCGGCAGCCTTTGGCTGGCCATCATCCGTTTGAATGAGCCGGCACACCTTTCGTCTAATATCCGGACCCGATGCCCGCCAGGATCAAGGGGTTGCGCGCGTCTGGCCGGCGCTGCCGCTCAGCCAGGCATTGACGCTTTCGACGCTGTCGGCCGACGGTTTTCCCGCCCAGCGATTGAGGGTGAAGACATTGGTGAGGAAGTCGTATTGCGCCTTGAGCAGTTCACGCCGGGCGCGAAATTCATTGCGGACACTGGCCAGCACATCCACGGCATTGACCATTCCATAGCTGAAGGCTTTCTCTGCCGCCACCCTGGACAGCTGTGCCGAGGCCAGGGCATACCGGCTGGCCTGGACCTTTTCCGCACTGGCGCTCGCCGTCAGGTAAGCGCTCGTAATCTCCTTGACCACCCGGCGCTGGACCGCTTCCAGTTGCTGCTCGGCCACGACCTGGTCCTGGTACAGCCCGCGCACGCGCGCCGAGGTCGCGCCGCCGCTGTACAGCGGTACTTGCACGCCGACACCAGCCACATAACTGTCGGTGCGCGGCACCAGGGCATTGTTGTAGCCTTCGTTGGTCTGCTGCGCGCTCAGGGTCAGGCTCAGGGTGGGATAGTGCCCGCCCTGGCCGCTGCGCAACGCCGCGCCCGCCGCTTCGACGCCGCTTTCATTGGCCTTGAGCGCCGGGTTGTGCGCAACACCCTCGCGCACCCAGGTTTCAAGGCTGTGTGCCGACACATTCAATTGGATATCATCGCGAACCCGACTGAGCCGCTCCTTGACCGGCCGGCCGACGACCTCCGCCAGCGCCTCGCGACTGACGCTGACCTGGTTGCGGGCCCCCAGTTCCTGCGCCGCCAGGCCGTCGACCCGCGCCTTGAGGTCGAGCTGATCGGTAATCAACGCCAGTTGCTTTTCGTACAACGCATTGACCCGGTCCAGGCTCTTTTGCGTGGTCCGACGCTCGGCCTGGATCAGCTCCAGTTCATCCTCGGCTGCCAACACGGTGAAATAACGCAGGGCCAGATCCACCGTGGCTTCGGCCTGGGCGTCCAGGGCTTCGGACTCGGACTGCCTGGCCAGGCTCTTGAACTTCTGGTAGTTCTCCCACGCCGCCTTGTTATAGAGGTACTGGCGCAGCACCAGGCTGTAGCTTTCGCTGTCGAAACTCTGCTGCAGCAGATCGTTTTCCTGGTGAATACGATTGGTCCCGGCGTTGATCGAGGCCTGGGGCAACAGCGCCCCCATGGCTTCGCGCTGATGCTCCCGGCCCGCCTGCTCGCGTGCATAAGAGGCCAGTATGCGCGGATCTTCCAGGCGGGCCTCGCGATACAGCTGCATCAGGTCGGTGGAAAACGCCGAGGCACTGACCCCGGCGGGTTCAGGCGCAGTGGCTTGCGCCCAGGCAACACTGACGCACAGTGCAAGCATGAACACACCGCCCGGTAGCGCAGCAGGCACGCGCACGGTCATTCCTCGATCATCGATTGCGCGAGGGCATCGCGGGCCGGCTGCATCAGGTATTGCAGCAGCGTGCGCTGCCCCGTGATGATCAGCACGTCCGCGGGCATCCCCGGCAACAGCTTGCGCTCGCCCAGGGCGCGCACACCGGCCTCGCTGACCCGGACCCGAGCCAGGTAATAGGCCGTCCCGGTCTTTTCGTTGGTCAGACGGTCTGCCGAGACACTGCTGACCTCCCCTTCGATCACCGGCGTGGTCGAACTGTCGAACGCACCGAAACGGATATCGGCGCGCTTGCCAATGGCGACGCGATCGATATCGACGGGCGCCACCTGGGCCTCGATGACCAGCTCGGACACTGACGGCACAATATCCAGCAACGGGGTTGCCGGGCGTACCACACCACCGATGGTATGCACCGTCATGCCGATCACCATGCCCGCCTCGGGGGCGCGGATGACGATATGGCTGAGCCGGTCCTCCAGGGCTGACGCCTTCTCTTGCAGGTCGTAGATCCTGGTCTGGACATCGGCCAGTTGCTTGACCACATCGGCATTGAAGTCTTTGTCGATCTGCAGGATCTGCAGCTGGGTCTCGTTGATCTGCAGGCGCGTCTTGACCAGGGTGGAACGGTGGTCGGCCATTTCCGACCTGAGCAGTTCAAGCTTGCGTTGCTGCTCGAGCAAACGTTGCTTGTCGACGAAGCCTTGCTTCAACAGATCGCTCAACTCGACGATTTCGCCGCTGTAGGATTTCTCCAGGTGGCTTTTGGCAGCGATCATGGCCTCGATGCCTTTGACCTGCTGATTCAACTGGCCGATGCGCTCTTGCAGCACCGCGATCTGGCCCAGCCGTGACCCGCGTCGGGCGTTGAACACCTGGGTCTCGCCCTGATGCGCCTCTGCACCGCGCAACGGGTCGTGATCGGCCGCGCTGCCAAAGCTGATCGTCGATTGATTGTCGCGCTCGGCCCTGAGTCTTGCCTCCATGGCCCTGGCGGCCACCAGCTGGCTGCGGGTCATCCCGTATTCGAAGCGCAGCTGCGCATCATCGAGAACGATCAGCGGGTCATCACGCCCGACGATGTCACCGTCATGGGCCAATACCGCTTTGACGATGCCGCCTTCCAGGTGCTGCACGGTTTTTCGGTAGGCCTGCACCGTGACCACGCCGGGCGCGAAGGCGGCGCCATCGAGCGGTGCGACAGCGGCCCAGGTACCGAACAGGCCGAAGGTCACCAGGACGATGCCAACGCCCAGTCGACGCAGCCTGTGGTCGGAGGTCGGCAGCTCGGCGAAGCTATCCGTTTGATGACTGGGAATCGTACGGCTCATCGACATCGTCCTTGCCGGTATCGACCGAAACCACGGCAGCGGCTTGTTTCTGCGCCGCCTGCTGTTGCGCGTGGAGTTCGGCCAGTACCTGCTCACGTGGGCCATGAAGACTGATAGCGCCAGCGCTCATCACAATCAGCCGGTCAAGCCGGGAGACGATGTTGGTGCGGTGGGTAATCACAAAAAGCGTCGCGCCTTCCTGCTTGAGCTGGGCAATGGCGGCCGCCAGTGCGCGGTCACCGACGTCGTCGAGATTGGAGTTGGGCTCGTCGAGCACGACCAGCCGCGGGCTGCCATACAGGGCACGGGCCAGCCCGATGCGCTGGCGCTGCCCGCCCGAGAGCATCACGCCATCGCCGCCAATGACGGTGTCGTAGCCATCGGGCAACAGCAGGATCATCTCGTGGACGCCCGCCATCCGCGCCGCCTGGATGACTTTCTCGGCATCGACCTCACCGAAGCGGGCAATGTTTTCGCCAATGCTGCCTTCGAACAGTTCGATGTCCTGCGGTAGATAACCAACGTGCGGCCCAAGCTCGTTTTTGTTCCAGGCATTGATGTCGGCGCCATCCAGCCGCACCACGCCATGCTGCGGCGCCCATACCCCCAGCAATGCCCTGGCCAGCGTGGACTTGCCCGCCGCACTGGCACCGATGACGCCCACCGCGCATCCGGCAGGTACGCTGAAGCTGATGTTCTTGATAATCGGTGTCGTCGACCCGGGCGCGGCGACGACCAGGTTCTCCACCTGCACATGGCCCTGGGGCGCGGGCAACGACATGGACTCGGGCTGGGCCTGTTGCCGGTTGAGCCTGTCGTTGAGACGGCTGTACTGGGCGCGGGCGGCTATGAACCCCTTCCAGCTGCCGATGATCAGGTCGAGGGGCGCCAACGCACGCCCCAGCAGCACGGAGCCGGCGAACACCATGCCCGGGCCCACCTGATGGTCGATGGTCAGGTATGCCCCAAGGCCGAGGATCAGTGACTGCACCAGAATCCGCAACGACCTGGACAGGGTACTGATCGTCGCCCCGGCATCGCTCGCCCGGGACTGCAGCAGCAACACGCTGCTTTGCCGGCGCGCCCACCGCGCCATGAGCGTTTCAAGCATCCCCATGGAGGCGATGACTTCGGCGTTGCGCAGGTTTTTCGTGGTGTGCAGCGTTGCCGCAATGTGCTCCTTGTTGGCCTGGGCGAGCGCAGCAGCGGTGAGATTTTCATTAATGAGTGCCAGTATCAGCAATACCAGCGCACTGCCCACCGCTACCCAGCCATACCAGGGATGAAACAGGAACATCACCGCAATATAGAGGGGCAGCCAGGGTGCATCGAAGAAAGCGAACACGCCATTACCGGTGAGAAACTGCCGCAGGCCCGTCAAGTCGTTGAGCGACTGGGCCGAGGCGTCCGTTCCACCGCTCTCCAGCGCGCGTTTGAAGCTGGCCTTGTAGACCTGGCGACCGAGCAGTACATCCAGCCGGGTACTGACGCGCACCATGATGCGCGAACGCACCCACTCCAGTGCGCCGAGCGTGACGATCAGTACGGTCATGATCAGCGTCAGCATCACCAAGGTCGACAGGCTTGCGCTGGTCAGCACCCGTCCGTACACCTGCAGCATATAAAAGGTCGGGACGAGCATCAGCGCATTGACGAACAAGCTGAAAAAGCCGACGGCAATGAAGCTGCTTCGACAAGCGTTCAGGGCATCGTGCAGGCTGTATTCAGGTGCGCTTCGCATAGTCTGGATGCCTGGAGAGTGGAGAAAAACGCGCGCGCGTGCACCTGCAGAAAAGGCGCTGGAGGACAACCGCCGTCAGCGCTCACCGCTCAAGGCATTTCACTTTTTTGACGCCAGAACAGTCACTTCCCGCCAGTAGAGGCGCCGCCCAAAGCCCTCTTTTGTGGAGCTTAGATCATGCCGGGCGCCGGCGTGTAGCAATTGGCCATATCGTGTAGGCGCGGGCTTGCCCCGCGATAACCGCGCTGCGATTGCTGAACTCGGTCCGTGGCGCCTGGATCGCGGGGCAAGCCCGCTCCCACAAGGGGCCGGTGTGTGCCGGACCCTTGTGGGAGCCGGCAGCACCGGCGATGGATCCTGCGGATGCAACCGAATGGCCGGCGAGATCAGCGCTGCGGGTCGGTGCTTTCGTCCACGCCGGCCTCAGTCTCCAGCTTCAACCGGTCGGCTTTGCTGATGTACTTGGGCTTACTCTTCGGTGCCAGTTTGGCGCTGGCCTTTTTCGCGTGAGCCTGCAGTAACTGTTTGATCTTCTTGCGACGGTTCATCGTTTCACTCGGTGCGTAGGTTTGAGCATGCTGTAGACATCATACGCGGACAAGGCAGCATGCTCGCTATGACGATAACGATCCACGGTGCCTAGCGATCTCATCAAGAAAAGACTGCAACACGCTCGATTCGTGACCCGCGCGCCAGATGAGGCGGGTTCGAGCGCGGGCCACCTTGGGCGGCAGCGGCAACGCCCTTACCAGGTTCTGCACCTGAACAGCCTTGAGCACCGACTGCGGCATAATCGCCACACCTGTTCCCGCGGCTACGCAAGCCGCTATCGCATGATACGAAGCCAGCTCCAGGAACCTGGCCGGGACGATTTCGCAGGTTTTCAGCCAGTCTTCAAAGATGCGCCGGTACGAACAACCCCTGGCGAAGGCGATGATGGTGGAGCCCTGGAGTTCCCGGGCATTGGGCACCGTGCTGTTTTTCGCAACGATCAGGGCAAGTTCTTCAACGAAGGCTTCCTGGCTATCCAGGCCAGCCGTTGTGAACGGATCCGAGACGAACGCGGCCTCGATGTCACCTCGGTGCACCTGGGCAATCAGCGCGTCGGAGGAGCCGGACACCAACTCGATCTGCACGTCGGGAAAGCGCTCATGGAAACTCGACAACAACGGCGGTAGCCTGGCGGCAGCCGTGCTTTCCAGCGTGCCGATTCGCAGCGTGCCCTGCAGTCGACCACGCTTGAGTGCGGTCTCGGCCTCGGTGGAGAGGCGCAGCAGCTTCTCGGCATACTGATGCAGCAGCTTGCCTTCGTCGGATGGAATGAGCTTTCCCCCCTGGCGATGAAACAGCGCCACACCCAGACGCTCTTCCAGGTTCTTCACCCGGGTGGTGATGTTGGATTGCACGCGATTGAGCTGGGCTGCCGCGTTGGTGATGCCGCCATAGTCGACCACTGCCTTGAAGATCTGCAGGGAGTCCAGGTCTAAGTTTCTCATTTCGAGAATCCTGTATACCGATTATTCATTACTAGAGAATCATTCGTCAGCATACACTTCGACGCAACAGGAGGGTTGCAGCAAATGCTGCCCACACGTCGGCAAGCCGGGTCAAGGCTGGAGAGAGTCGCATGCGTAAAATTGGTCTGATTGGTGGCATGAGCTATGAAGGCTCAGCGGTTTACTACAGGGCGCTGAACAAAGGCATCAACAACCGTCTTGGTGGCTTGCACAGCGCCCAGGTGCTGCTGCACTCGGTGGACTTCCAGACCATCGTCGACAAGCAGAAGGCCGGACAGTGGGATGAAGCCGGGCGGCAACTGGCCGATGTGGCGCGTAGCCTTGAAAAGGCTGGCGCTGATTGTGTGATGATCTGCGCGGTGACCATGCACCTGGTAGCGGACGCGGTTATCGCCGCGACACCCCTGCCCTTTATCCATATCGTCGATGTGGTGGCCGAGCGCCTCAAGGCAGCGGGTCATCGCAAGCCGTTGCTGATCGCGACACGCTATACCATGGAGAACGGCTTCTATCCTGCGCGCATGGAGAAGCACGGCATCGAAGTCATGGTCCCCGACGCCGAAGGCCGAGGGCAGATCCACGACATCATTTTCAACGAACTGAGCCTCGGGGTCGTCCGTGAGGAATCGCGAGCGGTACTCGTCTCGCTGATCGAGCAGGCGAAGGCCGAAGGTGCCGACTCGATCATCTTCGGCTGTACAGAGATCTGCCTGATACTGGAGACCGACGCGCTTGCGCTTCCAGGTTTCGACTCGACCGCCATCCATGTGGAAGCGGGCATCGAGTTCGCACTGGGCTCGCGGCAAGCGCTTTAAGGCATGCCTCAGTAGATACTTCGATAGATGCCCTCAACGTCGGCTTCGGTCATGTCCCTGGGATTGCTGTCGATCAAGCGCTTCAACCCATTCACCACGTCCGCCGCCATCGCCGGAATCGAGTCCTCATCGATACCCAGCCTGCCCAGGCGCGTTTCCAGACCGCTGTCGCCAACCAGCGCCTCGATCGCTTCAACGAATGCCTGCGCGGCGCAGTCCTGGTCCTCGAACACCGCCTGCGGCAACAGATGCGCCGCCAGTTCGGCGTACTGCTGTCGGGCCGCCGGCAGGTTGAAGCGGATCATCGGCGCCATCACCAGGGCATTGGCGTGACCGTGGGGGATGTGAAACCGCGCCCCCAACGGGTAAGCCAGGCCATGGATCGCCGCCACCGACGCGTTGACGAACGCCATGCCGGCCATCAGCGAGCCCTGCAGCATCGCCGAACGGGCGGCAACATCGTTGCCGTCGGCCAGCACCTTGCGCAGATTACCGCCCAACAGGCGCAGCGCAGTAGTGGCCAGGCCATCGGAAATGGGGTTCTTGCGCGTGCGGCTGGTGTAGGCCTCGATGGCGTGGACCATGGCATCCAGGCCGGTCGCCGCAGTCACCACAGCTGGCAGGCCCAGGGTCAGCTCCGGGTCGAGCACGGCCACGTCCGGCATCAGTTGCGCCGAATACACGGCCTGTTTGCGCTGCTGGGCATCGGTGATCACCGAGACCCAGGTCACTTCCGACCCCGTCCCTGCCGTGGTCGGCATCAGCACCAGCGGCAGGCGTTGGCCGCGGGCCTTGTCGCTGCCGTAGAGGTCCTCCAGGCGCTGCTCGCTGTTGATCAGCAAGGCCACCAGCTTGGCCGCATCCAGCGAGCTGCCGCCGCCCAGGCCAAGCACGCCATCGGCTTCGAAGGCACGTCCCTGGCTGACCGCCTGCTCGACCACCGCAGCGGGCGGGTCCGCCACCACCTGGTCGAACACGGCGACGGTGCAGCCTGCCGCTTCCAGTGCCGCGCAGGCCTTGGTGGCAAAGCCCAGTTTGACGATGCCAGGGTCGCACACCAGCAGCACCCGGCGGGCCGCCAGTGTGGTGAAGACCTGGCCAATCCCCTGCAAGGCACCCGCCTCACAAACGATACGGGGAACACTTCTGAATTCATGATTCATGGTGGTCTCCTTACAGCACCGAGGCGTAGATGGCCCGGGCGTCTTCACGGCTGACCGGGCGCGGGTTGTTGATCAGCAGGCGCTCGACTTTCATGGCGTCATCGCTCAGCCGATCGAGGTCGGCCTCGCTCACGCCCACCTGCGCCAGGCGCTGGGCGAACGGCATGCGTTCTACCAGCGCGGTCATGAAACCGATAAAGGCATCGCAGGCCGATGCCTGGGTGTCGAAACGCTGGCCGGGCAACACACTGGCCGCCAGTTCCGCGTACAGCGGCTGCGCCGCGCTACGGTTGAAGTTCAGCACCGGCACCAGCACCAGCGCATTGCTCAGGCCATGGGGCACATGGAAATGCCCACCCAGCGGATAGGCCAGCGCATGCACCGCCGCCACCGGGGCGTTGGCAAAGGCCATGCCGGCCAGCATCGAGCCGAGCAGCATGTCCGAACGTGCCTGCAGATCGCCAGGCTCGGCCAGCACCCGATCCAGGTTGCCGGCGAGCAGGCGCAGGGCCTGCACGGCCAGGCCGTCGGAGAGCAGGTTCTTCTTGTGCTTGCTGGTGTAGGCCTCGATGGCATGGACCATGGCATCGACGCCGGTCATGGCGCTCACCGCCGGCGGCAGGCCTACGGTCAGGCGTGCGTCGAGCAAGGCGATGTCCGGGTAGAGCAAGGCGCTGACCACGCCCTTCTTCTCGTGGCTGGGGGTGGTGACGATGGCCACGGCGGTGACTTCCGAGCCGGTGCCGGCGGTGGTCGGTACCTGGATCAACGGCAAGCGCGGGCCCTTGGCCAGGTTGATGCCGTAGATGTCCGTCAGCGCCTGTTCATGGCCACAGAGCAGCGCCACCAGCTTGGCGGTGTCCAGCGAGCTGCCGCCACCCAGGCCGATGACCGCCTGGGCCCGGCAGTCGCGCCCTGCCGCCACCGCCTCCAGCACCGACGCCTCGGGCGGATCGGCCTGCACGTCGCTGTACAGGGTCACCTCGACACCGGCCTCGCGCAGCGCCTGCATCGGCGCCTCAAGCAAACCGGCCCGTTGCAGGCCCGGATCGCTGACCAGCAGCACCCGCTCGGCACCGAGCTCGCGGCACAGGGCGCCGAGGCGCAAGGCGCCATCGACTTCGCAAATCACCCGGGGTGTGGTTTCAAAAGTAAAGTTCGACATGGCGGGTCATCCTGCTCGTACGCTGCCGCGCTCGATGCGGTACAGCGCATCGACCAGGTCAGCGGAATGGGTGTCATCGGATTCGGAGATCAGCACGCACAGGCCTTGCTGTCCGAGCTGGGCGATCACTTCGCTGAGGCGGCGCGACAGTACCGGCGCCACGCCCTCGAACGGCTCGTCGAGGATCAGCAGGCGGTTGCCCGGCATCAGCGCCCGGGCCAGGGCCACCAGCTTCTGCTGGCCGCCGGACAGCTGCATGGCGCGGCGGTCGCGGTACTGGGCGATTTCCGGGATCAGGCTGTAGACCCATTCCAGGCGCTCGGCACTGCCCGCCAGCTTGTTGGCCCACACCGGCAGCAGGATGTTCTCCTCCACCGTCAGCGCCGGGATCAGCCGGCGGTCTTCGGGCAGGTAGCTGATGCCCGCCGCCGCACGCTGGTGGCCCGGCTGCGCACGCAGGTCGTTGCCGGCGAAACGTATCGACCCGGAGGTGGCGTCGAGCAGCCCCATCAGGGTGCGGATCAGGGTGGTCTTGCCGGCGCCGTTATGGCCGATCAGGCCGACCATCTGCCCGGCACCGACATCCAGCGAGACGTTGTGCAGGATCGGCACCGATTCGATGGCGACGTTGAGGTTGCGAATTTCCAGGCTCATGCGGTGGCTCCCTTGTGTGCCCGCTGCCCCCCGGTGACCAGTTCCTGGACCCGGGCGTTGGCCAGTACCGATTGCGGCGGGCCGTCGGCCAGCACTTCACCGCTGTAGAAGGCGAGGATCCGCGACACGTAGCGGCGCACCACATCCATGTCGTGCTCGACGAACAGCACCGTCACCTGATGGCGCGACACCACCTGCATCACCGTGTCCATCAGTTGGGTCTTCTCCTCGGCGCTGACGCCGCTGGTGGGCTCGTCGAGCAGCAGCATCTGCGGGTCGCCGATCAGCGCCATGGCAATATCGATCAGCTTGCGCACGCCTTGCGGCACTGCGGTGACCTTGCTGTCGCGCCAGGAAAGGATGCTGAACTCGCCGAGAATCGCCTCGGCGCGGGCGATCCGCGTGTCATTGCGCAGCGGTCGCAGCAGCGACGGGAACGGCGATTCGGCGGCGGCCAGGGCGATCAGCAGGTTGTCCAGCACGGTCAGTTCCGGGAACAGCTGGGCAACCTGGAACGAGCGCGCCATGCCGGCACGGGTGATCGCCCGCGGCGTTCTGCCGATGATCGACTGGCCGTTGAAGAGGATTTCGCCACGGCTGGGCTTGAGGTAGCCGGTGACCATATTGATGAAGGTGGTCTTGCCGGCGCCATTGGAGCCGATCACCCCCACCACTTCGCCCTTGCTGATGCCGACGTTGACGTTCTTGGCCGCAGTGACTGCGCCGAACTCCTTGTACAGTCCACGGGTTTCGAGAATGCAGCTCATACCTTGGCCTCCACTGCCTTGGCCGCGCGGCCCCGGCCGCTGAACAGGCTCCACAAGCCCTTGGGTAGAAAGACGATGATTGCCAGCAAGGTCACGCCCAGGATCATCTGCCAGCTATGAGGCACCAGCTCGATGGCGTAGGTGCGCACCACGGCGAACAGGATCGCGGCGATGATCGGAGCCGCCACGTGGGCCGTGCCGCCGAGCAAGGCGATGAAGACGAACTCGCCGGAGGTGATCCAGTAGGCCATTTCCGGGTCGATATGCCCGGCGGCCAGGGCCATGAAGCCGCCGCCCAGCGCCGAGACCCCGGCGGCGGCGACGTAGTTCATGTACAGCACCCAGCGCGGCGACTGGCCGAGGTACTCGACCCGCACCTCGTTCTCGCGGATCGCCTCGCACATCGCCCCGGCGCTGCTGCGCCCGTAGCGGTGCAGCAACACCGCCAGCACCGCGGTCGCGGCGACGATGATGACGAACAGCGCCAGCGGTGCCTGGCCCGCCGCCGGGCTCCAGCCGAACAGGGTCCAGGCCTTGACGTTGAAGCCGTCGGTGCTGCCCAGGGCCGGGCTTTTCACCAGCATGCCGTAGAGGATCATCGAGAACGCCAGCGACAGCATGGCGAAGAAGATCTCGCGGTAGCGGGTCATCAGCAGGCCCAGCAGCATCGCCAGCGCCACGGCGGCGGCAACGCCGATCAGCAACAGGGTCGGCAGATCAGTGATGTTCAGGAAGTGCCCGCTCATGCCTACGGCGTAGCCGCCCATGCAGAAGTACAGGCCCTGACCGAAGGTCACCAGGCCCGCGCGCATCTGCATCACCACGCCCTGGACGACCATGGACTTGGCCAGCGCCATGGTCAGCAGGAACACCAGCCATTGCGGCGCGATCAGGCCGCCGAGGGCGAGCACGGCGGCGACGCCGAGCAGAATCAGTTCGGTTTTATCCAGGCGCATCAGATTTTCCTCGCAAGCACGCGGCCGAACAGCCCCTGCGGACGTACCGCCAGGACCAGCGCCATCACGCCGTAGATCACAAAGAGTTCGAATTGCGGCGCGTAGTGCACCGCCGCCGCACGGCTCAAGCCCACCAGCAAGGCGCCGAGGGCGGCCCCTTCGATGCTGCCCATGCCGCCGATCACCACCACGGCGAAGGCCAGCACGATGATCTCCACGCCGATACCCGGCGCCACCGAGATCGCCGGCGCCGTCAGGGCCCCGGCCAGGGTGCCGAGCACGGTGCCGAGGATGAACACCAGGGTGAACACCCGGCGCACGTTGACGCCCATGGCCTGGGCCACTTCGCGGTCATGGATCACCGCGCGCAGCACCTTGCCCTGGTGAGTGCGCTCCAGCCACAGCCACAGGCCAAGGCCCAGCACCAGCGAGACGCCCACCAGCATCAGGTCGTAGTTGGAGACCTTTAGCCCGGCCAGCACGCTGCGGCCCATTTCGGCGTAAGGCTGGTAGGCGAAGTACGGGTTGACGCCCCAGATCATCTTCATGGCGTCTTCGAGGATCAGCAGCAAGGCGTAGGTGATGATCACCATCAGCACTTCATCGCGGCCGTACATGAAGCGCAGCAGGCCGCGCTCGATCAGCAGACCGACCACCAACCCGGCGGCCAGGGCGCAGCCGAGCATCATCAGGTAGCCGACCCACACCGGCCCTACCCCGTTGTTGAAATACCAGCCCACCAGCGAGGCGGCGGCATAGGCACCGATGGCGTAGAAGCTGCCATGGGCCATGTTCAGGATGCGCATGACACCGTAGATGACGGTGAGCCCCGCTGCGACCAGGAACAGCCATGAGGCATAGATGGCGCCGTCGATCAGCACCGCGTAAAGACTCAGCATAAGGTTCTACCTTGGCAAGAGTGGCGGCCGGCAGCGGCCGCCACGATCAGTCAGGTGTGCAACGCGATCAGTTGCACTGCGCGCCAGGGAAACCGGCCTTGATCCAGTCATGGGCGCTGATGCCGTCAGGCGGGGTCACGCACTCGCCGGAGAAGGCGATGACGTTCTGCACGCTGCCTTTCTGGCTGGCTGCGTCGTAGTGGTACTCACCGTAGGCGATGCCCTGCATGGCCTGGTGGCCACCGGCGCGGGCCATCTGCACGGTGCCGGAGACCGATTCGAAGGTGGCGCCCTTGAAGGCCTTGGCCATTTCCAGCGCGGCCGGGATCTTGCCGGGCTCGGCCTTGGCGTTTTCCGCGGCGAATTTCAGGCCGAGGATGGCCTGGGCCATCTTGCTCGCTGGGTAAGTCGGCGCAGCCTTGTAGGCGGCCTGGTAAGCCTGGGTGAACCAGCTGTTCAGGGCGTTCTCGGGGGCGAAGGCACCGAACGGGCCACGACCGCCGATGATCATGCCGTTGGGCGCCTGGTCCTTGTAGCGCGCCAGGGCCGACTCGCCGCAGGTCAGCACCGCGGTGGCGTCTTCGAGCAGGCCGCGGGAGTTGGCCTGGAGCACCAGGGCCTCCATGTCGCCGCCCCAGAAGCTGGAATGAATGATGTCCGGGCGCTTAACCGACAGCGCCGAGATCTCCGCCCCGTACTGGCCCTGGAAGACCTTGGGCATCTGCGACTCGACCACCTGGCTCTTGGGCATGATCTGCGCCATGGACAGGGTGAAGTCGTTCCAGCTGTCCTGGCCCCAGGCATAGTTCTGCTGGATACCGCCGACGCGCACGGCGTCCGGACGGGTCCTGGCCAGGTAACGGGCGGCGCCGATGTTGTCCACGGCCGCGTCGAGGCTGGTGCGGAAGACGAACTGCGGGGTCTTGTCTTCGCTGAACAGCTGCGAGGTGCCGCAATCGTAGAACACGGTCATCGCCCCCAGTTCTTCGGCCACCGGCGCGATCGCCAGGCAGTCGCCGGACGAGATGTAGCCGACCACGGCATCGACCTTCTGGCGCTGCACCAGGTTGCGGAACTCCTCCACCTGCTTGGCAGCCCCGCCGGCCTCATCGATGATCACCATCTCGATCTCGGCGCCGTTGATGCCCAGCTTGTCGTAGGGCGCCGGCAGCTTGCCCTGGTTGAGGCCCTCCACCAGGATCTTGGCGGCGTTGGCCGAAGGCTCGCCGAACGGACCGGCTGCCGGGCCTGAGAGGAAGGTCACCACGCCGATGCGGAACTTGCCGTTCTCGGCGGCCAGTGCTGCGCCGCTGAAGCTGCTGGCAATCCCCGCCGTGGCGATCGCCAGGGCCAGGGGCAGTGCTTTTAGGGAGTGCTGGACGCTTTTCTTATAGTTGTTCATGGTCATTTCCATTGCGGGTTATCGATGCTAAGGGGCGTGCCCCTCGGGGTTACGGACAGAATTGGCGTACCGGCGTGCGCGCGCCGCCGGGTCGGGCGACAGGTCCTGGGCGGAGTACACAGACCAGTGCCCGAGCATCAGTTGCGCAGGCGGGTAGTCGCTGCTGGGTACCGGCGTGCCGACGGCCTGGGCTTGCAGAATCTGGTGGGTGACCGGGTCGATTCGCGAGACGAAACCCGGTGGATCTTCCGGCAAGGCGATCTCCAGCCCTTCCAGGGCGGTGACTAGCGCTTCAGTGTCAGTGGCGCCCCCGGCTTTCTGGCTGGCCCTGGCCAGGGCCATCACGCCGGTGTAGGCACCTTCGGCGGCGTAGGTCGGGTAGCGCCCGGTCAGGGTGTGGAAACGCTCGACGAAGGCGCTGTTGCGCGCGGTCTGCGGCCAGTTGTTGTGATGCCGGGCCGACAGGATCAAACCTGGCGGCGCCTTGTCGCCGAGGGCGACGAGGAAGTCATAGTTGCCCCCGGTATCGAAGTTGGCCAGCCGCGAACGCTCGAACAACCGGGTGCCGGCGGCCTGCTTGACGAAGGCGTGGAAATCGCCGCCCCACAGGGCCGAGACGATGATGTCGGGCTTGGCCTGCTCCAGTGCGGCGATATAGGCCGAGTAATCCGGCTCGTACAGGCGCGGCCACAGCTCGGTGACGTCGTCGAACTGCACGCCCAGTTGGCGCAAGGCTTCGTGCAGGTCATCCCGCGACACGTGGCCGTACTCGTAGTCGGGGCCGATGAAGGCCAGGCGCCGCCAGCCGGTCTTGGCTTGCAGGGCCTTGAGGTAGTGGGCCCCGGCGGCCATGGAGGTCCAGGTATCGTTGGTCACCCGAAAGTAGTAGCGATGACCGTTTTCCAGGGTCATGCGCGACGAGGCATGGTCGGTGCCGATCATCAGCACCTTCTCTTCCCGCGCCAGCTGGCTCACCGCCAGCGCCACACCCGAGGACACCATGCCGCACAGCACCTGTACGCCGTCCTTGCGGATAAAGGCCCGGGCCAGGCTGGCACCGTAGGAGGCCTTGGACTGGTCGTCGTCGATGATCACCCGCATGCGTGGCACCTGTTGCCCGGCCTCACGCTCGGCCTGCAGCTCGCTCAAGGCCACCCGGATGCCGGCGATGCTGTCCTGGCCATAGATCGCCGCCCGCTCGGTCATCGGGTACAGGCAACCCAGGGTCAGGTCGGCTTGCGCGGCCGCAGCGCCCAGTTCGACGCGCCCGGCGTGCGCGCTGCCGGCGTGAGCCAGCAGCAGGCCGTTCAGGGCGACGACAGCGAGCAGGTGAGAAAACGGCAGATGCATAAGATCCCTTGGGGCGTTCGGGGACGCCTCTTGTCGGTTAGCGAAATGGGTTATCGCAAAGGCTGTGCCAGCCTTTGCCGGATGCTGCATGAGATAACACGAAAGCGCTCTGCAACAAGGCTTTGCGTGATGAATGTCGGCGCGTGGAGGACGCCGCGCCAGGCACCGGCGCGGCGATCTGCAAGAAATGTTGAGCGGCTTGCGCTCAGCGCGCGCGAGCGCTTGAGCGGTTAGCGCTCATCGCCGCGCTCAATCCCCAGGCGCTGCAGACGGCGCTTGAGTGCATGCCGGGAAATCCCCAGCAGGTCGGCGGCCAGGCCCTTGTGCCCGGCGCTGCGGCTGAGGGCATCGTTGACCAGTTCACGCTCGGCCCGTTCGAGCTGATCGTCCAGCGCCGACAGCGAGCTGGGCACAGGCTCGGCGGCCTGCAGGTGGGCAGGCAGCTGGGCGCTGCCGATGGTTTGCCCTGGCAGCAGGATGGTCAGGCGCTCGACCAGGTTCTTCAGTTCACGCACATTGCCCGGCCAGCGATGGCGCACCAGGGCGGCGGCGCTGTCTGGCTCGAACACGATGGGCGCGACCTTTTCCTCCCGCGCCTGACGCGCGGCAAAGTGGCGGGCCAGCAACAGGATGTCGTCGCCGCGCTCGCGCAGGGCCGGAATATCGAGGGTGATGACGTTGAGTCGATAGAACAGGTCTTCGCGAAAACGGCCCTGGCGCACATCGTCGGCAAGATCCCGATTGGTCGCCGCCACCACGCGCACATCGGCGCTGCTGGCCTGGCTCGCGCCCACGGCGCGGTAGCTGCCGTTCTCCAGGAAGTGCAGCAGTTTGGCCTGCAGGGCCAAGGGCAACTCGCCGATCTCGTCGAGGAACAGCGTGCCGTTGTTGGCCTGGGTCACCAGGCCGATACGTTTCTGGTGGGCGCCGGTGTAGGAACCTTTTTCCGAGCCGAACAGCTCGGCTTCGATCAGTTGCTCCGGCAGGGCCGCGCAGTTGACCTCGATGAACGGGTGCGCGGCGCGCGTACTGTTGGCATGCAGCGCCTGGGCCACCAGGGTCTTGCCGGTGCCGGACTCGCCCAGCAGCAGGATGCGCGTGGCGGAACTCTGGGCGATCCGTTGCAGCGCGGCCTTGAGGTTGCCCATGGCCTGGCTCTGACCGAGCAAGGCGCCCTGCTCTTCAACGGCAACCACGGCATCGGGCACTGCAAGAGTGCCCTGGATGGTCGCCAGCAGATCGTCCAGCTCGAAGGGTTTGGTCAGGTAGTCGGTGGCCCCGCCCTTGACCGCCTGCACCGCGGCGCGGGTGTCGCCGTGGGCGGAAATCATGATCACCGGCAGCTCCGGCCGGCACTTGCGCAGGCCTTCGAGGGTGGCGATGCCATCCATTCCCGGCAACCCCAGGTCGAGCAGGACGATATCGACCACCACCCGGCTGTCGGCCAGCAACGCCAGCGCCGCCTCGCCACTGTGGACCGCGCGCGGCTGCATGCCTTCGCCACGCAGGGCGTAGCTCAGCGAGCGCACCAGCGCCTCTTCGTCATCGACGATCAGTACATGTATTTCGGACATCGGTCGCTCACTTCGGATAAGTCGCTGCGGGCACGGGAAAATCCAGGGTCACCACCGTGCCTTCGCCCGGGGTACTCGCCAGTTCCATGCGCGAGGCATTGGCTTCCAGCAATTGTTGGCAGATGCTCAGGCCCAGCCCGGTACCGCGGGCCTTGAGGGTGAAGAACGGCTGGCGCACCTGCTGAAGGGCGGCCTCGGGAATGCCGCAGCCCTGATCGACCACGGTCACGGCGACCCGCTCGCCGCAGGGCTGGCCTTCGAGGGCCACGCCCTGCCCCGGCGCGCTGGCTTCCACGGCGTTGAGGCAGAGGTTGAGGAGAATCTGCTGGGCCTGGTCCGGGTCGACCCAGAGCTGCAAACCCGCTTTGCAGTGGCTGGAGAAGCTGATGCCCTTGGCCTCGGCTTCCGGCGCGACCAGCCGCGCGGTGCGCGCGAACAGCCCGGCCAGGTCCACCCCCTGCGGCACGGCCGGACGTGGCCGGCCGTATTCGAGCAGGTCGCTGGTGACATGGGACAGGCGATCGATCTCCTGGCACAGGTCGGTCAGCAGCAGGCGCCTTTCCGCTTCCTGTTCACGCCGCAGCAAGGCCTGCACCGTAGTCTTCATGGTTGCCAGCGGGTTGCGCACTTCATGGGCGACGCCGGTGGCGAAGGTGCCGAGCACCGCGAGGTTTTCCGAGCGCACGGTGCGCTCCATCACATCGGCCAGACGCCCGGCCATGACATTGAAGGCCCGGGTGACCCGGCCGATTTCGTCGTTATGGGCCTGCTCCGGCAGGCGGTAGCCGAGGTCCCCCGACGACAGCTGGTGCGCCCCTTCCACCAGGGTGCCGACCCGCGCGCGCAACTGGCGCGACAAGGTGAAGAACACCACCAGGATGAAGCCGATAAAACCGACCGCCGCCAGGTACAGCCACCAGCGGGCGTCGTCCAGCGGTTTGAGCACCGCCCCTGGCTGCACACTGAAGACCACTTGCCAGCCGGGCAGGATCACCGGGCCTTCGCGCCAGTCGCCCGGTGCCTCGACCTGGCGCCCGGTGGCATCGAGAAAGGCCCCGCCCGGCACCCGCAGCAGCGGCGTGACCACCCCGCCGAGGCCCGAGCTGACCAGCAACTCGGTGAGCGAGGCCAGGCGCAGGTGCAGGCCGATCCGCACGCGGTGATCGAGGCGGCCGTTGCGGATGGTCTTGCGGATCAACAGCCAGCCCGAGCGCCCGGCCTGGGGCAGCGCCGGGCCGATCACCTCGATATCGCCGACAGTCTGCCGCGCCAGGCCGTCGAGCGACCACGCCTCGCGTCCCCAGTACGGCGCCCCCGAGGCCGCCTGCCCCGGCATCACCTTGAGCAGGCGCTCGTTCGGGTCGAAAAACAGCACGCCGTAGAGAAACGGCAATTCACCTTCGAGCTTGAGCAACGCCTCGACATCACCCACTGGCTGCGCCTGGTCGGCAACGAAGTCGGGCATGCTGGGGTGATTGGACAGGGCCGAGAGCTGGTAGAAGCGGTCGTCGAGAAACGACGACAAGCGGTTCGCCGTGGACAGCGCCTGGGCATCGAGGCGTTCGCCGGTCAGGCGATTGAGCAGGTCCTTGGCCAGTTGCTCATAGAGCACCGCCAGCGCAATCAGCGCCACGCTCATGACCAGGATGGAAAGCAGCGTGTAGCGCGCCACCAGGCTGCGACGAGGCCGGGCCAGGCGTCGCCAGAACGCGCTCGCGGGGAGTTCGGTATCCATGGACGTTGTAGTTGTTCTTCATGTGATGCCGGGGAGCATAAGGACCGGGGGTCGGGGTTGTCCATGCTGAAGTGGGTCTGGCGGGTAGAAGTTGTCGGCTCAGGCCCCATAGCTGTCCTCGGCCGAAGGCAGCTGACGGCCAGAAGCGGACATTCCCTGGTTTTCTCCCTCCCTTCGCATTTGAGACCTCTCTCCTGCCAGAGGCTGTCGTTGATTTCTCCGTCCGTCGACCTTGCATAGGTATAGGGGGTATGCCTATCATGCGCACCCTATAGGCAGGGGGTGCTCCATGGGCCATATCGCAGCAAGCAAAGACGATCTTCTCAAACGAGTTAAACGTATCGCCGGACAAATCCAGGCCGTTGAACGGGCATTGGAATCGGATCTCGATTGCGCCAGGACATTGCACCTTGTTGCGGCCACTCGCGGAGCCATCAATGGCTTGATGGAGGAAATCATCGAGGACCACGCGCGGGAACATGTCGCCAACCCTGCGCTCAGCGAAGAAGAGCGTAACAAGGGCGTCGAAGAACTCCTTGAAGCCATTCGCCGTTACTCCAAGTGAACGTATCCAGGCATACCCCCATGAGCAGCCCTACCCTCAAACATGCACACGACCATGTGTTCCTCGGCTCAGCGCACGATGAAAATGCCAAGCGCACGCTTTGGGTTGTGGCACTGACCGTTTTGATGATGGTTGGTGAGATCACCGCCGGCTATATCACAGGTTCGATGGCGTTGCTGGCCGATGGCTTTCACATGGCAACGCATGCTGGCGCATTGAGTATCGCGGCGGCCGCTTACGCATACGCAAAGCGCCACGCTTCCAGCCAGCGATACAGTTTCGGGACCGGGAAGGTCGGAGACCTGGGCGGATTCGCTTCAGCGCTGATTCTCGGTATGGTTGCCCTGGGAATTGGCATTGAGTCTGTCATGCGCCTGTTGCAGCCAACGGACGTCCAGTTCGGCACCGCCACGCTCATCGCGATTGCCGGCTTGATCGTCAACATTGTCAGTGCCCTGCTGCTGGGCCACGGACATAGTCATGGGCACGACCATGATGATCATGACCATGCCCATCACGGCAACGACAACAACCTGAAATCCGCCTACGTCCACGTCATCGCCGATGCGCTGACGTCGGTCCTGGCCATCGTTGCCCTGCTCGCCGGCCAGTATCTCGGTTGGCTATGGCTGGACCCGCTCATGGGCATCGTCGGCGCCATCGTTATCGCGCGTTGGGCCTGGAGCTTGATGGGGGCTACCGCAGGTGTGCTACTGGATCAGACAGATGCCCACGTTGCCGAGGAAATCCGCGAGTTGGTTGAGAAGCCGGGAGATGTCACCATCACCGACTTGCACGTCTGGCGGGTTGGACCACAGGCCCATGCGGCCATTGTCAGCGTTCTTGGTGAGGCACCTGCGAACACCAACAGCATTCGTGAACGTCTCACGCCGGTTCACGAAATCCGCCATCTGACGGTCGAATTTCGACCGGTCTGATGCAGCGTTTCCCCACCATCACTTGCGAAGAAACCCATTGTGAGTTCATGAGGCGTCCCCCTCAAGCTGAACATGTCGGCACGCCGTGAACAGCGCCAGATCGTAGATGATCTTGAGCACACCGCAGGCGAGCAGCGGCGCCGTGAGCCAACCCAGCCCAATCA
The DNA here is from genome assembly GCF_030272895.1 of Pseudomonas sp. BGr12. Taxonomy (GTDB): domain Bacteria; phylum Pseudomonadota; class Gammaproteobacteria; order Pseudomonadales; family Pseudomonadaceae; genus Pseudomonas. The sequence continues at coordinate 32,454 of NZ_JALRNF010000042.1, read as the reverse complement.
ACCCACTGGCGATGGTCGGGGCAATGGCTGCGGCGAGACTGCGCGGCACCGCCGTAAAACTCGCGGCAGCTGCCCGCTCGGCAGGCGTGACAACGGCCATGACAAAAGCACTGCGCGTGGGTACGTCGAGTTGCGACAGCGCGCTACGCAGTAACAGCATGAGCAATGCGAGCGGCAATGATGGCATGAAGGCTGCCGCGATCAGGCACAGGCTCGATGGGATGTGTGTGAAGACCATCGTGTTCAGCAGGCCGATCCTGCGCGCCAGTGGTGCTGCTGCCAATTGAGACCCGGCACTCAGCAATCCGGTGCAGAAAAAGAACTGCCCGGCAGCGCCGATCGAAAGGTCGAACCGCGCCATGAGCCAAAGTGTCAGTAGCGCGTTGACGACCAGTCCACCGGCGAATGCATCGACGCTGAAGAGTAGCGCGAGGCGCACGACAATCCACTTCGATGGCCCAAGCGATGTTCGAGCGGTGGTCGCCGCCGGGTGCGTGGGCACGTGTCGGTACAGCGCCAGGATCGCCAGCCCCGACAGCGCATAGAGGACGAACATGCCACGCATGGCCGAAAGCGCGGCGACGCCGAAATGAGCCGCGATCCAGTCGGGTGCTCCCGCCAGCAGGGCACCCAGAGCACCTGAGCATGCGCCGACGAGGTTGTAGCGTGCAAAAAGTGACGTGCGTGCTTGTGCCTCGGACGCTTCGGCCAGGCACGCGTGCTCGATAGGAAGGAACATGCTGACATCGCCCGCACTTGGATTCATCGTACCGAGGAATGCCACCACCAGCAGGGGCCAAAGCGTCGAGAAGGTGGAAAAGCCGATACCCGTTGCGGTCATCACCAAGGCCGCGATCAACAGCAACGACCTGCGCGAAAATCGATTGCCCAGCATTCCGACCACCATGGTGGCGATAGCGGAACCGAGCAGCGTTGATGTGCTGATCAGTCCGACCGATAAAGTCGACATGCCAAGCGCCAGAAGGTAGGCCGGAAGCAGCACCGCAATGTAACCATCACAAAAGCCACGCAGGCTCCTGGCCGCAAGCAGCCGCCATACGCCAGCCTCGACGCCCGCTGGCGCGAGAGTCAAGAGGCGAGTGAAGCGTGGAGTCATTGCGAAACCTCCCATGTGCACTCGTGATTTGAATGCGGGTTACAGCCTGCCCAGATAAACACTATAGTAGATGTAGAAACATAATACGTTGAGTACTCTACATGTTTATATGGCATCTACTGGTGCTTGGCCTTCCCACGGCAAACTCGACCGAGCGCATGCGCGCCTGGCGGGCACTCAAAGCCTGTGGGGCAGCGGTTCTGCGCGACGGTGTCTATCTGCTGCCCGAGCATGTCGCTGGTCTGGAAGCCCTCGAAGAGATCGAGCGAGAGGTGCTTGCCATCAATGGCACGGCCTACCTGTTCTCGATCAACGAGCCCGGCGAGCGGTTCATTGCGCTGTTCGACCGTAGCGGGGAGTACGCCAAGCTACGGGACGATATCGCCGTTTGCCTCGGTCAGCTGACTGGCGGGAACGCCCTGCAAACTGCACGGCAAGTCCGCAAGTTGCGCAAGGCGTTCGCCCAGATTACCGCCATCGACTTTTTCCCCAACGCACAGAAACAGCAGACCGACTCGGCACTCCAGGTGCTGGAAACGGCCATCAGCCGTGCGCTCTCCTCGGACGAACCCGCCAGCCATGGGGAGCCCATCGCAGCACTTGTCCAGGGGGATTTCCAGGGGCGGCGCTGGGCGACGCGTAAACGGCCGTGGATCGACCGCCTTGCCAGTGCCTGGCTGATCCGTCGCTTCATCGACCCGACGGCGCACTTCCTCTGGCTGGACTCCCCGCACGACTGTCCACCCGATGCACTGGGCTTCGACTTCGACGGCGCCACCTTCAGCCATGTCGGACAGCGCGTCACCTTCGAGACCCTGCTGGCCAGTTTCCAGCTCCAAAGCCCTGCCCTGAATCGCATCGCCGCCGTCGTGCACTACCTGGACGTCGGTGGCAGCCAGCCTACCGAGGCATCGGGTATCGAACGCGTCCTGGCCGGGCTGCGGGAAAGCATGCCGGATGACGACCAGCTTCTTCAGGCCGCCAGCAGCATCTTCAATGGCCTGCTGATCGCCTTCGCAAACGACGAGCAAAACAATGACTGAATCCACTGTACATGCCACCGAGAAGGTTGCCTGCGCTAGAGCGCCCATCGGCCTGTTCGAGGCGTTCCTGTTCTGGCTGAAGCTGGGATTCATCAGTTTCGGTGGCCCGGCGGGACAGATTTCGATCATGCATCAGGAGTTGGTCGAGCGCCGGCGCTGGATCAGCGAACGGCGGTTCCTCCATGCCCTGAACTACTGCATGTTGCTACCGGGGCCGGAAGCTCAGCAGCTCGCCACCTACATCGGCTGGCTGATGCATCGCACCTGGGGCGGCGTGATCGCCGGCGCCCTGTTCGTACTGCCGTCACTCTTCATCCTGATCGGCCTGTCATGGATCTACGTCGCCTTTGGCGAAGTGCCGGTAGTGGCTGGCATTTTCTACGGCATCAAGCCTGCCGTGACCGCCATCGTCATTCATGCGGCCCACCGGATCGGCTCACGGGCCCTGAAGAATGCCTGGCTATGGGCCATGGCCGCGGCCTCCTTCGTTGCCATCTTCGCGCTCAACGTGCCGTTCCCGATCATCGTGCTGGTGGCCGCCATCGTGGGCTATATCGGCGGACGGCTACTGCCGAACACGTTTGTCATCGGCGGTGGACATGGGGCAGCGAAGGCCAGCTACGGCCCGGCGCTGATCGACGACGACACCCCGACTCCCGAACATGCGCGCTTTCGTTGGCGGCATTTGCTGCGCCTGGTCGTGATCGGGGCCGCCCTCTGGATGCTGCCTATGGGGCTGCTGACCGCCTCGTTCGGTTGGCACGGAACACTGACGCAGATGGGCTGGTTCTTCACCAAGGCAGCCTTGCTTACCTTCGGCGGCGCCTATGCGGTGCTGCCCTATGTCTATCAAGGGGCGGTCGGCCACTATGGCTGGCTGTCCCCCTCTCAGATGATTGATGGCCTGGCCTTGGGCGAAACCACGCCGGGGCCGTTGATCATGGTGGTGGCGTTCGTGGGTTTCGTCGGTGGCTACGTCCAGCCGATAGTTGGCGCCGAGCACCCCTTCCTCGCCGGGGCGATGGCCGCGACCCTGGTCACCTGGTTCACCTTCCTGCCGTCCTTCCTGTTCATCCTCGCCGGCGGCCCGCTGGTGGAGTCGACGCACAACGAACTGAAATTCACCGCGCCACTGACCGGTATCACCGCTGCCGTCGTGGGTGTGATCCTCAACCTGGCGCTGTTCTTCGGCTATCACGTGCTCTGGCCGAACGGCTTCAGTGGTGCCTTCGATTGGCCGTCGGCGCTGATCGCCATCACGGCGGCGGTGGCCCTGTTCCGCTTCAAGCGCGGCGTCATCCAGGTGCTGCTGACCTGCGCCCTGGCGGGCCTGGCGGTACATTTGCTGCGCGGTTGACAGCCGCTGCCGGCCAGTCCGACTGGTCGGCTCAGCCATGATCTATCGCTTCGTGCAGGAGGTGTGCAATGAAACAGGCTGATCGCCCGCTACAAGGGGCAACAATCCCCTCGCAGGGGTACCCCTCATGCGATCGCGTTTACTCAAAGCAACTCAATACCGAATCGCCGCACGAACAGGGCGAACAGCCCGAAACTCACCATCGTAATGAGGATGCAGCCGATCAAAGTCGGCCAGAACCCTAGCCGGGGAAGCAGCAGCGGAAACGCCAGGAACATGGGAAGTGTCGGCACTACGTACCAGAATGTGTACCACGCATGGTTCGCAATCTTTTCCTGGCTCTGATGTTCGGCGTAGAGCCAGATCAGAGTCAGTACAGTGACCAGCGGAAGCGCCGCCACCAGACCGCCCAACTTGTCGCTGCGTTTAGCCAGCTCGGACACCAGAACCACGATTCCAGCGGTGAGGAAGTACTTGGTGATGATCCAGGCCATATCACCTCCCGATCGAAAGTTGAGGCGGTTATTTACTTCGAAGACGTCGAAAATCATATCCTCCCACAGGCACCGGTATGGCGTGTGTTGTCTGGATTGCGACCGCTCTGCAATTGATCGCACGCTTCGCAGTGTTCTTGATGGTCGATGCCACGTATAAAACCCCTTGAGTAAATCTAACTGATTTACAATGCCATCCCTTTGGCCGTGGCTGTCATTTCGTGGATGCCCTGTCGCTTGTCCATCAATACCTGACCGAGTGGGTGATCACCCCCGTCACCGAGCAGTTTCTCGGTATTTTCAATGTGAACGGCCGTTTCGGGGTCTTGTTCCTTTGCATCTCCTATGGCGTCGCCTATGGCCTGTTCCGCTTCAGAAAGCAGCGCGGCCTCAGCGACGCCCATTCGTTCTGGCAATTCGTTGGCGGCAGCCGGGTACATCTGCATCCCTCGGCGCTGCTGGATTACCGCTACTACTTCGTGCGCGCCATCCTCAAGGTCGCGCTGGTGCTGCCCATCGTTCATCTGGTCGACCCCTACATCCTGAGCTCCGGCGATTACCTGGCCTTTTTCAGCAACCTCTGGGGCGCGCGCCCGCGCCTGGGCGAGAACCTCGCGCTGTCCCTGCTCTACGGGCTGGGGGTGTTCCTGCTCAAGGACTTCATCCATTACTGGGCGCACCGGGCCTTTCACTGCCGCTGGCTCTGGGCCTTTCACAAGGTCCATCATTCGGCGCCGGTGCTGGTCCCGCTGACGGCGAGCCGGGTGCATTTCGTGGAGAAGATCGTCGAGAAACTGAGCACCAGCATGTGCATCGGCCTCTATGCCGGTTGCTTCTGGTACGCCTGCGGCGGCGAGATCAGCCGCTATACCCTGTTCGGCGTGACTTACCTGGTGTTCATCTTCAACAGCCTGGCGGCCAACCTGCGCCATAGCCATGTCTGGCTGTCGTTCGGCCCACAGCTCGAACATATAGTGAACAGTCCGGCCCAGCACCAGATCCATCACAGTGACGCGCCGCGCCATTTCAACCGCAACTTCGGCACCAACCTGTCCCTCTGGGACTGGATGTTCGGCACGCTCTATGTCACCACTTCAAAGCCTGAGAACATCCGCTTCGGCACCGGAGAACAAGACCACCAGCGTTACCTGACGGTCTATAGCTTGATCGTCACGCCCTTTATCGAAACAGCCCGTAAGCTTCTGAAGAAACGCCATCGCAAGGCTGTGCTCGGAGCGTCCGAAGCGCCCTATCCATAGCTTTACGCAGAGGAACGACACGAGGCAAGCCACCGGCATTCACCCGTGGCTTGCCTTGATGCATCAAGGGGTGACGATGTTGAACCAGAAGTCGAAGTTGTCCATGTAGCTCATCAACTCCTCAAGTTTGCCCTCGTTGCCCTCTACCTTCAGATCGCCCTTGCCGGTCGCATCCTTGAGCGTGGTCTGCTTGAGCATCAGGTTGTTCAGGGTGTCGCGGGTCAAGGTGATGGTCGCGTCTGCGTCCTTCGCTTGCACGCCTTCGGTGTGGTTGAGTACACCGTTGACCATTTCCAGCGTGTACTTCTGCTTGAGGTCGGTGAAGTCCAGGTTCAGGGTGATGTGCTTGTCAGCCACCTCAGGCCCTTTCAGGCGCATGGCCAGGTAGTCGAAGAACAGGTCCAGGTCCATCGCCTTGACGGTGTCGGGGCTGGCGGTATCGGGGGTTGGCAGTTTCTGAACGCCGTTGCGCAGCTCCTGGGCGCCGGTCAGGTAGAAGTTGCGCCACGGACCGCTCTCGGCCTGGTAGCCCAATTGCTCCAGGGCGTCGGCCTGCATGTTCTTCGCCGCCTGGTTGTTCGGGTCGGCGAAGACCACATGGTTGACCACCTCGGCCACCCAGCGGAAGTCGCCCTTGTCGTAGTACTCCTTGGCCTTTTTCAGCACGGCGTCGGCGCCGCCCATCATGTCGACATAGCGCTTGGCCTCCTCCTCTGGCGGCAGCTCCCACAAGGTCGCGGGGTTGCCGATGAACCAGCCCAGGTGCAGCACGTAGGTCGCCTTGACGTTGTGGTTCAACGAGCCGTAGTAGCCGCGGTTGGAGAAGCGGTTGGCGATCGACGGCGGCAGTTTCACCTGCTCGGCGATCTCGGTCATGGTGTAGCCCTTGTTGGCCAGGCGCAGGGTTTCGTCGTTGATGTAGCGGTACATGTCGCGCTGCGACGACAGCTGATCCTTGACCTCCTTGTTACCCCAGACCGGCCAGTGGTGCATGGCGTACATCACCTGTACGTCGTCGCCCCACATCTTCAGCGCTTCGTTGAGGTACTTGGACCACGGCAGCGGCTCGCGGATTTTCGCGCCCCGCAGCGAGTAGGTGTTGTGCAGGGTGTGGGTGGAGTCTTCGGCCGTGTTCAGGGCCTTTTTCTCCTTGATGTAATAGAGCATCTCGGCCGGCGCCTCGCTGCCCGGCGCATAGAGGAACTCGTAGGTAAGGCCGTCGATCACATGCTTCTCGCCGGTCTTCTCGATGATGTCGGTCGGCGGGATCAGGGTCACGGTACCGGCGGAAGTGGTGGTACCCAGGCCTGCACCCAGCTGGCCGGTCTCGTTCGGCGGCAGCAGGTTGCCGTACATGTAGCTGGCGCGCCGGCTCATCGCGGTACCGGCCATCACGTTTTCGGCCACTGCATGCTCGAGGAAGCCCTTGGGTGCGTAGATCTTGACCTTGCCGGCCTTGACGTCCTTCTCGTCCACCACGCCGCGCACACCGCCGTAGTGGTCGACGTGGCTGTGGGTGTAGATCACCGCCACCACCGGTTTTTTCGGGCGGTGCTTGAAGTAGAGGTCCAGCGCCGCCTTGGCGGTTTCACTGGAGATCAGCGGGTCGAAGATGGTGATGCCTTCCTTGCCTTCGACGATGGTCATGTTCGACAGGTCGTAGTTACGCACCTGGTAAATGCCGTCGGTGACTTCGAACAGCCCGGAAATATTGATCAGCTGCGATTGCCGCCACAGGCTGGGGTTGGTGCTGGCCGGTGCCGTCTCGCCTTCCTTGATGAACCCGTACTTGTTCGGGTCCCAGATCATGTTGCCGTTCGGGCCCTTGATCGGCTCGGAGGGCAGCGGCGCGATGAAGCCTTTGTGCGCCAGTTCGAACGAGGTCTTGTCGTTGAACGGCAGTTCCTTGAGCAGTGCGTCGTTGGCAGCCTTGGTGGCTTCGGTTGCGGGCTTGGGCGATTCGGCGGCCCAGGCGTGGGTGGTCATGGCGATTGCCGCTGCAAGCAGGACCGAGGTGCTGAGCTTCCAGATTCCAGTTGATGCATTTTCTGCCTTGAGGGACGACGTTCGAGCGATGGACTTCATGTAAAGCTCCTTCTTGCGTGATGCGCCGTACCCTTCGAGGCAACTGCCAGCGTAATGTGTTCTGACGTGTTTTCCATCCCAGTTGCAGGCATGGCTGGTCTGCCTGCAGGTGACAGTAATGACGTGGGAGACGTTGTCCAGTCCGGCCGTTGCTGGATGAAGTGGCCGCTGGCATTAGCTAGAAGGAGACTAGTAGTGAACCTTGGGTATGCAACTTCTTGGATCCAGAATCTGCGTTTCACTTCTCATTTCGTTACGGGTGGCGCCTGCGCGGGCGCATCTTCGAAATCAGAAGTTGGCGCAGCCTGGCTTATGCCATCGCGGGGCAAGCCCGCTCCTACTTTTGCGCTTCATGTGCGTCATTTCAGGCGCCGCAGATCGCGACTTCAGGAGGCCGAGTGGAACCCTTGCGTAGTGGGGCGACGGCCATGGATGGCCGGCGAGCGCCGTAGGGCCAGGGACGGCCCTTCGGCGCGCCCCCGCGGGAGCAAGGGTGTAGCGAGGGGACCCGGAGCGCAGCGTAGGGCCGGATGCAGGAGCAAGCGGTTTTGCCTACTTTTTCCAAGAAAAAAGTAGGCCGCCGTAAAGGCGGAAGGGGCCGGCAGCGTCGCTGCATGAAATAGATAAGCTCACAGCCCCAGCGACCCAACCCAACCCAAGGACCATACCCCAGGATTCCGTGAAAAACCAAAAAAGCGCTGAAACCCACGGGTGGCGTGGGCTCAGCGCAAGGCACAAAGGCGCGCCTCAACGTTCCATGACATAGGTACCAGGTGCGGGGCACAGCGGTGGGTACTTGCGCGAGCCGCACTTCTTCGGCGCCGGCAGGCTGTCGCCCGAGCGCTGCCCGATCCATTCACGCCAATGCGGCCACCAACTGCCCTGCTGGCGCTCCCCGGCGTTCTGCAGCCAGTCTTGCGGGGTTTCGGCGGCGGCAGGCGCCGCGTAGTAGAACGACTTGGGATTGCCCGGCGGGTTGACCAGGCTTTGCAGGTGGCCGGCGTTGGACAGCACGTAGGTGGTGTCCTCGCCAAACAGCCGGGCAGTACCGTAGCAGCCCTGCCAGGGGGTGATGTGGTCGGTGGTGCCGCCAATCACATAGGCACCCACCTGTACCTGGGTCATATCAATCGACTCGCCGGCAATCTCCAGGGCGCCCGGGTTGCTGTAGGGGTTCTGCTGGATCAGGTCGAGGTAGTCCGCGTGCAGCTGGGCGGGCAGTCGCGTGGTGTCGTTGTTCCAGGCCAGGATATCGAAGGCCGGCGGCTTGTTGCCCAGCAGGTAGTTGTTGACCCAGTAGTTCCAGATCAGGTCGTTGGGCCGCATCCAGGCGAACATGCGGGCCATGCCCTGCCCGCTCAGCACGCCCTTGCGCCGGGAGCTGGCCTTGGCCGCGCGCAGGGCGGACGGCGTGGTAAACAGCCCCAGGGTGGTGTCGTCCAGCGCCGAAGGCATGTCGAGCACGCACACCGCCCAACTGGTGTTGGCCACCTTGTGGCCTTCGCCACGGGCCGCCAGCCAGCCCAGGTAGGCCGCCAGGGTGATGCCGCCCGAGCAGGAGCCCCACATGTTCACATCGGGGCTGCCGGTGATTTTGCGTGCCACGTCCACCGCCTGGTCGAGGCACAGCGCGTATTCGGACAAGCCCCAGTCGCGGTGCTCGCGGGTGGGGTTGCGCCAACTGATGATGAAGAGGTTCACGCCGCTGTCCTGAATCCACTTGATCAGGCTTTTTTCCGGCGACAGGTCGATGGCGTAGTACTTGTTGATCTGCGGCGGCGACATCACCAGGGGCCGGGTATAGACATTTGCGGTGGTGGGCGCGAATTGCAGCAGCTCGAACATCTCGTTGCGAAACACTACGTGGCCCTTGGCCGTGGCGATGTTTTCCCCGACCTTGAACGGCGTGCTGTCGACCTGTTTCGGCAGCCCACGGTTGGTCAGCATATCCTCGCCGAACTGGCGCATGCCCCTGGCCAGGCTCATGCCACCGGTGTCGACCAGCTTGCGCAGCGCCGCCGGATTGGCCAGCGGCGAGTTGCTCGGTGCCATGGCGTCGGCCAAGAGCGCTGCGACGAACCGCGCGCGGCTCTTTTCCAGCGGGGCAAGGTCGGTGGATTCGATAAAGCGGGTCAGTTCACTCTGGCCCGCCAGGTAGCTCTGCAGCAGCGCGCGCAGGAAGGCGTTGGATTGCCAGGCCGGATCGGCGAAGCGCTTGTCCTTCGGGTCCGGGGCGATGCTGGAATTGCCACCGACGATACCGCGCAACTCTTTGAGATAGCCGCTCAGATGAGCGCCAGCCTTGAGCGGCGACTTGCCCACGGCCTTGAGCAGGTAACCGGCGGAACTTGCCAGGTCCGCCACGCGCACGCTGACCAGCGGATTGCCCGCAATCGTCTGGTTGCTGGCCGTGACGATCAGCTCTTGTTGCTCGGTGTTGCCTGGGAGATCACCCTCCTTGCGAGCGCGACGCTTGCGGGCGGTGGCCGAGGGGCGCTGGGTGGGGGTTGCAGTCTCGCTCGTTCGGGTGGATCGGCTCATGTCGGTTCTCGTGCTGCCGGGTGCTGTGCCCGGTTGTGTTGTTTTTTCACCGACTCTAGCGCGCAGCGCGTGCGGCCACATTTCATCGCACGACAGCAAATTCTCATTTCATGACAAGGGGGATTCGTCAGCCGACGAGCTGAACGGGTGGCCTACAGGCCAGGTGAATCGACCACGCTTCTACAGGTAGCCTCCAACTAGCAGCTTCTGGCTGTCGCGAAGGGCAGCAACCGACTGTGGATTCAACCGATCGATGCAACACACGGGTCGTTCAACCCTCTTTGAATACGGCCATCAATTCCGTCAGAAACGCATTCATCAGATCGCTCTGCCGGGCTGAGCGCCGAATCGCTGCGTGAAAACGCACCTCGAAACGTAACTGCTCCGGATTCAGAGCGCGCAGTTGGCCCAGCTCGACATGCCGCGCCGCATAATGTTCCGGCAGGAAGCCCAAGTGCTGGCCGGACAGGATTAGCAGCGCGTTGCCGTCCATGCTGTCGGTGAGGGCGGTGAGACGGTCGATTGAGGTGGGCGCCGGCAATTCCGGCAGCGGATGGCTGGACCAGACCCAGTCGTGTTCGGCCACCACCTCTTTGTCGAGCGCACCAGCCTCCCGATACAGCGGGTGAGAGGAGCCGCAATAGGCAAGCTGGGTTTCACGAAACAGTGGAAAATAGTCGAGGTTGTCGAGGCGCCGCCAGAAGTAACCGATGGCCAGGTCCAGGTGGCCGTTGACGAGTTTTTCTTCGAGCAGGGCGGATGACAGTTCGGCGAACTGGAAGTACAGCCCTTCTTGGCGGCCTCTCATGCGCGAGATGGCCAGGGCGATCTTCTTGTTGGCCAAGGGGTCGATCTGGCCGAGCAGGCCGACGTTGAGCGTACCTGAATGGGTGCGGTTGATCTGCTGGACTTCCAGGCGAAAGCCTTCTGCGGCCGCCAGCAGGCGGCGTGCGGCGTCGAGGAACTGGCTGCCCTTGGGCGTCAGGGAGAAACCGGCCCGGCCACGCTCGCACAGGCGAAAACCCACTCGGGTCTCCAGCGAAGCCAGCTGCGCGCTGATGGTCGGTTGAGTGGTGTTGAGCGCGATCTGCGCGGCCGAAATTCCGCCGGACTCCACCACCGCGAGGAAGACGCGAATTAAGCGGATATCCAGCTCGGATACGTTCCCCAGCATAGGGCTCCCTTGAGGTCGTCTTATATAGACGGCGGTCTATGTAAACAGTTGATGGGCGCTATTTTACGCTTCCGGTCATCACCCTAAATTGCATCGGCGACGGCGTGGTTTGATCAAGGAAGGCAACAATGACGGGCACCTAATAATAGGCCGCCTGCGCAGTGTCAACCACAAGCGTTCGACGCCAGCCTTGTTTTACATAGGTGGCAGCGATGTTTGCCTGGGTTATCAGGGAACCTGCCGACAGCGTCACTACAAGAACAATATCTCGCTCGTAACAGAGCGCAGGAGTATCCCATGTCAGGGTCCACCCATCCCGCCCAGGCGGTCGAGGCTGATACCAGCCTGGCGATCGAGAGCCACTCGATCGACTACATCCCCGAGTCCGAGCGCCATGCCCGACTCAGCAGCCAGGGGCCGTTCTGGTTTCTCGGCAACTTTCATTTCTTCACCATTTCCATCGGTTTCGTTGGCCCCAGCCTTGGGCTGTCGGCTCTGTGGACGCTGCTGGCCGGCGCGCTGGGTATCATGTTCGGCACGATTTTCATGGCCTTCCATGGCTCGCAAGGCCCGGAGATGGGCCTGCCGCAGATGATCCAGTCGCGTGCGCAGTTCGGCTATCGCGGGGTGGTGATCGCGTTGCTGGCGACCTTGTTCGTGTTCGTCGGGTTCAACGTGGTGAACGTCACGCTGATCATGGATGGCCTGAACAGTGTCTTCGGACTGCCGCCGATTCCGGTGGCCGGTGTGCTCTTCGCGGTCAGCGCGCTGTTGTCGATCTTTGGCCACGACATGATGCACAAGGCGTTCAAATGGGCGCTGATGCTGACCCTTCCGCTCTATGCCCTGGTGTCCGTTGCCCTGCTGTTCGATGCGGGGCAGGACGAGGCCGCCACGCCGGCCGGCCTGGGGTTCAACTGGGTCGCCTTCGTCACCCAGTTCGCCATCGCCGCCAGCTACAACATTTCCTACGCGCCCTATGTGTCCGATTACTCGCGCTACCTGCCCAAAGACACCAGCCGGACCAGGCTGATCATGGCGATTTTCCTTGGTGCCTCGCTGTCCGGTGTGTGGATGATCGGCCTCGGTGCCTGGCTGGCGCAGCAGCTGCAGGCCGCCGATGTCTTCGCGGCGCTGGACCGGGTCGGTAGCGCCCTGGTGCCGGGGCTGGGCCATGTGCTGGTGCTGGTCTCGGTGGTAGGCGTCCTGCCGGTGATCGCGCTCAACACCTACAGTGCCATGCTGACGTTGCTCACCGGGATCGACTCCGTTCGCCGCATCACCCCCACGCCGCGCGCACGGGTGCTGTCCATTCTGGCCATTTCCCTGGTGCTGATGGCCGGCGTCGTGGCCATTCGCGGCAACGGCATTTCCATCCTCAATACCTTCCTGGTGCTGATCCTGTATTTCCTGGTGCCCTGGACCGCCGTGAACCTGGTGGACTATTTCTTCGTGCGCAAGGGCCGCTACGCCATTGCTCATTTCTTCACCCCAAAAGGTATCTACGGGGCGTGGCAACTGCGCGGCATCGCCGCCTATGCCGTGGGCTTCGTGTGCATGATCCCGTTCTTCTTTATCAGCGATGTCGCGGCCGGCAAGGAAGTATACGTCGGGCCGATGGCGCGCCTGCTGGGTGGGGTGGATATCGCCTGGCTGGTGGGGCTGCTGGTGTCGGGCCTGACCTACTTCAGCCTCGCTCGGTCCCTCGATCTGGACAGCGAGTGGCGCGTCATCGACGCCCTCGGCGACTGTAACCTCCCCTCCATGCCGCGCGGTGGCGCGGACCCGAAACAGTGAAGAGCAGAACAAGGAGTACCTCCCAGTGAGCGTATCGAATAACGTCAAGGTGGCCTGCTGCCAGTTGGCGCCGAAAATCGGCGACCTTGCGCACAACCGCCGGATCTGCGAGCGCGCCATCCGCCACGCCGCGCAGCAGGGGGCGCGGGTGGTGGTGCTGCCGGAGCTGGTGCAAAGTGGCTACCTGTTCCATGACCTGGCCGAGGCGCTGGCACACGCCGAAGCGCTGGACGGGCCGACTTTGCAGCTGTGGCAGGCGCTGGCCCTCGAGCTGGATATCGTCATCGTCGGTGGTTTCTGTGAGCAACTGGATCAGCAGCGGGTCGCCAACAGCGCCGCGCTGGTGGATTCCAGCGGCCTGCGCGTGGTGTACCGCAAGGCCCACCTGTGGGATGGCGAACACGCCATCTTCACCCCCGGCAGCGAGGCGCCGCCCGTGGTGGAAACCGCCGTCGGACGTATCGGCGTGATGATCTGCTACGACATTGAATTCCCGGAGTGGGTACGTCTGCCGGCACTGGCCGGGGCCGAGCTGATCTGCGTCCCGGTGAACTGGCCGGATGGACCGCGTCCGGCGATCGAGCGGCCAAACGAAGTGGTTCGGGTGCAGGCCAATGCGTCAGTGAACCGCGTCTTCATCGCTGCCTGCGACCGGCATGGCCAGGAGCGCGGTATGAACTGGGTGCAAGGCTCGGTGATTGTCGATGCGGACGGCTATCCCGTGGCAGGGCCGGCCGAGGCCGCAGGCGAGCAGATCCTGGTCGCGACCCTGAGGCTGGGCGAAGCGCGCAACAAATACATCAGCCGGCACAACCACTTGCATCAGGATCGTCGCCCCGAACTGTATAGGGCAGGCGGGCTGCTGGAGCAGGTTGCCAACGGCTGACCGGACAATGATGCCTGCGCGGGCGCGCAGGCTTTCGTGACACGTCGATTCAATCAATTTCTTTCAAGGGTGTGAGTTGTGAACAAACTCATCTGCTCCGTACTCGCTTGCGCGTCGTTTTTCCCGCTAACCGGTCATTCAACACCGCTGGGCGATGATTATTCGTTGTCAGGAAGCCTCGGCGTCTACAGCGAGTATCGTTCACGAGGTCTGTCCCAGACACTGGGAGACCCGGCGGCGCAGGCCACCGCGACCTTGCTGCACAACGACACGGGCCTCTATGCCGGCGCCTGGACGTCGAACGTGGACTTCGGTTACGACCTCAAGACGCGCCAGGAACTGGACTACTACGCCGGCTGGTTTTACCCGATCAATGACAATGTCAGTCTCGATACGGGCTACGTGAAATACACCTACCCCAAGGAAAGCCGGCTCAACATGAGTGAGTGGTACTCGATGCTGACGGTTTATGGTTTCAAGGCTGCGCTGTACTACTCCAGCGATGCCGCCATCGGCGGCCGCGAGGAGCAGTCGACGCTTTACAGTTATGTGGGTTATGCGGCCCAGTTGCCTTACGAGACAGGGCTGGAGGTGAGGTATGGGGTCAACGACTACAAGGACTCGGTGTGGGTCGATAACAGTGGCAGCGGGCGTGATTCGTACCGCGAATGGGAGGTCAGGCTGACACGTACGATGCTGGGGCTGGAGTGGACAGCGAGCTATGTCGATACGGACCTGTCGAAGGCCGAGTGCCTTGATTACTCGGGATTCGATGACCTCTGTTCGGCAACATTGGTCGTAGGGGCCAGTAAGAAGTTCTGAGGGGTAAAAGGCGCCGGCAGGGCTCGTGACTCCGGCGTCGGTTGAATATTAGAGATTGTAAGTGGAGTGCTCGGTAGTGCTCTCGATTGCCACTTCGGTTCGCAGGACGACTGGCGTGAGCGCCCGCTTCTGGCCGGTAACCGCCCTCCACCACAGGCAGCTACCGTCCAGTTACTCAGGGGCGTGCCACGCCCTGTTGCGCCCCCTCATACAGCCCTGCCTACAAAGCTTTCATTTCAGCGATATCACGCACCACCTGATCGGCAGAGTGGTCGAACATCGCCTGCTCCTGTGCATCCAGAGGCAGCTCGATCACCCGCGCAATCCCCTCCTCCGCCAGCACACAGGGCACACCCATGGCGATATCCGTTCGCCCGTACTCGCCCTCGAGAATCGCGACCGTCGGCAAAATGCGGTTTCGTCCATTGGCGATGGCATCCACCATCTGTGCAATGGCCACGCCCGGCGCATCGCAGGCACTGCCCACCTTCTTCAAACCCAGGATCTCGCCGCCACCCTGGCGTGTGCGCTGCACAATCCGCTCTATCTGCTCATTGGACAGGAAGTGCGACAGCGGCACCGAACCGACCGTACAGTAGCGCATCAGCGGCACCATGCTATCGCCATGCCCGCCCAGCACCAGCGCCGAGATATCCCGGGCAGAAAACCCGGTCTCCTCGGCGATGAAACACTTCATGCGCGCGGTATCCAGCACCCCCGCCTGGCCGAACACCCTTTTGCGTCCCAGCTTACTGAGCGACCAGGCCCGATAGGTCAGCACGTCGACCGGGTTCGACACCACCAACACCGTCGCCGCCGGCGCATAGCGATTGATATCCCGCATGACGCCATCGAGAATCGGCAGGTTGATGCTCAATACATCCTGGCGCGACTGACCCGGCTTGCGCGGCACACCCGCCGTAATCACCACCAGCTCGGAATCCTGCAGCAATTGCGCATCGGACCCGCCGCGAACCCGGGTATCGGAACCCGACTCGACCGCCGCCTGCCAGACGTCCAGCGCCTTGCCCTGTGCCAACTCACCCTGCACATCGATCAACATCAACTCACGACAAAACTCTTCCCGGGCGATGATCTGCGCCGCCGCCTCGCCCACCATGCCGGCACCCACGATTGATAGCTTGTTCACCTCTCACCTCCCTGCGGCTCGCGCCACCCGCGACATGCCGCCTGTACAGAGAAGTATTGCCCGCAAGTGCCAAAAGGCCACCCGAAGGTGGCCTGTTTACTGATTCGCGGGCCGTCTCGGCCCCTGCAGGTGACGGGACGGCCTGGCTCAATACCCGGGTTGAAGCTATACCCAAAGGGTTCAGAGTGGAGGATGGACCACACGCTCGATTAACGACCGAGGAGAACTTCGCGGTGTCGAATCAGCTGGTCATACGCAACATGACCCGTCCCGAGCTGGACCAGCTCGTCGATTGGGCTGCCCGTGAGGGTTGGAATCCCGGCCTTCACGATGCCGGGCTGTTCTGGGCTACCGACCCTGAAGCCTTCATCGCCGCGTCCCTGGGCGGCGAATTGATCGGGGGCGGTGCCATCACCTCCTACAACGGCGAATTCGGTTTCATGGGCTTTTTTATCGTCCGCCCTGAATATCGCGGTCAAGGCCTGGGCAATACCCTCTGGCACGCACGCCGCGAGCGACTCCTCGCCCGCTTGCGCCCAGGCGCGAGCATCGGCATGGATGGCGTCTTCGCCATGCAGGACTACTACGCCAAGGGTGGCTTCGTCTTCTCCCATCGCAACCTGCGTTTTCGTACCAACAGCAGCGAACGCCCAACGATCTCGCCGGTAGACGACCAGGACATTGTGCCGTTGACCAGCGTCCCTTTCGATCAGCTGGTCGATTACGACCGCACCTGCTTCCCCGCCCCGCGCGCAACCTTCCTGAACGGGTGGATAGCCCAGGCCGATGCACTCGCCGTGGGTTGCCGGCGCGACGGCAGGCTAAGCGGCTATGGCGTAGCAAGGCGCTGCCGGGAAGGCTGCAAGATCGGCCCGTTGTTCGCCGATGACGCCTTGGCCGCCAATGCCCTCTACGCACGCCTGGCGCAATTTGCCCAGGGTGGCCCGCTGTTTCTCGATGCCCCGGAAAATAATCCCGCCGCCATGGCGCTGGTGCAGCAACAGGGCATGAGCGAGGTGTTCGGCTGCGCACGCATGTACCTCGGCCCTCCTCCGCCGATCGCGCACGAACGGGTGTTCGGCGTCACCACGTTCGAGCTGGGCTGATGGCCGCTCGCGATCTCATCGGTTACGGCGGCCGCCCACCCCATCCACGATGGCCCGGTGAGGCGCGCGTCGCGATCCAGTTCGTACTCAACATCGAAGAAGGCGCGGAGTCGTGCATCCTCAATGGCGATGCACAGTCGGAGGCCTGGCTTCACGAGCTACCGGGCCGCCCGCCGCGTGTGGGGGAAGCGGACTTGAGCGTCGAGGGCATGTACGAATACGGATCGCGTGCGGGGGTGTGGCGCATCCTGGAGTTGTTCAGGGTCCGAGGCCTGGCGCTGACCGCCTTCGCCGTGGGCCGGGCACTGGAACTTACCCCGGCGATTGGCCAGGCGCTCTGCGCTGCCGGGCATGAGATTGCCGGGCATGGCTACCGCTGGCTGGACTATCGCGATATGCCTGAAGACCAGGAGCGGCGCCATATCGCGCTCACCCGCGACGTGATCGAACAGATCTGCGGTAAACGCCCTGTAGGCTGGTACACCGGAAGGGTCAGCCAGAACACCCGCCGCCTGTTGCGCGAGGAAGGTGGGTTTCTCTATAGCTCGGACGCCTACAACGACGATCTGCCCTATTGGCTCCCTGGGGCGCCCGCCCACCTGGTGATCCCGTACACACTGGTCAACAACGACGCCCGCTACCTGCTGTCGAACGGTTTCGCCTGCGGTGATGACTTCTTCCGGCTGCTCAAGGATGCTTTCGACCTGCTGTGGCTGGAGGGCGCGCAACACCCGAAGATGATGAGCGTCGGCCTGCATGGGCGCATCAGTGGCCATCCTGGTCGTGCGATGGCGCTGGCGCGCTTTCTCGATTACGTACAAGGCCACGACGCGGTGTGGATCTGCCGGCGCGAAGAGATTGCCAGGCACTGGATAGCCCAATTCCCCGCCTGAGCCCCCAATCGGGTGGTGTAAAACCCAAAAACCCCCAAATGAGGGGATTTTATGGGTAACGCCTTGGGTGCGCCTGAGCCTGAGCCCGGCCGCCATGGGCTATCGAGCCTGGCATGCCGCGTGCTTATTCCCTGAGCGAAATTGCCAATTGTTCTCTCAAGACCACAAGGTGTGAAGCACATGCAGCAAACTCACGAGAGAAACCCGTCGACAATCAGCGAGACGCCGGTTGCAAAAGATTCCCTTATGCGCCGAATGCCATGGAATCTTGCCTTGCTACCTGGCAAAGGCATTGCCTCGCTTTGGGCGAAACTCAAAGTGAGCGAACGACTCTCACTGCCCATCGCCCCCCGTATATTTTTAGTCGCCACTCTATTCGGACTTATTGCTACCAGCTTGATCATCAGCACAAGCACCCAGCAAAACACTGCCCTCACTGCCAAGTTCATCCAGGCCTTGGGCGCCGTGGATACCAGTAGCATGGGGCTGGCGGGGTACCAGACCAGCGACATACTTGACTCGCGTGCCGACAGCGGCTTGCCGCAAGAAGCCCAGGCCAATCGCCAGAAGTCACGCCATCTGTTTTTTCAGAGCCTGAGCAATATTGCCAGTCAGTCGGAAACGCTGTTAATCAACGTTTATGCGCCCGACAAAGTCATTATCTGGTCCAGCAATCCAAAACTGATCGGCCAGCAATTTCCCGGCAACGAGGAACTCGAGAGCACTGAGTCCAGCAAGGATAGCGTCGTTGCCAGCTACCACCAGGTAAAGGAAAGTCGTAACGAGCAGCAGTTCACTCGACAGCCAAGCAGCATGTTCATCGAGAATTACATCCCGCTGGTCAATACCGCGGGGGAAGTACCCTCGGTCGTTGAATTCTATACAGAGCCCCCCGGATGGCTGACCAGTACCCGATCGGGTTACCTGCTGGTGTGGCTCGCCTGTTCCATTGGTACCGCCTTGATCTATCTGGGCCTGCTCTCCTTTATGGGTAAGCTTGGCAACGTATTTCCGGCGAGGACCCAACAAAACATCGACAACGAAATGGCCACCTTGCTCAACGAAGTGACCAGCGCAGTGGCTCACAACCTGCGCAACCCCCTCGCCGCGGTCCGCTCCAGTGCCGAGCTGGCCCTGGAAGTCGGGAGCCAGGCCGCCGGCAAAAACATCGGGGACATCATCAATCAAGTCGATCGCATATCGGAATGGATCAGGGAACTGCATGTTGCGTCCACCTCGCTGAAGGGTGAAATCGGCAAGGTCGATCCGGTAGAGGCCGTGCTTGAGACCCTGCGCAACTTTGAACTGCCATTGAGCAGCGCCAACGTGCATGTGGAATTTTCAGCAAGCAGCACGCTGCCGGTCACAGGTCATCACCAGTTGCTCGTTCAGATACTGGACAGCCTGGTGTCCAATGCGATCGATGCGATGCCAGACGGGGGGACGTTGTACATAGATATCAATCAGCGCTCGTTCAAGCGCTTGAGCATAGTACTTCATGACACCGGCAAGGGATTGACCGCCGCCCAGCAGAAAGCGTTGTTTCGGCCTCGTTGCGCGATCAAACAGGGAGGATTTGGAATCGGCTTGATGCTGGTGAAATTGATAATGCAGCGTTTTGGCGGCCACGCCAGCCTGACCAGTAGCAAGAACAAAGGGACAACCGTCAACTTGTGCTTTCGGATGGCAGACAGTGTCTAGTGTCGCAAAGCAGTCAATCACGAACGACTGCTTGCGGCCACAAGCAGTCATACCTTTTGATTCATCAGGGACTGACCACGAACCTCGGCTTTTGGTGATTTAGCACACGTCAAGCAACTCGTAGTTTTCCCCAAAGAAAACTACTCACTGGACCACACGATACTGTCCTGGTGAGCCTTCGACTTCGCAGTAGCGGACAATACTTTTGGCTGTGCCAGCGAAGGCATCCACGGCGCTTTCACCCAATAGAAGCGCCGTTACCGGGGCCACGATCTTCTCTTGGATATCTTGCATCGTATTCATCTCTGCAAGACGGAGGCTATAGACCCACTCGCTCACGTTTTCACCGGTCGTTGTCCATCTGAACAACTGACCGTGTTCGAGGGTTCGCGGTGAATCATCCAGGGGGAACCCCATCCAACACTCGTCAAAATCTACGGCCTTGGACCAGAAGCCTACGTGCAGGAGCGGTTGATTGTTATCTATTGCCGCAATGCCAGTCCCCACGAAACTGATCTGGAAACTCAGGTACGCGCCAATCGTGCGTTTGGGCTTTATGATTACGGGCAGAGAGTATGCAATGTCGGTGTATACCCATTGATTGCTGTCCGTCAAAGACGACTCTTCCCATGGTCCTGCTACAACGTGCTTTCTGACCGACCCGTTGCTCAGCAGGCTATTGAGTTCCTGCTTCAACAACAAAGCGAGGACCTCACACTCTGCGCCGACTTTGGAAATGAAGGAGATACACTCGGAAATAGACTTGCCGATATCAGCCATGACGGCCTCCTGCTGCAGAAAAAAATATTTGTTGCGAGACGTTCACTGAGGGCGCTTCAGGCGTTTGCAGATCAGCAAAACCATCGAAGCCCCTCCAGAAAATTTCAGTTCTCTGCGGCGCCAATTCCAGCGCGCCAAGTTCCTTGAAACCACAAAAAGGGCGAATCCCTAGCTTTTCGAGGAAACAAATCACCTCTTCGGACCAACGATACAAGAGTAACTCTGAACTCTTCAACTCATGCAAAGTATTCAATACTTCGTACCAAGATCGAAGTAGAAGGCGGCCTTTCCATATGTCGTCTCGGCCTTTTGCTTCGATACCTGCGCTGGTCTCAGGGGCAATGAAGATGTGCAAGGCTCGTTTCTGCTCATCCTCCGACAGAAAGTTGTTCCATTGCTTATGGAGTTGGTCGTCACCACTCAAGGGAGCCCTCCACTTGAATTCGATCAGTAGCGACCACTTCTCCGCCCCCCACCACAGCTCGACCAACATATCCGGTTCGATTCGATTGTTTCTGGGCCAGAATCTCATTTCTGCATGTGCCACCGGCCCCTCAGGGAACGCTTCTGGTTTTCCCTTTTTCGCGAGCGCCATCCAGAATGCGCCAATCGCGCTGACAGGCAGGAAGGCCAACGGCCCCATGACTAAGGCGGTGATCTCATCTTCCTCCGAGACTCTCTTTTCGCCAGGTTCTCGATGCCCCAGGTAACGCTGATATACACGGGATTTGTTGTGCGTTATAGCGTGCAGCACACGTTACTCCTTGAATGTGAACTTCACTCGGGCGCAGCCGCCAAGCAGAAGTCAGCCAGTATCCTGCGCACCCCGCCGCGCTGGGGAGACGAAGATAGCGCGCGGGACATAGTGCAACCTTGGCGTCTGGCGTCAAGTCACTTTGTGCATTTCCCCAATAAACGACGCGTAAATCGCCCCCGGACTTCTTTGAATCCCGTTGATGTACGACCAGACTCGACCAGCCTGCTTTACGGAGAGCGAAGTAATTCTGCGTTCGTGTCGATGACCGTTTGTACGATCTCGATCATTCCGTTAATAGCAAACTGCACACCCATGCACACGAGCAAAAAACCCATTATACGTGACGTAGCATCAATACCTGACTGCCCGGTGAATTTCATAATCAAATCAGAAGCGCGAAGACAGCCCCAGAGAATCAAAGAGACTGAAAGAAAAATCAACGGAGGCGCTATCAGCACGACCCAATAAGGAAACGACACGCTGTGTTTAATAGTGGCAGATGCACTGATAATCATAGCGATTGTACCTGGGCCAGCGGTGCTTGGCATTGCTAAAGGAATGAAGGCAAAGCTGGTTCGTTCTTCATCGCTGAAATTAGAGGAGGATGGCTGGCGCGGCTGCGGGAATAGCATTTTCGAGCCTATGATGACGAGAATTCCGCCACCTGCAATGCGCAAGCCCGGTATAGATATTTTAAAAGCCCCCATAATAAATTCACCTACATAGTAGGTGAGCAGCATGATGGTAAACACGTATAGCGAAGTCAAAAATGCCTGTTTGTACTTTTCTTCTCGGCTGAGCCCTTTGGAAAGCGCTAAAAAAAGGGCGACTGTAGTAGGGGGATTGATCAGCGGTAGTAGTGCCAGTATTCCTAGCACAACGGCGTCAAGTAGTATGTTCATACGAAGTGATCCTAGAAATGGCTGACCGATTTCCAGTTTAGGCAAGATACTGTCCAGCGACTGCCACCTGCAAAGAGTAGTCCAACTCCTGCTTGGCCATACGTAGCTTGAAAGCACCGCCAGTAAAACGAAGCGGCGGCGGCAAAGGCCGAGGAAAGCGGGCCGAGCCAGCCTTAGAGATATTTGGTGATCTGCTTGAACTCTTCCAGAGACCCTCTTGCTCTACTGACGACGGCACCTACGGTGTCTTCGAGGCAATGGTCGATGTGGTCCTGGATCAGTGTGCGCTTGGCCTGGCAGATGGCTTTTTCCACTGCGTGCAACTGCTGTGCGATGTCCACGCAGGCGCGCTCGCTCTCGATCATGGTGATGATGCTACGCAAATGTCCTTGCGCGCGCTTCAGCCGTTTGACGATGGCAACGTGCGATTGGTGAGTGTGCTCATGCGGGGCTTCGGTTCTGCCCATGTTCAGGTCCTATGTGTGTGGCAATGGGCGAGTATCCCCCAGGAGGGGATGCCTCATGCAAGCCGAGCGCCTCAGAGCAGTTCGATGCCGAAGCGCCGCACGAACAAGGCGAACAGCCCAAAACAGGCCATGGTGATGAGGATGCAACCGACCAGCGTCGGCCAGAATCCCAGGCGCGGGAGCAGCAGTGGAAAGGCCAGGAACATGGGAAGTGTCGGCACTACGTACCAGAAGGTGTACCAAGCGTGATTGGCGATCTTTTCCTGGCTCTGGTGTTCGACGTACAGCCAGATCAGCGTCAAAACTGTCACCAACGGAAGCGCCGCCACCAAGCCGCCCAGCTTGTCGCTGCGCTTGGCCAGCTCGGACACCACGACTACGATCCCAGCGGTTAACAGGTACTTCGTGATAATCCAGGCCATGGCCGCTTCCGCCCTAACGCCGAGACAGTCAATCCACTTCGGAAATAGTGCCGATCATATCCCCCCAGGGGGGATGCGATCAAACGCGAGGTGCCGCCTCAGCGCCTTGCTATCCCACAGGTAGTCGATTGACACAGGCCAGACCGATGCCCCCGGAATATCAGGAACGATTCGACATCCCTCGCGGTCAACACCTTCAGCAGTGATCAAAAACGGTCTACATCATGAGGATTCGCCATGAGTACCCTGACGATCGAAGGCTGGTGCAAAGGCAGCGGCGAGCAACGATCCACCCCGGTGGGCGACATACACTTCGACATCGCAGGCCCTGTCCACAGGGCACTGGAACAGGCCGAAGAGCGCCTGCAGCAGAGCCACGAGCCTGAAACCATGGTAGATGTCGATATGGAGGCGATGAACCTGGTCATGCCGGAGGGATACGGGCCATTGTCCGACTGCCGTCTACGCGTCTACCTGAGCGATGAAGAGCGCGGCCAGTTCCATCTGGTCGGGCATCGCGCCAGTGACGGCAGCCTGATCTATTCCAATGCGGTGCTGATTGCGCAATTGAGCTGAGCGCCGCCCTGCCCGTCGGCGGAAACCTCGTCGCCCCCGGTCCGGCAGCCTTTGGAGCCGGGGGCGATCCACCCTGCGCCGTTTACGCAGTGGCATCCAGCGCCATTCGGTATTCGATGACGCCCGGCTTTTCGGCAATCCAGTCGTACAGCCGCTGGGCGGTCTGGTTGCTCTCCTGGGTGTGCCAGTACAGCCGGTCGCAATGCCTTTCCTGCGCCTGTCCTTGCACATGCTCGATCAGCTGCTTGCCGATCATCCGGCCCCGTGCGCCTGGGTCTACGTAGAGATCTTCCAGGTAGCAGAAGTCATTGCGGCCCCAGGTCGAGCGATGGAACACGAAGTTGACGAAACCGTAGATCCGCTCGCCGTCCGAGGCGACCGCACAATGCACCGGTTCGCTTGGGTCGAAGAACCGCGCCCAGGTCAGCCTGGTCGTCTCCATGCCCACATCCACCTTGTAGAACGCCTGGTACTGAGCCCAATACTCGCACCACTGTTCGAAGTCCTTTTGCGCTACCGGGCGAACCGATAAACCCTGTTTTACGGCGGTCATGTTCAATCCTTAATGACTGTAGAAACGCTGATTGAAAGGTGTCGATACCAGCCTCGTGCCTATCCGGTGCGGACCGACGCCAAGTGGTATCAGCCCGCTTGGCCGTTGATTTATAGCGCGCAACTGGCATGGTCGACCCATCCAGTTTATGCGCCGAGGCCAGACCATTTGCCTACCGCCGGACAGTGAGGAACGATTTACCTGCTCGTGCTCCACAGGCAAAAGTCATTGTCCCCCGCAGCGCTTTTTCCGCCCCTCGCCTGCACCCAGAATCCGCGCCTGACCAAATTTCCCGTTCAGGAGAACCCGGATGACCTTCTTCAAGCCCCTGCTCCTCGCCGCTGCCCTGGCCACCACCACCCAGGCCGCCCTGGCCACCGACTGGCAAACCTCACCCTACGGCCAGCACGACGAGATCGGCGCCGCCAACCTGCTCACCCCCGAGGTGGTCAAGCAGGCCGTCGGCCTGGTCAAGACCGGCAAGACCTACCCCCTCGCCGTGCCCGTGAGCAAGGACCTGCCCGCCTTCCGCCACCGCAGCTTCCACCTGTACAACATCCAGCCTGGAGAACAGGCCGGCCAGACCCTGGGCAAGAACAAGTTCAGCTTCAACGATGAGCTGGTCAACGGCTGGACCGGCGTCGGCACCCAGCTCAACGGTATCGGCCACATCGGTATCGACAACGTCTACTACAACGGCAACAAGGCGGCCGACTTCGTCACCGTCGAAGGTGTAAGCAAGCTGGGTGTGGAGAAGGTGCCGCCGATGGTGACCCGCGGCGTGGTGCTGGACATGACCGCCTACTACGGCAAGGCCATCGTCCCCGGCGGCACGGCGTTCACCGTGGACGACGTCAAGGCCGTGCTGAAGAAGCAAGGCATCACCCTGCGCAAGGGCGACGTGGTGCTGTTCAACACCGGCTGGCTGGAGCTGATCGGCAAGGACAACCAGCAGTTCCTCGCCACCGAGCCTGGCATCGACCTGGGGGCCGCGCAATGGCTGGCGGACCAGGGCATCGTCGCCTTCGGCGGTGATACCTGGGCCTCGGAGGTGTACCCGAACCCCACGGGCGAAGAGTTTCCGGTCAACCAGTTCATGCTGGCCAAGCGCGGCATCTACAACCTGGAGCTGATCGACACCCGTGCGCTGGTGCGCGACAAGGCCTTCGAGTTCCTGTTCGTGCTGGGCCAGCCGCTGTACAAGGGCTCGACCCAGGTCAATATCAACCCGGTGGCGATCCACTGATTTCAGCGATTCGTGACGTGCAGGCAAAGGTCATTGGCGCGGCCGTGACTTAATCCACCCCCGCAAGGTGGCGATACTGCACGCATCCGAAATGGCCTTCCCGCAAATGGAAGGCCCTCTGACCGAATCCGCCCCCCTGGAGCCCCTTGATGAAACCCGGACACGTCCTGTTCGCCCTGGCCATCGGTGCCTTCGGCATCGGTACCACCGAATTCGCCCCCATGGGCCTGCTGCCGGTGATCGCCGATGGCGTCGGCGTCAGCATCCCCAGCGCCGGCATGCTGGTGACGGCCTATGCCGTCGGCGTGATGCTCGGCGCACCGATCATGACCTTGCTGTTCAGCCGCTTCGGCAAGCGCGGTGCGCTGATCGCGCTGATGGCCATCTTCACCCTCGGCAACCTGCTCTCGGCCCTGTCGCCAGGCTATGCCACCCTGCTCGCCTCGCGCCTGGTCACCAGCCTCAACCACGGCGCCTTCTTCGGCCTGGGTGCGGTGGTGGCGGCCAGCGTGGTGCCCCGTGAGAAACAGGCGAGCGCCATCGCCACCATGTTCATGGGCCTGACCATCGCCAACATCGGCGGTGTGCCGGCCGCCACCTGGATCGGCCAGCAGGTCGGCTGGCGCCTGGCCTTTGCCGGCACTGCGCTGCTCGGCATCCTGGCCATGGCCGCGCTGTGGTACGCCCTGCCCAAGGGTGAGCGCGGCAGCGTGCCCGATGTACGCCGCGAACTGGCGGTGATCGCCCGGCCGAACGTGCTGCAGGCCTTAGCCACCACCGTGCTCGGCGCCGGCGCCATGTTCACCCTGTACACCTACGTAGCCCCGGTGCTGGCCGAACTGACCGGCGCCTCGGACAGTTTCGTCACCCTGGGCCTGGTGCTGATCGGCGTAGGCTTCACCATCGGCAACAGCCTCGGCGGTCGCCTGGCCGACTGGTCGCTGGACGGCTCGGCGCGGATCTTCCTCGGCGTGCTGGCCTTGATCATGGTGCTGATGCCGCTGGTGCTGGGCAGTCACCTGGGCGCCGCCCTGGCCTTGCTGGTGTGGGGCGTGTTTACCTTCGCCGTGGTACCACCGCTACAGATGCGCGTGATGATCGCCGCCGCCGAGGCCCCGGGCCTGGCCTCCTCGATCAACGTCGGTGCGTTCAACCTCGGCAACGCGGTAGGCGCGGCGCTGGGTGGCGCGGTCATCAGCCTGGACCTGGGCTATGCGGCCATTCCGGTCGCCGGCGGCCTGCTGGCCGCGGGCGGCTTGTTGCTGGTGTGGCTGGGCGGGCGCGACAAGGCCGCGGCCAAGGCACTGGGCGAAACCGCCTGAACAGGCTAGCCAAGTGGGGACTGCCCGGGTAAAACGTGGAGCAGTCCCCTGGAGGTTCCATGCAAGATCTACGTCAGTTGCGCTACTTCGTCGCCGTCGCCGAATGTGAGAACGTCGGCCGCGCGGCGGAGCAGCTGCATATCTCCCAATCGCCCCTGAGCCGGCAGATCGCCCAGCTCGAGGACAACCTGGGCCTTGCCCTGTTCGAACGGCGCAACCAGCGCCTGTTCCTGACCGCCGACGGGCGCACCTTCCTGTCCGAGGCGCGCGGCCTGCTCAAGCACGCCGAGCGCCTGGAGTCGCTGGGCAAGCGCCTGGGCCGTGGCGAGGAAGGCGGCCTGTGCATCGGCTACGTCAACCACGCCATCCATGCCGGCGTGCTGCCCGGCGCGGTGCGGGCGATCCGCGGCGAACGTCCGCAGATCCATATCGCCCTCTACAACATGACCCCGGGCGAGCAGTTCGAAGGCCTGCGCCAGCGCAGCCTGGACATCGCCCTGGTCTGTGAGCCACCGCCTGCCAACGACCCCGACCTGCTGGCCCAGCCAGTGCTTGAAGATCCCATGCTGCTGGCCATCCCCGCCGAGCACCCGCTGGCGAGCCGCGCCGAGCTGACCCCCGCCGACCTGCATGAACAGGAGTGGATCATCACCGGCGGCCAGCCCGACCAGATCAACAAGCGCGATGACTTCATCGCCCGCTGCGCCGATGCCGGCTTCACCCCGCGCCTGTCGCTGGAGGCGACCGACCCGTTGAGCGTGCTCGGGCTGGTGTCGGCCGGGCTGGGCCTGGCCATGGTGCAAAGCAGCCTGTCGGCCAGTGCCGGCCCCACGGTGGTGCTGCGCCAGCTAGACTGGTTCAGGCCTTGCGTGCGGCTGTGGGCGGCCTGGCATCGGGTAGACCTGCGGCCGATCGTGGGCGTATTTCGCGAGCGGGTGCTGGCGCTGGCCGAAAAGACCCCAGAGGTCTGAACTCAGTCTAATTCCGTCTTTTACAGTCTTAGACCGCCTCACTAGCATGGCTCCCATCGATGCAACTCAACCACAGGAGCCTTTCCATGAACATCGACCTCGGCGGACGCACCGCCATCATCAGCGGCTCGACCGGCGGTATCGGCCTGGCCATCGCCCGCGGCCTGGCCCGCGCCCATGCCGACGTGGTCATCGCCGGCCGCAGCCAGAAATCGGTGGACGCCGCCCTGGCCGAACTGAGCGCCCAGGGCGGACGTGGCCAGGTGCATGGTTTGATCGCCGACCTGGGTACCGCCGCCGGTGCCCAAACCCTGTTCGCCGCCCACCCCGCGGCCGACATCCTGGTCAACAACCTGGGCATCTACGACAACGTCGACTTCTTCGAGGCAGCCGACAGCGAGTGGGCCCGCTTCTACGAAACCAACGTACTGTCCGGTGTGCGCCTGGCGCGCCATTACGCCCCGGGAATGGTCGAGAAAGGCTGGGGACGGATCCTGTTCATTTCCTCCGAATCAGGCGTGGCCATCCCTGCCGACATGATCAACTACGGCGTGACCAAGAGCGCCAACCTCGCTGTCTCCCACGGTCTGGCCAAGCGTTTGGCGGGCACTGGCGTCACCGTCAACGCGGTACTGCCCGGACCGACCCTGACCGATGGTGTCGCCGCCATGGTGGCCGACGCCGCCAAGGCCTCCGGGCGCAGCATCCGCGAAGAGGCCGACCACTTCGTGCGCACCGCCCGTCCGAGCTCGATCATCCAGCGTGCGGCCGAGGTCGACGAAGTCGCCCACCTGGTGGTGTACCTCGCCTCGCCTTTCTCCTCCGCTACCACCGGCGCGGCGTTGCGGGTCGATGGTGGGGTGGTCGACAGTCTGGCGATCTGACCTCATCGCGGGGCAAGCCCGCTCCTACGTCCCCTGTAGGAGCGGGCTTGCCCCGCGATAGCTTTCTCAGAATGTCCCCGGATAAGCCCCGCCATCGATCAGCAGGTTCTGCCCGGTGATGTACCCGCCATGGGCGCTGCACAGGAACGCGCAATACGCCCCGAACTCCTCGGCCTTGCCGAACCGCGCCGCCGGAATCGCCTGGCGGCGTGCCTGGGTGGTCGCCTGCAGGTCACCGCCGGCCTGGCTGGCGGCCTGCAGGGTCTTCTGCAGCCGTGCGGTGTCGAACGCACCTGGCAGCAGGTTGTTCAGCGTCACGTTGCGTCCGGCCAGGCGTTGCTGGCGAGCAAGACCTGCGATGAAACCGGTCAGACCGCTACGGGCGCCATTGGACAACCCGAGGATGTCGATCGGCGCCTTCACTGCACCGGAGGTGATGTTTACCACCCGGCCAAAACCGCGCTCGGCCATGCCGTCCACCACCGCCTTGATCAGCTCGATAGGTGTGAGCATGTTGGCGTCCAGCGCCTTGAGCCAGTCCTCCCGCTCCCAGTCACGAAAGTCCCCGGGTGGCGGGCCGCCGGCATTGTTGACCAGGATGTCGACCTGCGGGCAGGCGCCCAGCAGGGCCTGGCGCACCCCAGGTTCGGCCACATCGCCCACCACCGTGCGCACCTCGATGGCCGGGAAGCGACCACGCAGCTCGGCCGCCGTCTGCTCCAGGGTGGCAGCGGTACGCGCATTGATCACCAGGTTGACGCCCGCGCCCGCCAGGGCTTCGGCGCAGCCCTTGCCCAGCCCCTGGCTGGCGGCGCAGACAATGGCCCAGCGGCCGTTGATACCTAGATCCATGATCGGCTCCATGTTGAGTGAGTCATCAGGGTACTCGCGTGTAGCGCTCCTGTGACAAGGAAATCGCCGATCATTTGATCGGCGAGAATGCCGCCGGCATCAGCAGCTTGGACTCCATGCGCACCAGCATGGGGAAGGCCTTGGGAATGAAGCGCTCAAGCCAGTCGCGGTCGTCGTACAGCGCGGCGCGGCGCTGGATGCGCTCGTCCAGGCTCTCATAGGCCCAGATGTGCACCACCTGGTTGAGTTCGCCAATCTCGGTGTACCACCAGCCCACCAGGGTGGTGTAGCGCGAGATCACCGGCAGGCCTTCTTTTTCGAAGTGTTCGAGGTACTCCTTCATCTTGCCGATGTGCAGGGTGTAGGTACGCATTTCATAGAACATGGACAGCACTTCCTGGACAGGCGTGCCCGTCGTCGGGCACGCAGGGGTTTAGGGGGTCAGAGGTTGCCGTGGTAGGCATCGGTGATCAGCCGCTCGACATCGCGGGCCGTGGTCAGGCGCGGGTTGACCCGGATGTTGCCGCTGCGCATGGAGTCGCTGACCATTTGCGCCAGGTACTCAAGGTCCACACCCAGTTCGCGAATGGTGCCGGGAATGCCCATGGCGCGGTTCAGCGCCACCACCCGCGCCACGGTGCAGGCTGCGGCCTGCTCCACACTCATGCCGGTGACATCAGCGCCCAGGGCGATGGCGATGTCGCGAAAACGCTCCGGGCAGGCCGGCAGGTTGAACTGGATCACATAAGGCAGCAGCGCGGCGTTGGCGATGCCGTGGGGGATGTTGAACACGCCACCGAAGGTGTGGGAGATCGCGTGGACGTTGCCCAGCTTGGACTGGGAAAAGGCCACCCCGGCCAGGAACGAACCCAGCAGCATCTGCTCGCGGGCGGCCATGTCTTCGCCGACGAAATAGCACGTTTCGAGGTTGCCGGCGATCAGCCGGATCGCCTGCAGGGCCATGGCCTGGCTGATCGGGTTGGCCTGGCGCGAGACATAGGACTCGATCGCGTGGGTCAGCGCGTCCATGCCGGTAGCGGCGGTAATCGAGGGCGGCAGCTTGAGGGTCAGCGCCGGGTCGAGGATCGCCAGGCGCGGGAACAGCTGCGGGCTGATGATCACCGTCTTGAACAGGGTCTGCTGGTTGGTGAACACCGTGGAAGCGGTGCACTCACTGCCGGTGCCAGCGGTGGTCGGGATGGCGAAGATCGGCAGTGGCGGGTTGACCAGCCGGTCGTAGCCCTCGTAGTCGAGAATGTTGCCCGGGTTGGTGGCCATCGCGGCCACGCCCTTGGCGGTGTCGATGCTGCTGCCGCCGCCTACGCCGATCACCGCCTGGCAATCATGCTCGCGCAACAGCCTCACGGCAGCGTCGAGGACGTCAGTGCCGGGGTTGGCCTCTACCGCCGAGAACAGGTGGTAGTCGATACCGGCCTGCTCCAGGGAGGCAAAGAAGCCGCCCAGGATACCGGCGTCGATCAGGCCCTGGTCGGTGACCACCAGCAGCGCGCCCTGCACATGGGGCTTGAGCAGCGCGCCGGCCTGGTTGGCCAGGCCTTCACCGCACTGGACGAGGGTGGGGAAATGAAACCGGAAGTTGCTCATGGAAGATCCTCGGGCACGTGGAGCCGTGTTGTTCTTGTTCAACCCGCCATGCGTCGCGGCGGGCCGTGCCTGGGCAATCTAGGGTGGTGGGCGGGCGCCGGATAATGAAAAGAGCTGATCCGGGGATAACCCAGGCTTATCGATAAGCTGGCGCTATCTGCGGATCAGCTCTTTTCATTACCCGCAGCCTGCCGGGGGCTCGAACAATCGCAGCGCACACGGCCCCGATGTGCCTCCCATAACCACAACAACGAGCACTGCGATGAAGACCACCTCCTCCCCGGCTGCCCTGGCGCTGGATACCGATGCCCCCATGACCACGGTGCGCTGGCGCATCTTCCTGATCCTGTTGCTGCTCACCGCGATCAACTACATCGACCGCGCCTCGCTGTCGGTGGCCCTGCCGCTGATCGCACCGGAATTCAACCTCACGCCGGCCATGGAGGGGCTGATGCTCAGCGCGTTCTTCTGGTCGTATGCGCTGATGCAGATTCCCGGCGGCCTGTTGCTGGACCGCTTCCACACCCGCGGCATCATCGGTGCCGCGACCATCGCCTGGGGCGCCTTCCAGGCCCTCGGCGCGGCCTCGCACAACTGGCTGGTGTTGCTGCTCACACGCATCGGCCTGGGCGTGGCCGAGTCGCCGATCATGCCCGCCGGCGCCAAGCTCAACGGCGCCTGGCTCACCCCCAACGAACGTGGTCGCGGCGCCGTGCTGGTGGATGGCGGCGCGCCCCTGGGCAGCGCCCTGGGGGCGATCCTGATCTCCGGGCTGATCGCCTGGCTCGGCTCCTGGCGCCTGGCCTTCGTGGTGGCCGGGGTCGGCACCATCCTGGCCGGCATCCTGGCCTGGAAGTACATCCGCAACCACCCTGGCGAACACCCGGGCGTCAACGAGGCCGAGCTGCGCCACATCACCGACGGCAACGCCAGCGCCCACGCCGCTGCCGCCAGGGCCAGCATCCCTTTGCGCGTGCTGCTCAAGGACCGCTCGATCTTCGCCATGTTCGCCGGCTACAGCTGCATCCTCGCGGTGTTCTACGGCTTGCTGACCTGGATGCCCAGCTACCTGCACAAGGCCCACGGCCTGGATATCAAGGCCATGGGCGGGGCGACCTTCCTGATCTTCATGTGCGGCTTCATCGGCGAGCTGATCGGTGGCTGGATCGGTGACAAATGGCGCGCCAGTGGCGCCTCGCCAAACCTTGTGATGCGCGCGATGTTCAGTGGCTCGGCGCTGGTCGCCGCCGCGTGCATCCTGGCCGCCGCCTTCGTCAGCCGCACGGGCCCGGTGATCACCCTGCTGTGCGTGGCGATGTTCTTCATCCGCTGGTGCGGCATGTACTGGTGCCTGCCGGCGATCATCGGCGGCCCTTCGCGCACCGGGGTGCTGGGCGGGACCATGAACTTCTGCGGCAATATGGCAGGCGTGCTGGTGCCGATCGTCATCGGCCTGATCGTGCAGTTCACCGGCGAGTATTTCTTCGCCTTGATCTTCTTTGTCGTCGCGGCGCTGCTGATTGCCCTGTTCTCGAGCCTGATCGACTATCGCGAGCGGCAGTTCTGAGTTCGACCCCATCGCGGGGGGGGGCCCCCCCAGGAGGCGGGGGGGGGGGGGCGCCCGCCGATGCCCCCCAAAACCAGCCCCAAAAAAACCCACCCCAAACCCCCCAGGGGGACCCCCCGCCCCCC
>NZ_JALRNF010000041.1 GCF_030272895.1 Pseudomonas sp. BGr12 | reverse complement strand
GGGTTTTTTAATTATGCTATAACAACCGCGCCTTTAAAATGTGGGGGGTCCACCCCGTCTCGTTTTGGCGGGGGGGGCCCCCGCGATTGCCCGCCACCATTGAAACCACCCCCACCCCGCCCCATCTAAGCACCATAGTCATTTACGCAGGTGCCCCATGAGCGATCAGCAGGATCTACCCGAACATCCCGAGGACCACTCCGAAGTCGAGCATCTCGAAGCCTCCGAACACAGCGGGCGACACCTGGCCCTGCCTGGCCAGCAATTGCCCGACAAGGTCTACATCATCCCGATCCACAACCGCCCGTTCTTCCCGGCCCAGGTACTGCCGGTCATGGTCAACGAAGAACCCTGGGCCGAAACCCTGGATCTGGTCGCCAAGACCCCGCATCACTCCCTGGCGCTGTTCTACATGGACACCCCGCCGGAAGACCACCGTCATTTCGACACCTCGGCCCTGCCGCTGTACGGCACCCTGGTCAAGGTTCACCACGCCAGCCGCGAGAACGGCAAGCTGCAGTTCGTCGCCCAGGGCCTGACCCGGGTACGCATCCGCACCTGGCTCAAGCACCATCGTCCGCCCTACCTGGTCGAGGTCGAGTACCCGCATCAACCCAGCGAGCCGACCGACGAGGTCAAGGCCTACGGCATGGCCCTGATCAATGCGATCAAGGAGCTGCTGCCGCTCAACCCGCTGTACAGCGAAGAGCTGAAAAACTACCTCAACCGCTTCAGCCCCAACGACCCTTCGCCGCTGACCGACTTCGCCGCAGCCCTGACCTCCGCCACCGGCAACCAGCTGCAGGAAGTGCTCGACTGCGTGCCCATGCTCAAGCGCATGGAGAAGGTCCTGCCGATGCTGCGCAAGGAGGTCGAAGTCGCGCGGCTGCAGAACGAGATCTCCGCCGAAGTGAACCGGCAGATCGGCGAGCACCAGCGCGAGTTCTTCCTCAAGGAGCAGCTCAAGGTCATCCAGCAGGAGCTGGGCCTGACCAAGGACGACCGCAGCGCCGACCTCGAGCAGTTCGAACAGCGCCTGCAGGGCAAGACACTGCCGCCGGCGACACAAAAGCGCATCGATGAAGAGATGGGCAAGCTGGCGATCCTGGAGACCGGCTCGCCGGAGTACGCCGTCACCCGCAACTACCTGGAATGGGCCACCGCCCTGCCCTGGGGCGTGTATGGCAAGGACAAGCTCGACCTCAAGCATGCGCGCAAGGTCCTCGACCAGCACCATGCCGGGCTCGACGACATCAAGGAACGCATTCTCGAATTTCTCGCCGTCGGCGCCTGGAAAGGCGAGATCAGCGGCTCCATCGTCCTGCTGGTTGGCCCGCCCGGGGTGGGCAAGACCAGCATCGGCAAGTCCATCGCCGAGTCCCTGGGCCGGCCGTTCTATCGCTTCAGTGTCGGCGGCATGCGCGACGAGGCCGAGATCAAGGGCCACCGGCGTACCTACATCGGCGCCCAGCCGGGCAAGCTGGTGCAGGCGCTCAAGGAGGTCGAGGTGATGAACCCGGTGATCATGCTCGACGAAATCGACAAGATGGGCCAGAGCTACCAGGGCGACCCGGCGTCAGCCCTGCTGGAAACCCTGGACCCGGAACAGAACGTCGACTTCCTCGACCACTACCTGGACCTGCGCCTGGACCTGTCCAAGGTACTGTTCGTATGCACCGCCAACACCCTGGACGCGATCCCGGGCCCCTTGCTCGACCGCATGGAAGTGATCCGCCTGTCCGGCTACATCACCGAAGAAAAACTGGCGATCGCCAAGCGCCACCTGTGGCCCAAGCAGCTGGACAAGGCCGGCGTGGCCAAGACCAGCCTGAGCATCAGCGACAGCGCCCTGCGCACCGTGATCGAGGGCTATGCCCGCGAGGCCGGCGTTCGCCAGCTGGAAAAACAGCTGGGCAAGCTGGTGCGCAAGGCCGTGGTGCAATTGCTGGAAGATCCCGGGAAGAAGATCAAGATCGGTCCCAAGGACCTCGAAGCCTCGCTGGGCATGCCGGTGTTCCGTAGCGAGCAGGTGCTCTCGGGCAAAGGCGTAATCACCGGCCTGGCCTGGACCAGCATGGGCGGCGCCACCCTGCCGATCGAGGCGACACGCATCCACACCCTCAACCGCGGCTTCAAGCTGACCGGCCAGCTGGGTGAAGTGATGAAGGAGTCCGCCGAAATCGCCTACAGCTATGTCAGCGCCAACCTCAAGCAATACGGCGGTGATCCGACCTTCTTCGACCAGGCCTTCATTCACCTGCATGTGCCGGAAGGCGCTACGCCCAAGGACGGCCCCAGCGCCGGGGTGACCATGGCCAGCGCCCTGCTGTCGCTGGCCCGCGACCAGGCGCCGAAAAAAGGCGTGGCCATGACCGGCGAACTGACCCTGACCGGCAAGGTCCTGGCCATTGGCGGGGTTCGCGAGAAAGTCATTGCCGCGCGACGGCAGAAGATCTTCGAGCTGATTCTGCCGGAAGCCAACCGTGGGGATTTCGAAGAGCTGCCGGATTACCTCAAGGAAGACTTGACCGTGCACTTTGCCAAGCGCTTCAGCGATGTGGCGAGGGTCCTGTTCAACTGAAAGGGTTGCAGAGCTGAATGCGGGCCTGGAAAGCCCGCATGAGGATCATGAGGCCGCAGGTTGCTCATTGCTGCAGCAACGAGAGCTTGCGCTTCATTTCCAGAGCGCTTTGCTCGATAGTGCTCCAAAGCCCCAGAAACCGAGCAAAATAGATCGCGAATCGCGCCAGTTGCTGATTCATTGTGATCTGCTGAAGTTTTTCTTCCGATACATCGATGTAGGTAGAAAGATTTTGCCAGGCCGAATGAAAATGCGAAGACGCGACGAGCACTTCCCTCAGCTGCCCCTCAATGTTCTGAAGCATTGCGGAAAGCGCCGAGATACGCACTTGAAACCTCACCAGAGCGAGCGTGGAAGGGCTTATATCTCTGCGGGTTGGCTGCCTGCCCTTGTCAATTGCCTGAAGCTTTCTCTGGGTCGCAGGAATGAGCTGACGCTGAGCTTCGTCGCGAAACCCGGCGACCTCGATACGCAGGCGTTCGACCTGCCGGGCGTGCTCCGCCACCAGCCGCTTGAGGGTATTCATCTGTTTGGGCAAGGACGAAACAATCTCCTTGTCGGCCTGGCTAAGCAGCAGTTCGTCCACTTGCAGGGCGTCCCAGGCTTCGCGTCGCTTACCCAATGCTTTGGTGTGTGCGCACGCGTCAAGTATCGCTGATCCTGTCCTGTTGATTCCGGCGGCGACCGTCATCAATGCCGTTGCCAGTTGCAGGTTTTTCCCGAACAGCACTTCCCAGCCATTGGCATGCGCCTTCAGCTGACGAAAAAATGCCAACATACTGTTTTGGTTAAGTTCAGGGTTGCCCATCAAGAACGTCAACAAGCGTGCGCTATCGACCACTCGCGTCGGGAGGCTCAACCATCGGGTCAGTTCAACAGGCGATTTCGGCAAGCCTCTCACCTGCTCCACATACGCGTTAAGCCCCTGGACATGTGCCACTGACAACGTCATAGCACCGGTATCCAGCCCGGCCTCCATCATGCTCAGAACATTTGCCGGCAGACGCAAGGCCTGCTCTTGCCACTCCAAGTCCACCTTCGCATTCATCACTGTGCATCCTTGCTTGCGGTTCTCGACACCCGACCTTTTGCCAGCAGACCAACAGGGGTATCAGCCAGCAACCTGATACCCCTGGTGCCCTAGAGCGTTGCGCGGTATTTATCGACGATGTGTTTTACATAGGTGAGCAATGCCATCAGCAACTGTTGCAACGCCTGCACGCACTCGGTTCCATTGAGTTTGATATTTCGTAATTTATTGCGCTCTGCCTGCAGCTGCACATAGATCTGGTGCTTTTCAGCCAGCCACTCCACGCGCTTTTCAATCAACGGTGCATAGGCCGAAAGCGACTCCAGGTAACTGTTGATCTGTTGCGCACGTTGCTCCTGCTCCCGCTGTTCGGCACGCAACTCGCCCACTTGGGTCTGCAGTGTGCGACGCTGATCCTGAAGTTGTGAGTAACGCATTCCATCCTGAAGGCCACCCAATAGTTTGCTCAGTGCCTCCAGCGCTTGCTCGATAGCTATGGCTGCGCCAGCGCTGGTAGCGCCCTGGGCAACCAACGCTTGAAGCTGCGCTACGGTAGGCAGTTTGCCCGCGTGCAGTTTTTCTATTCCATTGGCCTCAAGTACGTCGATCGCATTCTCCAACGCTGACAGTTCATCCTCTTTACTGCGCCGCGCATGGTGGAGCGCTTGCAGACGGCTGGCCAGGCGCTCCTGGGCTTCCAGGTAACCCGAACGGTCGCGATCCACCTGATAGACCGGCAGGCTGGCAATTGACTTGGTAGCGCTCTGCACCCCGGCAAGCAGCACATCCAGTTTTTTGCCGATGTTATTCGCCGAGCGCTGGATTTCTTCAAGGAGAAATTCCTCTTCATCAGGCGCGCCCATGCCCTCGCGAAGGTCATTGAGGAACAGCTCGATGTTTTCTGACTTGATACCTACAGCGAGCACTTCAGCATTTTTAGCCAACGCTTCGACGTACTTGATGAACCCCTGGTAGTGCCGCTCCACCGACACATGCAACAACGGCAGGAACTCGAACGTGCGCTTTTCCCAGAACCTTGAGTAGGTGCTCGCTGCCGTCAGGATCTTGTTCATATCCGGAACATTGAGCGGCGTATTCAGGGCAATCACATTATTACTCATGGCGAAGATTCCTTATTTAGCGGCGGCGGCGTTATCGAAGACCCGGTTCATGTGCTGGGCAAATCGCTCGATGTCTTTCCACTGCCCGATAAAACGCTTGAAAAATATCGCGAACTTGAATAATTCCTGATTGGTCTGAATACGTTCGAGGTGCTCGATCGACGCATCGATATACACGCCAATAAGCTGCCAGGCGGATTGCAGATGGGAAGAAGCCGTCAGCACATCCCTGAGGCGTGTATCCATCTGCCCCATCTGCGTATTCAGATCCTCCACAAGTCCTTCCAGTTTCACGGCGTTTTTCAGCCTCTGGCTCACCTCGCCACGCTGTTTCTGTAACTTGTTGCGCTCCTTGCGTGACTTCTCCGCCTTGCTGCCATAGATGGACCCCGTGATAACCGCGCCCAGCGGGCCTGCCGCCAAGCCACTCAGTGCCGCTTTGACATACTGGTCGTACTCGGCTTCAAGGCGTTTGATTTCCTTATCCAACTCGGCCAACGCCTCACGTAGTTGCTGTACCTCACCGCTCGCCTGTCGGCGCTTGATCGCTGCGGTTTTTGTGGCCACCAGTGGCAACAGCTTTACACGCGCTTCATCTCGAAACCGTTCGGTTTCTTCGCGCACATCCACCACGCGTCGCGCGAACAGGTCCACGTCTTCGCGCAGGACCTCCATGTAGTCAACCAGGTCCACGACCCGACGCCTGTCGTCCGCACCAATACTGACCGGCTTGTCGAAGCTGAGGGTCTCCCATGCCTCCCGTCGCTTGCCCAGGGCGCTGCTTTTTTCGAGGATCACCAACACCTCGTCACCCGTGGTATTGATGCCATTGGCACTGGCGGCCAACTCGAAGCCGAGTTTCTTGCTGTTGTCGGCAAGCGTCGTCCAGCTGCGCCCATGCTTGTGCAACAGCCTGTTCATCTCGCCCATGCTGCCCGGCATCAACGCCGGCTCGGCAATGGTGGAATAGCCCAACCAGTCAACCAGCGCTTTTGGGGCAATAGGCAGGCTGAAGACATGGTTGGCATACTGGTTGAGGGTGATGATGTGCTCGCGCGTCAGGGTCAACCCGCCTTCCTCAGGACCATCGCGCTCTGCCATCGCCTGAATCAGGTTTGCCGGAAGCAGCTCAGCCTCGTTCTGCAATGTGTCAAAATCCGTTTGTGTGCTACTCATAATCATGTCCCTGCTGATCGGCCTATCCGGCCTGGGACTGCCAAACTAATAGCGCTGCGTATTGCCCAGCAGAGGGCAGGCTTTCCTGAAAGCCGATGCCAGAGCAAATGACTGGATTGTCGATGAACATCAACTGCAAATGGTTAGTCCTTGGCCTCCCCTTCCTGGCCGCCTGCTCACAAACCCCCGGCAAGCACGAAAGCGTCGCCCTGGAAAAGGCCAGCCAGTGCCCCATCCAGCTGGAGGCGGGCCAGAACCTCACCCTGACCCTGCCCAGCAACCCCAGCACCGGCTACCGCTGGCTGGTACAGAATCCTGCCGCCGGCATCCTGCGCAGCCTCGGCCCCGAGGTCTACAGCCATCCGGAAGACGCAGGCGTGGTCGGCAGCGCCGGGCAATCGGTGTGGCGCTTCCAGGCTCAAGGCACAGGCGAAGGCCATCTGCTGCTGGTCTACCAGCAACCCTGGGCTCCGGAAGTGCGTCCGGTGCAGACCTTCGATTGCGCCGTCACCGTGAAGTAGCGGCGCTGGTCACCCGGGCCATGCATCTGCCGGCCAGTTTGGCTAAAATGCCCGCCTTTTACCGCCCAACGCCTGGATCGACCCCGTGAGCAAAGAACCCGACCGCCTATTCGCCCAGCCGCTTGGCCAGGTGCCCGACTTCGCTTTCAACGAAGATGTGGTGCGGGTGTTCCCGGACATGATCAAGCGCTCGGTGCCCGGTTACCCGACCATTGTCGAGAACCTGGGCGTGCTCGCCGCCCAGTTCGCCCAGCCCAACAGCGCGCTGTATGACCTGGGCAGCTCCCTGGGTGCCGTCACCCAGGCCCTGCGCCGTCATGTGCGTAGCGAAGGTTGCCGGGTCATCGCCGTGGACAACTCCGCGGCCATGGTCGAGCGCTGCCGTCAGTACCTCACCGCCCAGGACTCGATGTTCCAGGAGCTGCTGCCGGTCGAGGTGATCGAAGGCGATATTCTCGCCCTGGATTTCCAGCCGGCCTCGGTGGTGGCGATGAACTTCACCCTGCAATTCATCGCCCCCGAGCAACGCCTGGCCCTGCTCGGCAACATCCGCCAGGCCCTGCTGCCCGGTGGCGCGCTGATCCTCTCGGAAAAGCTGCGATTCAATGATGCCGAGGAACACGCACTGCTCACCGACCTGCATGTGGCCTTCAAGCGCGCCAATGGCTACAGCGAACTGGAAATCGCCCAGAAACGCAGTGCCATCGAGAACGTGATGAAGCCCGACAGCCTCGAAGAACACCGTGAACGCCTGCTGGCCGCCGGTTTCTCCAAGGTCGTGCCCTGGTTCCAATGCCTTAACTTTGCCTCGTTGATTGCCCTGCCATGATTGATCTGTCTCCCCTGGTCCGCCGTCTGGCGGGCACCCCCCTGGCGCAATGGTCCCAAGGCCTGCAAGCGCAACTCGACGCCAAGATGGAGAAAGGTCACGGCGACCTGGAGCGCTGGCAGAACGCCCTGGACGCCTTGCCGGCACTGGTGCCGAGCCAGGTCGACCTGGTCAACGGGCTGAACCTCGATTGCGCCTGCGACGACGAGACCCGCGAACGCATGCGCCAGGCGCTGATGGGGCTGTCGCCCTGGCGCAAGGGCCCCTTCGACCTGTTCGGCGTGCATGTGGATACCGAATGGCGTTCGGACTGGAAATGGTCGCGGGTCGCCCCGCACCTGGACCTCAAGGGCAAGCGCGTGCTGGATGTCGGCTGCGGCAATGGCTACTACCAGTGGCGCATGCTCGGCGCCGGTGCCGACAGCGT
Organism: Pseudomonas sp. BGr12; assembly: GCF_030272895.1. GTDB lineage: Bacteria > Pseudomonadota > Gammaproteobacteria > Pseudomonadales > Pseudomonadaceae > Pseudomonas. The sequence goes on along the minus strand of NZ_JALRNF010000041.1, from coordinate 50,166 downwards.
GATCGGTGTCGACCCCAACTGGCTATTCTTCTGCCAGTTCCAGGCCGTGCAGCGCTACCTGCCGGAACTGCCGGCCTGGCACCTGCCCTTCGCCCTGGAAGACCTGCCAGCCAACCTCGAAGGCTTCGACACGGTGTTCTCCATGGGCGTGTTCTACCACCGCCGCTCGCCCATCGAGCACCTGCTGGCGCTCAAGGACTGCCTGGTCAAGGGCGGCGAACTGGTGCTCGAAACCCTGGTGATCGAAGGTGACGAACACCAGGTACTGGTGCCCGAGGACCGCTACGCACAAATGCGCAATGTCTGGTTCCTGCCATCGGTTCCGGCCCTGGAGCGCTGGCTGCGCCGCGCCGGTTTCAACGACGTGCGCTGCGTCGATGTCAGCGTTACCAGCGTCGAGGAACAGCGCAGCACCGAGTGGATGCGCTACCAGTCGCTCGGCGACTTCCTCGACCCGACCGACCACAGCCGCACCATCGAAGGCCTGCCGGCACCGCGCCGTGCGGTGATGGTCGCGCGCAAATAAAACAGGCGCCCGAACGGGCGCCAAAGTTCACCTTTTCCAAAGGAGCGGAGCGTCAAAGGTGAATGCAGCTACTCCTTGACCACCTGCTGCCGGGCTTCGTCCTGCTTCTGCGCATCGGCAGCGGCGAAGGCCTGGTCCTTCTTGCCGTGGATCTGTTCCTGGGTCAGGCGAAAGTTCTCCCAGAACTGCTTCGAACGCTCCGCGCCGCCTTCGGCCAGGGCGGCGCTGCTGCCCAGGGCCAGAATGCCCACCAGCACATACTTGGTCAGGCTCATGTTGCTCACCTCGTGATTGAATATCGGGACAGTTCAATCTTACGGAGCGCAAGCTAACGGCAAGGTGAGGCGGACATTACAGTGTTGCAAGAAAGGCCCTACAGCAAAGACAGCGGGTATTCGACGATCAGGCGCACCTCGTCCAGATCCGATTCGAAGGCCGTGGCCCGGGTGGTGGCCTGGCGCAGCCGCAGCGACAGGTCCTTGAGGCTACCCGACTGCACCACGTAGCGTGCCTCGATATCCCGCTCCCAGCGTTTCTGGTCGGTCAGCGGATTACCCTCGGCATCGCGACGCATGTACACGCCGTTGGCGTCGGAATAGTCGATGCCGCTGCCACGACCGTAGCGGGTCATGAAACTCAGCCCCGGCACACCGTAACTGGCCATGTTCAAGTCATAGCGCAGCATCCAGGAGCGTTCCTTGGGCGAGTTGAAATCGCTGTACTGGATCGAGTTGTCGAGGAAGATCGAGTCGGACTGGCGCAGGTAGTCGAAGTCGTCGTCGCCCTGGTTGCGCTGGTAAGACAAGGCCAGGGTGTGGGCGTCATAGGTGAACCCGACCCGCGCGCTCCAGATATCGTTGTCGAAAGCGCCGAGCAACTGCTGGCCTTGGTCCTTAGCCTTGTAGTAGTTGAAGCTGCTGAAGGCACTGAGCAGGTCACTGATCGGGTACTTGTAGCTGACACCGGTGTAATACTGGTCCCAGGCATCTTTCAAACGGCTGCTGTACATGCTCAGGCTGAGGTGATCGGTAAGCTGGTAGTCACCGCCGATATAGCCGAGCCAGGGTGAGTCGACCGGGCCACCATAGAATGTCACAAAGCCATCGCGGCTGTTGCTCGACAGCGGCTGGCTCATCGCATGCAGGCGCCCGCCCTGCACTTTCAGCCCCTCCAGGGTGGTGTTTTCCAGCGTCCAGCCGGTGAAGCTCTCGGGGAGCAGGCGCGAATCGCCATAGTGCACCACCGGGGTGGTCGGGAAGACATCGCCGACCTTGATTTCAGTGTCCAGCAAGCGTGCCTTGAGCGCGCCACCAAGCTTGCTGAAGTTACTGGCCGCATGGCCATCACTGTCGACCGGCAACACGTCGAACGAGCTGCGACCGCCGTTGCGGCCATCGCCGGTGTCGAGCTTGAGCCCCAGCATGGCATGGGCATCCAGGCCGAAGCCGACCGTACCCTGGGTGTAGCCCGACTCGAAGCGGGCGATAAAGCCCTGTGCCCAGGCTTCGGAATAGCCGGACTTGCCGGTAGGTGCTTCCCCCCCTTTGCGATAATCGCGATTGAAATAGAAATTGCGGCTAAGCACAGAAAGACTGCTGTCTTCGACGAACCCGTTCGACTCGGTAGCTGCATTGCTCACCGTACAACTGGCCAGGGCCAGGACGCCGGTAACACAGGCTGTGGTTTTGTTCACCATCTTCAACTCCTGATTATTGGCAGAACGCACGACGGCCGCTGATGCGGCCGCCATGGGTATCCTGACAAGGGCTGAATAACCCGAAGATGAGCGCGAAATTACAGTTTCGTCACCTCGGCGCTGCCCTCCTCCTCGTCCTTGCGGTGCGCCCGGTAGTAGAGCGCCGGCAGCACCAGCAGGGTCAGCGCGGTGGACGACAGAATCCCGCCGATCACCACCGTCGCCAGCGGTCGCTGCACCTCGGCGCCGGTACCGGTGGCCAGGGCCATGGGGATGAAACCCAGGGACGCCACCAGCGCGGTCATCAGCACCGGGCGCAAGCGCGTCAGCGCCCCTTCGTCGATGGCCTGGCGCAGGCTGCGGCCCTGCTCGCGCAGGCCACGGATGAAGGCAATCATCACCAGGCCGTTGAGCACCGCGACCCCCGACAGGGCAATGAAACCGACCCCGGCGGAAATCGACAGGGGGATGTCCCGCAGCCACAGAGCCACCACGCCACCGGTCAGGGCGAAGGGAATCCCGGTGAACACCAGCAGGCCGTCCTTGAGGTTGTTGAACATCATGAACAGCAGGCCGAAGACCAGCAGCAAGGCCACCGGCACCACCACCTGCAGGCGTTGCGCCGCCGATTGCAGTTGTTCGAACTGGCCACCCCAGCGAATCCAGTAGCCGGCCGGGATGCTCACCTGGCCGCTGATGCGCTCGCCCGCCTCCTCGACGAAGGAGCCCATGTCGCGACCGCGTACGTTGGCGCTGACCACCACCAGGCGCTTGCCGTCTTCACGGCTGATCTGGTTGGGGCCCTGGACCAGTTCCAGGCTCGCCACGTCGGCCAGGGTGATAAAGCCGATCTGGCCATTGCCCGCCGCGCTGGCCGGCACCGGAATCAGCAGTTGTGACAGGCCGTCGATATCGGTGCGCAAGGTATCGGACAGGCGCACCACCATGTCGAAGCGCCGGTCGCCCTGGTACAGAGTGCCCGCCTGGCGGCCGCCGACAGCCACGGCGATGGTGTCCTGCACGTCGCCGACATTGAGGCCGTAACGCGCCGCCTTGTCGCGGTCGACTTCGATGGTCAGCACCGGCAGCCCCGTGGTCTGTTCGACCTTGACTTCGGACGCGCCCGGTACCGCCTGCAGCGTCGCGGCGAGCTGCGCCGCAGTGCGGTTGAGCTGCTCCATGTCGTCACCGAACACCTTCACCGCGACGTCACTGCGTACCCCGGAAATCAGTTCGTTGAAGCGCAATTGGATCGGTTGCGACAACTCGTAGTTGCTGCCCGGCACCCGGGCGCTGGCGCGCTGGATATCGGCAATCAGTTGTTCGCGGCTCTTGCTCGGGTCCGGCCACTGGTCCCTGGGCTTGAGCATCACATAGCTGTCGGAGATGTTCGGCGGCATCGGGTCGGAGGCGATTTCGGCGGTGCCGGTACGGGCGAACACCCGCTGCACTTCCGGCACCTGGCTCAGCACGCTCTGCTCCAGTTGCTGCTGCATGGTCACCGACTGGCTCAGGCTGGTGCCGGGTACCCGCAGTGCCTGCAGGGCGAAGTCGCCTTCGCTCAGGCTCGGCACGAACTCGCTGCCCATGCGGCTGGCCAGTACCCCGGACAGCAGCACCATCACCCCGGCCAGGCTGAAGGCCAGGGTGCGGTGGCCCATGACCCACTGCAACAGCGGTGCATAGCCACGCTTGGCGCTGCGCATCAGCAGGTTCTCGTCCTCCTTGACCTTGCCGGTGACGAACAGGGCGATGGCCGCCGGCACGAAGGTCACCGACAGCAGCATGGCGCCGAGCAAGGCGATCACCACGGTGAAGGCCATGGGGTGGAACATCTTGCCCTCGACCCCGCTCAGGGCAAAGATCGGCAGGTACACCACCATGATGATCAACTGCCCGTAGATCAGCGGCCGGCGCGCCTCGCGGGCGGCATTGAAGACTTCGTGGAAGCGCTCCGAACGCGTGAGCAGGCGACCATGGTGCTGCTGGGCATGGGCCAGGCGGCGGATCGCGTTCTCGACGATCACCACCGCGCCATCGACGATGATGCCGAAGTCCAGGGCGCCCAGGCTCATCAGGTTGGCGCTGACCTTGTTGCTGAACATGCCGGTGAAGGTGAAGAGCATCGACAGCGGGATGATCATGGCAGTGATCAGCGCCGCGCGAATATTGCCCAGGAACAGGAACAGAATCACGATCACCAGGATCGCGCCTTCGATCAGGTTCTTCTTCACCGTGGCAATGGCCTTGTCGACCAGGTTGGTGCGGTCGTACACCGTCACCGCGCTGACCCCGGCCGGCAGCGAGCGGTTGATCTCCACCAGCTTCTGCGCCACGGCCTGGGACACGGTGCGGCTGTTCTCGCCAATCAGCATGAACACTGTGCCCAGCACCACTTCACGGCCATTCTCGGTCGCCGCGCCACTGCGCAGCTCACGGCCGATACCGACCTCGGCGACGTTGCGCACCCGGATCGGCGTGCCGTCGACGTTGGCCAGGACGATGTTGGCGATGTCGTCGATACCCGCCAATTGTCCCGGCGCGCGGATCAGCAACTGCTCGCCCCGGCGTTCGATATAGCCGGCACCGACGTTGGCGTTGTTGCGCTCAAGGGCGGTGAGCAGGTCGCCCAGGGTCAGCTTGTAGGCGGCCAGGCGCTTGGGATCGGGGGCGATCTGGTACTCCTTGGCGAAACCACCGATGGTGTTGATCTCCGCCACACCGCGCACATTGCGCAGCTGCGGCTTGATGATCCAGTCCTGGATCTCGCGCAGGTCGGTGGGTGTATAGGGGCTACCATCGGCCTTGCGCGCATCCTCGGCGGCTTCCACCGTCCACAGGAAGATCTCGCCAAGGCCGGTGGAGATCGGCCCCATGACTGCCTCGACGCCGTCAGGCAACTGTCCGCGAGCCTGTTGCAGGCGCTCGTTGACCAGTTGCCGGGCGAAGAACAGGTCGGTGCCTTCGGCGAAGATCACCGTCACCTGGGACAGGCCCGAGCGCGACAGCGAACGGGTCTGTTCCAGGCCCGGCAAGCCGGCCATGGCCGTCTCGATGGCGAAGGTGATGCGCTGCTCGGTTTCCAGCGGCGAAAAACCCGCCGCCTGGGTGTTGATCTGCACCTGGACGTTGGTGATGTCCGGGACCGCATCGATGGGCAGTTTCTGGTAACTGGCCACACCCAGCCCGGCCATCAGCAGCACCGCCAGCAGCACCACCAGGCGCTGCTCGATGGCAAATTGAATAAGGCGTTCGAACATGAAGGGTACTCGCGCAGGTCAGTGGACGTGCTCGGCGCTGGCCTTGCCCAGCTCCGACTTGAGGACGAAACTGCCCGCGGTTGCCACCTGCTGGCCGGCTTGCAGGCCCGTGCGGATCTCGACGAAGCCATTGGCGCTGGCGCCCAGTTCCACCGTTTGGGCGACAAAGCCTTCGGCAGTGCGCACGAACACCGTCGGGCGCTCTTCCAAGGTCTGGATCGCCTGCTCCGGCACGCTCAGGGCGGCCGGCACCTGCTCGGTCGGCACCTGTACTGCCACGAACAGACCGGGTCGCCAGGCGCCACGGGGGTTATCCAGGCTCACGCGCACGGTGGCGGTACGGGTTTGCTCGCCGAGCAGACTGCCGACATGGCTGATGGTCCCGGCAACCTGCTCGCCCAGTTCACTGGCGACGATGGTCACCTGCATGCCGGCGCGAACCTTGCCCAGGTCGCGCGGGGCCACGCCGAAGGTGGCCCAGACCCTGGACAGGTCCGACAGGGTGAAGGCCGCGCTGGTCTCGTTGACCACCTCGCCCGGCACCAGGTGCTTCTCGACGATCTGCCCGGCGAACGGCGCACGCAGTTCATAGCGATTGCCACCAGCCAGCACCGTCGAGCCACTCAGGGCGCTGATTTTCTGCCGGGCATTGGCCTGGGCGATCTCGGCTTCCTGCAGGGCCTGGCGAGCTTGCAGGTAGTCCTGCTCGGCGGAGATGCCCTCTTTCCACAAATCCTTTTCCCGCTGGTAGGTGCTGCGCGCCAGCTCCAGGCGCCGCTGGCTCGCCGCCAGTTCACTGCGCTGCTCGGAAATCTGCGGGCTGGCGATCACCGCCAGCAGGTCGCCGGCCTTGACCTGCTGGCCGAGCACCACGGCGACCGACTCGACCACCCCGGCCGCCCTGGGCACCATGTGCGCGGTGCGGTCTTCATCGAAGCGGATCTCGCCGGGCAGCGACAGGCTGCGCTGCAGTTGCCGGGACTCGGCGGCGGTCAGCTCGATGCCGGCCAGGTCGATCTGCTCCTGGCTCAGGCGGATCGCGCCCTCCTGCTCATGCCCCTCGGCGGATTCCTCGTGTCCGTGCTCGCCTTGCTCCTCTTCATCGTGATCACCTTCGGCGTGGCCATGGGCGGCCGCCGGCGTTGCCGCGCCCTGCGCAAGGCCGGTCTGGCGTGCCAGCAGCACACCCAGCCCCAGGCCCAGCAACAAGGCCGCGATCAGCAGCGTTGTGGACTTCTTGTTCATGCAGACTCCTTAGCACCCACCGCACAGGGGTGGCGTCGATCAAAAGTGGAAAGCGGCCGGGTTCAGCGGCTGGCCAGGTCCAGGTCGCCGAAGATCCGCTCCAGGCGCATCCGCGCCTCATTGCGCTGGGCCTGGGACTGCAGGTATTGCAGGCGCGCCGCGACCAGGGTGCGCTGGGCATCGAGGACATCCAGGAAGGCGAACTTGCCGCGCTCGAAGCCGCGGGTGGCGGTGTCCTGCGCCTGTTGTGCCGAAGGCAGGATGGAACGTTCGAAGGCGCTCACCTCCTGGTTGGCGGTGCCCCACTGGGCCAGGGCCTGGATCACTTCACTGCGCAGGCGCAGCTCGGCGCCGTTGCGCTGGTCGCGGGCCTGGTCGGCGCGACGGGCGGCGGCGAGGATGTTGCCCTGGTTGCGGTCGAACAACGGGATCGGCAAGGACAGCCCGACCACGTTGATGCGCTCGCGATCGGTCTCGCTGTACTGGCTGCCGACGCTTACCGTCAGGTCGGGGATGCGCTGGGTGCGGGCCAGGGCCAGGGCCGCTTCGCGCTGGTCGATCTGCAGGCGCGCCAGACGCATGTCGGCGGTCTGTTCAAGACGCTCGAGCAGCACGGTCCGGCTGGGCACGGCGGCGTCATCGTCGCTGCGGCCTTCAACACTATCGAAGCGGGCCATGGGCGCGCCGGTCACCGCCGCCAACTGCTGGTAGGCAACCGTCAACGCCTGTTCGGCCCGGCCCCGCTCCAGGCGTACTTCCGACACCTGCACCTGGGCCCGGGTGGCCTCCACTGGCGAGGCACTGCCGGCCTTGACCCGGCCCTGCACCACCTGCAGGCCGCGCTCGCTCAGTTGCAGCGATTGCTCGGCCAGTTGCAGGCCTTCCTGGGCCTGCACGGCGGCCTGGAACGCGGCGATCACATCGGCACGCAGGACATTGCCCTGACGCTCCAGCTCCAGCGCGGCGATATCGGCATCGCGACCGGCGACATCCAGCCGCGCACCGCGCTTGCCGCCCAGCTCGAACATCTGGCTGACACTGACCGTGGTGGTTTGCTTGCCGCTACGGGTGTCCTCGACCTCCCAGCCCAGCTCCGGGTTGGGCAGCACGCCGGCCTGGCGTCGCTCGCCTTCGGCGATATCGATGTCCCAGCGCACCGCCGCGAGCTCGGGATTGTTGTCCCGGGCGGCGCGCAGGGCGTTGTCGAGGGTCAGCACGTTGCCTTCGGCCAGCGCCAGCGACGGCACGGCCAGCAACGCCAGCATCAGCAACAGGCGGCCACGGCCTTTGCCGGGACGGTCCAGGGTGCAAAACATGGCGAACTCCTGCGCCTTTTTCGGAGTTCGCACTGTAGGTATCGGGGTTTATCCCCAAGATGACTTGAAAATTACAAATCTGTAATCCAGCCGAAGTCGCGCAGTCGATGGCTTAGTATCCGCCGCTCTATACGTTCACAGCCCTTGACCTTGCAGCCACTACAGGGTTGAGAATCACCGCCTTTTACTTCACCGGGTCATTTCATGCGTTTACTGATCATCGAGGACGAGCTTCGTACCGCCGAGTACCTGCAACAGGGCTTGAGCGAAAACGGCTACATCGTCGATTGCGCCCACAGCGGTGCCGACGGCCTGCACCTGGCCCGCCAGCAGCCCTACGACCTGATCATTCTCGACGTCAACCTGCCAGGGCTCGATGGCTGGACCGTGCTGCAGCGCCTGCGCGCCGACTCCACCACGCGCATCATGATGCTCACCGCCCACGGCCGGCTCTCGGATCGGGTCAAGGGCCTGGACCTGGGCGCCGACGACTACCTGCTAAAGCCGTTCGAATTCCCCGAACTGCTGGCGCGCATCCGCAGCCTGCTGCGGCGCAACGACCAGGCCCTGCAGCCCAGCACCCTGAGAGTCGCCGACCTGGAACTGGACCCGGGCCGGCACCGCGCCTACCGCGGCGGCCAGCGCATCGACCTGACCGCCAAGGAGTTCGCCCTGTTGCACCTGCTGATGCGCCAGAGCGGCGAAGTGCTGTCGCGCACCCAGATCATTTCGCTGGTCTGGGACATGAACTTCGATTGCGACACCAACGTGGTCGAAGTCTCGATCCGCCGCCTGCGGGCCAAGATCGACGACCCCTTCGACGACAAACTCATCCATACCCTGCGCGGTGTCGGCTACGTGCTCGAGTCGCGCGAATGAAACCGGCCCGGCTTTCCCTGCGCCTGGGCCTGAGCGTCAGCCTGATGGGCGCCGCCCTGGTGTTGCTGCTGGCGTGCCTGTCGGTGTTCGCCTTGGACCATGAACTGGACAGTCGCGCACGCAAGAACCTTGCAGCCAAGATGCCGCAGATCGAACACAGCCTGAAACTCGACCTCGAAGCCGGTACCCTGCAACCCCGCGCCCATCCGCTGCTGGATGTGGTGGTCGGCCATGACAACCTGAGCCTGAGCGTGATTGCCCTGACCGGCCGGCATTCTGCGCTGCTGACCCTGGGCCCCGGGCTGGATGCCGATGCCCTGCTGCAGATTCCCAGCGACAGGCACCTGTCCTTCAGCCACTGGCGTGACAGTGACCACCAACACCTGCTCACCGCCTCGCGGCTGATGCGCCTGCAGGACGGTACCGACGTGCGGGTGCTGCTCACGGTCAACCGCGCCGACGACGCTGCCCTGCTGCAGGCCTACCTGCGCTCGACCCTGCTGGCCCTGCCCCTGCTTCTGCTGCTGATCGGCTTTGGCGCCTGGAAGCTGGTACAACGCAGCCTGACCCCGCTGCACCGGTTTCGCCAGATCGCCGAACAGGTCTCGGCGCAACAACTGACCCTGCGTCTGCCAGAGCAGGACCTGCCCCAGGAACTGGCCGACCTGGCCCGGGGCATGAACGTGATGCTCGATCGGCTGGATGGCGGCGTGCGCCAGTTGTCGCAGTTCTCCGACGACCTGGCCCATGAACTGCGCACCCCCATCGGCAACCTGATGGGCAAGGCCCAGGTCACCCTGGCCCGGGAACGACCGGTCGAGGAATACAAGGAGGTCCTGGAAACCAGCATCGAGGAACTGACCCGGCTCAGCCGGATCATCAACGACATGCTGTTCCTGGCCCAGGTCAGCCAGCCGCAGACGCAGGTTCCGCTCAAGCCGGTGGCCCTGGCCGACGAAGCTACGCGAGTCAGTGAACTGTTCGAGATCAGCGCCGAGCACAAAGGCATCCGCCTGCGCCTGCAGGGCTGGGGCACAGTCATGGGCGATCGGTTGATGGTGCAGCGGGCGCTGTCCAACCTGTTGAGCAACGCCATTCGCCACAGCCCGGACGAACAGGTCATCGATATCGGTATCGAGCGTTGTGGCGATGAAGTCTGCCTGTGGGTGGAGAATGCGGGGCCGGGTATCGACCCGGAGCATCTACCCCACCTGTTCGAGCGCTTCTATCGCGCCGGTTCAGGGCGTTCGCGGCTCGAAGGCGGTACGGGGCTGGGGCTGGCGATCGTCAAGTCGATCATGGCGGTGCATGGCGGGCGGGTTGAGGCGAAGAGCAGGCTGCAGGGGCTGACCCGCTTCAGCCTGTATTTTCCGCAAGCTGCAGAGTAAGTACCGGCCTCATCGCCGGCTATGTTGGCTCCCACAGGGTCAACAGGGATACCTGTGGGAGCCGGGATAGCCGGCGATGAGGCCAACTGCCGACTCAGTGCCGGCTCGCCGCCACGATCAGCGCCTTCATCTCCGCCACCGCCGACTTGAAGCCGACGAACAGCGCATGGGCCACCAGGGCGTGGCCGATGTTCAGCTCGTTGATGCCCTTGATCGCGGCAACGGCTTCGACGTTGTGATAGTGCAGGCCATGGCCGGCGTTGACGATCAGGCCCTGGGCCAGGCCAAAGGCAACGCCATCGGCGACACGCTTGAGCTCTTCGGCGACCTCGGTCGGGGTTTCGGCGTCGGCATAGCGTCCGGTGTGCAGTTCGATCGCCGGTGCACCGACGCGGCGCGAGGCTTCAATCTGGCGCTCGTCGGCGTCGATGAACAGGGACACTTCCGAACCCAGGCGCGACAGGCGCTCGACCGCCGCCTTGATCCGCGCTTCCTGGCCGGCAACGTCCAGGCCGCCTTCGGTGGTCAGTTCCTGGCGGGTTTCCGGCACCAGGCAGATATGCGCCGGGCGGATGCGCTCGGCAAAGGCCATCATTTCTTCGGTGACGCCCATCTCGAAGTTCATGCGCGTCTGCAGCACGTCCTTGAGTACCAGCACGTCACGCTCCTGGATATGCCGGCGGTCTTCGCGCAGGTGCACGGTGATACCGTCGGCCCCCGCCTCTTCGGCGTCCAGCGCGGCTTTGACCGGATCGGGGTAGCGCGTGCCACGCGCCTGGCGCAGGGTCGCCACGTGGTCGATGTTCACGCCGAGCAGCATGCGGTTGCTTTGAGTCACGAAGAGGCTCTCCTGAAAATTGAGCCTCACAGCATACGACGTGCTCAGCGCTTGCGAAACAGTTCGCGACTGACCAGTGGCCGTCCACCCAGGTGCACGGCCAGCGCCTGGCGCATCAGGCGCTTGGCCGCGCTCAGGGCGCCGGGGGCGCTCCAGTCGGCTTCGGCCATGGCCAGCAGCTCGGCACCGCTGAACAGGCCCGGTTGCAACAGGTAGACACGCTCAAGCCCGGCATCCACCTGCAAGCGGTACCAGCCATCGACGACCAGGGGGTCGCCATTGATGTCCCGGTCCAGGGCAAAGGCGTAGCCCAGCTCGTCCAGCAGGCGCCATTCGAAGGCACGCAGCAACGGCTCCAGCGGCCGCCCGGCCGCCAGGGCCTGCAAGGTCGCGGCATAGTGTTCGAACAGGACGGGCTGGGGATCTTCGGCCGGTAGCAGGCGAATCAGTAGCTCATTGAGGTACAGGCCGCTGAACAAAGCATCGCCATGCAACCAGGCGGCGACACCGACGCTGTCCAGGCGACCGACCGTCTTGAGCTCGCCGCGTCCGCGAAATTCGACTTCCAGGGGAACGAAGGGACGCGCCTGGCTACCGCCCTTGCCCCGCGCGCGGCGAAGCACGGCACGCAGACGTCCTTGCGGGGTGAGAAAGTCCACCAGCGCACTGGTTTCACGGTAGGCCCGGCTGTGCAGCACATAGGCCGGTTGGCCGACTGGCAGATCCATGAGTGGCGCTTCGACAGAGGTTGGGCCCGGCAGCCAGGGCGGCCGGGCCGGGTGCGATCAGAGGTCGCCGTAGCCCAGCGAACGCAGGGCGCGCTCGTCGTCGGACCAGCCGCCCTTGACCTTGACCCAGAGGTTGAGCATGACCTTGGCGTCGAACAGTACTTCCATGTCCTTGCGCGCTTCGGAACCGATGCGTTTGATCCGCTCGCCCTTGTCGCCAATGATGATCTTCTTCTGGCCGTCACGCTCGACCAGGATCAGGGCGTGGATGTGCAGGATCTTGCCCTGCTGCTTGAACTCTTCGATTTCCACGGTGATCTGGTACGGCAGCTCGGCACCGAGCTGGCGCATGATCTTCTCGCGCACCAGTTCCGCGGCCAGGAAGCGGCTGCTGCGGTCGGTGATCTGGTCTTCCGGGAAGAAATGGTCGTTTTCCGGCAGGTGCTTGGCGATCAGGCCTTCCAGGGCGTCGAGGTTGTGGCCCTGCTGCGCGGAAATCGGCACGATCTCGGCGTTCGGCAGTTGCTCCTGCAACCATTGCAGGTGCGGGATCAACTCGGCTTTCTCTTCGATCCGGTCGGTCTTGTTGATGGCCAGGATCACCGGGCCCTGCACGTACTGCACGCGCTCGAGCACCAGTTGGTCTTCGTCGGTCCACTTGGTACGGTCGACCACGAAGATCACCACGTCGACGTCCTTGAGGGCAGCCGAGGCGGTCTTGTTCATGTAGCGGTTGAGCGCCTTCTCGTTGCTCTTGTGCATGCCCGGGGTATCGACGTAGATCGCCTGGACATCACCCTCGGTCTTGATCCCGAGCATGTTGTGCCGGGTGGTCTGGGGCTTGCGCGAGGTGATCGCGAGCTTCTGGCCGAGGATATGGTTGAGCAAGGTCGACTTGCCGACGTTCGGGCGGCCGACAATGGCGACATAGCCGCAGCGGGTAGTGTTGGTATCAGTCATTGCCATTCTCCACGCCCAGGGCGATCAGTGCTGCGGCGGCCGCGACCTGCTCGGCGATCCGCCGGCTGACGCCTTGCCCTCGGCTTTTTTCAGTCAAAAGGGTCACTTCGCATTCGACGAAAAACGTCCGGCAATGGGGTTCACCTTGAATATCCACCACTTCGTAGCGCGGCAGTTCACACGCCCGCGACTGCAGAAATTCCTGCAGGCGGGTTTTCGGGTCCTTGTTGGTATCGACCAGGGTCAGGCTCTCGAACTCGCCGGTCAGCCAGGCCAGCACGCGTTCGCGGGCGGTCTGCATGTCCGAATCGAGATAGATCGCGCCGATCAACGCCTCCAGGGCGTCGGCCAGGATCGATTCGCGGCGAAAGCCACCGCTTTTCAGTTCACCGGACCCCAGGCGCAGGTACTCGCCCAGGTCGAAGCCACGGGCCAGCACGGCCAGGGTCTCGCCCTTGACCAGGCGCGCGCGCAAGCGCGACAGCTGGCCTTCGCGGGCCTGGGGGAAGCGCTCGAACAGCGCTTCGCCGGCGACGAAGTTGAGGATCGCATCGCCGAGAAACTCGAGGCGCTCGTTGTTGCGCCCGGCAAAGCTGCGGTGCGTCAGGGCCAGTAGCATCAGCTCCTGGTTCTTGAAGGTGTAACCGAGCTTTCGCTCCAGGCGGCTCAAGGAAACGCTCACAGTGTACCCACGCGCAGTTCGTGGTCGATATTCAACGCTTTGTTCAAATCAACATCCTGAAAGACTGTTTGGCTCATGCCCACCGGCATCGGCGGCCCAGGCGGATCCGCGGATCCCTCTGAACACAGCCTATGCCAGAAATGCATTCGGCGCTGTCCCAGGACAGCGCCGTTGTCGTGTTACTGGATCAGGCCCACTCGCGACAGGCTCGGGAAATGGCTGAGCTTGGGCTCTGGCCAGCTCATCCAGACCGCGAAGGCCTTGCCGACGATGTTCTGGTCCGGGACCATGCCGTGCAGCGCCTTGGGAATGTTGGGGTCATCCCAGAAGCGGCTGTCGTTGGAGTTGTCGCGGTTGTCGCCCATCATGAAGTAATGGCCGGCCGGGACAGTCCATTGCTGGTCAGGCGGCATGCGGTAGCGGCTCATTTCCTTGCGGATCAGGTGCTCGGTCGCGCCCAGTTTTTCCTTGTACAGCTCGGCGCTGCCCAGGGTGCCTGGCTCGGTACCCACCAGTTGCTCGGCAATCGGCTGGCCGTTGACGAACAGCTTCTTGTCGCGGGTGTAGCTGATCTGGTCACCCGGCAGGCCGACCACACGCTTGATGTAGTTGACGTTCGGGTCGCTCGGATAGCGGAACACCATCACATCGCCGCGTTGCGGGTCACCGACTTCGATGACCTTCTTGTCGATCACCGGCAGGCGGATCCCGTAGGAGAACTTGTTCACCAGGATGAAATCGCCCACTTCCAGGGTCGGCTTCATCGATCCCGAGGGGATCTGGAAGGGTTCGACCAGGAACGAACGCAGCACCAGCACGATGAACAGCACCGGGAAGAACGACTTGCCGTACTCGACCAGCAACGGCTCCTTGTTCAACTGCTCGACCACGGCTATCTCAGGCTGGCTGACGCTGCCCTGATAGGTGGCGATCGCCGCACGCCGGCGCGGGGCCAGGAACAGCAGATCGATCAGGGCCAACAGACCACAGACGGCAACGGCGATGACTAGCAACAGCGGGAAATTTAGCGACATAGGACCTAACTATCCAACCTGAGCACGGCGAGGAAGGCTTCTTGTGGAATTTCCACGTTGCCGACCTGTTTCATGCGTTTCTTACCGGCCTTCTGCTTCTCCAGCAGCTTTTTCTTACGGCTGACGTCACCACCGTAGCACTTAGCCAGTACGTTCTTTCTGAGCGCCTTGACCGTGGTCCGGGCGATGATCTGGCCGCCGATAGCTGCCTGGATCGCCACGTCGAACATCTGCCGAGGGATCAGTTCCTTCATTTTTTCGGTCAGCGCACGGCCTTTGTAGGCCGCGTTGTCGCGGTGCACGATCAAGGCCAGGGCGTCGACCTTGTCGCCGTTGATCAGCACGTCCAGCTTGACCAGGTTGGCCGACTGGTAGCGATCGAAATGATAGTCCAGCGACGCGTAGCCGCGGCTGGTCGACTTGAGACGGTCGAAGAAGTCCAGGACCACTTCGTTCATCGGCAGGTCATAGCGGACCTGCACCTGGCTGCCGAGGAACTGCATGTCGCGCTGCACGCCACGCTTCTCGATGCACAGGGTGATGACGTTGCCCAGGTGCTCCTGTGGCACCAGGATGGTCGCGGTGACGATCGGCTCGCGGAAATCGGCGACCGCCGAGGCGTCCGGCAGTTTCGACGGGTTGTCGACGGTGATGGTTTCACCGGTCTTGAGTTCGAGCTCGTAGATCACGCTTGGTGCGGTGGTGATCAGGTCCAGGTCGTATTCGCGCTCCAGGCGCTCCTGGATGATCTCCATGTGCAGCATGCCGAGGAAGCCGCAACGGAAGCCGAAGCCCAG
Source organism: Pseudomonas sp. BGr12 (assembly GCF_030272895.1). Lineage (GTDB taxonomy): Bacteria > Pseudomonadota > Gammaproteobacteria > Pseudomonadales > Pseudomonadaceae > Pseudomonas. The sequence continues at coordinate 34,817 of NZ_JALRNF010000041.1, read as the reverse complement.
GGCGTCGGAGCTTTCCGGCATGTACTGCAGCGAGGAGTCGTTGAGCGTCAGCTTCTGCAGGGCGTCGCGGAAGTCTTCGAAGTCGTCGGAGCTGACCGGGAACAGGCCGGCGTAGACCTGCGGCTGGATCTTCTTGAAGCCTGGCAGCACTTCGACTTCCGGCGTCGACGACAGCGTCAGGGTGTCACCCACCGGCGCGCCGTGAATGTCCTTGATGCTGGCGATGATGAAGCCTACTTCGCCCGCTTTCAGATCGGCGGTCTGGGTGTGCTTCGGCGTGAACACACCGACGCTGTCGACCAGGTGCACCTTGCCGGTGGACTTGACCAGGATCTTGTCGCCTTTCTTCACCCGGCCTTGACGCACACGCACCAGGGAGACAACGCCCAGGTAGTTGTCGAACCAGGAGTCGATGATCAGCGCCTGCAGGGGCGCTTCGATGTCACCGGTCGGCGCCGGGATGGTCTGCACCAGGCGCTCGAGCACCTCGTCCACACCCATGCCGCTCTTGGCGCTGCAGGCCACGGCGTCGGTGGCATCGATACCGATGATCTTCTCGATCTCGTCCTTGACCTTGTCCGGATCGGCCTGGGGCAGGTCCATCTTATTCAGTACCGGCATGACCTCAAGGCCCTGCTCGATGGCGGTGTAGCAGTTGGCAACCGACTGGGCCTCGACGCCCTGGCCGGCATCGACCACCAGCAGCGCACCTTCGCAGGCGGCCAGGGAACGGCTGACTTCGTAGGTGAAGTCGACGTGACCGGGGGTGTCGATGAAGTTCAGCTGGTAGGTTTTGCCGTCCTGCGCCTTGTAGTGCAGGGTGACGCTGTGGGCCTTGATGGTGATACCGCGCTCACGCTCCAGGTCCATGGAATCGAGTACCTGGGCTTCCATTTCGCGCGCGGACAGACCACCGCACATCTGGATGAAACGGTCCGCCAGGGTCGACTTGCCATGGTCAATGTGGGCGATGATGGAGAAATTGCGGATATGACTCAAATCACTCACGGGTCAACACTCAAAAAGGCTGCGGGACGAACGCCCACCGAAAAATAGCCGGGAATTGTACCTGAAGCCGAAGGGATATGGGAGATTCCAATCGTCAATCGCGGGGCAACGTGGGAGCGGGCTTGCCCCGCGATTGCTGCCCCCTGACGAAAAAGGGCGGCCCAAGCCGCCCTCCTACGCTCAAACCGGCTTATTCAGCCAGCTTGAAGGTGATGAAGCTGGCGCGCCCCTGACGCAGCACGCGCATGGACACCGAACGGTTCTTCGGCAGTTCCTTGGCGATTTCGGTGAACTGCTTGGCCGACAGGATGGCCTGGTTGTTCAGGTGGCTGATGACGTCGCCCGGACGCAGGCCGATCATGGCCGCAGGGCCTTCCTGGACTTCCTTGATGACCACGCCACCCTTGAGTTCCAGGGTCTTTTTCTGCTCGGCGGTCAGGTCCGACACCGAGACACCCAGGCGGTTGCTGCTGCGCTCGGCACTGCCGTTGAGGCTGGAAGCGAGCTCGGCATCATCGTCTGGCAGGGCACCAATGGTGATGTCCAGGCTCTGGCGCTTGCCATTGCGGATGATGTCCAGCTTGGCCTTGGCGCCATCCTTCAGGCCACCGACCAGGTGCGGCAGGTCGGCGGACATGACGATCGGCTGGCCGTTCAGGCTCAGGATCACGTCACCCACCTGCAGGCCGCCCTTGGCCGCCGGGCCGTCTTCCAGGACCTGGGCCACCAGGGCACCGGCCGGTTTGTCGAGGCCGAAGGATTCAGCCAGGTCCTTGTTGACCTCCTGGATCACCACGCCCAGCCAGCCGCGGCTGACCTTGCCGTCTTTCTTCAACTGGTTGGAGACGTCCAGTGCCACATCGATCGGGATGGCGAACGACAGGCCCATGAAACCACCGGAGCGGGTGAAGATCTGCGAGTTGATACCCACCACTTCACCGTTCATGTTGAACAGCGGACCACCGGAGTTACCCGGGTTGATGGCCACGTCGGTCTGGATGAACGGCACGTAGGTGTCGTTGGGCAAGGTACGGCCCTTGGCGCTGACGATACCCTTGGTCACCGAATGGTCGAAGCCGAACGGTGAGCCGATGGCCAGCACCCACTCACCGACCTTCAGTTTCTCGGAATCACCCAGCTTGACGGTCGGCAGGTCCTTGCCTTCGACCTTGAGCAGGGCCACGTCGGTGCGTGGGTCGGTGCCAACCAGCTTGGCCTGCAACTCGCTGCGGTCCGACAGGCGGACGATGATTTCGTCGGCGTCGGCGACCACGTGGTTGTTGGTCAGCACGTAGCCGTCGCTGGAGATGATGAAGCCCGAGCCCAGCGACTGCGCTTCACGCTGGCGGTCACCACGCGGCGAACGCGGGGTCTGGGGCATGTTGCGCTCGAAGAATTCGCGGAACATCGGCGGCAGGCCTTCCAGGTCTGGGACCTGGCCGGTGGCGTACTTGCGATCCGGCAGTTTTTGCTTGGTACTGATGTTCACCACCGCAGGCGAGGCCTGCTCGACCAGGGTGGTGAAGTCCGGCAGGGCCTCGGCCTGGGCGGTGACCACCTGACCGAGCATGAGCACGGCGGCGAACAACGATAGGTAGGTTTTCAAGCGTGGTATTGACATACGGCTCCCGTCACAACGAGCGTGGTTAGCAGTAGGGTCCTGCAGAAGCAGGAAAGGCCAGTCCCCGAAAGGACTGACCTATAGAAAAGTTTTGAGTTTTTTGCAAACTGCAAAGCTTGCCAATCATGTCAGCCAAGGTGCCCTCGACCGCTCTGATCCATGCATTCTCATTGTTGCGCCTGGCCGTCCTGGGCACGCATCGACAGGGCAATCCGTTCGGCAGTACCGATCGGAATCTCACCGACCACAGTGACCATCACCTCACCCCGGGGTGTGGTCAAACGCCGGGAAACGGCCACGGTTGGCCCCAACTGGGTGCGGATGTCCGCCCCCGAGCCACCTTCCAGGGACTCGAGGAACACCGAGAAGCGCGCCAGGCCATCGTCGTACATCAGGCTGCTGACCGCGCCCTTGCCCTGGGGATCCTTGCGCACCGAACTGTCGATCAACTCGAACCCTGGCGGTAGCCAGTCGGAGCGCCAGCCAGTGGCCGGTTGCGCTGCCTGCATCGCTGCCTGGGCAACGGGCTTGCACTGCCCACTGGCCTTGAGCTCATCGTCACCTGGGGCCTGGTCGGTATCCAGACGGGTGAACTGGAAGCGCTCCAGCAGGCGGCCCTTGTCGTCGAGCATCAACGACTTGAGCGGCAGGCCGGTTCCACGATCGAGGTGCAATTCGAAAGCGTATCGATGCTGGTCACGGGGCGTGAGGGTCACGATGACCGCACCACGGCCCGCGACCCGCGACTTGCCGACGACCCCGAGGTCGTACCAGCTCATCAGTTTCAGGGGATCAAGCACTCGTGCCGCTGACTCCGGCGTGTTATCCACGCCCGGGACCAGGGTTCCGCTGACGCACTGGGTATGCCCGTCGACACGCACGACTTCCTGGGCCGGGCCATCGAGCTGCAGGAGGCGCTCGCTGACCTTGCCGTCCTGGACACGGTGCCAGATATCGTGGGTGGAGAAGCTACCGTTACGCTCGTAAACGAAAGTACCCTGATAACTCTGCTGTTGCTCGGCCTGGGCCAGCTTCTTGAGCCAGTCACTCGCCTCTGGAGACGAGTTGGCCGCATGGGCCGGCAGTGTCAGCCAGCCGCCCAGCAACAGCGGTATAAGAGGTAGCGCGCGCATGATCCTCCCTACTTAGCGATTTTCCAGGCTGGCCGCGCGGGCGTATGGCAGGGCGCTCTCGGTGCCCTTGAGGGCCGCTTCCTGAGCATGCTGGCGCAGATAGCCGGGCAGACGCTGGTCGTGCCAGCCGGATTGCCCTTGCAGCACGCCATTGGCCATCGGACCTGGCTGTTCTGCACTCTCACTATAGCCTGCCAGCACGGCGGGGCCTTGAACTTGTGGCACGACCACACCCTGCTGGGCAGGTTGCTGGGCAGCCAGCTGAACGCCACTGATCTCGTCCTGGTTGTACAGGCGCACACCGGCCAACACAGCCACGGTGACCGAAGCGGCCACGGCCAGGCGACCCAGGCTGCGCCATGGACCACGGTTGACCTTGACGGGTGCGGCTTCGTCGGCCAGGGCGGCGGACACGGCAGCGGCGATATCCAGGCGGGGCAGCACCAGTTCCTTGTGCATGGCCGCACGGGCGACCTGGTAGCGCGACCAGGTGGCACGGGTTTCGGCGTCGTCGACGGCGTTCAACACCCGACGTAATTCCAGCTCGTCCGCTTCGTTATCCATCACCGCGGACAGCGATTCCTGCAACGCTTCACGACTCATGGCGGTTCCTCTCTTGGCTGTCGCCGCTGTCTCAGGTTTCCTGCAACAACGGCTGCAGGGCTTTATCTATGGCCTCCCGAGCGCGGAAGATTCGGGAGCGCACGGTACCCACCGGACATTGCATGACGCTGGCAATGTCCTCGTAACTCAGACCATCGAATTCACGTAAAGTTAACGCCGTACGCAAATCTTCTGGCAGTTGCTGAATGGTCCGATGGACGGTGCCTTCGATCTCATCTCGCAACAACGCACGCTCGGGGGACTCCAGATCCTTGAGGCCATGATCGCCGTCGTAAAATTCCGCATCCTCGGAACTCACATCGCTGTCCGGTGGCCGCCGACCGCGGGACACCAGATAGTTCTTTGCCGTGTTGATGGCAATGCGGTACAGCCAGGTATAGAAAGCGCTGTCACCGCGAAAATTGCCAAGCGCCCGGTAGGCTTTGATAAAAGCTTCCTGCGCCACATCCTGTGCCTCATGGGTGTCGTGTACGAAACGCACGATCAACCCGAGAATCTTGTGCTGATACTTCAGCACCAACAGATCGAACGCTCGCCTGTCGCCACGCTGCACGCGCTCGACAAGCTGCTGATCCTCTTCCTGGGTTAGCATGAACACTCCTCAGTGGACTTGAAGGAGCACTGCGTCAAGCTTCGTTCAGGCCTGCAACCATAGACTCGGGCTTTTCGCAAAAGTTCTCCCCTCCAAGCAAGTTTCCTGCGGCCCTTGGTCGGCTCGCACGAAAAACGCAGCGCGGTCTCGGCCGGCTGCGTCGATAATCGGGTCTCGAATACGCAGGCAGTGCCCTTTGACGGGTCGCTACCGCGCGTCGCCGCGGCATTATGGCGTGCGTACAGCCTTCTATGGATATCCACACAGGGTGGAAAGTTCCACAAAAAGCCCCCAGCCCTGCGCAAGCGCCATTGGAAATCAGGGCCTTGGGGCTGATATAAAGGCAGCCGATCCAGATTCACGATAGTTTCACATTGCCATAAGCGCCTGACTATTGTGCCGATCCCCCCCTTCAGATACTAGTGTCCTGACATGAGCCAACAATTCCAACATGATGTCCTCGTGATCGGCAGCGGCGCCGCTGGTCTGAGCCTGGCGCTGACCCTCCCCGACCACCTGCGCATCGCCGTGCTCAGCAAGGGCGACCTGGCCAGTGGCTCGACCTTCTGGGCCCAGGGCGGGGTTGCCGCGGTGCTGGACGACACCGACACCGTGCAGTCCCACGTCGAGGACACCCTCAATGCCGGCGGCGGCCTGTGCCATGAAGACGCCGTGCGCTTCACCGTCGAGCATAGCCGCGAGTCGATCCAGTGGCTGATCGACCAGGGTGTGCCCTTTACCCGCGACGAACACGCCAGCGTCGACGACGGTGGCTTCGAGTTCCACCTGACCCGTGAGGGTGGCCACAGCCATCGGCGCATCATCCATGCCGCCGACGCGACGGGCGCGGCGATCTTCACTACCCTGCTGGCCCAGGCGCGCAAGCGGCCGAACATCGAACTGCTGGAGCAGCGCGTGGCGGTCGACCTGATCACCGAACGACGCCTGGGCAAGGACGGCGATCGCTGCCTGGGGGCTTATGTCCTGAACCGCAACAGCGGCGAAGTCGACACCTATGGCGCACGCTTTACCGTGCTCGCCACCGGCGGCGCAGCCAAGGTCTACCTGTACACCAGCAACCCCGACGGCGCCTGCGGCGACGGCATCGCCATGGCCTGGCGCGCCGGCTGCCGGGTGGCCAACCTTGAGTTCAACCAGTTCCACCCGACCTGCCTGTACCACCCCCAGGCCAAGAGTTTCCTGGTCACCGAGGCCCTGCGCGGTGAAGGTGCCCTGCTGCGCCTGCCCAATGGCGAGCGCTTCATGCCGCGCTTCGACCCCCGGGAAGAACTGGCGCCGCGCGATATCGTCGCCCGCGCCATCGACCACGAGATGAAGCGCCTGGGCGTGGACTGTGTGTACCTGGACATCAGCCACAAGCCCGCCGACTTCATCAAGAGCCATTTCCCCACCGTGTATGAGCGCTGCCTGACCTTCGGCATCGACATCACCCGCCAGGCCATACCGGTGGTACCGGCGGCCCACTACACCTGTGGCGGGGTCATGGTCGACGACCGTGGCCATACCGACGTACCCGGCCTGTATGCCATCGGCGAAACCAGCTTCACCGGCCTGCACGGCGCCAACCGCATGGCCAGCAACTCGCTGCTCGAATGCTTCGTCTATGGCCGCGCCGCAGCGGCCGACATCGAAGCCCACCTGGACCAGGTGAGCATGCCCAAGGCCCTGCCCTGCTGGGACGCAAGCCAGGTAACCGACTCGGACGAAGACGTGATCATCGCCCACAACTGGGACGAGTTGCGGCGTTTCATGTGGGACTACGTGGGGATCGTGCGCACCAGCAAGCGCCTGCAGCGCGCCGAGCACCGGGTACGCCTGCTGCTGGACGAGATCGATGAGTTCTACAGCAACTACAAGGTCAGCCGCGACCTGATCGAGTTGCGCAACCTGGCCCAGGTGGCCGAGTTGATGATCCGTTCGGCCATGCAGCGCAAGGAAAGCCGCGGCCTGCATTACACCCTGGACTACCCGGGCATGCTCGACGAGGCCCGCGACACTATTCTGCAGCCGCCCACCTACGTCGACTGAACTTCAGGCGCACGCGCAGGCGCCGGTGCTGCACCGGCTCCAGCGCGTCATGGCTGATGCACAACCCTTCACTCAAAAGGCGCCCGGGGCGGCGATAGCGCAGCACGACCAGGCCCGGCAGGGCCAGGCTGTCAGGCAGCAGCTGCACCACGTGCCAGCCTTGCGCCCGGCTGAACAGTTGCCAGCCGCCGGCATCCCGCCGCAAACCGCAGATCGCCTTCGGATGAGTGAGCAGGATTCGCCGGGGAATCATCCAGCCCGCCTGCACCAGGCACAAGGCAGCGCCAGACAGGCGCATCCAGCCAGGGAGCTGGAGCAGACTCAGAGCCAGCAAGGCCAGCGCCAGGCTGGCCAGGTAGGCCGCCAGCAGGCTGTTCGAGCCTTGCCAACGGCATTCGAAGCGGTCACTTGGGCTGGACACGATCCAGGATGATGCGAACCATGCGCTGCAGCTCCGGGTCGTCGGACTCACTGCGTTCCATGAACCAGCCGAACATGTCCTGGTCTTCGCAGCTGAGCAAGCGCTTGTACAGGTCACGATCTTCCTGGCTCAGGGTCGGGTAGACCTCCGCGCTGAACGGGACCAGCAGTACGTCCAGCTCGAGCATGCCACGGCGGCTGTGCCAAAAGAGCCGGTTGAGTTCAGTTTGTTCGACCATGAAGCCCTCCTAAAATAGGCCGCCAGTATACAGAGCCAGCGCCCCGGGGACACGCGACGTTGGTCCGGACATCTGCGCAAAAAATGACAGAGGCCTTTACTCAACTACCTATTTTGCCGGTGGCGCTCTATCATGGCAGCCAGTCTTACTACCCTGCGATGACCCATGGCCGACTCCGCTTTTTTCTGCACCCTTTCCCACGAAGGCGTCCTCGCCGTCCGCGGCTCGGACGCCGGCAAGTTCCTGCAAGGCCAACTGACCTGCAACCTCAACTACCTGGGCGACAACACCAGTAGCCTGGGCGCCCGCTGCATGGTCAAGGGTCGCATGCAATCGAGCTTTCGCATCCTGCCCGAGAGCGATGGTTTCCTGCTGGCCATGGCCCGCGAGTTGCTCGAACCGCAGCTGGCGGACCTGAAAAAGTACGCGGTGTTCTCCAAGGCCAAACTGACCGATGACAGCGACGCCTGGGTGCGCTTTGGCCTGAACGCGGGCGAAGCGGCCCTGTCGGCACTGGGGCTTGAAGTGCCTGCGCAGATCGACGCCGTCACCCGCCATGAAGAGCTGATCGCCATCCTGGTGTCCAGCGGCCGTATCGAGCTGTGGGTGCCGGCCGGACAGGCCGCCGCCGTGCAGGAGAAACTCGGCGCACAGCTGCCCCGGGGCGAACTGAACGACTGGCTGCTGGGGCAGGTCCGCGCCGGCATCGGCCAGGTCATGGCCCAGACCCGCGAGCTGTTCATCCCGCAGATGATCAACCTGCAGGCCGTTGGTGGTGTCAGCTTCAAGAAGGGCTGCTACACCGGCCAGGAAATCGTCGCGCGCATGCAGTACCTGGGCAAGCTCAAACGCCGCCAGTACCGCGTGGCGCTGGCCAGCGACGCAGTGCCCGAGCCTGGCACCGAGATCTTCTCGCCGACCCATGGTTCGTCCGTCGGCGAAGTGGTCCTGGCTGCCCGCAGCGCAAACGGTTGTGAACTGCTGGCGGTATTGACCGCCGACGCCGTGGAGGATAACAACCTGCACCTGGGCAGCCCCGACGGACTGGGCCTGACCCTGCTGGATTTGCCCTACGAACTGGACCGCGACCGCGAGATCCAGCGCTGAGCCAGCCCCCTGCCCCGGTGTGGCGAACGCCGGGGCGCTTCTTGAATTGCGTTAGAGATACCCGATGAACAAGCTGGCCGAGATGGTCCAGACCCAGTTGCTGTCTGCCATCGATAACGATGACCTGGTACTGCCGACCTTGCCGGAGGTAGCCCTGAGCATCCGCGAGGCCGCCGAAGACAGCGAGATCAGCGTCAGCACCCTGAGCAAGGTCATCGGCCGCGATGCCGCCCTCTCGGCGCGCCTGATCAAGGTGGTCAACAGCCCGCTGCTGCGCGCCACGGTCGAAGTCACCGACCTGCAAACCGCCATCACCCGCCTGGGCATCAACTACAGCTGCAACCTGGCCATCGGCCTGGTGATCGAGCAGATCTTCCACGCCCGTTCCGAGGTGGTGGAAAAGAAAATGCGCGAAATCTGGACAACCAGCCTGGAAGTGGCAGGCATCAGCTACGAACTCTGCCGACGTTACACCCAGCTGAAACCCGACCAGGGCGCCCTGGCCGGCCTGGTGCACCAGATCGGCGTGCTGCCGATCCTGATCTACGCCGAAGAGCACAACGAACTGCTCTCCGACCCGGTCTGCCTGAACTACGTCATCGACCAGATCCACCCGACCCTGGGCGACAAGATTCTCGGTAGCTGGGAGTTCCCCGAACAGCTGGTCAGACTGCCCGGCCTGGTCCAGGACCTGGACCGCGGCACGGAGCGCGTCGACTACGTCGATATCGTCCAGATCGCCCGCACCCTGAGCCCCGCCACCGGCCCGTCACGGCCACTGGCAGCGCTACCGGCCTACCGCCACCTGGGGCTGCCGACCGGCACCGAACTGGAAGCCTGCGAACTGCTCAATGCCCGTGCCTTGTTCCGCTAGTCGACGCTAAAGCTCACCCGTACTTTCAAGCCGCCACGCTCACCGTCGTGCAGGCTGATCTGCGCCAGGTGGGCGCGGCAGATCTCGCCGACGATGGCCAGGCCCAGGCCGGTGCCCTGGGGACCACGCCGATAGAAACGTTCGAACACCCGCTCGCGTTCATGTTCGGGAATGCCCGGGCCATCGTCCTCGACTTCGAGCGTGCCCGGCGCGCTGACCCGCAGGATCACGTTGCCGCCCTTGGGCGTATGGGCCAGGGCGTTGTCCACCAGGTTGCTGAGCAATTCGTTGAGCAAGGTCGGCTCGCCCCGGACATACACCGGCGCTTCGGCCTCCAGCGCCAGCGCCACGCCACGGGCATAGGCCAGTGGCGCCATGGCCATGCCCAGCTCACGGGCCAGTTGACTGAGGTCGAGCAACTGCGCACCGCCCTCGGCAATCGCCCGCGCGCCGTTCTCCACCCGCGCCAGCGACAGCAACTGGTTGGCCAGGTGGGTCAGGCGATCGGTGCCCTGGGCCGCCGACTCCAGGGTGTCGCGCCACACCTGCGGCTCATTGGAGCGCAGGCCCAGCTCGACCCTGGCCTTGAGCGCCGCCAGGGGCGTGCGCAATTCGTGGGCGGCCTCGGCAATGAACTGCGCCTGGCGCTCGAACTGCTCGCGCAGGCGCTCGGTGAAATGGTTCAAGGCCCGCACCAGCGGGCTCAGTTCGCGCTGCACCTCCACCACCGGCAACGAGCGCAAGTCATCGGGCTGACGCTCTTCCACGGCACTGCGCAGGCGCTCCAGCGGGCGCAACGCGGCGCTGACCGCGAACCACACCAGCAGCAACGCCCCCAGCGCCAGCATGCCCAGGCGCAACAGGGTGTCGGCCATCAGGCTGCGGGCCATGCGCACCCGCGCCTCTTCGGTCTCGGCCACGCGAATCTCGGCCATGCCGTTCATGTTCGGCTCGCTGACCGCCTTGAGCAGGCTCACCACGCGCACGTCCTGGCCCAGGTAACGGGCATCGTAGAAACGCGCCAGGGCCGGGTAGTCGTCGGTGCGCGGCGTGCCGGGCGGCGGTGGAGGCAGGTTTTCGTAGCCGGAGATCAGGCGTTGATGGATATCGTTGACCTGGTAGTAGATGCGCCCGGCGCTGTCGTAGGCGAAGGTGTCCAGGGCCACATAGGGGACATCGGCACTGAGGGTGCCGTCGCGCTGGGACAGGCCGGCGGCGATGGTGCGCGCCGAGGCCAGCAGGGTGCGGTCATAGGCGGTGTCGGCGGCTTCGCGGCCGTTCCAGTAGGCGCTCAGGCCACTGGCCAGCATCAGCACCACCAGCAGGATCGCCAGGTTCCACAGCAGCCGCCCGCGCAGGCTGCCGATGTCACGCATCGCGGTGCTCGAGCAGGTAGCCGAGCCCCCTGAAGGTGACGATGGCCACCGCATGGCCGTCGAGCTTCTTGCGCAGGCGGTGGATGTAGATCTCGATGGCATCGGCACTGGCTTCCTCGTCCAGGCCGAACACCTGGGCCGCCAGTTGCTCCTTGCTCATCACCCGTCCGGGACGGGCGATCAGGGCTTCGAGCACGGCCTGCTCGCGGGAGGTCAGGGTCATCAATTCGTCGCCCAGGGTAAAGCGCCGGGTGTCCAGGTCATAGACCAGCGGGCCACAACGCTGCTGGCGCTCGCCACCGAGCACACTGCGGCGCAGCAGGGCCTTGACCCGGGCCTCCAGCTCGGTCAGCTCGAACGGCTTGGCCAGGTAGTCGTCGGCGCCCAGGTTCAGGCCATGGACGCGGTCCTTGACGTCACTGCGCGCGGTCAGCATCAGCACCGGCAGGGTCTTGCCCCGGGCCCGCAGGCGCGCCAGCACCTCGAAGCCGTCCATGCGCGGCAAGCCCACATCGAGCACGGCCACGGCGTATTCCTCGCTGGCCAGGGCCAGGTCGGCGGCCACGCCATCGTGCAGCACATCAACGGTCAAGCCGGTGCTCTTAAGGGCCTGGGCCACGCTTTCGGCCAGTTGCAGATGGTCTTCGACGAGCAGCACACGCATCGATTTCTCCAAGGTCGCGTCGCGGTCAATGGCGCGGAGTGTACCGCCGACAGCCCGCCTGTGAAGCCTTCGAAACAATGAAAAGCTGTTGAAAGGTTAGCGAAAGGTTGAGCCCCTAGCATCCACTCACGGCTCACTCTGCTTGCCGTACAACCGAGCCATGAAGGTTCGAACTAATAAGAACAATAACGGAGTCACTCCACGATGCTGTCCACACAGCCCCTGGCGTTCGCGCCTACCCGACGCTTGCCTTCCCGCCAGACCGCCGTTGCCGGTGCCCTCGCCCTTGCCGGGGTCGCGCCGCTGAGCCAGGCTGCCTTCTTCGATGACAGCAAGGCGACCTTCGAAACCCGCAACATGTACTTCAACCGCGATTTTCGCGACGGTACCAGTGCCCAGCAGTCCAAGCGCGACGAGTGGGCCCAGGGTTTCATGATCAACTTCGAGTCAGGCTATACCGAGGGCCCGGTAGGCTTCGGCCTCGATGCCCTGGGCATGCTCGGCATCAAGCTCGACTCCAGCCCCGACCGTACCGGCACCGGCCTGCTGCCGACCCACGATGACGGTTACGCCGCCGACGAATATTCCAAGCTCGGCTTGACCGGCAAGGTGAAGTTCTCCGAAACCGAACTGAAGATCGGCACCCTGATCCCGGAACTGCCGACCCTGAAGCCCAACGATGGGCGCATCCTGCCGCAGACCTTCGAAGGTGGCCTGCTGACCTCCGGTGAAATCAAGAACCTGACCTTCACCGGCGGGCGCCTGGAAAAGGCCAAGGACCGCGACGACACCAACAACGAAGACATCGCCCTGAACAACAAGAACGGTCGCTTCCTCGGCACCGTTGCTGGCAACCACTTCGACATGGCCGGTGTGGACTACAGGTTCACCGACAAGATCACCGGCAGCTACCACTGGGCCCAGCTCGACGACGTCTATCGCCAGCACTTCGTCGGCATGATCGCCTCCCAGCCCTGGGGCCCCGGCACCTTCGGCGCCGACCTGCGCATGGCCTTCAGCGACGACCAGGGCCAGGCCCGTGGCGGCGACATCGACAACACCTCGCTCAACGGCATGCTCAGCTATGGCCTGCTGGGCCACAAGTTCAGCGCCGGCTACCAGCACATGTCCGGCGATACCGCCTTTCCCTATGTCGACGGTTCCGACCCCTACCTGGTCAACTTCGTGCAGATCAACGACTTCGCCGGCGCCGACGAACGCTCCTGGCAGGCCCGCTACGACTACGACTTCGCCAAGCTGGGGATTCCCGGCCTGACCTTCATGACCCGCTACGTCAGCGGTGACAATGTCAGCCTGGCCGATGGCGGCGAAGGCAAGGAGTGGGAACGCAACACCGAGTTCAAGTATGTGGTGCAAAGTGGCGCCCTGAAAAACGTCGCCGTGCGCCTGCGCAACGCCACCTACCGCTCCAGCTTCGCCCGCGATGCCGACGAAGTCCGGCTGCTGGTCAGTTACAGCCTTGCATTGTGGTAATCCCCGATAACAATAATGCTCACGGAGATAGACGATGACCTTTTCACTGCGCCGCATTGCCCTTGCCACCGGTTGCCTGCTGCTCGCCGGCAACGTCCTGGCCGCCGAGCCCAAACGCCCTGAATGCATCGCCCCGGCCTCCCCCGGCGGCGGCTTCGACCTGACCTGCAAACTGGTGCAAAGCGCCCTGGTCAACGAGAAGATCCTCAGCAAACCCATGCGCGTGACCTACATGCCCGGCGGTGTCGGCGCGGTCGCCTACAACGCCGTGGTTGCCCAGCGTCCGGCCGATGCCGGGACCCTGGTGGCCTGGTCCAGCGGTTCGTTGCTGAACCTGGCCCAGGGCAAGTTCGGCCGCTTCGACGAGAACGCCGTGCGCTGGGTAGCCGCAGTCGGCACCAGCTACGGCGCCATCGCAGTGAAAAGCGACTCCCCCTACAAGACCCTCGATGACCTGGTCGCGGCCCTGAAGAAGGACCCGAGCAAGGTGGTCATCGGCTCCGGCGGCACCGTCGGCAGCCAGGACTGGATGCAGACCGCGCTGATCGCCAAGGCCGCCGGGATCAACCCGCGCGACCTGCGCTATGTGGCCCTGGAAGGTGGTGGCGAGATCGCCACGGCGCTGCTCGGCGGGCACATCCAGGTGGGCAGTACCGACATATCCGACTCCATGCCACATATCCAGAGTGGCGACATGCGTCTGCTGGCGGTGTTCGCCGAACAGCGCCTGGACGAGCCGGAGATGAAGGACATCCCTACCGCCAAGGAGCAAGGCTACGACATCGTCTGGCCGGTGGTGCGCGGCTTCTACCTGGGGCCGAAGGTCACCGACGAGGAGTACGACTGGTGGAAGGCCTCGTTCGACAAGCTGCTGGCCTCCCAGGAGTTTGCCAAGTTGCGTGACCAGCGCGAACTGTTCCCCTTTGCCCTGACCGGCAAGGAGCTGGACACCTACGTGAAGAAACAGGTCGCGGACTACAAGGCCCTGGCCAGGGAATTCGGGCTGATTCAGTAATCTCCCAACCTTTCGAAAAGCATCGCGGGGCAAGCCCGCTCCTACACACGGTGTTCGCCTGTGGGAGCGGGCTTGCCCCGCGAAAAGAGGATTCCCCCGATGATCCTGCAACGCATCTTTGCCCTGTTCCTGCTGGCGCTCTGCGCCGCCCTGGCGGTGATGGCCTGGCCCTACCAGGCCGCCTTTTCCTACGAACCGGTCGGCCCGCGCGCCTACCCCTTGCTGATGCTCGGCCTGATGGGCGCCAGCCTGCTGTACCTGGCCTTTCGTCCGACGCCCATCGTGCGCAAGGACGACGAACCCGAGCTGGACCGTGAAACCCTGAACAAGATCGGTATCTGCGTGGCCCTGCTGATCGTCTTCGCCGCGACCTTCGAGCCCCTGGGCTTCATCGTCAGCAGCATCCTCATCGGCGTGCCCATGGCCCGGCTCTATGGCGGACGCTGGCTGCCCAGCGTGGTGATCATCGGCTTGATGAGCATCGCCCTGTATGCCTTGTTCGACCGCGTCATGGATGTGCCCCTGCCCCTCGGCCTGCTCGACGTTCTGGAGAATTGACATGGATACCCTCAGCTACCTGGGCCAGGGCTTCGGCGTCGCCCTGAGCCCCTACAACCTGGTCACTGCGCTCACCGGCACCTTGATCGGCACCGTGGTCGGCCTGCTGCCGGGCCTTGGTCCGATCAATGGCGTGGCCCTGCTGATCCCCATCGCCTTCGCCCTCGGCCTGCCACCGGAGTCGGCGCTGATCCTGCTGGCGGCGGTGTACCTGGGCTGCGAGTACGGCGGGCGGATCAGCTCGATCCTGCTCAATATTCCCGGTGAAGCCTCAACCGTGATGACCACCCTCGACGGCTACCCCATGGCACGCCAGGGCCTGGCCGGCGTGGCCCTGTCGTTGTCGGCCTGGAGCTCTTTCATCGGCGCCTTCATCGCCACCTGCGGCATGGTGTTGTTCGCCCCGCTGCTGGCAAAATGGGCGATCGCCTTCGGACCCGCGGAATACTTCGTGCTGATGGTGTTCGCCATTGTCTGCCTGGGCGGCATGGCCGGCGACCGCCCGCTGAAAACCTTCATCGCAGCCCTGATCGGCCTGTTCCTCTCCAGCGTCGGCATCGACGCCAACAGCGGCGTGTATCGCTTCACCGGCGACAGCGTGCACCTGGCCGACGGCATCCAGTTCGTGGTGCTGGTACTGGGCCTGTTCTCCATCAGCGAGATCCTCCTGCTGCTGGAAAAGACCCACCACGGTCACGAAGCGGTAAAGGCCACCGGCCGTATGCTGTTCAACGTCAAGGAAGCCGCCTCGGTGTTCCTGGTGAACATCCGTTGTGGCGTGCTCGGCTTCATCATGGGTGTATTGCCCGGCGCCGGCGCGACCCTGGCCAGTGCCGTGGCCTACATGACCGAGAAGCGCATCGCAGGCCCCAAGGGCACCTTCGGCAAGGGCGACAAACGCGGCCTGGCCGCGCCGGAAACCGCCATCGGCGCCTCCTGCTGCGGCGCCCTGGTGCCGATGCTGACCCTCGGCGTACCCGGCTCGGGCACCACCGCAGTGATGATCGGCGCCCTGACCCTGTACAACATCACCCCGGGGCCGATGCTGTTCGCCCAGCAGCCTGACATCGTCTGGGGCCTGATCGCCTCGCTGTTCATCGCCAACATCATGCTGGTGATCCTCAACATCCCGATGATCCGTATCTTCACCCGCATCCTCGCCGTGCCGAACTGGGCGCTGGTGCCGGTGATCGCCATCATCACCGCGATCGGCGTCTACGCGGTGCACGCCACCACCTTCGACCTGTTCCTGATGATCGGCATCGGCATCTTCGGCTACATCCTGCGCAAGCTGGACTTCCCGCTGTCGCCAGTACTGCTCGGCTTTATCCTCGGCGGGTTGATGGAGCAGAACCTGCGCCGTGCGCTGTCGATCTCCAACGGCGCCCTGGATATCCTCTGGTCCAGCCCGATCACCGCCAGTGTCTGGGGCCTGACCATCGCCATGTTGCTGCTGCCGCTGCTGCGCATCTGGCGCAAGCGCAGTGCCCAGCGGCGCGCCCTGGCCGATGTCTGAAAGGCCTTCGAAGCTGTACTGGGCCACCGGGCTGGTCGGGCTGGCGGGCGGGTTTCTCGCCAGCCAGGTCGGCTGGCCGCTGCCGTGGATGGTCGGCTCGTTGCTGGCGATCATCCTGGTGCGCTGCCTGACGCCCTGGCAACTGAGCGAGATTCCTGGCGGACGCAAATGCGGCCAGTGGATCATCGGCATCGGCATCGGCCTGCACTTCACCCCGGCGGTGGTCGAACAGGTGGCCAGCAACTTCGGCCTGATCTTTTGCGGCGCGCTGATCACCAGCCTGTCCAGCGTGGTCGGGGTGTGGTTGCTGCGCCGTACCGGTGAAGACCGGGCAACGGCGTTCTTTTCCAGCATGCCCGGTGGCTCCGGAGAAATGGTCAACCTCGGCGCGCGTAACGGCGCGGTACTCAGCCAGGTGGCGGCGGCACAGAGCTTGCGGGTACTGGCCGTCGTGCTGTGCGTACCAGCGCTGTTCAAGTTCCTGCTCGGCAATGGCGTGCCGCTCAGCCATACCGGTAGCGTCAACTGGGGCTGGCTGTTGCTGATCTGCCCACTCGGCATCGTACTGGCCCTGGGCTGGCAACGTTTGAAACAGCCCAACCCCTGGCTGTTCGGCCCGTTGCTGGTGGCGGCTGTCGCCAGTGTCAGCGCCAACCTGCAGGTTGCCCTGCCCGATGGCGCCAGCCAGATCGGCCAGTGGCTGATCGGCAGCGGCCTGGGCTGTCACTTCAACCGCGCGTTCTTCCGGCGTGCGCCGTCGTTTCTTGGCCGTACCCTGAT
Source organism: Pseudomonas sp. BGr12 (assembly GCF_030272895.1). Classification (GTDB taxonomy): domain Bacteria; phylum Pseudomonadota; class Gammaproteobacteria; order Pseudomonadales; family Pseudomonadaceae; genus Pseudomonas. The sequence goes on along the minus strand of NZ_JALRNF010000041.1, from coordinate 17,747 downwards.
CGCCACGGCCTTGACCATGCTGATTGCCGGCATCGCCGCCTGCGTGCTCAGCGTGATGACCCACCTCGACCTGCGTTCGCTGACCCTGGGCATGATGCCCGGTGGCATCGCCGAAATGAGCCTGACCGCTGAAACCCTGCAACTCTCGGTGCCGCTGGTCACGGCGCTACAGGTGATGCGTTTGCTGTTCGTGCTGTTTCTGGCCGAACCGTTATTCAGGCATTGGGACAAACGCTGCGACTGATGCAAAAAAAAGAGGAAGCCCAGGCTTCCTCTTTTTCATTGTGCGCTTACCAGGTGAAGCGTACGCCAACGGTGGCACCGAACGGCTTCTCGATCTTGTCGCCGTTGCTGTAGTCGATATCGGCATGCAGTTTCAGGCGCTCGGACATCGACACGGCGATACCGGCACCGACCTCGCCACGCGAACCGGACAAGTCGTTGTTGAACACGTTGTTGTTGACCTTGACCTCGTTGTCCTTGGCAAACTCATGCACTACAGCGGCACGCAGGTACGGTTGGGCAAAACGCCCCTCGCCCAGGTCGAAGTTGCGACCTACCGTGGCACCGGCCTTGCCCAGTACCGACTTGGTCCGATCGCCTTCAGCCTGCAGGCCATTGTCCAGGTCGTAGGAGTTACCCTGGATGCTGACCGCCGATACCTGGGCGAAGGGTTCGACGAAGTAGCCGTCGTCCAGTTTGATATGCCGACCGAACTCGGCCGAAGCGCCCACGCCATTGGTCTTGTAGTTACCCTTGGCCTGGGTGCCATCACTCATGGCCACCTTGGACTCGTTATCGAAGCGGTTGAGCTTGGCCACGGCGTCGAAGTAGTAGCCGCTTTCCTCATCCAGCCAGGTGGTGTAGGCGCCGACGTAGTAGCTGTCGACGTTGCCACTGGTACCGCGATCCAGATCCAGGTCGGACGTGCTGTGACCGGCCAGCACACCTACCAGCCATTGGCTGTCGCCCACCTGGGCATCGGCACCCAGGGTGAAGCCTTGCTGGGTCTGCTTGTAGGCCGTGCCAGAGGACTCGGCAACGTTGTACTTGCTACCGTAGGCCCGGCCCCAGGCACCGCTTTTGCTTTCGTTATAGCGCAACTCGCCCATGCGCGTGCGCAGCGACGACAGCTCGCCGTACCAGATGGTCGGCGCCGTATTGAACAGGGCCATGACCGAACGGGTAGCCGGACTGATGGTTTTCGTTTCGGCGTCCAGGTGCCAGTCATTGCCTTCCCGGGTCAGGCCATAGGAAAAGGCGCCCAGGTCGACCGGACCGTTGAGCAGGCTGAACTGGGCGTCGCCACCCTGGGTGGTGACCACGGTCAGGCGCTCGACAGCAGCTTCATTACCGCTGGCGCTGATGGCCAGCAGGTGCTCGCCCCTGGCCTCGCCGTTGACATTGAGGCGGTCGCCTTGGCCCGTCACGAAGTCGGCGGTCATGTGGAAGGTGCCATTGCCGGACAGCTCGCCGACGTCCAGGCGATAGAACTCGCCGGGGGCGCCGAAGGTGACATGGCCACCCTGGAGGGCGAGCGCAGCTACCTGGTTGCTACCGGTCATGGTCCAGTTAGCCTCGCTATTGATATCCAGACGAGCCACGTTTTCCAGATTGCCGGTCAGCTGCGAAGCATTGGCAAGGGCTACCTTGGCATTAGCGCCCGCTTCTGCGACAACATCGCCAATCAGGCTGGCCTGCTGCAAGTTGACCTCGGCACTGCTGCTGTCCTTGAGCAGGACATTGCCGCGCAGTTCACTGTTTTCGACATTCAGCCGTGCGCTACCACCATTCACGACTTCGAGCACATTGCCGTTGCCACCGATCAGTTGGCTGGTATTACCGACATTGAGCTGGGCGCTGGCCCCGTCGACCTGGATGGCAGCGCCATTCTCACCCCTGACAATACTGTTGTTCAGCGTTACTACCCCTGGCGTGCCATGGGCCTGTGTCGACTCGTCAATGATGAAGACACCGTTTTCTCCACCGCTAATCTGGCTATCGCTGGCCGACACCGTACCGTTGAACAACAGGATGCCCTGACCATTGGCGGCACTGGCCGTCACCTGCGAATCCAGCAGCGTAAGTTCACTGAAGCGGGTCAGCCAGGCCCCCACGGCGTTGCCGCTGATCTGGCTGGCGGAGACCTGGGCTTTCGAGCCGGTGCTGAGGGCAGTTTGGCGCACCAACTGTAATCCTGTGCCATTGCTCGCAGTAATAACGGCATTGTTGATCGTGGCGGTACTATTCAACAAGCGCAAGGCGGGGGTGGAGCCGATATTGGTTGGCGCGACTACACTGCCGCCGTTCATATTGACATGGGAAAAGTTTGCGTTGATTTCCTCGGTTCGTGCGTCCTCGCCGAGGATATTCAGAACAGCACCAGGACTGACGAAGTAATGATCAAGCGCTGTATCGCCAGTGACGGTAAATTCCGTATCGACGACAGCGGCCACAGCGGAGTGAGTAATAAGGGTACCCGGCACAATGCAGGCGAACTTCAAGGCACGGACCAAAGGTGTAAAAGCAAACAAGCGACGAAAGTTCATTTAATTCAATCTCTCAGATTTGGCGTGCCTTCCTCGTTCTACTTCCGCGAAGTGCGCACAATTAAGGGAGAGCGAAATCTACAGTCCGACGGCGTAGGAATATGTAGGAATAATCTGACGATATATAGTGTATTTTCAACAGCACATAAGAACCAGGGTGCTGACAGCACTGTTGCAAACACCCTGGATCAACTTATGCGAATCTCAAGCAACTCGAGTGCAAGAGGTCTGCGCATCACAAATGCAACCACCCGCCGCACGCCGGGAGAACACCACCCTTGCTTCGGCCGACTGCCCAATAGGTTCAAGAGATCGACCTTTCGAGCTACTTTCCCTATGGGTTTTCCAAGTCATCGCGACGTACCCCTGCACCGCCGGATAGATGTTAGGCTCCCAGGGAACATCGATCACGATACCGGATGTCACCTCGGCGGCTGTACTGAAAGTCCCGCTAAAGGTAGTACGGGTCGACTCGATCGGTTCCTCGGTGATGGGGGGAGTCCAGTCTGTAACTTCAATCATGTGCCAGGACAATTCGTAAGTATCACCCACGCGAACATTGCTGGCATCTTGCAAACGAACGCGAATGCCCAGCCACGGCGCCGAAGAGCAATTAATGAAGCCTCCGGGCGAAGTCCTGCTGACTACTTGGGGTGGAGCCAGCACTAGCAGTGAAATGACCGACACCTCAACAGCTTGTGCGGGTGAACGTTGATGGGCTTTATCCCAGTCACCATCAGACAGTTCGTAGGCTACATCGCGAAGGCCATTACCAACCTCTTCAATTCTCGCCCAGGGCAAGACGAAGTCCATATGGCCTTGGGCAATTTCCGCCGCCGTCGGACTGCGCTCTGAACCTTCCACAAGTTGACCTTGGTAAAGGACCCGCAAGACATCAGTCTCGGTGGCGCCAGGATAGAGTGGAACCCGGATAATCGCATCCTCCCCAACATCCTCGGGCGTCAGCTTGTTCATCTCGGTCGAGACAGCAGGAATCAGATCTGCCTGCTCCAGTTCATCATTAATGGGCGAAGGATTCTCGGGGTCCGGACCAGGGCCTGGCACTCGCAGATCGAAATCCACTGCTACAGCGTCTGACGGAGTTTCGAAATGACGGAACACGTAATAGCTGACATTCTCCCGATACTGGGGAGCTCCCGAGTGCCCCATGAGCTCGGCGTACGGCAGTTCAAGCTCGATCGGGAAGGTGTAGCCACTGCTCAATACCGTATCATCGACCTCCCTGGCGCCTAGTTTCACGACAATCCTGTCACCGTCCTGAGCATTGTCATATGCGTCGATCAACACGATGGCCCCACCACGTGCTTCATTCAAGGATATGAACAGGTCTTCGCCGTCCTCACCACTGGCCTGGGGGATACGCGGTAGTGGCAGGTTGGCGGGTGGATCTTTCAGTAGCACACGAATCTCGGTACGTGTGTCTTCACGGGTTGTCGGATTACCCGCATAGTCATAAAGTCGATACGACAATTCGCCAGTACCTTCGCCAAAGCCTCTGATGAGCTCGGCATCCAAAGTAAAGGACAAGGGAAAGTTATTGACCGCCCCGGACGCGATGGGGGCGACCTGATTCCTCCAGAACACCTCAAAGCGATCACCCGGCGCCCATCCGATGTAGTCAGGAATTCCAAACGTCACACCACCGTGTGCATCCAGGTAGCTGGGTGTAATGACACCGTCCGGCAAGTCAGCGGGAAAACTCAGGGGCAAGGTTGGCAGGCCATTGTGGGGGGGCAGCCGGTCGATGCTGATGCGTAATGTTCCTGACCCTGACTCGTTTTCAACCGAATTCGTGACTATATACCTGAGGTCTTTGATGCCATGACCACCAAGCAGTTCAAGACCGACGCTGAAAGTCAAGGGAAAATCGTTTGCCGCAGGTGGCCATGCAATAGCTTCTGTAAAAATCGGCCTGGCAAGATCAGGAAGTAAATACAAAGCAATAAAGCCTGCTCCCGGGGGGGCATTCTCCGTGAAGTAAGCAATTTGCAGCTCAGCGCTCACCTCGCTCGATGGCAGCAGGTTGGGTTGATTGGGATCAAGATCAGGCAGCGCGTTTCCCACCGTCAACGGCGGTAAAGTACGAAGCGAGGGCGAACGTGGTTTTTTTTGAACCCGTGTTGGCAACGTCGGTGCCGACTCGAACTTGGTCATGATCCAGCTCCTGTTTTGATAATCACTGTAAAACACTTTGTCGGCCACCATCGCATGCCAGACAAGCGTCAGGTAAACAATGCTCCAACTTCAACTTACGTACTTACTTGCTGCCATAGGTGTCATACATAGGCACCAAGACACAAATACCCTGTTCCCGGGTAGAGAATTGACAAACGCACAATATTGACTTTCGAATACAACAATGAACCATCATCTCGCTGTATCCGGTAATACACTCTGGCCGAACCGTTTATTGTGGCGGGCTCGCGGATAAATGGATCAAACGAACCCTGCAACTCAATGAATCCCTCTTCGGCTTCAGTGGGGTCCAGTGGCGCAGGGCGAGCAATGACCTGAAAGGTGGCTGCGATAAAATCCGAGCCGTTGTTGTTACGACAACCCTGCCAGATGACTTCGCAACGATCCCCTTCCTGCAATTGCTGCTGATCCCCCGGTATCCGAACTCTGACACCCAGCGACGGAGCGTGCGGGCTGTTGCACTTGATCCAGCCCCAGCGATCGGCATCGGGAAACTCCGGCCAGGCCAACACCGCGATGCGGCTGATGTCGACGAGTACCTCAACCGCCTGCGAACGCTGGTAGTTCACCCCATTGAAGGTGCGGTAGAACATGGGCAAGGCAGGATGGTTACCTTGCTCAAGGATGATGGACCACGGCACGCGAAAGCTGACAAGGCTCCCGGCCTCTTCACCCGGCTGCACCTGGTGGCTATCCACAGGATCCGGGTGTCGCCCCCAGAAAAGCTCCAGCCTGTCGCCAGCCGACATGCGCTCAGGCAGCTCCAGCTCCACCCGGGCATCGAGTTCGAAATCCGGGTCGCCGAGCTGATTGTCGCCCTGCTCCCCCCTGACCACCGGCAACGGCAGCAGCAGCGGGTTTTCCGGTGCCGGGAACTCAGGGTGCACCGGACCTGCGACGGTAAGGTCAACATCGACGAAAATCGATTCCGATCGACGATCGAAGCTTCCCGAACGCTGCCAACGGTAGTAGACCCTTACCGGTGGTTGTCGCTCGTACAGGGCATCCTTGCTCAGCACCTCCCAAGGCACGTCCATTGCGGCAGGCCACTGCTGAGGGTCATTCAGTTCATAGAGAGCGAGGGCCTCACCGTTCCAATAGACTTGCAAGACGTCGCCTGGTTGCGCCCCTTCGATCAGCGGCACCTCCACCCACACGCCTGTTACCGCATCCACAAGGTCGATCAGCCCGTCCTCGACCAGAGGAACCCTGGGTAACGGTAAGTCAGGCAAGACCTCCAGCGCGACGGTAACCGAAGCTGCCAATGAAGCAGGGCCCGAGTTACCGGATCGATCTTCGAGAATACAGTGAACCGTGTGCGGCCCGTTCCGGCGAGTACGCAGGAAGGCACCGGAAAACGGCACAATCACCGGATCTTGATTGGTATCGGTGATTTCGACATGACCGTCAGCCTCCTCGATCCGCGGAAAGCCGTTGAGCAGATCGAGGTCCCAGAAGTAATACACCCGGTCTTCGAGACGAATATCCGGCCATTTACTGATCGTCGCCAGCACCTGATCATCGTTGTTCTGCAGGTATTCTTCAGTGATCCCGGTAGTGTCGATCGGGTCGGGGAAGCCAAGTCTTCCGGGCGTTCCACCAAAGTTGGGTGCCTCACTGTCAAGCCTGACCAACAATGGCATGGAGTCTGCCGGATTCAGCGCTGTCACACGGTAGATCAAGCGAAAGTTACCAGCAAACCCCAGGCACTCCTCCGGCAGCCACAGCGTCAAGGGGAAGTGATCGTTCGGCTGGAATAACGCAGGTAGCTCAACCGGCTCTCCGACCGGATCACCATCCCAGATCAGCTCCACCACAGTGGGCACAGGCACCGCATGATTCGGCCAGACCTGCTCGACCCTGACCGCCAACGGTTCCTGACGATGCCGACGATGGATATGCCAGGCGGACTCATCCTCCAGCAGCGGCAAGGCCTTGGGGATTACAGGCGCATCCAGCCTCAGGATGGACGCGTCAATGAGCCCGCTGGCGAGTGTCCTGCTGGAGGTCATGTGCCCTGCTCCGTTGGTGAGAGTCAGGGCTATTCAACACCTGAAGGTGAATGCTCGAAACTGGCAAAAATGCTAGGTAGCGGCACTCAAACCGGCGGCAGGCGCCAGTCGATCGGGGCCAGCCCGCGCTGTTCGAGAAAGCGGTTGGCCTGGCTGAAATGGCCGCACCCGAGGAAACCACGATAAGCCGACAAGGGCGAGGGATGCACCGACTTGAGCACCAGGTGCTTGCTGGCATCGATCAGCTTCTGCTTGCTCTGGGCATGGGCGCCCCAGAGCAGGAACACGCTGTTGGGCTGGTGTTCGCTGACCACCTCGATGATGCGGTCGGTGAAGTACTGCCAGCCCTTGTTGGCATGCGACGCCGCGTTGGCACGCTCGACGGTCATGGTGGTGTTGAGCAGCAGCACGCCTTGGTCGGCCCAGGACTGCAGGCAGCCGTGCGTGGGGATCTCGATGTTGAGGTCGCGGTGCAACTCCTTGTAGATATTCACCAGCGAGGGTGGTGCCGGCACGCCCGGTTGCACCGAGAAACACAGGCCATGGGCCTGGCCCGGGCCGTGGTACGGGTCCTGGCCGAGGATCACCACCTTGACCTGGTCAAGCGGCGTGGAATTGAGCGCATTGAAGATCAGCGGCCCTGGCGGGTAGATTTCCTTGCCGGCGGCATACTCCTGGCGCAGGAATTCGCGCAGCTCACGCATGTAGGGCTGGTCGAACTCGGCGCGCAGGGCCTCCTTCCAACTGGGTTCAAGTTTGATGCGGTCGTCGTCAGTCATGGTCAAGTCCGTAAAACAATGGCGCGACACTAGGAAAGCCGCTAGCGCTTGTCAATCGATCCGACCGGCGACCGCCGAAATCGTCCACAGCGACCATACTTGAGCGGATCAACCAAGAGGTCGGCCATGGCTGCTGTACTGTGCGAAGAACTCACCGGTGTCGACGGCGCCCGCATCGGCGTCGCCACCCTCAATGCGCCGCAAACACTCAATGCCTTGTCGCTGCCGATGATCGAAGTGCTCGACGAGCAGCTCAAGGCCTGGGCCAATGAGCCGGAAATCGTCTGTGTGTTGCTGCGTGGCAGTGGTACCAAGGCCTTCTGTGCCGGTGGCGAGGTACGCAGCCTGGCCCAGGCTTGCCGCGACCATCCAGGCCAGGTTCCACCACTGGCAGCGCATTTTTTTGCCGCGGAATACCGTCTCGACTATCGCCTGCACACCTACCCCAAGCCCCTGATCTGCTGGGGGCATGGTCATGTGCTGGGTGGCGGCATGGGGCTGTTGCAAGGGGCCAGTATCCGCGTGCTGACTCCGAGCAGCCGCCTGGCCATGCCGGAAATCAGCATCGGCCTGTACCCGGATGTCGGCGGCAGTTGGTTCCTGTCCCGCCTGCCGGGCAAGCTCGGCCTGTTCCTCGGCCTGACCGGCGCGCCGATCAATGCGACCGATGCCCTGGACCTGGGCCTGGCCGATCGTTTGCTGGGTGAAAACCAGCAGCAGGAGCTGCTCGACGACCTGCTGCAACTGAACTGGCAGGAACAGACCGCCCTACAGCTCAACAGCCTGCTCAAGGCCCAGCAACATGGCACCCAGGCCCAGTGGCCCGAGGCCCAGTGGCTGCCAAGGCGCAAGCAGATCGATGCCCTGCTCGATGTCGCCGACCCGGTCTGTGCCTGGCGCGCCATTGCCCGACTGCGCAACCATGCCGATCCGCTACTGGCCAAGGCCGCGCAAACCATGCTCGAGGGCTGCCCCTTGACCGCCCACCTGGTCTGGCAACAGATCCAGCGCGCCCGCCATCTGTCACTGGCCCAGGTGTTCCAGATGGAATACGCCATGAGCCTCAATTGCTGCCGGCATCCGGAGTTCAGCGAAGGGGTGCGCGCGCGCCTGATCGACAAGGACCAGAAACCGCGCTGGCACTGGGCGGATATCGCCCAGGTGCCAACGGCGGTGATCGAGGCGCATTTCAGCAAGGCATGGGAGGGCCGTCATCCATTGGCCGACCTGGCTTGAGCTGCGCCTCAGCGACGCCAGTTGCGATCCGGCCAACCGCCCCGGTTACGGTCGTAGCGTGACGGGCCATGGCGGTATCGGTCATACCCGCGACCTGGGTAGGGCTTGTAATAGTTGTGCGGCGTTTCACGGTAGTAACCGTGGGGCGCAGGACGGTAGTAATGCGGCGGTGGCGCGTAATAGCGCGGCGGCGGCACTACGTAGTAGCCGCGATGGTAGGGTTGGGGCGACCGGTAATAACCTGAATAACCGTAGCGGTCGACGGTATAGACCTCGGTTCGGTAGTAACCATTACCTCCGTAGGGGACACAAGCAGTTGTCAGCACACTCAGCACAACCATCAGCAACAGTCGGCGATACATGGCGGCCTCCCGGACCGCGAAACTGCCCGTTCCAGCGGCGCTGGTCGGCGTCGATCGGCAAGCGTTCATCGACACTGTATAAGACTGACGAAAACGGCTCTGGTGCCATTGCCGCAATAAATTGATACAAGGCCGTTCGATAAAAACTGACCACCGGCAGCGGCTTGAGCAAGTTGCCAGCCGAGGATACCCTGCACAACCGATCCGACCCTCAATGACCGCGCCCATGAACGACACCCGCCGCTGCCCCGCCTGTGGCGCCAGCAACCATTGCAGCCTTGCCGACCCGCGTACGGCGGCCCAGGCCTGCTGGTGCTACGGCGTGAGCATCGACCCCAAGGTCCTCGACGCCTTGCCCGCCGAGCTGCGTGACAAGGCCTGCCTGTGCCCGCGCTGCGCCGAGGTCGAGGCGCAATTGCAGGCTGCCAGGGCCACTCCCAGCAGTTAAACTGGCACGCCCTGCGTTTGGCACTGTATGCGTCTCGATCGATTCCTCAGCAACCTGCCCTGCTTCAACCGCCAGCAAGTGCGCCTGCTGCTGGTCGAGCGCAGGGTACGTGTGGACGGTTATTGCGTCAGCGACCCGCGCCTTGAGGTGCGCGAGTTCAGCCGCATCGAGGTCGACGACCAACTGCTGCAAGCCGGGCGCCCACTGCGCTACCTGATGCTGCACAAACCCCAGGGCTGCGTCAGTGCCACCCAGGACCCACAGCACCCAACCGTCCTCGAACTGATCGACGAACCTGACACCCAGGATTTGCACATCGCCGGGCGCCTGGACTTCAACACCACCGGGCTGATGCTGCTGACCAATGACGGCCAGTGGTCGCGACGCCTGACCCAGCCCCAGACCAAACTGCCCAAGATCTACTACGTCGAGACCGAGCAGGAGATCGGCGAACACTACATCGAAAAATTCCGCCAGGGCTTCTACTTCGCCTTCGAAGACCTCACCACCCTGCCTGCCGAGCTGACCCTGCTGGGCCCGCGCAGCGCCCGCCTCGGCATCATCGAAGGCCGCTACCACCAGGTCAAGCGCATGTTCGGCCACTTCGACAACAAGGTGCTGCGCCTGCACCGCGAACGCATGGGCCCGCTGCAACTGGACCCGGACCTGCGCCCGGGCGAGTACCGCGCGCTCTACCCCGAGGAAATCCAGGCGATCTGAGGCGACGACCGCCTGGCAGAAAGATTTCGTCAAATGCCCCAAAGGCACTTGCGGGATGCTCTGGCGCCTGCTTGAATCGAATCGTCGGTCTGCATGTGACTCAACGGTCACGCCCGTAGTCCAAGACACCTTTTTTGCCGGCTACCTGTGCCTCGAAGCCTTGGAGTCCGGCGAATTTGCCCACCTAGAACAATACCCGTCGACCAGCGACAGCGGATCGGCAAGGGCCCTCAGCTTCTCTTCAAGGCGTATGCCTACCTGTCATAAAGAACGCGCATCCTTGCATGTGCGAACACCCTTTTTGCGCCAGGAGTCGACGACATGAGGCCAGAAATTGCTGTGCTTGATATACAAGGTCAGTATCGGGTTTACACGGAGTTCTATCGCGCAGACGCCGCTGAGAAGACGATCATCCTGATCAATGGCTCGTTGGCCACGACAGCGTCCTTTGCCCAGACGGTGCGCAACCTGCATCCGCAATTCAACGTAGTGCTCTACGATCAGCCCTATGCCGGCAAGTCCAAGGCGCACAACCACCACGAGCGCTTGCTGACCAAGGAGACCGAAGGGCAGATCCTGCTGGAGCTGATCGACCACTTCGGCGCCGACCACGTGATGTCGTTCTCCTGGGGCGGCGCCTGCACCCTGCTGGCCCTGGCGCACAAGCCGCGGCGCATCGAGAAGGCGGTGGTCAGCTCGTTCTCGCCGGTGATCAACGAGCCGATGCGCGACTACCTCGAGCGCGGCTGCCAGTTCTTGAGCGCCTGCGATCGCTACCAGGTCGGCAACCTGGTCAACGACACCATCGGCAAGCACCTGCCGTCGCTGTTCAAGCGCTTCAACTACCGGCATGTCAGTACCCTGGACAACCACGAGTACGCGCAGATGCACTTCCACATCAACCAGGTGCTCGAACACGACCTGGACAATGCCCTGCGCTCGGCCCGAGTGATCGACATCCCGGTGCTGTTCATCAATGGCGAGTGGGACGAGTACACCACCATCGATGACGCCCGGCAGTTCAGCCAGCATGTGCGCAACAGCCACTTCAGCGAGATCCGCGCCGCCGGCCACTTCCTCGACATGGAACACAAGGCCGCCTGCGACGAGACCCGCGAGGCCATGTTGAGCTTCCTCAAGCCGGCGGTACGGGAATCCCGCGTACGTTACCAGTACGTCCAGGAGCATCATGCACTGGCGATCTGAAACCTGTGGCTTTCGGTAGCGCAGCCTCCTGCATCAGCGGCCCGCATGGGCAGAAGGAAGAGTCAGGACCTCGCGCTATCGGCCACTACACCTGTGATTTTTTCAAGGTCGGGCTTCAAATCGCAGCATGCTTCTGGTAAAAAGTCAGGCCTGCAAGCGGGTGTCGTATAATGGCATTACTCCAGCTTCCCAAGCTGATAACGAGGGTTCGATTCCCTTCACCCGCTCCAGTTTCCCCAAAGTTTCAGCTCAGCTGAAACACCGGCCGACCGCCCTCGCAGTATCCACTTTCCGATCGCATCCCTGCCCTGCCCCGTTTTCCCGGGCACAATGACGCTGTCTTTTGATCTGACGCCCTGTCAGGAATGACCGGGTGCGCTTTAATGAGCCTATTGCGCACCTCGCGCGGTATCGCAAACGCTCGAAAGGACCCGTTCATGTCGCTCTCCCGCTGGCTCCCGGGCCTGGCCAACCTGCTGCATTACCGCCGCGAGTGGTTTCACGCTGACCTGCAGGCCGGATTGTCCGTGGCCGCCATCCAGATTCCGATTGCCATCGCCTATGCGCAGATCGTCGGCCTGCCGCCGCAGTACGGGCTGTACGCCTGCATCCTGCCGATGATGGTCTATGCTCTGGTCGGCAGTTCGCGACAGTTGATGGTCGGGCCCGATGCGGCAACCTGCGCCATGGTCGCCGGCGCCATTGCCCCGCTGGCGCTGGGCGATCCGCAGCGGCTGGCGCAGTTGTCGGTGATCATCACGGTGCTGGTGGGCTTGATGCTGATCGGCGCCGGGGTGGCGCGGGCCGGGTTCATTGCCAGCTTTTTCTCGCGACCGATCCTGATCGGCTACCTCAACGGTATCGGCCTGAGCCTGCTGGCCGGGCAGGTGGGCAAGGTGGTCGGATTTCGCATCGAAGGCGACGGTTTTTTCCTGAGCCTGATCAATTTCGCCCAGCGCCTGAATGAAATCCACTGGGTGACCCTGAGCATCGGCCTGGCCGGCCTGGCCCTGCTGATCTGGCTGCCACGCCGTTTTCCGCGCCTGCCGGCGGCGCTGGTCACCGTGGCGCTGGCCACCCTGGTGGTCGCGCTCTTCGGCCTGGACCGCTTCGGCGTAGCGGTACTGGGCACAGTCCCTTCCGGCATTCCCGAGTTGGCCTGGCCACAAACCAACCTGGCAGAAATGAAAAGCCTGATGCGCGACGCCCTGGGTATCGCCACCGTGAGCTTTTGCAGTGCCATGTTGACCGCCCGCAGCTTCGCCGCCCGCCACGGCGATACGATCAATGCCAACCATGAGTTTCTGGCACTGGGTGTCACCAACATTGCCGCCGGGGTGTCCCAGGGCTTTGCTATCAGCGGCGCCGACTCGCGTACCGCGGTCAACGACATGGTCGGCGGCAAGAGCCAGCTGGTGGGCATCATCGCTGCCCTGGTGATCGCCCTTATCCTGCTGTTCTTCACCGCGCCGATGGCCTGGATTCCCCAGGCCGCCCTGGGCGCCGTGCTGCTGATGGCCGGCTGGGGCCTGATCGATATCAAATCACTGGGCAAGATCCGCAAACTCAGCCGCTTCGAGTTCTGGTTGTGCGTGCTGACCACGGTGGGCGTACTGGGTGTCGGCGTGCTGCCGGGCATCATCATCGCCGTGACCCTGGCCATCCTGCGCCTGCTCTACAGCATCTACCAACCCACCGACGCGGTGCTCGGCTGGGTGCCGGGCATCGAAGGCCAGGTGGATATCCATCGCTACAAGGATGCCCGCACGGTAAAGGGGCTGGTGGTGTATCGCTTCGATGACGCGATCCTGTTCTTCAATGCCGACTACTTCAAGATGCGCCTGCTCGAAGCGGTGCAGGGCGAGGCCGAGCCGCGGGCCGTGCTGTTCGATGCCGAGGCGGTCAGTTCCATCGATGTCAGCGGCATCGCTGCCCTGCGCGAGGTGCGCGACACCCTCAAGGCGCGCGGCATCCACTTCGGCATCGCCCGGGCGCGTGGAAGCTTTTTGCGCATGCTGGTGCGCTCAGGGATCGCCCGGGAAATGGAAAACGGGATGCTGTTCGGCTCGGTGCGCTCGGGCATCAGGGCGTATCGGTTGTGGCGTAATCGCAGTCGTCGGGATGCGGTGACTGCATCGCGGGACAAGCCCGCTCCTACAGATTCCGTGTAGGAGCGGGCTTGTCCCGCGATAGCTGAGCCCGCTCAGGATAATCAACCCTCGGAACGCGGCATCAACCCCGGCAAGGCATGCATCAGCGCGTTGATGGCAAAGCCGATGAACATCACCCCGCAGGCCCGGGTGATCCACAGTTCATAGCGGGTGTAGAGGGTGCGCACCTGGCGGGCGCCGACTACGGCGACCAGGATCGCGTAGGCCAGCAGGCCGCCGACGAAGCTCAGGGCGATCAGCATCGGCAGCATCGACCAGTCCAGCGATTCGGCGCGGCTGGAGAGCAAGGCGGTGAAGGTGGCCACGGCCACCGGGTAGGCCTTGGGGTTGGTCAGGCCGAAGACGACACCGTGCCAGAACGGCTTGCGCACCGGCCCCTGCTCGCCATCACCGTTGCCCGGGCGGCTGCGCAGCGCACGCAGGCCCAGCCAGAACAGGTACAGGCCGCTGAGCAGGCCGAGGATGTCGAACACCGAACTGCCGATCTGCCGCGCACCGACAATCGCCACCAGCGCCGTGCTGCACCAAATCACATCGCCCAGCAGATGACCGCAGAGGAACCCGGCACCGGCACGCCGTCCACGGGCCGCACCGATGCCGAGCACCGCCAGTACGCCCGGTCCCGGGGTAATGCCATAGATAAAACCGGAAGCCATCACGGCCAGCAGCAGCGAAAAAGTCATGGGAAGCAGGTCCTGGGCGATTGCGCAAAGGCCGGAGTCTACGGCAGCCACCCGCTCCAGGCCAATGCCTCAATAGTCGTGTGCCGCAAGGATCTGCGCCTCTTCACGCGCCGGTGGCCGGGCAAAATAGCGCAGCAATGGTCCGCTGCGATTGGTGAAGATGCCATCGACCCCGGCCGCCATGACTTTGTCGAAATCCACTTTTTCATCGACGGTGTACACATGCACCAACAGGCCCTTGTCGTGGCTCATCCGGTTCATCCACGGCTGTACCAGGTCGGCGTAACTCTGCGCCCCGCCCGCCGTCAGTGCCGCCGACGGCCCGGTGCCGATGGCGCCAGCGGCCTTGGCGTAGTCGAGCCAGCGTTCGAACTCGGCAGCGCTCTTCGGCTGCTGACGGGCGTAGAACGCCGCCTTGTCGGTTTCGCCCGACTCGGCGAAGGTCTGCGCCGAGGCGGGCTCGATGCTGCCCTTGCCCAGCCACAACAACAGCACCTTGGGCACCTGCGGCATCTCCTTGTGCAGCAGCGCCAGGCTGTTGCGATCGAAACTCTGCAGCACTACCCGCCCGGGCGTGTCGAGCCAGCCCCGTGCTTGCAGGCGGGCCTTGAGGTCCGCTTCGATACCGGGGAACAGGCTGGGTACCTTGGTTTCTATGTACAAGCCGGGGCGCTTTTCAGGGTTGCCTTCGGCGATATCCATGACCTCGTCCAGAGTGAGGATCCGCAGACCCGCGAAGGCCGCTCGCGCCCGTTCGGGGTAGGCCTGGTTGAACCAGCTACCGGCATCCAGCGACTTGAGCTCGGCCAGGCTGAAGGCACTGACCGGGCTGCCCTTGCGCTCGGGAAAGCGCCGGGCCACATCGCTGGTGCGTTGCAGGTTGTCGTCATGCACCGCCACCAGCACGCCATCGCGGGTGCGCTGCAGGTCCAGCTCCAGGTAGTCGGCACCCAGGTCGCGGGCCAGCAGATAGGCTGCGGCAGTGGACTCCGGGGCATCGAACGATGCACCACGGTGGGCGATCACCGCAGGATTGGGGATACCTTGCCGAGCCGCCAGTTCGCGCCCCTCCCCGGCCTCGGCCAGCCCGGCCAGGGTCAGCAGTGCCAGGCCACAGAGTCGGTAAATTCCTTTCGCCAGCATCGGCCGTCCTCGTCATTGATCGCGAATCCAGCATAGTCACCCACACTGATGACAGCCCGGTTGCGTGCTAAAGTCGCGCCGTTCAAAAGACTCAGCCAAGAGACGCCCATGCCCCACGCCGACCTCGACGCCAGCCTGCACCGCTGGCCGGACCTGAATGCCGCCCACCCCTGCAGCGGATTGCTCCTGGGCAATGGCGCCAGTCGCGCACTGTGGCTCCCCTTCACCTACTTCTCGCTGTTCGAGGAGGCCCAGCGGGTGCGCCACAAACCCCTGAGCCTGACCGACCAGGCCCTGTTCAAATCCCTGGGCAGCGAGCTGTTCGAGCCGGTACTCAGCGCCCTGAACACCACGGTGCGGATCAATGCCGCGCTGGCGATCAGTTCCTCGGCGCCGCTCAATCGCTACTACGCGATCAAGGAAGCGCTGATCCACGCCGTACGCAGCGTGCACATTCCCTGGCGCCTGATACCGAACGACAGCCTGCAACGGATCAACCGCGAACTGCGCAACTACCAGAGCGTCTATTCGAGCAACTACGACCTGCTTTGCCACTGGGCCGTCAGCCAGGCGCCGGACGGTTTCCAGGTGTTGTTCGATGAAGAAGGCGACTTCGATATCCGCCACACTCGCAACGCCGGCACCCGCCTGCTCTACCTGCACGGTGGCCTGCACCTGCTCAAGCAACAGGACGGCAGCACCCGCCAGCGCAGCGCCAGTGGCAGCCAGTTGCTCGATGGCTTTGCGGTCAACACCCCCGGCGATGTGCCGCTGTTCGTCAACGAAAGCAGCAGCGACGACAAGCTCAAGGCCATCCGCAGCTCCGACTACCTGAGCTGGTGCCTGGGCGAACTGGCGGCGCACCAGGGCGGCCTGTGCCTGTTCGGCCAGCACCTGGACAGCACTGACCGCCACCTGCTGCAGGCCATCAAGCAGGCACGCCCGGCGCACCTGGCCATTGCCATCCGGCCGCTCGGCGATGCCTCGATCGTCAGCCAGAAGCAGCACTACAGCCAGCGCTTTGCCGACCAGCCGGACCTGCCGTTGTATTTCTTCGACGCCAGCAGCCATCCCCTGGGCGCCCCCGACCTGGAAGTCCCGGTGCCGGCACAGGCGCGCAAGCGACGTTGAAGGTGCCTGCTGAACTGTACGGATGAACTTGTTAGCAACTGTTACAAGATCATCCCCAGCGGCTGTGGCTCAATAACTGGACTAATTCCCTCAGGTTTTTGCCATGTCCAGTCGCGAAAACACCGGAATGGCCCTCGGTCTTCTCGGTGTCATCATTTTCAGCCTGACCCTGCCCATGACCCGGATCGTGGTGCAGGAAATGCATCCCTTGCTCAACGGCCTGGGCCGCGCCCTGCTGGCGGCAATTCCGGCGGCGGCCTTGCTGCTGTGGCGCCGCGAGAAATGGCCGACCTGGCAACAGATCAAGGGCCTGAGCCTGGTGGCGTTGGGGGTGATCCTCGGTTTTCCGGTGTTCTCGGCCTGGGCCATGCAGAGCGTGCCCGCGTCCCACGGTGCCCTGGTCAACGGCCTGCAGCCCTTGTGCGTGGCCTTCTATGCCGCCTGGTTGTCCCATGAACGACCGTCGAAGGCTTTCTGGGCCTGCGCGGCGCTGGGCAGTGTGCTGGTGCTGGCCTACGCGATGATCATGGGCGCCGGGCAGATCCAGGCCGGCGACCTGCTGATGCTGGCGGCCATTGCGGTCGGTGGCCTGGGCTATGCCGAAGGCGGACGCCTGGCCCGGGAGATGGGCGGCTGGCAGGTGATCTGCTGGGCATTGGTGCTGGCCAGCCCGTTGCTGATCGTGCCGGTTGCCTACCTGGCCCTGCAGCATCAGGGGCCGGTCAGTGCCAAGGCCTGGTGGGCCTTTGGCTATGTGTCGCTGTTCTCGCAGTTCATCGGCTTCTTTGCCTGGTATGCGGGCCTGGCCCTGGGCGGGATTGCCCGGGTCAGCCAGATCCAGCTGCTGCAGATCTTCTTCACCATCGCCTTTTCCGCGCTGTTCTTCGGCGAGCAGGTCGAGCCGATTACCTGGGTGTTCGCTGCGGGTGTGATCGGTACGGTGGTGCTGGGGCGCAAGACCCGGGTGCATCCGGCGCCTGTGCGGGTCTGAGCGGGCCCTATCGCGGGGCAAGCCCCCAACAACCCGAGGGGCGGGCGTTGCCCGCCCGGCAGAAAAGGCCCGAGACCACCACCCGCCAATGGCAAACAA
>NZ_JALRNF010000040.1 GCF_030272895.1 Pseudomonas sp. BGr12 | reverse complement strand
ATTTTGAAGTTTTTCGTTCAAATTCAACTGCTTGACTCGCTGCGATCTCTCGTCAGCGGGAGGCGAATTCTACAGCGTTTAACGTCGCTGTCAACCACCTTTTTCACCGCTGCCGACCTTGCGATCGAAGCCCTTCCGGTACTACCTGAAACATTCAACTCATTGATTATCAAGGAGTTTTCCGTTTCGACTGCGCCGGAAGTGGGGCGAATTATAGAGAGATAAAACGGGGCGTCAAGCGCTAATTTCAACTTTGTTTCACCCAGCAACTAATCGCCTGCCCCATGGCTCTGAATAAAAGGCACCCCACGCGAGCCACTGCCATGAGCGAAACCGAAAGCACCAAGACCCCGGGCCTGTCGGCGGATGAAGAGCAGGAGGTCACGCAGAACCAGCCACCGCGCGCGGCGGTATTGCACGAAATCATCCGCTACCAGGGTGATCAGGAACTGGAGCGCACCATCGCTGCACTGTGGTGGTCAGCCCTGGCGGCCGGGTTGAGCATGGGCCTGTCGATGATGGCCATGGGGCTGTTCTATGCACGCCTGCCCGAAGGGGACAGCAGCCAGGTGATCGCAAGCCTGGGCTACCCGGCTGGTTTCCTGGCGGTGATCCTGGCCCGCCAGCAACTGTTCACCGAAAACACCCTGACCGCCGTGCTGCCGGTCATGACCGAGCCAACGCTGAACAACCTAGGTCGCCTGCTGCGGTTATGGTCTGTGGTATTGCTAGGTAATCTGGCAGGCACACTATTGGTGTCCTACATCATGTTGCACCTGCCGATTTTCGACAGCACAACCGACGTGGCCTTTCTCGATGTCGGTCGCAAGGTGATGGAGAACGACCTGGGCCAGATGTTCGCCAAGGGCATCGTCTCGGGCTGGATGATCGCCACCATGGTCTGGATGATCCCCTCCATGGAGCACGCCAAGATCTGGATCATCCTGATGATCACCTACCTCATGGCACTGGGCGACTTCACCCACATCGTTGTCGGTTCGGTGGAGGTGTCCTATCTGGTCTGGGCTGGCGAGGCCAGCTGGCAAGTGTTCTGGCTGGACTTCGCCGCCCCCACCCTGATCGGCAACATCATTGGCGGCAGCTTCATCTTTGCCTTGATTAGCCATGCCCAGGTACGCAGTGACAGTGGCAAGCCCCCTGCCCCGCTACCTGCGTCTCCCAGAAACAAGGCAGCGACACGCAAGCAAACCTGACACCGGCGCTTACCACTCTCTCATTGCCATGACTCGTTCGCCGCCGTTCTGCTGCTGGCGAAGTGGTTTTGGCAACCACCAGGCCGGGCCGCTGTGTGGCTGGTCAAGACTGACCCGCTCACCCATTTGCGGCGTACTGAGCGGTACCTGGGCAGCATTGGCCAGGGCCAGGATGCGGTCGAATGGTTCGTGCCAGCTGTGGACCGAAAGATCGAAGGTGCCGTTGTGCACCGGCAACAGCCAGCGCCCGCGCAAGTCCTTGTGGGCCTGCAGGCTCTGCTCGGGCTGCATGTGCACGTTCGGCCATTCAACGTTGTAGGCACCGGTTTCGATCAAGGTGACGTCGAACGGCCCGTACTGTTCGCCGATCTCCTTGAAACCGTCGAAATAGCCGGTATCACCACTGAAGAACAGTCGCAGGTTTTCATCCAGGATCACCCAGGACGCCCACAGGGTGCTGTTGCTGTCGAACAGGCCGCGCCCGGAAAAATGCTGTGCCGGCGTTGCGACGAATCGAATG
Organism: Pseudomonas sp. BGr12; assembly: GCF_030272895.1. Classification (GTDB taxonomy): domain Bacteria; phylum Pseudomonadota; class Gammaproteobacteria; order Pseudomonadales; family Pseudomonadaceae; genus Pseudomonas. The sequence continues at coordinate 56,722 of NZ_JALRNF010000040.1, read as the reverse complement.
CCCTCGACCCGGGTCTCCTGCCACCAGTCCAGTTGCCGCACTTTGGCGGCCGGAACGCCCCAGTTGATCAGCAGGTCGCCGACGCCCATCGGAGCGAGGAAATGTTCGGCACGATCGGCCAGTTGCCGGATAGCCTGTTCGTCCAGGTGGTCGTAGTGGTCGTGAGACAGGATCACTGCCGTCAGCGGTGGCAGTTCGTCGAGCTTGAGCGGCGGCTGGTGAAAGCGCTGGGGCCCGGCCCACTGCACCGGCGAGGCGCGTTCGGCGAACACCGGGTCGGTAATGAAGAAGCGCTCGCGCAGCTTGAGCAATACCGTGGAGTGGCCCAGGCGCCACAAACTGTGGTCGGGGGCCTCGAGCAGTTGCTGCCGATTCAGGGGCTGCACGGCAATTTCCACATCGGGCCGGGTGCCAGGCGGCTTGCCAAGCACCAGGAACTTCAAGCCGATGCGCAGTTTTTTCAGCACGCTGTCCTGGGGCATCGGGCGCTGGTTGAGGTATCGCCCGTCCTGGCGTTGCGCGGGTGTACCGGCCTGGGGAGACAAGGGGGCCATGAGGATGAGCACTCCAAGGACAAGGGCGAGTTTCATAGTATCCCAAGGTGGTTGCATCAACTGTGAAATGGCTTGTAAGGCCATTTTTCAATAGCGCTCGATTGATCAACAATATTCAATGGTTTAATGCGATAAACGGCGCTCCGGAACAGACCAACAGCCATGATGGATAATAGAAGCGGCAAAGGACTTTCGTTCGTCAGGAGAATATACCTGCCGCGCATCATTGGCCTGGGGATCGGCATGTTCAGTGTCGCAGCCGGTATTTCCACCCTGGCCCTGCCGCAATGGACCTGGGGCCTGCTGCTGTTCAATGGCCTGCTTTGGCCGCACCTGGCCTATCAGCTTGCCCGCCGCGCTGGCACGCCCTATCACGCCGAACACCGCAACATGCTGGCCGATTCTCTGATGGGCGGTTTCTGGACCGCCACCATGCAGTTCAACCCCCTGCCCAGCGTGACCATCCTGGCAATGATGACGATGAACAACCTCGCCGCCGGCGGCCAGCGCCTGTTCTTCAAGGGGATGCTGGCCCAGGCCTTGGGTGCCGGGCTTTCCATCGCCGTGTTCGGTGCCGGCCTGCAGTTGCAGGCGACCGCCCTGCAGGTCTATGCCTGCCTGCCGATGCTCACGCTCTACCCCATGGCCCTCGGCTGGGTCTGTTACCGCCTGGCCATGAAGCTTGCCGAGCACAAGCATCGGCTGAGCGCCCTGAGCCGTACCGACAGCCTGACCGGCCTGTTCAACCACGGCGCCTGGAAAGACCTGTTGCAACTCAGTTTCCAGGCGTGCCGGCAGGCGCATTGCCAGGCAGTGATCGCACTTATCGACATCGATCACTTCAAGGCCATCAACGACACCTATGGCCACGTGGTCGGCGATTGTGTCCTGACCCAGTTGAGCAACGAACTCAAGCGCAGCCTGCGCAGCGACGATCTGGCGGGGCGCTACGGTGGCGACGAGTTCTGCCTGATCCTGCCCGACACCAGCCTGGAGCAGGCCAAACAGGCCATGGAGCGGCTGCGTGAGCGGGTCGGCAGCTATCGCAATCCGCAGTTGCCGGACCTGCGCATCAGCCTGAGCATCGGCCTGGCCAGCTGCCACCCGGCCTTGCCGGACCCGGAGGCCTGGCTCAACGAAGCCGACAAGGCCCTGTACACCGCCAAGAACAGTGGGCGCAATCAGGTCAATTTCGCCCATTCGGACCTCACCTCGCTGAAGCTGGCCTATCCTGACTGAACGTTCGCCCCCTCGGCGTGACCGTCGAGGCGCAGCTCACCAAGGACAGTATGCGTATGGACAGGATTGTCGAGGCTTCGCCTACCCGCCCGCACCCCCGCCTGCAGACACGAAAGCTCATCGCCAGTATCGCGGCGTTGTTCGCCCTGGCGTGCCTGATTGCCCTCGGGGCCTTGTTCAACATTGCCGCCACCCTCAACACCAATGCGCGAGACCAGAGCAGTTTCTACGCGCACAAAGCCCTGGAGCAGCGGCTTGAAGCGTCCCGGCAATTTCTCTCAAGTTATGCCGTGTGGGACGCGGCCTACGAGCACCTCAACGGCCCTGCGGACCTGAACTGGGCGTACGAAGAGGAAAACATCGGCAGCTCGTTGTACACCGCCAGCGGTTTCGAGGGCGTGTTCGTGGTGGATGACCAAAGCACCAAGTACACCCTGTTCAAGGGTCTGCTCAGTACCGCGCCGGCCAGTACCTATATAGAAGACCCGCTGCCGCCGATCATTGCCCAGGCCCGCGAGGTTGCCGCCGAGCGCCAGCAGATCACCCGCCACATGCTGTTCAACGGCTGGCCGGCGGTGCTGGTGGCCGCGGCGATCCGCCCCGACGACGAACAACTGGGTATCGATCCACAGACAACCTCGGTGATGATCTTCGTCGACCAACTGACCCCGGAAAAGCTCGCCAAACTAGGCGCCGGGGCTGGCTTGCAGGGCATGCGCATCGAAAAGACCGGTGAGCTGCCGGCAGCCGATTCGAGCCTGCCCCTGGGCGACACCGGCTATCGTCTGGAATGGCTTACGCCGCGTCCGGGCGATCAATTGCTCTGGGCCGTACTGCCGCCGCTGCTGGGCGCCATGCTGGTGCTCGGCCTGTTGATGGTCTACTTCTTCCGCTATGCCCTGCGCACCACGCGGGAAATCGACAGCAGCCTGCAACGCCTGCAGGCCAGCAACCTGGCCCTGGAAGCCAGCGAGCAACGCTTTCGCGCCGTGGCCGAATCCGCATCTGACTGGATCTGGGAAACCGACCGTCTCCACCGCCTGAGCTACCTGTCCCAGCGCTTCGTTACCGTGACCGGCTACGCGACCGAAGACTGGCTTGGCCAACCGATCAACCAGTTGCTCAGTTGCGAAACCACGCCCCTGACGCATTGGCTGGACAACCAGGCCGACCAGGATCCGCAACAGATGGCCAACCTGCGCTGCGCCTACCGCGACCAGAACCAGCAGTTGCGTTTCTGCCGGGTCTCGGCGCGCGCGATCATCCTGGGCGGCAAACTGGCCGGTTTTCGTGGCACGGCCAGCGACATCACCGATGAAGTGGCCGCCCATGCCCGCATCCAGCACCTGTCCATGCACGATGCACTGACGGGCCTGGCCAATCGCAACAAGCTGTCGCGCTTTCTCGAACAGGCGCTGCTCAGCGGCCCGGATGCCACGCCCCTGACCCTGTTGCTGCTGGACCTGGACAGCTTCAAGCCGATCAACGACTCCCTGGGCCACGCCGCTGGCGATGCGGTCCTGCTGGAAGTGGCCGCGCGCCTGCGTGAATCCACCCGCGACAAGGACCTGGTGGCACGCCTGGGCGGTGACGAATTCGTCCTGGTCCTCAACGGCATGGACAGCCGCAATGAGATCGACCGCTTCTGCGCCCGCCTGATCGACAACCTGCACCAGCCGATCCACTACGAGGAGCAGATCCTGCACATCGGCGCCAGCCTGGGCGTTGCCCAGACCCGCCTGCAGGGCTTCGATGCCGGGGAACTGATCCGCTGTGCCGATATCGCCCTGTACCAGGCCAAGGCCGACGGCAAGAACACCTGGCGCTACTTCTCGCCGGAAATGAACGAGCAGATCCAGCACCGCCGCCAGCTGGAAAACGACTTGCGCAAGGCGCTGAAGAACAACGAGTTCGTCCTTCACTATCAGCCCCGCTATCGCCTCGAAACCCTGGACATCGTCTCGGTCGAAGCACTGGTGCGCTGGCAGCATCCCGTGGAAGGCCTGCTGGGCCCGGACACGTTCATTCCGCTGGCCGAACAGACCGACCTGATCGTGCCCCTGGGCCGCTGGGTATTGCGCGAAGCCTGCGAGACCGCGCGCAGCTGGCCCGACAGCCTGCTGGTCTCGGTCAACCTGTCGCCGGCGCAGTTTTCACGCAGCGACGTGGTCAGTGACGTCTACAAGATTCTCGTCGATACCGGCTTCCCGGCGCAGCGCCTGGAGCTGGAAATTACCGAGAACGTCATGCTCAACGATATCGAAGGCGCCCTGGCCACCATGACCGCCCTCAAGGAACTGGGCGTGCGCCTGAACATGGATGACTTCGGCACGGGCTATTCATCCCTGGGCTACCTGCGCACCTACCCGTTCGACAGCATCAAGATCGACAAGCGTTTCATCGCCGGCCTGAACAGCGACAGCAACGACAAGGCCGTGGTCCAGGCGATCATCAACCTGGGCAAGGCCATGGGCCTGACCGTCACCGCCGAAGGGGTGGAGACCGAGCAGCAGCTCAAAGCCCTGGGCAAGGAGCATTGCCATGAGGTGCAGGGCTTCTACCTGAGCAAACCGGTCGACAAGCAGGCCTTCGAGCAACTGCTGCATGTAGGAGCGGGCTTGCCCCGCGATGCGATCTGACTGTCCGATCGAAGTCGCGGGGCAAGCCCGCTCCCACAAAGACAGTTGCGCCTGACTATGCCCGCAAGCGGCGTTGCGCGGCGATTTCCGGCAGGTCGCGGCGGCGCAGGTAGACCCGCAGCGGCTCGCTGACATTGAGGCGCTCATCGACGTTCTGTGCCAGGAGGATCTCGATCAGGGCCCGGCTCAGGGTCATGACCTCGCCGTCACTGGCCTTCCAGACGAATTCGCTGCTGGGGGTGATGCTGTCATCGGCAACGTCCATGCCGAAGGAGTCTTCGCTGAAGCGCACGATATGCTTGCCAAGTTTGCGGTGGAATCCAACGAAGCCCTTGAGCTGGTCGGCGGCGGCGCAGATGTCCTGGGATGTGATGTGCATGTCAAACCTCACTTGGGCGGAAGGGATCTGGCACGCGGGGCAAGGGTGGCGACTCTCTGGCGGAGTGGCTTGAAGGGCCAAGGTTAAAGGAAATGCACAGGCCGCGGGTATGGATTTTTCACGGATTGGCCAGGTGCGGCCCAAGCAGCGCCTGCAGCCAGTCCATGAACGCCCGCACACGGTGTGGCACATGCTGTTGCCGGGCATAGATCAACGACACCGGCAGGGGCGGAGCCACGAAATCGGTCAACACCGGCACCAGTTCGCCGCTGTCCAGATAGGCCTTGAGGCCGGCGCCGGGCGCCTGGATCAGGCCGAGCCCGGCAAGGCAGGCACTTTCATAGGCTTCGGTGCTGTTGACGGTGATCGATCCGGCCATGGGCTGGACCTGCAACTCGCCCGCTTGCAGGTACTCGAAGCCCGGACTGCGACTGCCCAGGTTCCTCACATAGTGGATCAACTGATGCTGGTGAAGGTCGGCAAGGCCAGTGGGGATGCCATGACGCTGCAAGTAGCCCGGGCTGGCGCAATTGATCTGCGCAAGGTGGCCCAGGGGCCGGGCGACCAGGTCCAGGTCACTCAGTTCGCCGATGCGCAGCACGCAGTCAAAGCCCTCGCGCAACAGGTCGACCTGGCGGTCGGTGCAGCTGATCTCCAGCTCCACGCCCGGATGGCGGGCAATGAACTGCGGCAGGTTCGGCAGGATGATGCGCCGCGCCATCAAGGTCGGCAGATCGATGCGCAAGCGCCCGCTCAGGGCCGCCGATTCGTTGAGGAACAGGCCTTCGATCTCGTCCATGCGCGCCAACAGGTCTTTGCTACGCTCGTACAGGTGCAGGCCGTCCTGGGTCGCCTGTACCCGCCGCGTGGTGCGATTGAGCAGGCGCGTACCGAGCAGCTGCTCCAGCGCGCGGATCTGTTCGGACACAGTCGAGCGCGGCAGGCCCAGGCTTTCGCCGGCCAGGGTGAAACTGGACAACTCGCTGACCCGTACAAAGGTACGCAACAACTCCAGCTTGTTCATGAAGGCAGGCTCGATTGTTCGCCGATACCGACCAGTATTTCCGAAATCCGCGGATTTATCAGCACCCAGCCGACCAATAGACTTTCCTCGACTTCCCCCACCGCTCCCGAGGTACAGACCATGAGTCGCACTATCGCATTGATCACCGGCGCCAGCCGTGGCCTGGGCAAGAACACCGCACTGCACCTGGCCCGCCAGGGCATCGACATCATCGGCACCTACCACAGCAAGGCGCAGGAAGCCCAGGCGCTGGTGACCGAACTGGAACAACTTGGCGTGCGTGCCGCCATGTTGCAACTGGACGTGAGTAACAGCGAAAGCTTTGCCGAATTTGCCGAGCGCCTGCGCCAGACCCTGGCCTCGACGTTCGGCCGCCAACAGCTGGACTTTCTGGTGAACAACGCCGGCATCGGTATCCATGTGCCGTTCAGCGAGACCAGCGAGGCGCAGTTCGACCAGTTGTGCAACATCCAGCTCAAGGGCCCATTTTTCCTGACCCAGCGCCTGCTGCCGCTGATTGCCGATCAGGGGCGGATCGTCAATATCTCCACCGGCCTGACCCGCTTCGCCCTGCCCGGCTACGCCGCCTATGCGGCCATGAAAGGTGCCATGGAAGTGCTGACCCGCTATCAGGCCAAGGAACTGGGCGCCCGCGGGATTCGCGTGAACATCCTGGCCCCCGGCGCCATCGAGACCGATTTTGGCGGTGGCGTGGTGCGCGACAACGCCGAGGTCAATGACTTCATCGCCAGCAACACCGCACTGGGCCGGGTCGGGCTGCCGGACGACATCGGCGCCGCCGTGGCCCTGCTGCTGGGCGACGGTGGCGGCTGGATCAACGGCCAGCGCCTGGAAGTATCTGGCGGTATGTTCCTCTGATCAGCGCCGGGCCGGGTCTTCATGCACCTGCACACTGGCGGTCATGCCGGCGCTCAGGGTCACGCCCTGGGGAATCTCGTCCAGTTTGATCCGCACCGGAATGCGTTGGGCCAGGCGTACCCAGTTGAAGGTCGGCTCGACCTCGGCCAGTAGCTGGCTGTCGGGGGTGGCGTTGCGGTCGGTGATGCCGCGGCTGATACTCTCGACATGCCCCTGCATGGGCTCGCCAGCGCTCATCAGCCAGACCTTGACCGGATCGCCGACGCGGATGCGCGGCAACTTGGTCTCTTCGAAGTAGGCCTGGACGTAGAAGGTCGAATCATCGACCAGGGCCATCACCGGCTGCCCGGTATTGACGTAATTGCCCTCGGCCAGGCGCAGGTTGGTGACATGGCCGCTGCGTGGCGCCTTGACCTGGCTGCGTGCCAGGTTGATGGCTGCCGCCTTGACCTGGGCCTGGGCCTGGTGCAGTTCACCGCGGGCCACGGCGGCATTGATCTGGGCATTCTCGCGCAACTCGGCGCTGATCGCCTGGGGACCGAGGGCGGCACGCCGGGACGCTTCGTGTTCGCGCAGGCTCAGTTGGTGCTGGCGGGTTTCGGCTACCGCATTGGCCGCGTCCAGGGCCGCTTCGAAGCGATCGCGATCGATCGACATGAGTAGCTCGCCCGCCTTGACCGGCTGATTGTCGCGCACCTTGAGCTCGCGCACCCAGCCCGATACGTCCGGGGCGATGATCACCACATCGGCGCGGATTTTCGCATCGCGGGTCCAGGGGGTGAGCATGTAGTACTGCCAGAGTTTCCAGCCGGCAAAAACCGCCACCGCCACCAGGCCCAGAGTCACCGCGATACGTAGCAGTGCACGCATTGTCATACTCCTTACAAAGGCCCCAGCCCGAGGGTTACCAGGGTCAATACACAAACGAACAGCGCACAATCGAACAAGGCTTCATGCCAGATCCAGCTGCCAAGCGGGGTCAGGCGCAACAACAGGCGCAGCGCACCGGTCAACACCAGGGCCAGCAGTACATAGATCAGAAACGGACTGAGCAGCACGCCGCCCAGCGCCCATTCACGCAACCCCATGGATATCCTCCAGCCGTTGGCACCACTTGCCCCAACTGCGTTGCAACTGCAAAACCGCCCCTACCGCCAGGCGCAGCGCATCGCTGGGGGGCTGCTTTTGCAAAGCTTCGATAAACACTTCACTGGCACTGTCCAGGCGCTGCCCCCTGCCCGGCGCCGGGCCGCGTGCCAACACCGTCTCCAACTGCTGCAAATACTCGCGCTCGGCCGTCACCAGCGGTGCCCGGGCCGCCGCCAGGCACAAGCGCAGGTGCAACAGTTCGTCACCGATATCCAGGCCATGCACACCATCGTCCCAGCGAGCGCGCTCCTGCTCCGGCAACGCGGTGTAGTGCCGGGCCAGTTGCAGCAAGCGATCGGCCATGCGCCCGCCGAACCAGGTTTCCGCGCCCCGCAGGTCGCGACGGGTCAGGCGCACCAGGTCGCCCTGGGTTGCCGCCCGCAGTCGCCGGCCATGCCAGGCCGGGTTGCGCAGCACCAGCAGTTTGAATGCCAGCACGGCCACCCCGACGCCGATCATCATGGCCTGGGCACTGTTGAGAAAGGTCGCGACGCCGAACTGCATGGTATTGAGCGGCGCCACCAGGACGATGAAGTGCAGGCAGTAGGACGTGGCCGTGGCGCCGATTTTCGGGTTGGCCATGCCCAGGGCCCCGAAGAACAAGGGTACGCCCATGCCCATGCACAGCATGGCAAAGCTGCTCCATTGCGGCAGCAGGATCTGCCCGACGACAAAGGCCACGGGAATCGCCAGGAGGATGCCGCGCAAGAAGCTCATGCCGATCTGCGCACCGTTCTCGCGGCTGGCGAACAGGCTGCAGACCACACAGGTCAGCACCAGCCCACCGGGTGCCGCGGTCCAGGCCGTGGCCAGCCAGAAACCGGCCATGGCCAGGAATGCCAGGGCACTGCGCGAGCCGAACAACAGCGCCAACGGCACATCACGGTGCACGGCGAGGCTGTCGGGCACGTCCAGCGGTGCAATGCCCTCCTCCACGGCGTGCAGCGCCAGGGTGCAGGCCACGGCATTGTCCAGCAGCAGGGTCAGGCGAGCCAGGCCGTAGTGTTCAGCCGAGCTGATACTGTCGTCGTGCGCGGCCTCCCAGACACGATGGCGCAGCGCCTGCAGCCCCGCCTGGTCGGGCGCGGCCAGGGCATCGCGCACCTCGTCCAGCCACGGCTGCAGGTGCCGGGCCTGGGTTTCGTCCAGTTGCTGCCACTGGCGCCGCACCGAGCGGGCGATGCGCAGAAGAATCAGCAGTTTCTGGCTCAGTCCGCGGATGGCCCGGGCCCGTTGGCGCCCCAGCGGGCCTTCGAACCAGGCATGTTCGCGCTGGGCATCCACCGCGACGATGCGCCCGAGGATTTCCAGCAAGCCCTTGCGCGCCTGGGCTTCACCGGTCAGGGTCGCGCTGGCCGCCTGCAAGCCGTTCATCCAGGCCTGGCGAGCCTGCCCGCCCAGTTGCTGCTCGACCCGCAAGGGCCAGAGCAAGGCACTGGTTGCGGTGGCACAGACAATTCCCAGGCAGATTTCGGTGCATCGCGCCACCGCCTGGTCGAACACCTGCAACGGATGATCGACCGCCGGCAAGGCGATGATCGCCACGGTGTAGCCTGCCAGCACGAAGGAATAGGCCCAGGCGCTGCGCAGCAGGGTCGAGCACGCGGTACACAGGGCCAGCCACAGCGCCAGGGCCAGCAGGAACAACCAGGGGGTCTGGGCGAACAGGCCGATGAACAGCACCGACATGAAGGTCCCGACCAGGGTGCCGAACAGGCGCGCCAGGCCCTTCTGCAGCACCATCCCCGACAGCGGCTGGGCGACGATGAAGGCCGTCATCAGCGCCCAGGCCGGTTGCTCCAGCCCCCAACGCAGTGCCAGCCACAAAGCCAGGCCACCACCGAGCAAGGTCTTGATGGCAAATTGCACGGCGAGTTTGTTCGGCGCCAGCAGGGCCTGCAGAGTGATGGGCACGGGACGAACCTTGGAGACTATGTTGTAAAGATAGTCAGGATGGCGGGAAAGAATCAGGACAGCATTATTAGCTAGCTAACTATCTAAAATCCAGTCGTGCTGAAAGGTTTCTTGCGGGCAAAAAAATGGGCGACCGAAGTCGCCCCAAATGCCTTGCGTGCTCGTTGATCGGAAGGATCAGCGCTGTTTGCGCTTGACCGAATCCTTCCAGATGAAAATTCCGAAACCGACAAAGAAACACAGCATCAGGCCGACCGTAATTACTCCAGCGATAACCACATTATCGAAGAACATGTCGGCCTCCATTCGCCTGCACCTGTCTGATGGGTTCAAGGTAGCGAATGGCTGGCGGGAATAAATTGACCGAGGTCAATGGCGCCCGGGGACGGGCGCGCGAGGCGGGTGCAGGCTTGACCTGCATCAAGTTTTTCAGCGTTTCTTGGGTTTGCCCTTGGACTTCTTCTTGGCCTTGCCCAGGGGCATGGCCTTCTCGAATGCCTGGCGCACTTCGTTCAGGCGCTTTTCGTTGAGATCGTGAACACGACGGGCACGTTCGGCACCGAAGTCGATCAGGTTGTCATCTTGGCTCATGGTCTGGCTCAGGAAGCGGACTGCGATGCGCTCATAATGAAGCCTGTTGTCGATACTGACCAGTACAGCGGCCTTTCTTCAGACTTCGATGTCCACCAGCAGGCCCTGGCGCGACGGTGGATCCATCAGTGGCGCGACCGGCACGGTGTTGTCGGCGTTGACTTCATCCCCCGGCAGCGCCTGGTATCGCTCCTCTTCCCTGCCTGGCTGACGCCGGCGTTGCTGGCGGCGCTGCTCTTCACGCAACAGCAGCGCCGACTTTTCCGGGTCACGCTGCTTGAAGTCGATGGTTCCCTCACTGGAGGCCGGTTGCGCAGGCACCACCGGCTTGATGTCCGGAGTCGGCTTGACCGGGTCCAGTTGCGAGGTCACGGGGGCGGCACTGAGCGGGATGAGGGGCGGCAGCATGGGGGTTGATCTCCTGTCGCCAGTGTTTCGGCCATGAGGTTGCGGCCTTGAGCCAGGCACACCGAAAAGTCGGGGACATGGCCGGACACAAGGGTTTTATTCGCTGAAATTGCTAGACTCTTTGGTCTGTACAGTCCTATCCGTTAAGATAGTCGGCTTTTTCATGGCGGGAGTCAGGCAGTATGGCGCAGCAGTATCAACCGGGGCAACGCTGGATCAGCGACAGCGAAGCCGAGCTGGGTCTGGGGACCATTCTGGCACAGGATGGCCGCTTGTTGACCGTGCTCTACCCGGCCACTGGCGACACCCGCCAGTACTCCCTGCGCAATGCGCCGCTCACCCGGGTGCGCTTCTCCCCTGGCGACCAGATCACCCATTTCGAGGGCTGGAAGCTGACCGTGCGCGAGGTCGACGATGTCGACGGCCTGCTGGTCTATCACGGCCTCGACGGCCAGAACCAGGCCTGCACCCTGCCGGAAACCCAGCTGTCGAACTTCATCCAGTTCCGCCTGGCCAGCGACCGTCTGTTCGCCGGCCAGATCGACCCGCTGCCGTGGTTCTCGCTGCGCTACAACACCCTGGAACACACCAGCCGCCAGCTGCAGTCCTCGCTCTGGGGCCTGGGCGGCACCCGCGCCCAACCAATCGCCCACCAGTTGCACATTGCCCGTGAAGTCGCCGACCGTATCGCGCCACGGGTACTGCTGGCCGACGAGGTAGGCCTGGGCAAGACCATCGAGGCGGGCCTGGTGATCCACCGCCAGCTGCTCTCCGGTCGCGCCAGCCGCGTGCTGATCCTGGTCCCGGAAAACCTGCAGCACCAGTGGCTGGTGGAAATGCGCCGGCGCTTCAACCTGCAGGTCGCCCTGTTCGATGCCGAACGTTTCATCGAGAGCGATGCCAGCAACCCCTTCGAGGATGCCCAACTGGCCCTGGTCGCCCTGGAATGGCTGACCGAAGACGAAAAGGCCCAGGACGCGCTGTTCGCCGCCGGCTGGGACCTGTTGGTAGTCGACGAGGCGCACCACCTGGTCTGGCATGAAGACCAGGTCAGCCCCGAGTACGCCCTGGTCGAGCAACTGGCCCAGGTCATCCCCGGCGTGCTGCTGCTGACCGCCACCCCGGAGCAATTGGGCCAGGACAGCCACTTCGCCCGCCTGCGCCTGCTCGATCCGAACCGTTTCCACGACCTGGCCGCGTTCCGCGCCGAGAGCGAAAACTATCGCCCGGTGGCCGAAGCGGTACAGGAGCTGCTTGACGAAGGTCGCCTGTCGGCCAAGGCCCACGCCACCATCGAAGGCTTCCTCGGCGCTGAAGGCGAAGCCCTGCTGGCGGCCATCAGCGATGGCGACACCCAGGCCAGTGCGCGCCTGATTCGCGAGCTGCTCGACCGTCACGGTACTGGCCGCGTGCTGTTTCGCAACACCCGTGCCGCCGTGCAGGGTTTCCCGGAACGCAAGCTGCACCCTTATCCGCTGGCCAACCCCGATCAGTACATGGAGCTGCCGCTGGGCGAGCATGCCGAGCTGTACCCCGAGGTGGCCTTCCAGTCCCAGGGCGATACCGCGGAAGAAGAACGCTGGTGGCGCTTCGACCCGCGGGTCGACTGGCTGATCGACACCCTGAAGATGCTCAAGCGGGTCAAGGTCCTGGTGATCTGCGCCCATGCCGAAACCGCCATGGACCTGGAAGACGCCCTGCGGGTGCGCTCCGGTATCCCGGCCACGGTGTTCCATGAAGGCATGAGCATCCTCGAGCGCGACCGTGCCGCCGCCTACTTCGCCGACGAAGAATTCGGCGCCCAGGTGCTGATCTGCTCGGAGATCGGCAGCGAAGGCCGCAACTTCCAGTTCTCCCATCACCTGGTGCTGTTCGACCTGCCGGCCCACCCCGACCTGCTCGAGCAGCGGATCGGCCGTCTGGACCGGATTGGCCAGAAGCACACCATCGAGTTGCATGTGCCGTACCTGCAGAACAGCCCGCAAGAGCGCCTGTTCCAGTGGTACGACCAGGCCCTGAACGCCTTCCTGGCCACCTGCCCGACCGGCAACGCCCTGCAGCACCAGTTCGGCCCGCGCCTGCTGCCGCTGCTCGAAAGCGGTGACGACGGCGAGTGGCAGACCCTGGTCGACGAGGCCCGCGCCGAGCGCGAGCGCCTGGAAGCCGAGCTGCACAGCGGCCGCGACCGCCTGCTCGAACTCAACTCCGGCGGCGCCGGTGAAGGCCAGGAACTGGTCGAGGCGATCCTCGAACAGGATGACCAGTTCACCCTGCCGATCTACATGGAAACCCTGTTCGACGCCTTCGGCATCGACAGCGAAGACCATTCGGAAAACGCCCTGATCCTCAAGCCGAGCGAAAAAATGCTCGACGCCAGCTTCCCGCTGGGCGACGACGAAGGCGTCACCATCACCTACGACCGCACCCAGGCGCTGTCTCGTGAAGACATGCAGTTCATCACCTGGGAGCACCCGATGGTCCAGGGCGGCATGGACCTGGTGTTGTCCGGCTCCATGGGCAACACCGCGGTGGCGCTGATCAAGAACAAGGCGCTCAAGCCGGGTACCGTGCTGCTCGAGTTGCTGTATGTCAGCGAAGTCGTGGCCCCGCGCTCCCTGCAACTGGGTCGCTACCTGCCACCGGCTGCGCTGCGCTGCCTGCTCGACGTCAATGGCAACGACCTGGCCGCACGGGTGTCCTTCGAGACCCTCAACGACCAGCTCGAAAGCGTGCCCAAGGCCAGCGCCAACAAGTTCATCCAGGCCCAGCGCGACGTGCTGACGCCACGGATCAACAGTGGTGAAGCCAAGGTCATGCCCCGTCATGCCGAACGGGTAGCCCAGGCCCAAAGCCGCCTGGCCGCCGAGACCGACGAAGAACTGGCGCGCCTGACCGCCTTGCAAGCGGTCAACCCGACCGTTCGCGACAGCGAGATCGAAGCCCTGCGCAAGCAGCGCGAACAAGGCCTGGCGATGCTGGAAAAAGCCGCCTTGCGCCTGGAAGCGATCCGGGTACTGGTCGCCGGTTAAGGCTGCAATCATCGCGGGGCAAGCCCGCTCCCACAGATGCACTCTGTAGGAGCGGGCTTGCCCCGCGATTCGTCCTCCCCCCGTACCCCTCCCTACCCTCTCCCCCCAAACTTCATCCCACCTGTGATACCGGGAAATTGTAACCATTCACAGTTTTAGAACCCTTCGCTATTGGCTCAATGACCAAATCGTAGAAGTCAAAGTGCCATTAATCAGGATGGGTTAGTCCCCTGTCCTATACTGCTCCTGAACAGTCTCCAGACAGGCTTCTGGGGGGACGAGTGAACACTCGAATAAGAGGCATGCTATGGAGTGGCTGGGCCTGGAAATGCTCGCCGACTTGCCGTCCACCGGCCAGATCATTCTTGAGTGCAAATACAACCCCTACCTGGTGGTGCTTGCCCTGCTGGTGGCCGGTGCCGGCAGTTTCGCCACCCTGAGCATGGCCGAACGCCTGAACCATGTTGACCACCCGGCTGCCCAGCGCCAATGGCGCCTGCTGGGCGCCTGTTGCCTGGCCGGGGGTGTCTGGGCCCTGCACTTCATTTGCATGCTGGCGTTCCAGGCGCCGATCGAGGTGCACTACGAATTCACCCTGACCGGGGTGTCGCTGATCATCATGCTGCTCGCCGGCTGGCTGGCGATGAACACCCTTGGCAACCGCGAGCTGCAAGCACGCCACTTCCTCCAGGCCGCCACCTGCATCGGCCTTGGCATCGTCGCCATGCATTACATCGGTATGACGGCCATTCAATCGAACGCCCAGCAGTTCTATCGACCGGACAGGTTCCTGGCGTCCATCGCCGTCGCCATCAGCACCAGTCTCATGGCCCTGCTGCTGGCACGCTATTTTCGCTATGGCAGCGGCACCCTCCACCAGTTGCTCAAGTACGGCGCCAGCCTGTTGCTGGCCGGCGGCATCTTCGCCACCCATTTCACCGGCATGTGGGCCATGACCCTGGTCATCCCTTCCGGCGCAAGCGTCACCCTGCCCACCACCGACAACAGCCTGCAACTGAGCCTGACCATCGCCTTCATCACCTTGCTGATCAGCGCCAGCAGCATCAGTGCCGCCCTCTCCGACCAGAAACTGCAAAGCAAGGAACACGACCTGCGCCGGGTCAATGTACTGCTCAGCCAACTGGACCAGGCCCGAGTGTCCCTGCAGCAGGCCGCGCACTACGATGCCCTGACCAACCTGATCAATCGCCGCGGCTTCAACCAGGTGTTTGCCGAACGCCTGGTGGAGCAATCGACCAACGAAGGCATGCTGGCGGTCATGTTCCTCGATATCGATCATTTCAAACGCATCAACGATAGCCTCGGCCATGATGCCGGCGACGAACTGCTCAAGGTCATCGCCGGCTATATCAAGGCCGCGACCCGCAGCCAGGACGTGGTGGCGCGCTTCGGCGGCGACGAGTTCTGCATCCTGACCGCCCTGCACAACCGCGAAGAAGCCCGGCACCTGGCCCAGCGCATCATGCAGAAGATGAAAGAGCCGATCGACCTGGCCGGCCGGCGCATGGTCATGACCACCAGCATTGGCATCAGTATCTTTCCCGATGACGGGCGCAGCTGTGAAGAGCTGCTCAAGAACGCCGACCTGGCGCTGTATCAATCCAAGGGCTGCGGGCGCAACAGCCTGAACTTCTTCAACAACACCTTGAATACCCGCGCCACCCTCGAACTGCAGCTTGAAGAAGAGCTGCGCATCGCTCTGCTCGAAGAGCGCGGCCTACGGATTCACTACCAGCCGATCTTCGACCTGCATACCGGCCAGGTGGCCAAGCTCGAGGCATTGGTGCGCTGGGACCACCCGCAACACGGCCTGCTCAGTCCGGAGCGCTTCATCGGCATCGCCGAAGCCAATGGCCTGATCACCGACCTCGACCTCTGGGTGCTGCGCCACGCCTGCCAGGATCTCGCCCTGCTCAGCCGCCATGGCCATGGTGGGCTCAGGGTCACGGTCAATTGTTCGGCGCTGACCCTGGGCCGCGAGGAACTGGCCAGGGAAGTTGAGGACGCCTTGCACCAGGCGGGCCTGAGCCCCCAGCAACTCGAACTGGAGGTCACCGAAAACGCCCTGATGGGCAATATCCACAGCACCATCGCCCTGCTCAAGGACATTCGTGCCCAGGGCGTCTCGCTGTCGATCGATGACTTCGGCACCGGCTACTCGTCGCTGGCCTACCTCAAGCGCCTGCCCCTGGACACCCTGAAGATCGATCGCTCGTTCATCCAGGATGTGCCCCGCAGCCCCCAGGACATGGAAATCGTCCAGGCAATCATCATCATGGCCCATACCCTGCACCTGCAGGTGATCACCGAAGGGGTGGAAACCATGGACCAGTACCAGTTCCTTGCCCAGCAAGGCTGCGATTTTGTCCAGGGCTACCTGCTCAGCCGCCCCCTGCCCCTGGGAGAGCTGCGCCCGTTGCTCAAGGATCTGGAGCAGCGCGAGCCGCTGGTGACCGACTTCACTCCTTACGCCGGTACAGATCAATCAAGGTTGCCGGATCTTTTTGCAGATAGCCCTGACTACCGTGCAGGCGCATCAGCTGTGCGGCCAGGCCGCTGAGGGGCGTCGCCGATCCCTGCTCGCGGGAAAACTTCACCGCCGTGTCCAGGTCCTTGAGCAAGGTCCGCACATGCCACTTGACCGGTTCGAAGCGGCTCTCGGCCATTTGCGGTGCAAGGATCTGCAAGGGTTTCGAATCGGCAAAACCACCGGCCAGGGCTTCGGCGATCAGGCTGGCATCGACGCCGGACTGTTCGGCCAGCGCCACCACTTCGGCAATCACCAGGGCATTGCAGGCAACGATCATCTGGTTGCAGGCCTTGGTCACCTGCCCTGCGCCCACCGGCCCCATGTGGGTTACCCGCTGGCCCAGGGTCGACAACACCGGTCGCACCCGCTCAAGGTCGGCCGCATCGCCACCGACCATGATCGCCAGGCTGCCGGATTCGGCACCCGGCGTGCCGCCTGACACCGGCGCATCGAGCCAGGCCATGCCGCTGAGCGCCGCCAGTTCCGCCGCCATTTCCCGGGTGGCGGTCGGCTCCAGGCTGGAGAAGTCCACCAGCAACTGCCCGGCCCTGGCGCCCTTGGCCACACCGTCGGCACCGAACACCACCTCACGCACCACGGCGGTGTCGGCCAGGCACAGCATCACCACATCAGCGGACTGACAGAGCTCGGCCGGCGTCGCCACCTGGTGGGCACCGGCCTTGACCAGTTCCGAACATTTGTCCGGCGAACGGTTCCAGACGGTCAGCGGGTACCCCGCCGCCAGCAACCGCCGACACATCGGCAACCCCATCAAACCGATTCCGGCAAACCCCAGCGAAGGACGTGCAGTGCTCATGAACAGCTCCAGGCAGATTAAAGAAGTTGATTGATTGGACGATTCAGTTGGCAGGCGTGACAAGGAAAACTCCTGATCGGCACTAGGGTAGCCCCCTATCGCTCACGCCAGATGCGCACTGATACAGTCGCGAAACTTATCCAGTGATGGCCCTATGATATCCACTAGAACAGCCATCCACCCCCAGGCAAATGGCGCAAAATGACCTCCAAGACTACTTCTGCCAACGCAGTTTCCGAGCTGACGTCATCCACTCCCGCGTCGAGCCTCTCAGGGGCGAGGGAATTCTACAGCCCGCGGGCACTCAACCCGCAGCAGTACCTGTACTTCACCGAGGGTGATATCCAGCGCATCCTCGACAACCTCGACGGCCTGCGCGACCTGGTGTTTCCACCCAGTGTCCACGTCGAGGAGGAAAGCCAGTTGCGCCTGGACCAGCAGTTTCCCTCCGTTTGCCTGATAGGCCTGGGTCGCTGCGGTTCGAATATTGCCCTGGATGTTGCGGAACTTGTATACAACGCCCGCACCTTCTACCTCAACGAATTCAACAATGACGACCGGGTCGCCAACGAGCCGTCCTACAGCCCGGCACGCTGGATCCGCAATAACCTGCGCCTGGTGCAGAACAAAGGCAGCAAGCCGGTGTTCCTGGTCGAACCGCTGGTCATGCTGGGTGACCTGGACAAGGACATTGCCGGGCGCATCCGCTTCTCGCGCAAGGGCGAAAAAAGCGGGTTCATTCGCGACTACAGCAAGATGAAGATCATGGACCTGTCGGAAGTCCATGCCGGCGGTGCGGGCAACGCGCCGATCCTGGGCCAGTACCTGGCCAAGATCATCCTCAACAAGGAGACCCATCGCTTCTCCAGCACCGACTGGAAGCTGATCCACTCCTACCTGATCGACTCCTGCGGGATCAAGGCCAACCAGTCACGGTTGTACTTCTACATCTTCAGTGCCGGCGGTGGTACCGGTTCGGGCATGGCTTCGGAGTTCGGCCTGGCCCAGCAGTACTCCTACATGAACAAGACCTTCGACACCAAGCCGGCCGACGAGAACGACGGCAAGAGCGGGCACTCGTTCGTCTTCGAGCCGATCTTCACCAGCGGTATCTGCGTACTGCCGAACATTTCCGATCACCGCAGTGAAATGTCGGAGGCGCTGCACATCAACGCCGGTCGTCTGCTGTGCAAGTACCTGTCCGAAGAATGGGATTTTTCCTATAACTTCGACAACGAAGACAGCAGCGAGGCCAGCGTCATGGGCCGCATCCGGCCCTGGAACGCGATGATGCTGATCTCCAACGACATCATGCGCTACGCCGAAGAGAACGATGACGGCAACATCCAGAACATCGATGTCAATGCCATGGAGAAGCACGCCAACCAGTACATCTCCCAGCAGATCTTCAACATTCTCACCGCCCAGGCGGTCACCACCGACTACGACCAGAACTACTTCCGTCGCGCCGGCATCGACATCGGCGAAACCATCCGCCTGGATGCCAACGACCTGTTCATGAGCCTGGCTGGTCCCGTGGCCATTGCCTATGCCGAGTCGGTGGTACCGGAACAGCCGATCCCGGGTTCGGACAAGTTCAAGGTGTTCGAGAAGGATCAGCCACGCCTGGACATCGATGACCTGTTCTTCCGCTCCATCGACCTGCCGCACTTCAACAAGGTGACCCAGGCGATCGAGGGCATCAGCCTGTTGCCGATCGAGTCCAAGCGTTATCGGGCGGCCCTGGAGCAGTACAAGGCGTCCGGCTACGACGCTGCGGCCTTGCACGACCTGCATTTCTTCAAGAATTGCTCGTCGGTGGTGTCGATCGTCTCCCTGCCCAAGGACTACAAGTTGTCCTACATGGACCTGAACCGGCTCAAGACTCACCTCAACAGCCTGTTCCCCAACACCACGCTCAAGCGCTACGCCCTGGTGATCGGCGCCTCGGCCAACTTGTCGCTGACCACCCTGATCGCCAAGAGCCCGTGCCTGTCGGATGACTTCCTGACCCTGATCGTGGCCTTCATCAAGCGCTGCTTCGCCCGCAACCCGTACCGTTTCGACGACACCCTGGACAACGCCGTGCTGGAGTTCATCACCAGCGATGTGTTCGATGAGGATCGCATCGACGACCTGCTCAACGAATTCGAGAACCCGGCGAAAATCCTCGACACCAACTGGTACGCGATCAAACCGATGTACGAGAAGAAGTACCGCGAGTTGATCAACGACAAGAGCAAGTTCGTGTCGATCAACGACATTCGCCTGTCGCGGGAATGCGTGAAGAAAGCGGTGAAATACCTGCGGGAAATCTACCGTCACCGTATCGGCAAGACGCGGGTGATCTCGCTGAACAGTCACACCGGGAAAGTGGACTACTGAGTGATAATCGCGGGGCAAGCCCGCTCCCACAGGGGGCATCTGTGGGAGCGGGCTTGCCCCGCGATGACGTTCAGAACTGTTACCTCTGCCACCGACTGTTACCAACAGCCACCCTGCCTGAACACTCTCGCGCACCAGAAGCGCCTGCCTGTGCGTTTTTACGCACCAATTCAGGGCGCGCTCAGGCTTTTTTCTTTTCCTGGATCACGATGAACGGCGAAACCACCACCGCCCAGATCTCTGGATCGCGGCTCTGGAGGTCTAGTGCCTGCTCTGCGGTGGTCGGGCTGACAGTGCCAGCATTACGCCATGCAGCCACGATTTCACTGCGATTCTCGGCCATTGCCTGTGCAACTTCGATCAGATCCAGGGTCGAGTCGACCCAAATCAGGTCACCCTTGGCCCAGAAACGCTCCAGGGCTTTCCACTCGATTGTTGCCGTCTCGCCGAGCAATTTGGCATAGAGGGTGCTTGCTTGATCAGTCATGGGTTCCTGCCAGAAATAATTCGACTACTGTAAGAGGTCGGTATTTTTGCAGAAAAACCCGGTTTCAAATAAGTAATTGATCGAAAAGGACTTGAAAGCCAAGGATTGCCGCGTGCAACCGGGCAAGACCAGGCCGCTTTCCTGTAAGTTTCTGTCAATTAAGCGACACGCGCCGAATTTGCCCAGGCTGGGCTGCTTTTCAAGCGATAAAGCAGCGCTCTACACTGTACCGGTACAGTTGCCAGGGCATTTTCGGAGCAATCCGGGACCGATGGCGAGGCGTGGCCTCCCATGGAACCAGATCCGGTCCTCAAGCTCTGGCCGCCAGGACTATAAAAATTACAACAGAATGAGTGGAGCACTATGAGTAAGGCTACTAAGCAGATTTCCAAGCTGTTTGCCGCAATGGTTCTGGCCGGGGTTGCCAGCCATTCGTTTGCAGCCGATACCATCAAGATCGGCATCGCCGGCCCGAAAACCGGTCCGGTCACTCAGTACGGCGACATGCAGTTCGTTGGTGCCAAACAAGCCATCAAGGACATCAACGCCAAGGGCGGCGTCGATGGCAAGATGCTTGAAGCCAAAGAGTACGACGACGCGTGCGACCCTAAACAGGCCGTGGCCGTAGCCAACAAAGTGGTCAACGATGGCGTCAAGTTCGTGATCGGCCACCTCTGCTCCAGCTCCACCCAGCCCGCTTCGGACATCTACGAAGACGAAGGCGTGATCATGATCACCCCGGCTGCCACCAGCCCGGAAATCACCGCTCGCGGTTACAAGCTGGTGTTCCGCACCATCGGCCTGGACAGCGCCCAGGGCCCGGCGGCCGGCAACTACATCGCCGACCACGTCAAGCCGAAAGTGGTTGCCGTACTGCACGACAAGCAGCAATACGGTGAAGGCATCGCCACCGCGGTCAAGCAGACCCTCGAAGGCAAAGGCACCAAGGTTGCCGTATTCGAAGGCCTGAACGCCGGCGACAAGGACTTCTCGTCCATCATCCAGAAGCTCAAGCAGAACAACGTCGACTTCGTCTATTACGGCGGCTACCACCCAGAGCTGGGCCTGATCCTGCGCCAGGCCCAGGAAAAAGGCCTGAAAGCCAAGTTCATGGGCCCTGAAGGTGTCGGCAACGACTCCATCTCGCAGATCGCCCAGAACGCCTCCGAAGGCCTGCTGGTGACCCTGCCGAAGTCCTTCGATACCGATCCTGCGAACAAGGCAATCGTCGATGCCATCAAGGCTGACGGCAAAGATCCGAGCGGTCCGTTCGTGTTCCCGGCCTACTCCGCTGTCGAGCTGATCGCCGAAGGCATCAAGGCCGCCAAGTCCGAAGACACCGACAAGGTGGCTGATGCCATCCACAAAGGCACCTTCAAGACCCCGACCGGCGACCTGTCGTACGACGACAAGGGCGACCTGAAAGACTTCAAATTCGTGGTCTACGAATGGCATTTCGGCAAACCTAAAACCGAAGTTTCCCCTCAGTAATACCGTCTGACTACATGACTACAAGCCCACTGTGCGAGCAGTGGGCTTTGTTTTACGAGGTTCATGGGCCTGGTTTCCGCGATCCGGAAGCAGGTTCACCTGAAAATCTTAAAACCGTCACCAGCGGTTCGCTGGCAGTTGCGCGGGAAACGTGGCTAAACACCACCAGACCGGGCCGGGGGCAACCCCACCAGTGAAATGCGTATCAGGTTTTTAGGAGCGCTGTAATGCCTGAGATCTATCACTTCTTCCAACAGCTGGTTAATGGCCTGACCATTGGCAGCACCTATGCCTTGATAGCCATTGGCTACACAATGGTTTACGGCATCATTGGAATGATCAACTTCGCCCATGGCGAGGTGTACATGATCGGTTCCTACGTGGCCTTCATCGCCCTTGCCGGGCTGGCCATGATGGGCATCGATTCACTGCCGGTATTGATGACCGTCGCCTTCGTCGCGACGATCTTCGTAACCAGTGCCTATGGCTACAGTATCGAACGGGTCGCCTACCGCCCATTGCGTAACAGCAACCGGCTGATCCCGCTGATTTCTGCCATCGGTATGTCGATTTTCCTGCAAAACACTGTATTGCTGTCCCAGGACTCCAAGGACAAGTCCATTCCCAACCTGATCCCGGGGAGCATCTCCTTTGGCCCAGGCGGCGCAGAGGAAGTGCTGCTCTCGTACATGCAGATCCTGGTCTTCGTCGTCACCCTGGTGGCCATGACCGGCCTGACCCTGTTCATCTCCCGTTCTCGCCTGGGCCGTGCCTGCCGCGCCTGTGCCGAAGACATCAAGATGGCCAACCTGCTGGGTATCAACACCAACAACATCATCGCCCTGACCTTCGTCATCGGTGCCGCCCTGGCGGCCGTGGCGGCGGTACTGCTGAGCATGCAGTACGGCGTGATCAACCCCAACGCCGGCTTCCTGGTGGGCCTGAAGGCCTTCACCGCCGCGGTGCTGGGC
The DNA here is from genome assembly GCF_030272895.1 of Pseudomonas sp. BGr12. GTDB lineage: Bacteria > Pseudomonadota > Gammaproteobacteria > Pseudomonadales > Pseudomonadaceae > Pseudomonas. The sequence goes on along the minus strand of NZ_JALRNF010000040.1, from coordinate 34,215 downwards.
GGCATCGGCAGTATTCCGGGCGCCATGCTCGGTGGCCTGGTGCTCGGGGTGGCTGAAGCCTTTGGCGCCGATATCTTCGGCGACCAGTACAAGGACGTGGTGGCCTTCGGTCTTTTGGTTCTGGTGCTGTTGTTCCGTCCGACCGGCATTCTCGGCCGTCCGGAGGTTGAAAAAGTATGAACAGAAATCTCAAACAGGCGTTCTTCAGCGCCTTGCTGGTCTGGGCCGTGGCCTTCCCGGTGCTGGGCCTGAAGCTCAGCATCGATGGCATCAACCTGATCGTCCACACCCAGGGTGCCATGACCCTGTGGATCATCGCCCTGTGTTCGGTGCTGATGTTCCTGCGCGTGCTGTTCGACAAGCAGTGGAGCGCCGTCATGCGCCCGCGCTCGGAGCGCAAGCTGATCTCGCCGGCTGTCAGCAACTTCCTGACCCTGCCCAAGACCCAGCGCTGGGTGGTCATGGGCCTGATCGTGGCGGCGCTGATCTGGCCGTTCTTCGGCTCGCGCGGCGCGGTCGACATCGCCACCCTGATCCTGATCTACGTGCTGCTCGGGCTTGGCCTGAACATCGTGGTCGGTCTGGCGGGCCTGCTCGACCTGGGTTACGTCGGCTTCTATGCCGTCGGCGCCTACAGCTACGCCCTGCTGTCGCACTACTACGGCCTGAGCTTCTGGATCTGCCTGCCGATCGCCGGCCTGATGGCGGCCACCTTCGGCTTCCTGCTGGGCTTCCCGGTACTGCGTCTGCGCGGTGACTACCTGGCCATCGTGACCCTGGGCTTCGGTGAAATCATCCGCCTGTTCCTGCGTAACCTTACCGGGCTGACCGGCGGTCCCAACGGCATCAGCAACATTCCCAAGCCGGAATTCTTCGGCCTGACCTTCGAACGCAAGGCCGCCGAAGGCATGCAGACCTTCCACGAGTTCTTCGGCCTGCAGTACAACTCGATCAACAAGGTGATCTTCCTCTACCTGGTGGCGCTGCTGCTGGCACTGTTCGCGCTGTTCGTGATCAACCGCCTGCTGCGCATGCCGATCGGTCGTGCCTGGGAAGCCTTGCGCGAAGACGAGATCGCCTGCCGTGCCCTGGGCCTGAACCCGACCGTGATCAAGCTGTCGGCCTTCACCCTCGGTGCCTGCTTCGCCGGTTTCGCCGGCAGCTTCTTCGCTGCGCGCCAGGGCCTGGTGACGCCGGAGTCGTTCACCTTCATCGAGTCGGCGATCATTCTCGCCATCGTCGTGCTCGGCGGTATGGGCTCTCAGCTGGGCGTGATCCTCGCGGCCATCGTGATGATCCTGCTGCCGGAGCTGATGCGCGAATTCAGCGAGTACCGCATGCTGATGTTCGGTGCGCTGATGGTGTTGATGATGATCTGGCGTCCGCAAGGCCTGCTGCCTATGCAACGTCCCCACATGGAGCTGCGTCGATGAGCCGCGAAATTCTGCAAGTCAGCGGCCTGAGCATGCGCTTCGGCGGCTTGTTGGCGGTCAACGGCGTGGCCCTGACCGTCAAGGAAAAACAGGTCGTGGCATTGATCGGCCCCAACGGCGCCGGCAAGACCACGGTGTTCAACTGCCTGACCGGCTTCTACAAGCCCAGTGGCGGCACCATCCTGCTCGATGGGCAGCCGATCCAGGGCCTGGCCGGCCATGAGATCGCCCGCAAGGGCGTGGTGCGGACCTTCCAGAACGTGCGCCTGTTCAAGGAAATGACCGCGCTGGAGAACCTGCTGATCGCCCAGCACCGGCACCTGAACACCAACTTCCTCGCCGGCCTGCTCAAGACCCCGTCCTTCCGCCGCAGTGAGCACGAAGCGAAAGAGTACGCACGCTACTGGCTGGAGAAGGTCAACCTGGTCGAGTTCGCCAACCGCCCCGCCGGCACGCTTGCCTACGGCCAGCAACGTCGCCTGGAAATCGCCCGCTGCATGATGACCCGTCCGCGGATCATCATGCTCGACGAACCGGCGGCCGGCCTGAACCCGAAGGAAACCGAGGACCTCAAGGCACTGATCAGCCTGTTGCGCGAAGAGCACAACGTCACCGTGTTGCTGATCGAGCACGATATGAAGCTGGTCATGAGCATTTCCGACCACATCGTGGTGATCAACCAGGGCACGCCCCTGGCCGACGGCTCGCCGGAACAGATCCGTGACAACCCTGAAGTGATCAAAGCCTACCTGGGGGAAGCGTAAATGCTGCAGTTCGAAAACGTTTCCACTTTCTACGGCAAGATCCAGGCGCTGCACAGCGTCAACGTCGAGATCCGCCAGGGCGAGATCGTCACCCTGATCGGTGCCAACGGCGCGGGCAAGTCGACCCTGCTGATGACCCTGTGCGGCTCACCCCAGGCGCATAGCGGCAGCATCAAGTACCTGGGTGAGGAGTTGGTCGGCCAGTCCTCCTCGCACATCATGCGCAAGAGCATTGCCGTGGTACCGGAAGGCCGCCGGGTATTCGCCCGCCTGACCGTGGAAGAGAACCTGGCCATGGGCGGCTTCTTCACCGACAAGGGCGACTACCAGGAGCAGATGGACAAGGTCCTGCAACTGTTCCCACGCCTGAAGGAGCGCTTCAACCAGCGTGGCGGCACCATGTCCGGTGGCGAGCAGCAGATGCTGGCCATCGGCCGGGCGCTGATGAGCAAGCCCAAGCTGCTGTTGCTCGACGAGCCATCGCTGGGCCTGGCGCCGATCATCATCCAGCAGATCTTCGACATCATCGAGCAACTGCGTCGTGATGGGGTGACGGTATTCCTGGTCGAGCAGAACGCCAACCAGGCCCTGAAGATCGCCGACCGTGCCTACGTGCTGGAAAACGGCCGGGTGGTGATGCAGGGCACCGGTGAAGCGCTGCTGACCGACCCCAAGGTGCGCGACGCCTACCTGGGCGGTTGATCCACCGCTTCATGGCAACAAATGGAAAAAGGCCTTCGGGCCTTTTTTCTTGCCCGCTGTAACGCCTCCCGGGCAGTGGACTCTAGTGCAGCAGGCGAGCCAGCAACCTCAAGCGCTCGCCCCCTCTACTAACCAGGAGCTCCACCATGAACAAAACCCTCAGCGCGGCCGCCCTCATCCTGTCCTTTGGCTCGACCCTGGCCATCCTTCCCGTTGCCCATGCCGAAGACATGAAGATGGACAAGCAAGCCAGCATGGAGAAGGACATGAAGATGGACCAGAAAATGGCCGACGACATGAAAATGGACATGGGCCACGACAAGAAAATGGACAAGGGCCACGACAAGAAAATGGACAATGGCGACAACATGATGAAGGACGAGAAAAAGGACAAGATGTAAAACCTAGAGGGTCTGCAACGCCTGGCTGCTGCGCTTGAACCAGTGCATGAGGTAGTCGGCTAGCACCTGGACCCGCCTGGGCATCCCGCCCTGATAGGGGTGAACCAGGAACAACGGCACGCTGCGCGTCTGATAGTCGCGCAGCAGCCACTGCAAGCGCCCTTCGGCCAACTCGGCATGCACCATGTACGACGGCAACCTGGCAATACCCGCCCCCAGCAGCGCCGCCTTTTTCAGCAAGCTGTAATGGTTACTGGCGAAACTGCCGCTGACCTGCACCCGCAGCAATTCGTGCTGCTGGTGATACAACCACTCTTCCCGCCCGCTGTAATGGCTGTTGAGCAGACAGCGATGCCCACTCAACTGCGCCGGTGTGTGCGGTTCACCCTGCTGCTGCAGATACGCCGGGCTGGCACAGGTCAGCTCCTGCATGGCCAGCAAAGGCCGGGCAACCAGGCGCGCGTCGTCCCGGACTTCGGTACGGATGGCCAGGTCGAAGCCATCGCCCAGCAGGTCGCGATAACCGTTGTTCAACTCCAACTCGACCTGCAACTGCGGATAGGTGGCGGCGAACTCCAGCAGCAGGCCCTCAAAGAACGTCTCACCCAATGACACCGGTACGGTGATCCGCACCGGTCCGGCCAGTTCGTCCTTGAGCATGGCCAGGGTCTGGCGCGCGCCCTCCATCTGCCGCACCAGTGCCTGGGCCTGGGGCAACAACATCGCGCCGGCTGCGGTCAGGCTCAGCCGGCGTGTGGTGCGGTGCAGCAGTTTCACACCATGGCTGGATTCCAGGGCACTGATGCGCTTGGACAACTGCCCTTTGCTCCAGCCCAGTTGCTGGGCGGCCAAGGTGAAACTGCCGGCATCCATCAACACGGCAAAGGCGGCAAGGTCGTCGAGGTCGCTCACGGATTGTTTCCATATGAAAACCAAAGGTTGCTTATTACTACGCTTATCCCCGGGAAAATCCACCCTAGACTTGAGCCTTCTCCCCCTGACTTGCGAGGAACGGCTCAATGAAAATCCTGTTGATCGGCGCCAACGGCACCATCGGTTCGGCAGTCGCCAAGGAACTGGAACAGCGCCACGAGGTGCTGCGTATCGGGCGCAGCAGCGGCGACTACCAGGTGGATATCAGTGACAGCGCATCCATTCGCCGCCTGTTCGAGCAGACCGGCCGCTTCGATGCCCTGGTCTGCGCCGCGGGCAACGTCACCTTCGCCCCGCTGGCGGACATGAGCGAGGAACACTTCGCCCTCGGCCTGAACGACAAGCTCATGGGCCAGGTCAACCTGCTGCTGATCGGTCGCGAGTTCATCAACGACGGCGGCTCCTTCACCTTCACCACCGGCATCACCAGCCATGACCCGATCCGTACCGGGGCGTCGGCCAGCCTGGTCAATGGTGCCCTCGATGCCTTCGTCAAGGCGGCGGCCATCGAACTGCCGCGGGGCTTGCGGGTCAACTCGATCAGCCCCAACGTGCTGGTCGAGGCCATGCCGGCCTATGCGCCGTATTTCCGTGGATTCAAGCCGGTACCGGCCGCTGACGTGGCCCTGGCCTACGCCAAGAGCGTCGAGGGCCTGCAGACCGGCCAGACCTATCATGTCGGCTAAGGCCTTGTGATCGGCGTTCAGCCTGCGTAACGTGGCGGCACCTTTTGGTAGAGACCCTGGAGTTTGCTCGATGCGTGCCGCCCCTTCGTTATTGCTTGTCGCCCTGTTGCCGCTGTTCGCCGGTTGCCAGGCGCTGGCGGAAAAGCCGCAAACCGCCGTGGCCGGCACGACACGCATGCAAGGTGAATTGAGTGCCAAGGGCGGCCAGTTGTTGTTCAAGCCCTGCGGCGAGAATCGCCACTTTGCCGTCTTCGACGCCGGCAGCACCGGCCTGCTGCAGGAAGCCGCCGCCCTGGCCGCCGAACCTGGCACCTTGTTCGCCGATGTCAGCGGCAATCTTTCCGCCAGCCAGAAGGCTGGCAACGACGGCCAGCTCAACGTGCAGCGGCTGTACCGGGTCGAGCATTCCAGCAGTGCCTGCAGCGACCCCAACTTCAAGCGTCTGACCCTGCGCGCCTTTGGCCATGAACCGGACTGGAGCCTCAAGGCCAGCGGCAAGGGTATGGTCCTGGAGCGCCCCGGCCAACCTTCGCTGGCGGTGCCCTACCTGGAAGAGCAACTGCCTGACGGGCGGTTCAGCATCAACACCGAGGCCAACGGCCAGCGCGTGGAGCTGTGGGTGGCGCCGCAACGCTGTGTCGACGTCGCCACCGGCGGCGTGCAGCACCTGAGTGCCGAGCTGCGGGTCAATGGCCAGATCATGCGTGGCTGCGCCTACTATGGCGGCTCGCGCAACGACTGATCATCGGCGCCTGCGTTAATCCTGCCTGCAAGGCCGGCGAACAGCTTATACTTGGCGGTTTGTGTAAAGCCGCCGGCCGCCCATGGCCGGGATACTGGACCCTGCCATGTTACGAATCACCGAACTGAAGCTGCCGCTGGATCATCCTGATGAAGCCCTGCGCGAGGCCATCGTGCAACGCCTGGGGATCAGCGACGAGCAGTTGCTGGACTTCACCCTGTTCAAGCGCAGCTACGACGCCCGCAAGAAGAACAGCGAAATGCTGTTCATCTACACCATCGACCTGACTGCCAGCAATGAAGCCGAGTTGCTGCACAAGTTCGCCGACGACCACAACGTCAATGTCGCGCCGGACGTCAGCTACAAGGTGGTCGGCCAGGCCCCTGCCGACTTGCAGGAGCGACCGATCGTGGTCGGTTTCGGCCCGTGCGGGATCTTCGCCGGCCTGCTGCTGGCGCAGATGGGCTTCAAGCCGATCATTCTCGAGCGCGGCAAGGAAGTGCGCCAGCGCACCAAAGACACCTGGGGCCTGTGGCGCAAGAGCGTGCTGAACCCCGAGTCGAACGTGCAGTTCGGCGAAGGCGGTGCCGGTACCTTCTCCGACGGCAAGCTCTACAGCCAGATCAAGGACCCGCACCATCATGGCCGCAAGGTGCTGCACGAGTTCGTCAAGGCCGGTGCGCCCGAAGAGATCCTCTACGTCAGCAAACCGCACATCGGCACCTTCCGCCTGACCGGCATGGTCGAGAACATGCGCCATGAGATCCACGCCCTGGGCGGCGAGGTGCGCTTCGAACAGAAAGTCACCGACCTGCTGATGGACGACGGCCAACTGCACGGCGTGGTGCTGGAAAGCGGCGAACAACTGCAGTCGCGCCATGTGATCCTGGCCCTGGGCCACAGTGCCCGCGACACCTTCCGCATGCTGCACGCCCGTGGCGTGTTCATGGAAGCCAAGCCGTTTTCCATCGGTTTCCGCATCGAACACCCGCAGTCGCTGATCGACCAGGCGCGCCTGGGCAAGTACGCCGGCCACCCGAAACTGGGCGCGGCCGACTATAAACTGGTGCACCACGCCAAGAACGGTCGTTCGGTCTACAGCTTCTGCATGTGCCCGGGCGGCACCGTGGTCGCGGCCACCAGCGAGCCGGGCCGAGTGGTCACCAACGGCATGAGCCAATACTCGCGCAACGAGCGCAACGCCAACTCCGGTATTGTCGTCGGCATTACCCCGGAACAGGATTACCCCGGCGGTCCGCTGGCGGGTATCGAGTTGCAGGAAAAACTCGAAGCCCATGCCTATGTCCTGGGCGGCAGCAACTATCAGGCGCCGGCGCAGCTGGTGGGTGACTTCGTTGCCGGCCGCCCGTCCACCGCCCTGGGCAGTGTCGAGCCGTCGTACAAGCCCGGGGTCAACCTCGGCGACCTGGCCCCGAGCCTGCCGGATTTTGCCATCGAGGCCATTCGTGAAGCGCTGCCGGCCTTCGATCGGCAGATCAAGGGCTACAACCTGCACGACGCTGTGTTGACCGGGATCGAGACGCGTACTTCTTCGCCGCTGCGCATCACCCGTGGTGCGGATATGCAGAGCCTGAACCTCAAGGGGCTGTTCCCGGCGGGTGAAGGGGCCGGTTATGCGGGCGGGATTCTGTCGGCGGGTGTCGACGGGATTCGTATTGCCGAGGCCGTGGCGCGCAGCATGCTGGGCTTGCAGGGAGTTTCCAGCCGCTAAAGAGCATCGCAGGCTACGCCAGCTCCCACAATGGTCCATCTACCCCGGACCCTGTGGGAGCTGGCGAAGCCTGCGATAAGCGCACCCCGCTATCAAACCCCGGCGCGCAGGACGCTCTCGGGCAACGCCTCGCCACGCTCCACACAGCCCGTCACCGCCTCGATCAAGCCTTGCAACTGATACCCCTGCCCTGCCAACCAGTCCTGATCGTAATAGGTGGTCGCATAACGCTCGCCGCCATCGCAAAGAATCGCAACGATCGACCCAGTCTCGCCCCGGGCCTTCATCTGCTGCGCCGCGGCCAGGGCGCCGATCAGGTTGGTGCCACTGGAGCCTCCGACCCGACGTCCCAGCCGTTCGGCCAGGTAATGCATGGCCGCCAACGACAGCGCATCGGGCACCTTGATCATGGCGTCGATGACCTGGGGCAGGAATGACGCCTCCACCCGCGGCCGGCCGATACCTTCGATCCGCGATCCACAGTCGAGCAGCAGAGAACGATCACCACTCTTGTAGCTATCGAAAAACACCGAACGCTCGGCATCGGCGCAAAGCACCCGGGTCGTGTGCTGGCGATAGCGCACATAGCGCCCCAGCGTCGCGGTGGTACCGCCAGTACCGGGGCTGGAGATCAACCAGCTCGGCTCCGGATGCCGCTCGCAACGCAGCTGGGTAAAGATCGACTCGGCGATGTTGTTGTTGGCTCGCCAGTCGGTGGCCCGCTCGGCGTAGGTGAACTGGTCCATGAAATGCCCACCGCTTTCCCGGGCCAGGCGCTCGGATTCGGCGTAGATCTGCGTCGGATCCTGCACCAGGTGGCTCTGGCCACCGTAGAAGGCGATCTGGGCGATCTTTTCCTGGGAGGTGCTGGCGGGTACCACGGCAATGAAAGGCAACCCCAGCAGGCGCGCGAAGTAGGCCTCGGAAATCGCCGTCGAACCGCTGGAGGCTTCGATGACCGGCGCGCCGGGGCGCAACCAGCCATTGCACAAGGCATAAAGGAACAACGAGCGAGCCAGGCGGTGCTTGAGGCTGCCGGTGGGATGGCTGGACTCATCCTTGAAATACAACTCGACCCCGGGGTACCCCGGCAAGGGCAACGGGATCAGGTGGGTATCGGCGCTACGCTGAAAGTCGGCTTCGATGATGCGAATGGCTTCACGAGCCCAGAGGCGGTGATCGTTCATGGTCCGGTTCCGGAAAAGGATCGATATGCAGGGGATCATGTTAAGAAAACCCCTACAACTCCAACAGATACAGCTGCATAAAATATCCAGATACAACTGCTAGGCTGCTCTTGGCCTATTGGTAACAGCTTATAACAAAAAAGAATATAATTTTTGTTTTAATGCATATCCCCTCAAGGTAGGGTGTGCCCCTATCGGAAACCTCAGGATGGAGAGCACCTTTGCTGCGTAGCACTTTCACACGTTTCTTTCAGTTGGAAGCTGCCAGCGGTCTATTACTGATTGCTGCAGCCGCCCTGGCCCTGATCATCAACAACTCGCCCTTGTCCTACCTGTACAACGGCTTGCTGGATGTACCGGTGGTTGCCCAGATCGGTGCCCTGAAGATTGCCAAGCCCTTGCTGCTGTGGATCAACGACGGCCTGATGGCCCTGTTCTTCCTGTTGATCGGCCTCGAAGTCAAGCGCGAGGTGGTCGACGGCCACCTGTCCAAACCCTCGCAAATCGTCCTGCCCGGTGCGGCGGCGATTGGCGGCATGGTCGTCCCGGCCCTGATCTACTGGTTCCTGAACAAGGACAATCCGGCGGCTGTTGCCGGCTGGGCCATCCCCACCGCCACCGACATCGCCTTCGCCTTGGGCGTGCTGGCGTTGCTGGGCAAGCGCGTGCCAGTGTCGCTCAAGCTGTTCCTGATGACCCTGGCCATCATCGACGACCTGGGGGCGATCATCGTCATTGCCCTGTTCTACTCCGGTGAACTGTCGAGCCTGTCGTTGATGCTGGCCGGCGCCTGCCTGCTGGCCCTGGTCGGGATGAACCGGCTGGGCGTGGTCAAGCTGGGCCCGTACATGGTGGTTGGCCTGATTCTCTGGGTCTGCGTGCTCAAGAGCGGCGTCCACGCCACCCTTGCCGGCGTTACCCTGGCCCTGTGCATTCCGCTGCGAACCCGCAATGCCGAGCCGTCACCGCTGCTGACCCTGGAGCATGCCCTGCATCCGTGGGTGGCCTACGGCATCCTGCCGTTGTTCGCCTTTGCCAACGCCGGGGTTTCGCTGGCCGGGGTGACCCTGGAGAGCTTCACCCACTACGTACCGATGGGCATCGCCATTGGCCTGTTGCTGGGCAAGACCGTGGGTGTGTTCGGCCTCACCTGGATCTCGGTCAAGCTGGGCCTGGCCGCCCTGCCCGCCGGCGCCAACTGGGGCCAGGTACTGGGCGTGGCGATCCTCTGCGGTATCGGCTTCACCATGAGCCTTTTCGTCGGCTCCCTGGCCTTCGTGCCAGGCAGCAGCGAATACGCCGGCATGGACCGCATGGGTATTCTCACCGGTTCCATCCTCGCTGCCATCATCGGCTACAGCGTCACCGCCCTGGCCAGTCGCAAGGCACCGGGCGCCTGACAATACGCCAGGCATGAAAAAGCCCCGACCGGCATTGCCAGGTCGGGGCTTTTTTTCAGCCTGGAGTCAACGAGTAACTCGGCTGGTGCCATCGACCGTCAGGATGCGGACGCGATCGCCCACCCGGAAAATCTCGTTTTCCTGTACCGCCTGCACATAGGCACGCATGCTGCCGTCGTCTTCACGCACGGTGATTTCAACGCCCTGGGTACGGGTCAGGCCTTCTTCTGCGGCAGAACCTGCCAGGCCACCGGCCACGGCACCGATGACCGCTGCCACGATGCTACCGCGCCCGCCGCCGATGGCACTGCCCGCCACACCGCCGACAACGGCGCCGGCGCCACCACCGATCGGGGTCTTGGTGCCTTCGATTTTCACCGGGCGCAGGGCCTCGATGACGCCCATGCGTACGGTCTGGACGCGGCGCGCTTCATCGCGCGAATAGCTGTCGCCGGTCAGGCTCGAGGCACAACCGCCGAGCAGCAGCGACAGGGTGGCGAAGCTGGCCGCCAGCAAAGCAGATTTACGCATTGGATAATCTCCGTAAGACAGGTGTTCATTAGACTCCGCACATTGACGACTGTCACGACTCATGCGGAGTAATATTGCTTCCATTCAGCTTCTGTACAGCCTGTCGAGGCAGCCTGTCGAAACTTCTAGCGCAAGGATAGTCATGGATTACTTCATCGTCGTCGTCACGACTCTGGCCGGCCTGTACTTCCACTGGTGGCTGTACGTCCGCATCCGGCGCTGGATGGACCGCGACCTGGCATTGTCATTTGCCGGTACTGATGAGCACAAGAAAGCCTACATGCTTGAATGCCTGGCCACTGCCCAGGCACAAAAGATCAAGCGCTCGGAACTGGCGGCCTGGCTGGAACGCCAGGCCGCCGCGTTTGCGGCCGATTAAGGCGCCAGCCGCTCGCGCAGCCAGGCGCCTTGCTGCAGGCGGTAGTTGAGGCGGTCATGCAGGCGACTGGCCCGTCCTTGCCAGAACTCGATACGCTCCGGCACCAGCCGGTAGCCGCCCCAGTGTTCGGGACAATGCGGCTGGTTGTCGCTGAAGCGCTGCTCGGTGGCCTTGACCAGGCCTTCGAGCTCGGCGCGGTCGGCAATCACCTGGCTTTGCGGCGACGCCCAGGCGCCCAGGCGGCTGCCCAATGGCCGTACCTGGTAATAGGCGTCCGACTCCTCGGCCGTCACCTTGACCACCTTGCCCTCGATCCGCACCTGGCGCTCAAGCGCCGGCCAGAAGAAGGTCATGGCCGCCCAGGGGTTGACCTGAAGCTGCTGGCCCTTGGCGCTGTCGTAGTTGGTGAAAAAGGTGAAACCTTCGTCATCCAGCCCCTTGAGCAGAAGAATCCGGCAGTGCGGGCGACCATCGGCATCTACCGTGGCCAAGGTCATGGAATTGGCTTCCACCGGCGGCTGCTCGGTTTTCACCGCGTCATCGAACCAGTGGCGAAACAACGCGAAAGGCTCCACCGGGGCCTGGTCTTCGGCCAGGCCATCACGGGTGTAGTCGCGGCGCATATCGGCCAGGGTTTTGCTCATTGCTGCGTTCCTTGACGATCAGTTGGTCTTCGCAGGGCTGGTGCTGGTGGCCGCTTTCTTCGCCGTCGACGCAGGCTTGGCTGCAGGTTTGGCGGCAGGGGCTTTCTTCGCGGCCACGGTCTTGGCCGGGGCGGCTTTCTTGGCGGTGCTGGTCTTTTTCGCCGGCGCCTTGGCCGCCGGTTTCACCGCTTCCTTGAGCGGCGCCTTGGCATCCTGCACCGCCACCAGCGAGGCCGGGCTCGGGGTAGGTTGCTTGTATTTGGCCAGCAGCGCAACCATGGTGTTCTGCGGCGTCAGGATCATCTCCACCCGACGGTTCAGGGCACGGCCCTGCAGGCTGTCGTTGGCGGCACGCGGCATTTCCGAGCCCATACCGCGCAGCATCAGGCGGTCGCGCTCCAGGCCGCTGAGACGGAAGATCGCGGCCACCGACTGGGCGCGCTCCTGGCTCAGTTTCTGGTTGGCTGCAGCGGCGCCACTGGTATCGGCATGGCCCAGGACCAGCACGGCCGTCTGCTTGTCGGTTTCGATGGCCTTGGCCACCCGGGTGATCGGCCCGAGGGTTACCGGCAGGAGCATGGACGGGCGGTCCGGGTTGTACGCGCTGTCTACCGGCACGGTGACGATCAGCACGTCTTCACCACGCTCCAGTTCGAACTTGCTGTCCTTGATCGCTTCACGCAGGCGCGGCTCATAGCTGTCCAGCCAGGCCTGGGTCGCCTTGTGATCGATCTTCGGCACCGCCGCGGCCTTGGCCTTGTCGCTGCCACCGAACGGCCACCACCAGGAGCTGCCGCTGGCCGGCTTGGCCTCGGTCTTGGCCACTTTTTCGGCAACCTCTGCCTTCACTTCCTTGTTGGCGACCTTGTCCGAACCGAAGGGCCACCAATCCATACTGCTACCGGCAGCGCCTTTCTGAGAATGCTGTGCGCAGCCGGTCATGGCCAGGCACAGGGCAAGAGCTAAGGATTTATGCGAAGACATCAGTGATACACCATGGAAGGAAAAAATTCGGCCCAATTGCACGGGCCATTGGAATTCAGAATACCCAAAGGGTTCAGGCCGCTCGGGTTTAGCCGATCAAAGGCAGCCAGCCAGCACCCGAACCAGTTTCTGCGCGCGAGGATCCATCAATACATAGGGGCCCAGGGTATTGGTGACAAAACCGAAGGCCACATCATGTTCGGGGTCGGCAAAGCCGACCGACCCACCGGCCCCGGGGTGACCAAAGGCTTTGCTGCCCAGGCCGAAGGTGGCGTTGGCCACGGTCGGCTGATCGAGCATGCAGCCCAGGCCGAAACGGGTCGGCGTCAAGAGTGTCTTGTCGTCGCCCAGGCTGTGCTCGCGGGTCAACTCGTCGAGCAACTCGGATTCCAGCAGGCTGCCGTCGAGCAGGCCGGCATAGAACCCGGCCAGACTGCGTGCATTGCCGTGGCCATTGGCCGCGGGTTGCTGCATCCGGCGCCACTCGGGCTTGTTGGTGCTGGTCAGCATGCCCGGCGGGTTGGTGAAGGCGCGGGTGGACAGCGCTTCCGGCTCGCGCAGGGTGACCTGGAGCAGACGCTGCGCCGCTGCATCGCCCATGTTGCCCTTGCCCCTGGCGATATGCGCGACCCGGTGGAACTGGTCGTCGGCCAGGCCGATATGAAAATCCAGGCCCAACGGGCGTGCGGTGCGGGCAACGATCGACTCACCCGGCGTACGCCCATCGGCGCGGCGGATCAATTCTCCAATCAGCCAGCCAAAGGTGATTGCCGCGTAACCGTGGCCGGTACCGGGCTTCCACCAGGGGGCTTCGGCGGCCAGGGTGTCGACCATGGTCTGCCAGTCATAGAAGGCTTCGGCACTCATCAGCTGACGAATGGCGGGCAAGCCGGCCTGGTGGCAGAGCAGCTGGCGCAAGGTGATCGATTGTTTGTCGGCCTGGGCGAACTCCGGCCAGTAGCGGGCGACGGGAGCGTCCAGCGACAGCTTGCCCTCGCCTACCAGTTGCAGGGCCGTGACCGCCGTGAAGGCCTTGGTGCAGGAAAACAGGTTGGCGATGGTGTCGCTGTGCCAGGCTTCGGCGCCGTCCTTGTCGGCGGTACCGGACCACAGGTCAACGACCGTCTCCCCACCGACCTGGATGCACAACGCCGCACCACGTTCCTGGGGATCGTCGAACAATGCCGCAAAGGCTTCGCGCACTGCTTCGAACTGAAGTTCGTAATGACCCTGAATCTGCACCCAGCCGCTCCCGGCACACGCCAATCGGAAAAATGGCGTGCATTGTTTCAGCCTCTGGGGGATTTGGGAACAGACAGTGGTCAGCCAGTTTGGGGGCCAACCCGGTGCGTCGTTGCGCACCAGGCTGCCAGGCCCGGGGCTATTGGGTTTTCGTCGCTTTCACGATGCCGACTTGCTCCTGCGCTTGCAGGTTGCTCTTGCGCACGCTGTCGACAAATCCCTGGAACGGTACGTCAGTGATGCCTACAAGGCCGAAGTGACCGTTCTCGCCATCGAGCAGACGGCCACTGGCCGGTTGGTCCAGGTACTGGAACCAGTGCACACCGACGATCGAGGGCTCGGCCAGTGCCGCTTTCAGGAAGGCCGCATACGCCGGCCCCCGCGCCTCCTCCTTGGCCACTTCCATCGGCCCTGGCCAGAACGGGCCGCGATCACGCGAGCCGAACTGGAATTCGGAGACCAGTACCGGCTTGTCCAGGGCATTGAGCTGGCTGAAGTCGTAGCCGTCCTGGGGTTTGGGCGTGTAGAAGTTGAAGCTCAGGACATCACAGAACTCGGCGCAGGCCTGCACCGCTTCCGGCGTGCTGACGGCATAGCGTCCACCCAGCAGCAGATGATTGGGCGCGTGCCACTTCAAGGCGTCGGAAATGGTCTTGAAGTAGGTCTCGGCGAAGACCTTCTGGAAGTACTTGAAGTCGGCCTCGATCTCCGGGTGTTCCGGGCTGGGCTGGGGCGGCTCGAACCCCGGGTCTTCCATTAGTTCCCAGGCGGCCAGGTCTATGCCCCAGGCCTTGGACAGGCCGGCCTGGTTGCGGTACTTGTCGCGCAACTGCTTGAGGAACGCACGCTTGGCCGGCACATCGGTGGTCAGGCGCAAGGTGCCATAGGCCAGGGCGTAACGGGCCTTGGGGTCGTTGCCCGGCGCGGCCCAGGCCAGCTCGTTGTCGGCAAAATAGCCGATCAGCCAGGGGTCGTCGCGGTGATCACGGGTGGCGATGGCCACGGCACGTTCGGTGGCCATGGCAAAACGTGGGTCGAACGGGTCGGGCATGCGGCCCCACCAATCCATGCCCGTGCTGATGCTGGTGTAGTCACCGACAATCGACAACGGCAAGGTGTAGGCCACGCGATCGGTCTTGCCCAGGGCCGGCTCGCTCCAGTTACCCAGGGTATTGAAGCCCCAGGCCTGCAGGCGGTCCAGGGTGTGGCCGCGCCAGCGCTGCGGGTCGAACGCCGGTGCCGGGCACGGCACCGCCGCCGTGGTGTCGGTCGCGGCGGTCGAGGTGCAGGGCTTGCCGTGGCTGCGTTCGAGGTTGGCGGCATAGAAGTCGAACCAGCGTCCCTGGTTGAAGTTGCGCCCGTTCGCCGAACCATTGCCGTCGTTGTTGTTGCCTTCGCCATAGAACTGCGCCAGCGGCTCGCCGGCTTGCGGCAAGGCGGTGAACATCGATTCGCGCCCGGCCACGTAGGTCCGCCCGCCCTCGGGGGTAACCGCGTTGACGCCCAGGGAGTAGAACGGATGGCCTTCCGGGGTAACCAGGTACCAGCGCCCGTCATGCTTTTCGGTGCGGAAGAAGCCCTTGGCCTCGAATTGCAGGCCGTTGCTCAAGCCGCCGAACTTGTCGCGCTTGAGGTGGCTGCGTTCGGCCAGCCAGCCCTTGAGCTGCTGCTGTTCGCGGGACAGGGCGGCCTTGAGCTGGTCATCGCTGGCGATCTTCTCTGGCCAACGGCCGCGGGTGGACTGCCCATAGGCATCGATCAAGCCTCTGTAGACGGCCTTTTGCAGCGCATCGTCGTCCTGGATGCCGAAACGCTCGATCATCAGGCTCTGGGCGACATCGGGCTGGTTCATCGACAAGGTCACCGACACCACCTGCTTGAGGTCCAGATCACCGGCACTGCTGGTCAGCAACCAGCGCTGGCCTTCGTGGGTCCAGGGCATCGGCGGGCCGGCACGCATGCCCTGGCTCAGCGGCGAACTGGCCTTGAGCGGCACCACCACGGTCTGGGCCGGGCCCGCCGGCAGGTCGATGCGACTGGTGAGGGTCTTGCCATCGCTGCCGAGCACCGTGACATCCACGGTCAGCGGCCAGTCCATGCCACTTTGCAGGCGCAAGGTCATGGCCGTGGCCGTGGACCAGTCCCAGGTACCGGCTTGCGGGCTCAAGCGCAGGCTCGGCCGTTGCGCCGGGTTGAACACCACGCGGCGCAATACCTCGCCCTCCGCCGTCTGTTCTGCGTTGTACTGCGGCAAGCTGGCGTCAGTGGTCTGCACATTGACCACGGCAGCCGGGCGCACGAAGCTGAACAGCGTCTGTTGCCCGGCCAGCAGCGGCGTGCTGAACATCAGTGCGAAGACGGCAGGCAAGGTACGGCGAATCATAGGGCTGGAGCTCTCCTTGAGGGCCCGTGCGGGCCTTGAACTGAGTCATAGACAACGCCCCGGGACAATGATCCCCGGAGCTCAGGAAATTTCCCGTCGAAACGGCGGCAACGCGTTGAGGATAGCCTTGCCGTAGCGCTGGGTGACCACGCGTCGATCCAGCAGGGTGATGGTGCCGCGGTCCTGCTCGGTACGCAGCAGCCGGCCGCAGGCCTGGATCAGGCGCAAGGAGGCGTCCGGCACGGCGATCTCCATGAACGGATTGCCGCCGCGCGCCTCGATCCACTCGGCCAGGGCCGCCTCGACCGGATCGTCCGGCACGGCGAAGGGGATCTTGGCGATGACCACATGCTCGCAGTAGGCACCTGGCAGATCCACGCCCTCGGCAAAACTGGCCAGGCCGAACAGCACGCTGGAATCACCGCCATCGACCCGCGCCTTGTGCTTGTTCAGGGTCTCCTGCTTGGACAGGTTGCCCTGGATGAACACCTGCTTGCGCCAGTCGCGGTCCAGGCCGTCGAAAACGTCCTGCATCTGCTTGCGCGAGGAGAACAGCACCAGCGAGCCACGCGAGCCTTCGACCAGCTCCGGTAGGTCGCGAATGATCGCCGCCGTATGGGCAACGGCGTCCCGCGGGTCGGCACGCAGGTCCGGCACCCGCAACACACCGGCATCGGTGTGGTGGAAGGGACTCGGCACCACGGCGGTGATGGCATCCTTGGGCAAGCCGGCACGCATGCGAAAGCGATCGAACTTGCCCAACGCAGTCAGGGTCGCCGATGTCACCAGCGCGCCATGGGCGACGTTCCACAGGTTGCGGCGCAACATTTCGGCGGCAAGGATCGGGCTGGCGTTGACCTCGATATCGAACAGCGCACCGCTTTCGGCCAGGGTCAGCCAACGCGCCATGGGCGGGCTGTCTTCCGGGTCTTCGGCGGTGAAGGCGGTCCACAGCTCCCAGTTGCCCTGGGCACGCATCAGCAGGCTGCCGAACAGCGGGTACCACTCTTCGGCCTGGTGGCTGGCAATGCCGATATTGACCTCGGCGTCCATGCCCTCCTTGAGCAGTTCGGTCAGGCGGGTGAACAGGTCGGTCAGGCGCGAGAAGCCTTTTTTCAGTTCGATGCCCATTTCACGCATGTGCTCGGGCACCACACCACCCTCGAAGCGATGGCGTGGCCGCTCGCGGCCTTCCATGTCTTCGCCGGGGCGGAAATCGGCCACCTGTTCGCAGGCGGTGAACATGAACTGCTGCTGGGCCTTGATCTCCCGGGCCAGTTCCGGCACCTGTTCGATCAACTTGCCCAGGTCGCCCGGCAAGGGGTGCTGGGCCAGCAGCTTGGTCAGGTTCTTGGCCGTTTGCTCCAGCCAGTCGGCGGTGGAGCGCAGCCGGGTGTAATGGGCGAAATGGCCGATGGCCTTGTCCGGCAGGTGGTGGCCTTCGTCGAACACATAGATGGTGTCGCGCGGATCGGGCAGCACCGCGCCACCGCCCAGGGCCAGATCGGCCAGGACCATGTCGTGGTTGGTGACGATCACATCGACCTTGCCCATGCCTTCACGGGCCTTATAGAAGGTGCACTGGCCGAAGTTGGGGCAATGGCGTCCGGTGCACTGGCTGTGGTCGGTGGTCAGGCGCGCCCAGTCCTGGTCTTCCAGGGCTTGCGGCCAGCTGTCACGGTCGCCGTCCCAGCGGTTGCCGGCCAGTTTCTCGATCATGCTGGTGAACAGCTTCTGGCTGGCCTCGTCGACCTCGATCTTGAAGCCTTCTTCTTCGAACAGCTGGGCCGTGGCCGATTGCGCATGACCCTCCTGCAACAACAGGTCGAGCTTGGACAGGCACAGGTAACGGCCACGCCCCTTGGCCAGGGCGAAGCTGAAGTTCAGGCCGCTGTTGCGCATCAGGTCGGGCAGGTCCTTGAAGACGATCTGCTCCTGCAGGGCCACTGTCGCGGTGGCGATCACCAGGCGCTTGCCGGCGGCCTTGGCGGCAGGGATCGAGGCCAGGCTGTAGGCCACCGTCTTGCCGGTACCGGTGCCGGCCTCGACCGCCACCACGGCGGGCTCACCGGCACGTCGACCTTCGTCGTCGCAGGCGATGTCGCCCAGCACCTTGGCCACTTCGGCGATCATCAGGCGCTGGCCGTAGCGTGGCTTGAGATTCTTGGCTTCGAGAAAACGCGAATAGGCGCCCTGAATCGTGGTTTTGAGTTCGTTGCTGATCATGGTGTCGGGGCGCCCGGAGGGCTGGATAAATTTTCAGTGTTTCGATCGGGTCGCTATCATACCCCGCTATTGCCCTTTGCGCCGCATGGAGATCCCGATGGCCGCCTTTGCCCTTCCTTATAGCCTGCATGTCCTGGCCGCCCTGGTGTGGGTCGGCGGGATGTTCTTCGCCTGGCTGATCCTGCGGCCGGCGGCGGTTGCAGCCCTGGACGGCCCTGCCCGCCTGCGCCTGTGGGTGGAAGTGTTTCAGCGCTTTTTCGTGTGGGTCTGGGTGGCGATCCTGATATTGGCGATCAGCGGCATCGGCATGATCCACCTGCGTTTTGCCGGTTTCGAGACGGCGCCACGCTATGTCCAGGCGATGATTGGCGGCGGCATCGTCATGTTCGCGCTGTTTTTTCGTATCCAGGCATTGCTGCTACCGGAACTGCGCAAGGCGGTACAGGCTGAAGACTGGCCGGCCGGTGCCGGTGTGCTGGGGCGGATTCGCCGCCTGGTAGGGATCAACCTGCTGCTGGGGATCGCCGTGGTGCTGGTGGCGAGCACCCGCTGGTTGATCTGATACATCCCGTAGCCACTGCCGCCAGGCCGCTCCCACAGCTGTAGTCGATCGCAGCCTGGCGGCAGCGGCTACAGGGATTACAAGCGTTTCAGAATCAGCTCGCCCTCAGCCCCGGCCAGGCCGGGCTGGCCTGCGACACCGGGCTTGCCGGCGGTACCGGGAGCCGTGCGATAGACCAAGCACCCCTTGCTCGCCCCGCCCGCGCCCGGTTTACCCGCAGCGCCGGCAATCCCCGGCGCACCACCATCGAGCTGCACCTTGATCCGCTCGGCCGCAAAGTCCGACGGCACGGCCAGCAGTACCCGGCCCCCGGGCGCACCATTCTGTCCATTCCCGCCATTGTCGCCATCGGCGCCACTGCTGGCCTGGCCCCAGGTGCATCCTGCGGCCTTGCCGTTGGCCCCATCCAGCCCGACGTACCCCGGCGCACCGGCACCGCCGCGCGCATCGATGGCCAAAACCTGCGCCTGCAAGGCATGCAGTTGCAGATCGAGGTTGCGCCCCGCCCTGGCCGCACGCTCATGAGTGCCTGGGGCGCCACGGGCGCTGATCTGGCTGGCTTCGTCCAGTCGGGCCCGCCCGACTTCGATCTTCAATGGGGCGTCCGCCGGCACGATGGCGATTCGCGCCTCGCGCCCCATGTGCAGTTCATCGACTTTTAGTTCGACCAGGCTGCCTGGCAGCAACAAGGTGGCCGAATCCGCCACGTCCAGGCGTTGCAGGTGCACGACACTGGACTTGTTGGGCAGGCGCAGCACCGAATTGGCCGCCACACTGATGGCATCGGCCAGGGCCAGCGGGCTGAACAGCGCCGCCAGCAAAATCAAATTACGCATGTGTACTCTCCTGACGGGGCGCCGGAATCGACAGCACATGAAAGATTCCGACCAGCAGGATCTGCAGGCGGTCGAACCAGCGATGGCTACGCCCGCGCAGGCGACCATTGAAGCCCAGCACCTCCAGCAGGTGCAGGCCGAGCAGCGCGGCACCCGCCGCGTTGATCAGCAGGTTGAACGGCAGTACCTGGGGCATCAGCAGATTGACCAGGACCACCCACCAGAACACCACCGTCAGGACCTTGCCCAGCGCCAGCAGAACCTTCATACGCGCCCCCTGTTGTTGTTTTTTGGCAGGCGATGCCAACGTCTGGGCATCGCCTGCAACAGTAACGGCCGCGCTGTGCTTGCGCCAGAGCACTCGATCAGTTCAGGTGCAATTCCACCCGGCGGTTCTGCGCACGGCCTTCTTCCGTGTCGTTATCGGCCACCGGCTGGCTTTCGCCGCGGCCCTGGCTGGTGACTTTCGAGGCTGCCAGGCCCTGGCTGATCAGGTACTCGGCAACACTGGCGGCACGCCGTTCGGAGAGTTCCTGGTTATAGGCATCGGCACCTTGACTGTCGGTATGGCCGATCACCTTGACGCTGTGCACGCTGGCGTCATTGAGCTTGCCCATCAACCCCTGCAACTGGCTGCGGGCTCCCTCGGTCAGCTCGGCCGAGTCGAAGGCGAACATCACCGCGCCCTTGTCATCGAGGGTGATGACTTCCGGGCCGGCGGCAGCTTCCACGGTTTTTTCCGGGTATTGCGGCAACGGGCAGCCGGTGTGGCTGACCGGTGTATTGGCCGGGGTATCCGGGCAGTTGTCTCGACGGTCGAACACGCCGTCCTCATCTTCGTCGCCATCCTGGGCATAGCAGATCAGGCCGCCGGCAATCGCACCGGCAGCACCGGCACCGGCCGCCCAGGCCGAGCTTTCGATAGCCCCCAGGCCGCCACCGACCAAACCGCCAATCACACTGCAGATAGGCCAGGTCCTTTGATTGAGTGGTGCGCTGCCATCACTGTGGGTGGCACAACCGGAAAGCAGGCTTGCAGCCACCAGCAGGGGGAGAGCCGCTTTGGAGAGAACACTCATGAAATTGCTCCTGTGTCACCGGCCTATACCGGTCACACAGGAGTAAAGACGGGCCTGCGGCACTTCTCAAGCCGCAGGCCGCTTGCATCAGCGCTGGATGCGAATTTCCGTACGACGGTTCTGTGCCCGTCCTTCGGCCGTCGCGTTGTCGGCTTCTGGCTGGCTTTCACCGGCGCCTTGTACCGAGACGAAACTGGCGCGTGGTACGCCGCTGCTGATCAGGTACTCGGTGACCGAATGGGCGCGTTTTTCCGAGAGCTTCTGGTTGTAGGCATCACGGCCGACGCTGTCGGTATGCCCGGTGACGCTCAGCCTGGCGCTAGGCGCTTCCTGTTTCAGGCGGGTGGCAATGGTATTGAGGCGTTCCTTGTCGGCGGCGGTGAGCTTGGCCGAGTCGAACTCGAAGTGCACATCGCGAATGACGATGACTTCTTCCTTGACCACGACCGCTTCTTCGACAACCGGAGCAGGTTCAGGCGGGCAGCCATTGGCATCGACCTGCACACCGCGTGGCGTGCCAGGGCACTTGTCACGGCTGTCCGGCACACCATCGCCATCCTCGTCACCGTCGCCGTGGGCCCAGCAGTAACCCGCCGCCATGCCCGCGCCGAGCAGCGCGCCCCAACCGGCCCAGGTCGAGCTTTCTATCGCGCCCAGGGCGGCGCCGCCTACACCCCCGACGGCAGCACACTTCGGCCAATCGGTTTTTTGCAAACCTGCACAACCAGTCAACACGCTGGTTAGCAGAACCAGGGGTAATGCTGTGCGTACTATGCTCATTTTGTTGCTTCTCCTAGGGGGGATTCGGTGCGGAACCGATCTCTGGGAGTAAAGACCGCGCAAACCATCTCCGCCAGCAATAAGCCATGATGCGGCTGTCAGCCACTATGCCTGACGGCCCGGGACCGTTAGTCTTGACGCATCTGAGCGAGGATTCCCGATGATTGACGGATTTTCCCAATACACGCCGCAGCAGGCCCTGGCCGCCCTGCTCGAGCGTCATGCACCACAACGCCTGCTGCTGGTGGGCACGCGATTCCCTGCCCTGGAGGCGTTTGCCCAGGCACACCCGCAGGTGGAAATTGCCCAGGCCGAACCCGGACCGCTGCCTGCTGCCCTGGCGGCGCAACGCTTCGACCTGGCCCTGCTGGTCGACTGCCTGGAGCACTTGCCCAAACGCGATGGCCTGCAGTTGCTGGGCGGTATCCGTAACCTCAACGCCAGCCGCGTGGCGGTGCTGGCCGACCTGGCCGCCTGCGGCTGGCACGACACCGACTTTTTCGCCCTGGCCCTACAGGCCAACGAAAAATTTCAGCGTGATGAGCAGGTTCTGAGCCTGTTCACCTATGATCTACGTGAATACAAACAGGTCCCGGACTGGCTCAACGCCAAGTTCTGGGCCAACCCGCAAAATTTTGGCAAGTACTGGTGGTGAAGCAATGAGTGTCTCGGTTTGTCCCTGCGGCAGCGGTAATCTGCTCGATGCCTGTTGCGGACACTTCCATGCCGGGCATCCGGCCCCCGATGCCCAGGCGCTGATGCGTTCGCGCTACAGTGCCTATGTGCTGGGCCTGGTCGACTACCTGGTGCAGACCACCTTGCCGGTGCAGCAGGCAGGCCTGGATCGCGACGCCATCAAGGCCTGGAGCGCACAAAGCACCTGGCTGGGCCTGGAAGTGGAAAGCGCCGAGGTGTTCGGCGGCCAACCCGAACATGCCTTTGTCACCTTCACCGCCTGCTGGCACGACAATGACGGCGAGCACAGTCACCGTGAGCGTTCGGCCTTTGTGCAGAACGGCGGACGCTGGTACTTCATCGACCCGACCGTGGGCCTCAAAGCTGGTCGCAACGACGCCTGCCCCTGTGCCAGCGGGCAGAAGTTCAAGAAGTGCTGCGCCAGTTACCTGGGAAGCTGAGCCCCATGGCCCGCCTGTTGCTGTTCAGCCTCCTGCTACTGCAACTGACGGGCTGTGCCAGCTGGTTTGGCAGCGACTACCGCGACCCCGAAGTGCAGCTGGTCAAGGTCGAAATGGTCAAGGCACGCCTGCTGCAACAGGAGTTCGTTCTGCACGTGCGCGTCGACAACCCCAATGACAGTCGCCTGTTCATCCGCAACCTGAGCTATTCGGTGCATTTGAACGACCTGCTGCTGGCCGAAGGCGAGTCGAGCCTGTGGCGCAGTGTCGGCGGTCACGCCCGGCGTACCTTCAAGATTCCGGTGCGTACCAACCTGTGGCAACAGGTCAAGCCCCTGTCCAAGCTGCTGCGCCAAACCGACCAACCGCTGCGCTATCGCCTCGATGGCGAGCTCAACAGTGGATTAATCTTCCCCCGCGAACTGCACTTATCGCGCAGTGGTGAGATAATTCCCGGCGATCTTTTACCGGAGTAACCCGCAATGACCCAGCAACCCCATGTCCATGGCCCCGACTGCAACCACGATCATGACCATCACCACCATCATGACCACGGCCATGTGCACGGTCCACACTGCAACCACGGCCACCAGGAGCCGGTGCGCAACGCCCTGAAGGACGTCGGCCGCAACGATCCGTGCCCGTGCGGCAGCAACAAGAAGTTCAAGAAGTGCCACGGCGCCTGATACCGCCAAGGTAATGGCGAGGCTTTGCAAATAAAGGCCTCGCCCCCGCTTGCATGGCATGGTCGAGCTCACTAACGTAGCGCCTTTTATCAGACGCCACGCCCTGCAGGAGCCCGACCATGGCCGCGCCAGCCTTCCCCCCTTTCCTCCCCCGGTTCGGCGTAGCCGCAGCGATGTTCGGCTTGCTTGCCCTGGGCGGCTGCCAGATGGGCGGCCAGCGCGACAGCGTGCCACCCAGTACCGGCGTGCAACCGCTCAAGGGCCTGGCCCAGAACGTGACGGTACGGCGTAACCCCCAAGGCATGCCGCTGATCGAAAGCAGCAACTTCCATGACGCGCTCTTCGCCCTGGGCTATGTGCATGCCGGCGATCGCATCGGGCAAATGGTCGGCATGCGCTTGCTGGCCCAGGGTCGCCTGGCGGAACTGGCCGGTGACGATGTGCTGGAAGTCGACCGCCTGATGCGTGCGGCCAACCTGAAAAAGACCGCCAACCAGCTCTACGCCGATGCCTCGCCGCGCCTCAAGCGCTTCTTCGAGGTCTACGCCCGTGGCGTCAATGCCTACCTGTTCCGTTACCGCGACCGCCTGCCGGCACCGCTGGCGCAGAGCGGCTATCGCCCGGAATACTGGAAGCCGGAAGACTCGGCGCTGATCTTCTGCCTGTACAACTTCAGCCAGTCGGTCAACCTGCAGGAAGAACTGGCCGCCCTGACCCTGGCGCAGAAAGTCGGCAGCGACAAGCTGGCCTGGCTGCTGCCCAGCTACCCGGACGAGCCCCTGCCGCTGGACGAAGCCGACAAGCTCAAGGGCTTGAACCTGGGCAGCCAGCTGGCCGGGCTGGCGCCACTGGCCGCCGCCAGCGAACAACTGGCTTCACTCAACCTGCTGGGTGTGGCTGGCTCCAGCAACCTGGCGATTGCCCCGCAACGCAGCCGCAGCGGCAAGAGCCTGCTGGCCAGCGACACCCTCGCTGCCTGGGCCATGAGCCCGGTGCAGATTCGCGCGCCCAAATACCAGGCCGCCGGCGTGACCCTTGCCGGCTTGCCGCTGGTACTGTCCGGCTACAACGGCAAGCTGGCCTGGAGCGCCAGTGCGGTCATGGCCGACAACCAGGACCTGTACCTGGAACGGCTCAAGAACGAAGGCAGCCGCCTGATGTACCAGGCCGACGGCAAATGGCTGCCGGCCCTGGCGCGCAACGAGACCTTCTTTATCAAGGGCCAGCGCCCGCAACGCGAAACCCTCTACGACACCCGCCACGGCACCCTGCTGGGCAGCACCCGCAATGCCAGCCTGGGCCTTGCCCTGCAGGTGCCGCAGCTCAAGGGTGACATGAGCATGGATGCCTTCTTCAACCTGTCGCGGGCGCAGACAGTCGAGCGCGCCTTCGACAACACCCGGGAGATCGGCGCGGCGGCGCTCAACTTCGTCTTCGCCGATGCCAGCAACATTGGCTGGCAGGTCAGTGGCCGCTTCCCCAACCGTCGCGAAGGCCAGGGCCTGCTGCCCTCGCCGGGCTGGGACGGACGCTACGACTGGGACGGCTACGCCGATCCGATGCTGCACCCCTACGACCAGGATCCGCTCCAGGGCTGGCTGGCCAATGCCAACCAGCGCAGCGTCCCCAAGGGCTACGGCATGCAGCTGTCCAACAGCTGGTACTACCCCGAGCGCGCCGAGCGCCTGGGGCAACTGGCCGGCAACGGCAAACATGACAGCCGCAGCCTGATCACCCTGCAAAACGACCAGACCACGCTGTTCGCCGACAAGCTCAAGCAGATGTTCGAAGCGCCCGGCATGGCCCAGCCGCTCAAGCAGGCCATCGAGGCCCTGCCCGCCGAACAGCGCACCCGTGCGCGGGAAGCCTACACCCGGCTGATGGCCTTCGATGGCCGGCTGACGACCACCTCGGCCGACGCCGCCCTGTATGAGCTGTTCCTGCAGGAAAGCGCCAGACAGACCTTCCTCGACGAACTGGGCCCGGAATCCTCCCCTGCCTGGCAAGCCCTGGTCGGCAATGCGCGCCTGTCCTATTCGGCCCAGGCCGACCACCTGCTGGGTCGCGAAGACAGCCCGTTCTGGGACGACCAGCGCACCGCGCAGAAAGAAGACAAACCGGCGATCCTCGCCCGCAGCCTGGCCGCCGCGGTCAGCGCCGGCGAAGCGCAACTGGGCAGCGACCGCCGTGCCTGGCAGTGGGGCAAGCTGCATCAGTACCGCTGGCCGGCGCCGACCTTCCATGGCCTGGGTGATGCCGTCAGCCGCAGCCCGCAAGCTGCAGGGGGCGATCACAGCACCCTGAACCTCGCACCCTTTGCCTGGGGCAAGGACTTCAACGCCGAACTGGCACCGTCACTGCGCATGGTGGTGGACTTCGGCCAGGCCGAACCGCTGCAACTGCAAAGCAGCAGCGGCCAGTCCGGCAACCCGGCCAGCAAGCACTTTGCCGATGGCCTGGAGGCCTGGTTCAAGGGCCGCTACATGAGCCTGCCGCTGCAACCGCAGAACTTCGACCGGGCCTACGGCAACCAGCGCCTGACCCTGGTGCCGGGCAAGTAATTCCCCGCCTGCGCGCAGCCGGTGCAATGCCGGCTGCGCTGATCCATATCAACAGCCCCCGCCCGCAATTGTTCTACAACGAAACCGTAGGGCGACCTCGCCCGTACTGCCTGATGAACCATAAAAGCAATTGCACGCCTTGGCCGTCGGGACCACCCGGGGCCAGGTGATTAAAGGAATAATGCAATGGACAGTGCCCTCTCACGTCTGGCCTTGTGCGCCGCGGCGTTGTTGTCGATCCCTGCCCTGCAGGCCAGTGAAGCCGTCGAGGATGACCTGCTCGCGCGTGGCAAATACGTTGCCCAGCTGGGTGACTGCGTCGCCTGCCACACCGCGCCCCAGGGTCCGCCGATGGCAGGGGGACTGCAACTGCAGACGCCCATGGGCACCCTCTACTCAACCAACATCACCCCGGACCCGAACACCGGCATCGGTCGTTACAGCTTCGAGCAATTCGACAGGGCCATGCGTGAGGGCGTGAGCGCGGACGGCACCTACCTCTACCCGGCCATGCCCTACCCGTCCTACGCCAAGATGAGCGAAGCCGACATGCGTGCGCTCTACGCCTATCTGATGCAAGGCGTAACGCCCATCAGCCGCTCCAACCAGGCCGCCGACATGGTCTGGCCGTTCAACATGCGCTGGGGCCTGGCCTTGTGGAACTGGGCGTTCGTCGACAGCCAGCCCTTCGAAGCCGACCCCGACCGCGACCCGCTGATCAACCGCGGTGCCTATCTGGTGCAAGGCCTGGGTCATTGTGGTGCCTGCCATACGCCACGGGGCCTGGCCTTCCAGGAAAAGGCCATGAGCGATGCCGGCAGCAGCGGCAAGCACTTCCTCGCCGGTGAAACCGTCGAGCACTGGCGGGCCCTGAGCCTGCGCAACCTGTGGACGGTGCCGGACACCGTGCAGTTGCTCAAGACCGGGCAGAACCGCTTCGCCACCGTCTCGGGCAACATGGCCGAGGTGATTCACCACAGCACCCAGCACTTCAGCGATGCCGACCTCACGGCTATCGCCGCTTACCTCAAGTCCCTGCCTCCCGGCGAGGACGACCTGCCCATGCCGGCCGTGGCACTGGCCCCTGCCGCGCCCCCGGACGACCTGTTCAGCAGTCGCGGCGGCCTGGGCTACACGCAATTTTGCAGTGACTGCCACCGCACCGACGGCGGCGGCGTGGAGGGCATGTTCCCGCCCTTGGCCGGCAACCCGAGCATTGCCTCGAAAGACCCGACCTCCCTGCTGCATATCACCCTCACCGGTTGGGCCAGCGCACAGACCGCCACCCACTCGCGGGTGTACACCATGCCCGGGTTCGCTCGCCTGTCGGATCAGGAAATCGCCGAAATCCTCAGCTTCGTGCGCGGGCGCTGGGGCAACGACAGCCCGGCGGTCACACCCGATCAGGTGAAAGCGCTGCGCGGCCAGCTCAATCCGCAGACCACCGACTCGACGACCTTCCAGACCCCGCGCCTGGCCGACCTGCTCGCCGCGCCCAACGCCGAGCAGGTGATCCGCGGCATGCGCCTGCACCTGCAGACCAAGGCGCTGCTGCCGGATAACGTCGGCAACAGCCTCAACTGCACCAGTTGCCACCTGAACGCCGGCACGGTGGCCGATGGCTCGCCCTTCGTCGGCGTGTCGGCATTTTTCCCCGGCTACGCGCCACGGGCCGGCAAGGTCATCACCCTGGAGGAACGCATCAACGGCTGTTTCCGTCGCTCCATGAACGGCAAGCCGATCCCGCCGCAATCGGCCGACATGCAAGCCATGGTCGCCTACTTCGACTGGATGAAGAACAACACCCTGCCCGGCGACAAGGTGGCCGGCCGCGGGGTCGGCAAGATCGACCCGTCGATCAAACCCGACCTTGCCAATGGCCAGCAGGTTTACGTCAAACAGTGCGCGGTGTGCCACGGTGACAACGGCGAGGGCCTCGCCCGTGCCGATGGCACCCCTGTGTTCCCGCCGTTGTGGGGCGAGCAGTCGTTCAACCTCGGCGCCGGCATGGCACGCACCTACACGGCGGCCGCATTCGTCAAACGCAACATGCCGATCGGCTTTCACGAGGGCTTTCCCCTGGGCCAGGGCGGCCTGAGTGACCAGGAGGCGGTGGATGTCGCCGCCTGGTTCTCGCAACAGCCACGGCCGGACTTTGCCGACAAGGCCAAGGACTGGCCCAACGGTGGCAAACCGGTGGATGCGCGCTACTGAGAGGGTCGGTAATCCGGGCCGCTTTGCGGCCCATCCGCTACATGGTGTGAAACTTGCTTTCTTGGTGATGTCTGGCAGTGGGCGGTAACGGCCTATTGCCACCCCAACACTTTGCGAATCCAAGGACACACAATGAAAAAAGCATGGCTGACGGTTTCCGCACTCGCGTTGTGTCTGGCTGCGGGCAATGCCCTGGCCAAGGAGTACAAGGAGCTGCGCTTCGGCGTCGATCCGTCGTATGCACCTTTTGAATCCAAAGCTGCCGATGGCAGCCTGGTGGGCTTCGATATCGACCTGGGCAACGCCATCTGCGCCGAGCTCAAGGTCAAGTGCAAGTGGGTCGAAAGCGATTTCGACGGCATGATCCCGGGGCTCAAGGCCAACAAGTTCGATGGGGTGATTTCGTCCATGACGGTGACCCCGGCGCGCGAGAAGGTCATCGACTTCTCCAGCGAACTGTTCTCCGGCCCGACCTCGTTCGTGTTCAAGAAAGGCTCGGGGCTGAGCACCGACATCGCCTCGCTCAAGGGCAAGACCGTCGGCTACGAGCAAGGCACCATCCAGGAGGCCTACGCCAAGGCCGTGCTGGACAAGGCCGGGGTCAAGACCCAGGCCTACCAGAACCAGGATCAGGTCTATGCCGACCTGGTGTCCGGCCGCCTTGATGCCTCGATCCAGGACATGCTCCAGGCCGAACTGGGCTTCCTGAAGTCGCCACAGGGCGCCGATTACGAAGTCAGCCAACCGGTCGACAGCGAGTTGTTGCCGTCCAAGACCGCGGTAGGTATCAAAAAAGGTAACACCGAGCTCAAGGCGCTGCTCGATAAAGGTATCAAAGCGTTACACGATGACGGTACCTATGCCACGATCCAGAAAAAGCACTTCGGTGAACTGAACCTCTACAGCGGTAAATGATTGTTGTAGGAGCGGCGGTTCGACGCCTCGACTTGCCCCGCGATGAAGATGCTGCGTTTCGAACGGCCTCATCGCGGGGCAAGCCCGCTCCTACACAAAGACCGCATACACCTGGCATAGGTTGAGTTCATGTTCGAAGACCTGCTGCAATACCTGGGGCTCTCGGCATTCAGCTTGAAGGGCTTCGGCCCCTTGCTGCTGCAGGGCACCTGGATGACCATCAAACTCTCGGCCATGTCGCTGCTGGTCAGCGTCGGGCTGGGCCTGCTCGGCGCCAGCGCCAAGCTTTCGCCGATCCGCCTGCTGCGCGTCCCGGCGCAGCTCTACACCACCCTGATCCGCGGTGTACCGGACCTGGTGCTGATGCTGCTGATTTTCTACAGCCTGCAAACCTGGCTGACCAACCTCACCGACTACATGGAATGGGAATACATCGAGATCGACCCGTTCGCGGCCGGTGTCATTACCCTGGGCTTCATCTATGGGGCCTATTTCACCGAGACCTTCCGCGGCGCCATCCTCGCCGTGCCCCGCGGCCAGGTCGAAGCCGCCACCGCCTATGGCCTCAAGCGCCTGCAACGTTTTCGCTTCGTGGTCTTCCCGCAGATGATGCGCTTCGCCTTGCCCGGTATCGGCAATAACTGGATGGTGATGCTCAAGGCCACCGCCCTGGTGTCGATCATCGGCCTGGCCGACCTGGTCAAGGCGGCCCAGGACGCCGGCAAGAGCAGCTATCAGTTGTTCTACTTCCTGATGGTCGCGGCCTTCATCTACCTGCTGATCACCAGCGCCTCGAACATCTGCCTGCGCTGGCTGGAACGGCGCTATAACGTCGGCACCCGGGAGGCCATCCGATGATCGAACTGCTGCAGGAATACTGGCGAGCCTTCCTCTATACCGATGGCACCCACATCACCGGCCTGGCCATGACGATGTGGCTGCTCACCGCCTCGCTGGCCATCGGTTTCGTGGCCTCGATCCCCTTGTCCATCGCCCGCGTCTCGCCGCGTTTCTGGATCCGCTGGCCGGTGCAGTTCTACACCTACCTGTTCCGCGGCACGCCGCTGTATATCCAGCTGCTGATCTGCTACACCGGTATCTACAGCCTGGCCGCCGTACGTGAACAGCCGCTGCTCGACAGCTTCTTTCGCGACGCGATGAACTGCACCATCCTGGCCTTCGCCCTGAACACCTGCGCCTACACCACGGAGATCTTCGCCGGGGCGATCCGCAGCATGAACCATGGCGAAGTGGAAGCGGCCAAGGCCTACGGCCTGCGCGGCTGGAGACTTTATGCTTACATCATCATGCCGTCGGCGCTGCGCCGCTCGTTGCCCTACTACAGCAACGAGGTGATCCTGATGCTGCACTCCACCACAGTCGCCTTCACCGCCACCGTTCCGGATGTGCTCAAGGTCGCGCGCGACGCCAACTCGGCCACGTTTCTGACCTTCCAGTCATTCGGTATCGCCGCACTGATCTACCTGTGCGTGACCTTCACACTGGTTGGCCTGTTCCGCCTCGCCGAGCGGCGCTGGCTGGCTTTTCTAGGACCGACTCACTAGGACTGATATGCACCACTCGACCCACGATATTCTGGCTCCGGTGCCCGGCATCGCCCGCCAGATCCACAGCTTCCACTTCGGCCCCCGTGGCACCGGCAAGATCTATATCCAGGCCTCGCTGCACGCCGATGAATTGCCCGGCATGCTGGTGGCCTGGCACCTCAAGCAACGCCTGGCCGAGCTCGAAACCCAGGGCCTGTTGCTGCGCGAGGTGGTGCTGGTGCCGGTCGCCAACCCGGTCGGCCTGGAACAGGTGCTGATGGATGTGCCCCTGGGCCGCTACGAAATGCAAAGCGGTGAAAACTTCAACCGCAACTTCGTCGACCTGAGCGACAAGATCGGCGACCAGATCGAGGGGCACCTGACCCAGGACCCGGCGCACAACGTGGCCCTGATCCGTGAATGCCTGCGCCGCGCCCTGGACGCCCACCCGGCATCCACGCCGCTGCAGTCGCAGCGCCTGACCCTGCAACGGCTGGCTTGCGACGCCGAGATGGTGCTGGACCTGCACTGCGACTTCGAAGCCGTGGCCCATTTGTACACCACCCCCGAGGCCTGGCCGCAGGTCGAGCCCCTGTCACGCTACCTCGGAACCCAGGCCAGCCTGCTGGCCACCGATTCCGGCGGGCAGTCCTTCGACGAGTGTTTCACCCTGGTCTGGTGGCAGTTGCAACAGCGCTTCGGCAAAGCGTTCCCGATCCCCCAGGGCAGCTTCTCGGTCACCGTCGAATTGCGCGGCCAGGGCGACGTCAGTCACCCGCTGGCGGAGCAGGACTGCGCCGCGCTGCTGGCCTACCTGACCCACTACGGCGCCATCGACGGCACGGCCCCCGCCCTGCCGGAACTGCTCTACCCGGCTACGCCCCTGGCCGGCGTGGAGCCGGTGACCACGCCGCTGGGCGGTTTGCTGGTGTTTCACGCCAGGCCCGGCCAGTACCTGGAAAGCGGCGAGTTGATCGCCGAGGTCATCGACCCGCTCAATGACCGGGTGACACCGGTGCGCAACGTCTACCCCGGCCTCATGTACGCCCGCTCGCTGCGGCGCATGGCCACCGCCGGCATGGCCATCGCCCATGTGGCCGGCCGCCAGGCCTTTCGCAGCGGTTACCTGTTATCGCCTTGAGGGCCTGCCATGTACAAACTGACCATTGAAGACCTGCACAAGCGATACGGCGAGCACCATGTGCTCAAGGGCGTGTCGCTCAAGGCCAGGACCGGTGACGTGATCTGCCTGATCGGCGCCAGCGGCTCGGGCAAGAGCACCTTCCTGCGCTGCATCAACTTTCTCGAACAACCCAACGAGGGCCGCATGACCCTTGATGGCAACCCGGTGCACATGAGCCATGACCACCTTGGCCTGCGGGTGACCGACCCCGATGAGCTACAGCGCCTGCGCACGCGCCTGGCCATGGTCTTCCAGCATTTCAACCTGTGGAGCCACCTCAGCGTGCTGGAGAACATCAGCCTGGCGCCGCGGCGGGTGCTGGGGGTGAGCAAACAGGAAGCCGAAGCCCGGGCCCGCAAGTACCTGGACAAGGTCGGCCTGGCGGCGCGGGTCGCCGACCAGTACCCGGCCTTCCTCTCCGGGGGCCAGCAGCAACGCGTGGCCATTGCCCGAGCCCTGGCCATGGAACCGGAGGTGATGCTGTTCGACGAGCCCACCTCGGCGCTCGACCCGGAACTGGTCGGCGAAGTGCTGAAAGTGATTCAGGGGCTGGCGGAAGAAGGCCGGACCATGATCATGGTGACCCACGAGATGGCCTTTGCCCGCAAGGTAGCGAGCCAGGTGATGTTCCTGCACCAGGGGCTGGTCGAAGAGCAAGGGCCAGCCGCCGAGGTCCTCGGAAGTCCGAAAAGCGAGCGCCTGCGCCAGTTTCTCAGTGGCAACCTGAAGTAAGTCTCAGGCTATGGGCGCAGGGGGTGCTTCGTCCGGCAAGGTCGGCTCACCTGGCTCCATGGGCGGTTTTTCACCCGGTTCTGGCGGTTGCGGCTCATCCGGGTCAGGCTGAGTGGGAATACCGCTGGCATGGGCGGTGTGTGGATGCGGGTGAGCCAGCAGCGTCCAGGCCAGCACCCCAACCTGGTTGGGCTGCAGCACGGCCAGCTTGGCGCTGATGCTCGGGTCGAGTTTCATGAGCGACTCCTTGGCGACGCTCGCCAGGCCTGGTGCCTGGCGAACGGTTCATCGCATTAGAGTGCGCGGGGCACGGGGAATTCCCGCGCGCCGTCGGTTCAGGTGCGCGGCAGGGTGACGCCGCGCTGGCCCTGGTACTTGCCGCCACGATCCTTGTACGACACTTCGCACTCTTCATCGGATTCGAGGAACAGCATCTGCGCCACGCCCTCGTTGGCGTAGATTTTCGCCGGCAAGGTGGTGGTGTTGGAGAATTCCAGGGTCACGTGGCCTTCCCACTCCGGTTCCAGCGGCGTGACGTTGACGATTATACCGCAACGGGCATAGGTGCTCTTGCCCAGGCAGATGGTCAGCACGTTGCGTGGGATGCGGAAGTACTCGACGGTACGGGCCAGGGCGAAGGAGTTCGGCGGGATGATGCAGACGTCGCTCTTGACGTCGACGAAGCTGCCGGCATCGAAGTTTTTCGGATCGACGGTCGCCGAATTGATGTTGGTGAACACCTTGAACTCATCGGCGCAGCGCACGTCGTAACCATAGCTGGAGACACCGAAGGAGATCAGCCGGTTGTCGCTCTCGCCGCGCACCTGGCGCTCGACGAACGGCTCGATCATGCCGTGTTCCTGCGCCATGCGGCGAATCCACTTGTCCGATTTGATGCTCATGGCGGGTGTCCTGAAGTAACGAGGTGAAAAAATCTGTGGCGCATCTTACCGGGCCCGACGCCCGGTTCAAAGTTCCATCCGCCTGCAGGTGTCAAATCCGCGCCCGACGGGGCTTGCGGGGCCGGCGACTGCACCGTCAGTCTTGATTTGCGCGAAAGCTCAACAAGATTATTGGCACGTTCTGGAAAAACGGTTATGGTGGCGCCACTGTGCTGCACGTGTCACTGAGAATCTCTACTTGATGCAAGATTTCGATCAACCCATCTCCATGAATTTTCTGCCTCTTTGCACTCAGTCTCGGCCAGGGCGTTCCTGAGCCGTAGTTATCTTTGTCCAAGGAGACAGACCATGTCCAATCGCCAAACCGGTACCGTCAAGTGGTTCAACGATGAGAAAGGCTTCGGCTTCATCACCCCACAATCCGGTGACGACCTGTTCGTACACTTCAAAGCCATCAAGGCTGACGGCTTCAAGAGCCTGAAAGAAGGCCAGCAGGTTTCTTTCATCGCTACCCGCGGTCAGAAAGGCATGCAGGCTGAAGAAGTAGAAGTTATCTAACTTCCGCTTTACAGCTTGAAAAAAGCCCCGCCCTTAACAGGCGGGGCTTTTTTTATGCCCATCGCGGGGCAAGCCCGCTCCGACAGGGCCAGTAGGAGCGGGCTTGCCCCGCGCAGGGCTCATCTCAATCTTCGCTGATGGTGATGGTAGGCATC
>NZ_JALRNF010000003.1 GCF_030272895.1 Pseudomonas sp. BGr12 | reverse complement strand
TCGCCGATGGTAGTGTGGGGTTTCCCCATGTGAGAGTAGGTCATCGTCAAGATTAAATTCCGAAACCCCTATCTGCGTACGCAGGTAGGGGTTTTGTCTTTCTGGCTGCCCATTCCTGCAGTCAATGGGCCCCCCCTGTGGGAGCGGGCTTGCCCCGCGATCCGATGTATCCTGCAGACCGCGATCGCGGGGCAAGTCGGATCGCCGCACCGCCGCTCCTACAGCCACCCCATCGCGGCGCCAGGGTTACGGTCGCTGTGCGACCGATCGCAGCCTCGTGCCTCGGTAGCGGCTACGGAACGATCCAGATTCAAATTGCCTGATGTAGCTAACTATGTAATGCCATTCCTTTGGCAATCCCTTTCAAGCTCGAATCTCCATACCCTTCCCGAGATTTCGAAGCATGACTATAGGCTCCACTTACAATCATCCCGCCAATGTTTCGGCCAGCCTGTCAGTACAGCCAGGTAGCTGGGCTGCCCGCTTCCCTAATCCTCCAGATTTGTGCTTTGACTACCGAAAATTGCTTGAACAATCGGGAGGTATCGCGCAAGCCACCCGTAGCGATCACCGGATCTGCATTGTTGGCGCTGGCGTCACCGGTCTGACGGCAGCTCGCGAGCTGCTGCGGTGTGGGTTCACTCAAATCACCCTCATAGAACAATCTCAACGCATTGGTGGTCGGCATTTCACTGTAGTGAACAATCCTCACAGTGCACCGTCGACACCATTCGAAATGGGGGCGATGCGTATGCCGTTCTTCAATCGAACGGGTGAGGCACCCAAGGATGGTCGCTCTCTGATGGCCTATTACGCCAATCTGTTTGAGTTGCGAGTCTCCGACTTCCCCAATCCTGGAACACCTTGGGTGGACTCAACCGGGATTTATTTGCAGGACGGGGATTTGGAAGGGAAGGGCGAGCCTATATTGCTGGTATGGAACAACCCTGATGGTACGACACCTCCACCGACTGCGGCGTTGCAGCAGGTGTATGACAAGTGGCATCGATTTGCAGCTCGGCTCACCGAGCGGGTCGCTCAGGTTTATGGCTCTGAGATCTGGGAGGCCCAATGGGCCGCCATTGTGGCGCGCTATCAAGCACTATCGTTTCGTGACCTGGTAAATCTCCCTGCAATCGATGACTGGAATGAAAGCAGACCTGGTGATTTCGGTGGGTTAGGAATGAGCCCAGAAGAATCAGCCATCTTCTATGCCATCGGTATCGGTGATGGCAGTTGGGGCGCCTTCTATGATGTTTGCTGTCTGTATCCGTTACGCACCGCAATCTTTGGATTCAGTAGTCACTTACAGCTTGTTCATGGGCGAGTCGATCAGCATGGAAAACCACTGCAGGCCCCTTACCTGAAGGCCGACGCTGTGTATGACAGCAAAGGTTTAAGGTTTGCTGTACCAACCTACTTAGGCTTGGCCGCCTTGGATGAGTGTCTGCTTTTCATGGAGATCGAGGGCGTAGGTACGTCGCTCTATAACCATTGTCTGGCACGGTCGGACGGACTGCTTACCGACTCTTCTGTTTGCGGACTTAGCAAGCAGCCCAATGGGAAGGTTCGTGTCCAGTATCGGTGGAATGTCAGCCGTTCAGGCTCAACGACCACAATGAGTGAAGATTTTGACTCTGTGATCGTCACGCTACCCTCATGGTTAATCGAAACCAATATCCGCGTGGAAAATTTCACCCCAGCAATGTTGCCTAACAGCATCATCAATGCATACAAGACGGCGCACTGGGAAACCAGCTGCAAGGTCTATGCACCGTTGAAGAAAAACTTTCTACGTAAAAATTTCCATATACCGCAAATTCTTGTTACTGATACTTTTGTTCATGATGTGTATGCCTATGGCTATAACGATAACTATGCCTATGACTGCATCTTGCTGAGTTACACTTGGGAGGATGACGCAACCAAGCTTGCCTCCTTCGATGACAGCGATCTCGTCACAAGGTGCATTCAGGAGTTAGATCGGATCCTACTGCGATGCACTAACGTACAGCAGCCAATTTCTCCTTACATAGATACCTATAACGCCAGGGTTCAGCGCTGGGTAACAGACAGGAATTCTTTGGGATGTGCCAAGCTTTACCGCGCGGGGACCTACTACGATGCTGTCGGCTTGATGAAGTACAACCGTGATCTAAGTGATCTCTCCGGCCTATATCTGGTAGGCGAGTCATTTTCCGTTGATGCAGGTTGGACAGAGCCTTGTTTCAGAACCGCCGTTGATGCAGTGATCAACATTTGTAGGAAGACAGGTGCGGTATTCAACGGAGGCTTCTCCATGGATGACTACCCGCATTACCAAGTAAACATTTGAAGTCGCTATGAACAGGGCGGTCTGTAAGACTGCCCTTTCCCAAGCCTAAGACCCCTCCTGTACCAGCTTCAGATCTGCCCGACTGTTCCATCCATTAGCGTGTCCGCTTAACTGGCGTCTTTCCCATAACGATAAGAAGGCCGCCGCCCATGTCTGCTAGCACCGTCCCCGTTAGCCCAACCCGCGTTGCCGTCATACAGTTTGCCCCGCACGTCGGGGTCGAGCATCGCGATAGTAATTTGTGCCAAAGCCTGCTCCTCGCCGAACAAGCGGTCGGTGAAGGGGCCAACTTGATCGTCCTGCCAGAACTGGCCAACACCGGTTACACCTTTAGCACACGCGCAGAAGCCTATGCCCATGCCGAAACGCTGGAGGATGGTCCAAGTGTGAACGCCTGGGCAGCCTTCGCCC
This sequence comes from Pseudomonas sp. BGr12, assembly GCF_030272895.1. Taxonomy (GTDB): domain Bacteria; phylum Pseudomonadota; class Gammaproteobacteria; order Pseudomonadales; family Pseudomonadaceae; genus Pseudomonas. Next base: position 183,239 of record NZ_JALRNF010000003.1, on the reverse strand, counting down.
GCGATCACCAGGTTTACCTGGTGGCAGGCTTTGCCGAGCGCGACGGATTGAAACTGTACGACAGTGCCGTGCTGCTTGGTCCCCAGGGTTTGCTCGGCCACTACCGCAAGGCCCACCTGTGGAATCAGGAGAAACTCTGGTTCACCCCGGGTGATCTGGGGTTTCCGGTGTTCGAGACGCCTATCGGTCGCATTGGCCTGCTGATCTGCTGGGACATCTGGTTTCCTGAAGTGCCGCGACTGCTGGCCCTGCAAGGCGCCGATATCATTTGCAGCCTGAACAACTGGGTCTGGACGCCACCGCCGTTGTTCGATGGCAGCGGTAAATGCATGGCGTCCTACCTGACGATGACCGCTGCCCATGTCAACAACGTTCATATTGCGGCCGCCAACCGAATAGGTAATGAGCGCGGTGGGCGGTTCCTTGGATGTTCGCTGATCGCCGGCGTCCACGGCTGGCCAATTGGCGAAGTGGCAAGTGCCGAATGCGAGTGCATCCTCTACGCCGATCTTGATCTGTGCAGTGCCCGTAGTGCGCCGATCTGGAACAACCTCAATGACCTGGTTCGAGACCGACGCACCGATCTCTATGGCACGGCACTCGGCTATCACCTGCATCCAGCGATGCCACGTTGAGGAAGCCGGGATGGACAAATCGATCACGTTATCTCGAAGCTACTTTGTTCCCTTGCTGCTGATGTGCCTGGTGTTATCCGCACTTATCGCTGTGGGTATTGAAATCATCAGCGGTCGTGCCGGCAGCTGGTTGGAACTGTGGCCCGACTACTCGCACATGGTCGGCAATCTCGATGAGCCGCTGGCTCGCCTGCGCTGGATTGTGGGTGATATCAGTGAAGTCGCGTTTTACAAGCATGAGCTGCCAGCGCTTGGCTTGCTGGCGGGTGCGGCACTGGCTCACTGGGCCAACCGCCACGGCAAGCGCTGGCAGGGATTCGCCATCTGCTATGGAACGGGCTTGTGGCCTTGGCTGGTCAGCAGTTCATTGCTTGGATTGGCGCTGAGTCATGTTCTGTGGGGCTGGACCTTGAGCAGTGGTACCTGGCAACCCACCTTCGTAGCATTCGTCTCGCTGCCAGCGGCGATGGTGCTGTTGTTCGGCGCCGGCTGGAAAGTCGCTCTGAACGGTGCGCTGCTGGGCGCTTTGCTGGTGACCCCGGCAAGCCTGCTTCTGGTTAACTTCCTGTGTTATCCGCTGCAGTTGCCGGTGGTGATTGGCAACGTCGGTGGCATGGCAATCGCCAGTTTTCTGGCCTTCCTTCTATGTCGCCGGATGCCATGGCTTGTACGTTCAACCCCTCAGGTCGATGCACGGCCGTCGGTTGCGGTGCCATCAGCCAAGCCCGATTATGGTGTGGTTTGGATACTTCGTCGGGTATTGGCGGATTTCACAGAAGCGCCATTTTTTGGCAACGAACTGGCGAGTCTTGGCCTGTTGCTGGGCGTAATGCTGGCGTATTTCATTTCACCGGGTGGTCCCGCCTACGGATCGCAGCTGGTCCTGGAGATCATCGCAGGGCAGGCATTGGCTTCGTTCATCGGCGTGTTGTTGTGGCGCCCTCAATGGCGGCGACTGGGCTGGTACCCCACCTACATTCCAATCGTTTCCGTTGTGCCCGCTGCTGTCCTGACTCTGGGCGGCAGTTGGCAGGTCATCGTGCTCAGCGCTGCGCTGGGTGCATTGACGGCGCCGCCCCTGGCCCACGCTATCAGCCGTCGTCTTCCCGATTATGTGCACGGCTACATCGCAAACGTGCTGTCTATGGCGATTTGCACCCTGGCCATCCTCCCTTTTGTTCGCCTGGTTACAGGGGTGATGCCATGAACGATGCGTTGAAGCGTCCCCGTATCGCGTTCGGTGCATTGGGTGGCACCGTCAGCATGCAAGCCAAGGCATCGGGGCAGGGGGTGATGCCCAGTATGAAGGGTGACGCACTTTTGGAGGGATTGGCACTTGGGGAGCTGGCCCAGGTTACTGCTGAAACCTTGCAAATGCTGCCAAGTGCGTCATTGACCTTCATCCAGCTGATCGAAGTGCTGCAGTGGGCCAGGCTCCAGGTTGAACAGGGTGCTCAAGGTGTCGTATTGAGCCAGGGTACCGACACACTGGAAGAGGTGGCCTACTTTCTCGACCTGCTCTGGCCGTACGAGGTGCCGCTGGTGCTCACTGGGGCCATGCGCTCACCCGGTCAACCCGGTGCGGATGGACCGGCCAATCTGCAGGCCGCAATCCAGGTGGCACTGGCTGCTGAAAGTCGGGGGCGGGGCGTGTTGGTGGTGATCAATGATCAGGTGCATGCCGCCGAACATGTGCGCAAGGTCGACAGCCTGGCAATGGATGCTTTCACGTCCTCGTATTTCGGCCCTGAGGGCCTTCTGGTAGAAGGGCATGTGCGCTATCTGAAGTTGCCAAAGTCACGCAGCCCACTACCGGTACCACAACGGCTTGATCATCGTGTGGCCCTGCTCGAGGCCAGCCTGGCAGCGGATATTCAGTTACTGGATGAAGTGACCGGCCTGGGGTATGAGGGCCTGGTGATTGCAGGATTTGGTGCCGGGCACGTTTCCCGGGAATGGGCGCGTTGTGTCGGCCAGATCGCCAGTTGGATGCCGGTCATCGTTGCCTCTCGCACCGGGGCCGGATCTACAGCAACGTGTTCCTATGGTTTCAACGGGGGCGAGATGGATTTGCAGCGCAAGGGCGCATTGATGGCGGGGTTTCTGTGTCCACGCAAATGCAGGCTGCTGCTGTGGGTGCTGCTCGGCTGTGGCATGGAAGGAATCTTGGGGCAGCGCTTGGCTGCTCAGAATGCACAGGGATGAACCCCGCGGGAGCCTTGCCCAGGCTCCCGCGCCGGCTCTTAAACGAACGCCTGAGGCGCTATGCCACGTGGCAGGCGGCAGCGCTCTGGCTGAGCGCTCAGGCGCATGCGCCAGTTAGCCTTGAAGCAGAACGCAGCGGCTTTTGCCTGGCTGGCCTGGCGCTGTTTGCGCAGCTCTGCCAGCGACGGGGTGGCTTTCTTGACGGGGGCGGCTTCGGCCTTGACCAGCGAGCGCTGGCACGACTTGCAATCGACCTGGTCGGCCTGGGACGTGCTGCTGAGGTTGTTGCCCGTGCGACCGCAAGCGACCGCGTCGCTGCTCGTTGAGTAGTGCATTACCAAAACTGTACATCTCCACACATATGAACAAAGCGCGGGTATTTTCGCATAGGTTGGCGGTGGCTGTGTTACCCGTGCCAATACATGTGTTCAGCGGCGCAGTGTCGCGCAGTGGTCCTGCTCGGGTTGGGCGGCGGTGTACCAGACAAAATCAGCACTTTCCCGGGACACGGTTTTCCCCACTTCGGCCAGGATCAGTACCAGGCTGCCTTGCGGCGCACCCAGGTCGGCCAGGTGCAGGGGAACGCCCAGGTCCTTGCGCACATGGAACGCTCCGGCCAGCAGTAACGCTGGCGTCGGCGCGGAAAGCAGACGTTCGGCCATGCGTCGATCCCGTTGCTGCTGTACCGCCAGCATCGCCGGCATCTGTGTTTCGGGCAACAAACCGCAATGGGACTGGCGAATATCATCCAGCAGTGTGCTTTGCACCTGGCCGGTGGTGGACGCCTTGCCTTCGAGCACTGGGCGCTGCTTGTAGATCTGCATGATCTGCGCGCGGTCCAGGTTGGCGGCCAGCAACGGATAGGGTTGGCGCACCGCATAGCTGACCAGGGCGCCATACAGGCTCCAGTCCCAGTTGGCCTGCCAGGCGAGGGCCTTGAACAGGTCGTCCGGAGTCTGGCCTGCGCGGGAGGCCGCCTGCGCGGCATCGACCCCGGATTGTTGGTCCGGGTTGAGCATTTCCATCAGCAGGCTACCTTGCGGACGTTGCGCTGCCAGTTGGCGCATCAGCCACAGTTGCACGGCATGGTGGTCCGGGTTGTCGTGCTGCTCGCCCACCAGTACCCGCGGCGCGGCGGCCAGGCGTTCTACCAGTTGCTGCGGGGTGAGGGTACGCCCGGTGGCGAGTTCGCGGATGACCCCAAGATCGACATGGTCGCGACCTTGCGGAGCAATCGCTGCCGGTGGCGGTTGCACCGAAGGGGCCTGGCAGGCCGCCAGCAGGCTGAGCAGACAAAGCAGCAGAAGACGCATCGGTTGTCCTTGGTCATCAGTTGCCCCTCGGGGAGGGGAGAACGAAAGGCAGGTATCAGCGCGCAATAATCAAGGGATGGCCGCGCTCCGGGTGCTGCTGGATAAGCACTTGCAACCCGTAGACCGCAGCCAGGGCTTCGGCGGTGAGCACTTCGGCCGGTGGGCCGAAGGCGTGGGGAAGGCCTTCTTGCAGCAACAGCAACCGGTCGCAGTAACGTGCGGCCAGGTTGAGGTCATGCAGGATCACCAGCACCGCCGCGCCGCGTTCGGCGAAATCGCGCACCGCTTGCAGGATGGTGTGCTGGTGCAAGGGGTCGAGCATCGAGGTCGGTTCGTCGAGCAGCAGGACCTGCCCCTCGGCACCGGGCCAGAGCTGGGCCAGCACCCGCGCCAGGTGCACGCGTTGCCGCTCACCGCCGGACAGGGCCAGGTAGCTGCGTCCGGCCAGGTGCAGGGCATCGGCGGCGCTGAGGGCCTCGCCGACGATCTCGGCGTCGCGCACGCGGCCGGTGGCATGGGGCAGGCGGCCCATGCCGACCACCTCATTGACCGAAAACCCGAAGTTCAGGCTGGAGCTTTGCGGCAACACTGCCAGGCGCCTGGCCCGCTCCTGGCCTGGCCAGTCGGCGAGTGGGCGATCATCCAGGCTGACGCTACCTTCGCAGCTCGGCAACTCGGCGCACAAGGTCGCGAGCAGGGTGCTCTTGCCGGCGCCGTTGGGTCCCAGCACGCCGAGCACTTCCCCGGGGTTCAGTTGGAGGTCGATGTTTGCCAGCACGGTGCGGTGACCGCGCCGTACCCACAGATTGTTTGCCCGTAGCATCAGGAGCGTCCCCGCACCAGCAAGAAGAGGAAGAAGGGCGCGCCGATCAGTGCCGTGACAATCCCGATCGGCAGTTCGGCCGGGGCCAGCAGCAGGCGGGCGATCAGGTCGGCCAACAGCAACAGGCCCGCGCCCGCCAGCAGCGAAGCCGGCAGCAACACCCGGTGATCCGGGCCGACCAGCAAGCGCATCAGGTGCGGCACCACCAGGCCGATGAAGCCGATCAGACCGGCAGCCGCGACGGCCGCACCGACTCCCAGGGCCGTGCACAGCACCAGCTCCAGCTTGATCCGCTCGACATCGAACCCCAGGTGCCGGGCCTCCGACTCCCCCAGCAGCATCGCGTTGAGCGCCGAGGCACGGCGCGGCAACCACAGGGCGACCCCGACCACTACGATCAACAACGGCCACAGGCGCTGGTAACTGGCGCCATTGAGGCTGCCCAGGTTCCAGAAGGTAAGGCTGCGCAAGGTTGCATCATCGGCCAGGTAGGTGAACAGGCCGACGCCGGCACCGGACATGGCCGTCAACGCCACCCCGGCCAGGAGCATGGTGGCGACATTGGTCTGCCCGTTGCTGCGACCGAAGCGATAGACCACGGCGGTGACCAGCAGGCCGCCAACGAAGGCGCACAGCGACAGCACATAGGGCTCGATGGCTGGGGGTAAACCGCCCAGCATGCTGCCGCCGACGATGGCGATGGCGGCACCCAGCGCCGCACCGCCCGACACACCGACCAGGCCGGGATCAGCTAGCGGGTTGCGGAACAACCCCTGCATGGCCACGCCGGACAAGGCCAGGACGGCGCCTACGGCGATGCCGAGCAAGGTTCGTGGCAGGCGAATCTGGCTCAGGATCAGTTCCGCCTGTTGCGTGGCATCACCGTCCACCGACAGGCCGAGCATGCGCAGCCCGGCCAGCAGGGTTTCACTCAGGGGCAGGCTGACCGGCCCCAGGGCCAGGGACAGCCAGATCACCACCAGCAGCAACAGTGTCAGGGTGAACAGCATCGGACGCGGCTGGACAATCGTCGTCATTGCCCGGCCCCGGCGCTCAACGCCTTGCTGTCCGGGTAGAAGGCCGTGGTGAGCGCGGCCAGCGCATCAGGCAGGCGTGGCCCCAGGCCGCCTACCAGCAGGGTCGGGTCGATGACCACTACGCGACCGTCGCGACCGGCCGGGGTCTGGGCAATGACCGGGTTCTGCTCCAGCAGCGTCGCCCGTGCGGCATCACCTTGCAGGCGGCTACTGGCGAAAATGATCACCTGTGGATTCAGGGCCAACAGCGACTCATTGGAGACCGGCTTGTAGCCATTGTGCCCACCCAGGCTCTGGCCGCCAGCTTGTTGGATCATCCAGGCGGCCAGAGTGTCCTTGCCAGCCACCTGCAGGTTGCCGCCGGAATGGCTGAGCAACATCATTACTCGCGGCGCCGGCTGTTGCTGTTGTGCTTGCTTGACCCGCCTGGCCTGGTCTTGCAGGCGCTGCTCGTAGCCGACGATCAAGGCCTTGGCTTCAGCCTGCTTGCCGAGCAATTCGCCAAGTTCCGTCAGGTTGTGCTGTAGCGTCGGCATATCGGCCTTGGCCGGCAGCACCTGCACCCGTACGCCGGCAGCCTTGAGTTGCTCCAGCACCGGCGGTGGTCCCATTTCGTTGCTGCCGACCAGGAGGTCCGGTTTCAGGGCCAGAATGCCTTCGGCGGCCAGCTGACGCTGATAACCGATGCCGGGCAATTTTTGCAGCGAACGCGGGTACTGGCTGGTGCTGTCGACACCCACCAGCTTGCTTTCACCACCCAGGGCAACCACCCATTCACTGAGCGAGCCGCCGGCACTGACCCAGCGCTGGGGCAGGACCTCGGCGGCGTTGGCCACCTGGCCCAGGAGCATGCCGGCACAGGCCAGCAGGGCTTTCATTCGCATCAATTGCCTCCTTGAACGGCCAGGGCACGCCAGTCTTCCCGCTCCGGCACGCACCGTGAGCGGGGGAGGCGTTTCATGCAGCGTCGTTTGTTTATATCAACTCACATAGTAATAATTATCATTTGTGGGTCAAGTCGGCATCTCTTCAAGTCCGCTGCCCAGCAGGGGCAGGTATCGACATGACGCCTTATTGCAGCGGGGGATTCAGCCGCCCATCCAGTGCGAACGGCTCCTGCAGCACCAAATCATAGAGACCCGAAGCCAGCTTCGGGTTCATCAACAGATTCCAGCTATGGGGTGACACACAGGAAGGGATCAGCACGAAAGGGTGCTGTTCCAGCAGACGGGCACCAAAGGCCTGCTGGCTGCGACTGGGCGTGCCCGGCCTCAGCCAGTTCAGGTTGGGTACATCCTTGCGTTCGACCTTGTGCACCTTGGCGGTATCCAGCACCCGTGCCGCCGTCAGCGTGTGGGCAACGCAATCGAGTGCCTGGAAGCCCTTATGCACGGCCACTTCAAGAATCGCCGTGGCCGAATCAAGGCTGGCATAGACCACCTGGAAGCCCTTGGGATTCCAGCGCCCGCCACAGGTCTCGGCGCCAATGCCGCTATTCCACGAAGCGGCGTGCCTGGCATGATCCAGACGCCAGAAATGAAGCTCATGGGCCAAAGGGTCCGTCACCATCAGTAGACCCCGTAGTCCAGCCGATTCAGGAAGTCGCTGACCAGCTCGTAGCCGACCGGGTTGGACAGCAGGTCGATGGGCGCCTCGCCATCCAGCCCGAGGGCCGGCCGGGTCATCCACTCTTCGGCAAGCGCCCGGGTGCCGAACACCTCCTGCGCTTTCTCCAGCACCTCGGCGTAATACAGCGCCCTGGCACTTTGCTCAGGGCTCAGGGCTTCATCCTTGTTCTTCATCCGGCGGGCGAGGGTGCGCTCCGACAGGCCGACGATCTTCGCCAGCACGTTGTGCCGCTTGAAGGTTTCAACGGATTCGACCAACTGGACGACGGAGCTGAGCGGGAACCCGCTCTGGGTGGCCTTGAATACTTCCATGCGGTCGTCGGTGTCGGTGTCGGGCAGCAGCAGGTCGATGATCGGCAGGCCGGTGCCGGTCGATGCTGACACACGGGCAGTGCCGTAGCCTTTTTGTGCGGGGGCTTCGTTCAGTTGAAGGGCTGCTGCGCCAGTGCCCGTCCGGATCACTGATCCGGCATCGGCAGGTTTTGCTTTTCCAGGCTTTTTGGGCGGTTTCCTGGCTTCCGTGTTTTCCGCGGTAGCAGACATGATCGACGCTCCACTCTGGACAGATGGCAATAAGTGTACTGCCAGTTGGCAGATTTGGTGAGCGAAAGCTGGGTTACTGTGTGGCCAAATGTGTGCTTGAGCTGCCCGCCTAAGCCCCATAAAAAAAGGCCGCCTTTCGGCAGCCTTTTCCAGAACTCGAGCGAGGAATCAATCCCAGCTCAACGCCCCGCCAGTCTGATACTCGATAACACGGGTCTCGAAGAAGTTCTTCTCTTTCTTCAAGTCCATGATCTCGCTCATCCATGGGAACGGGTTGGTAGTCCCCGGGTACTCTTCCTTCAGGCCGATCTGCGACAGGCGACGGTTGGCGATGAACTTGAGGTAGTCCTCCATCATCGCTGCGTTCATGCCCAGTACGCCGCGTGGCATGGTGTCGCGCGCGTATTCGATCTCCAGCTGAGTCCCTTGCAGGATCATCTGGGTGGCCTCTTCCTTCATTTCGGCATCCCACAGGTGCGGGTTTTCGATCTTGATCTGGTTGATCACGTCGATACCGAAGTTCAGGTGCATGGACTCGTCACGCAGGATGTACTGGAACTGCTCGGCAACGCCGGTCATCTTGTTGCGGCGACCCATGGACAGGATCTGGGTGAAGCCGCAGTAGAAGAAGATGCCTTCCAGAACGCAGTAGTAGGCGATCAGGTTGCGCAGCAGTTCCTTGTCGGTCTCGACGGTGCCGGTGTTGAACTCCGGGTCGGAGATCGCGCGGGTGTAGCGCAGGCCCCAGGCGGCTTTCTTCGCCACCGACGGGATCTCGTGGTACATGTTGAAGATCTCGCCTTCATCCATGCCCAGCGATTCGATGCAGTACTGGTAGGCGTGGGTGTGGATCGCCTCTTCGAACGCCTGGCGCAGGATGTACTGGCGGCACTCGGGGTTGGTGATCAGGCGGTACACGGCCAGGGCCAGGTTGTTGGCAACCAGGGAGTCGGCGGTGGAGAAGAAGCCCAGGTTGCGCATGACGATGCGACGCTCGTCGTCGGTCAGGCCTTCCGGGCTCTTCCACAGGGCGATGTCCGCGGTCATGTTGACCTCTTGCGGCATCCAGTGGTTGGCGCAGCCGTCCAGGTACTTCTGCCAGGCCCAGTCGTACTTGAAAGGCACCAGCTGGTTGAGGTCGGCGCGGCAGTTGATCATGCGCTTTTCATCGACCGCGACGCGGGCGGAGGAACCTTCCAGTTCCGCCAGGCCTTCGGCGATGTCGAGGTCGTCCAGGGCCGCCTTGGCGCGCTTCACTGCGTCGGAGTCGGCAGCGGTCACGGCACGGGCTTCCAGGGCGGCTACGCCACCGGCGTTGTCGAGCTTGTCGATGCCTGCGGCGGCAGCTTGGGTAGCGGTGGTGGCTTTGGCGGCTTCTTCGCCGTCGTCCTTGTCGAATTCGTCCCAGCTCAGCATGGTGGGTCTCCTGCTTGAGGGCCATGTATCAGTATGGCCGGTGGATCTTGGTTGCGGTGCTCGCGTCGGGTACAGCAGTGCACGCAAATCTTGGAGCGCATCCGGAGGTGGTTCCTCGCGGCGCTTTTTGTCTGGCGCTGTGGAGGAGGGGCTGGCGACGCTATCGCGGGGCAAGCCCGCTCCTACAGGGAGCGTGAGGCGCCGCGGGGGCGGCGCCTTTTAGCGACTTACTGGCAGGCTTCGCAATCCGGCTCGTCGATGGCGCATGCCTTCGGTACCGGAGCCGGGCCTGCGGCCTGGACCGGTGCGCTGTCACCACCGCTGGACACGGCGTTGAGCTTGCCGGTGTTGATGGTCGACTTCTCGGTGCTGGTCGCGGCCAGGGCACGGAGGTAGTAGGTGGTCTTCAGACCACGGTACCAGGCCATGCGGTAGGTGACGTCCAGTTTCTTGCCCGACGCGCCGGCGATGTACAGGTTCAGCGACTGGGCCTGGTCGATCCACTTCTGACGGCGGCTGGCGGCGTCGACGATCCACTTGGTTTCCACTTCGAACGCGGTCGCGTAGAGGTCTTTGAGCTCTTGCGGGATGCGCTCGATCTGCTGCACCGAACCGTCGTAGTACTTCAGGTCGTTGATCATGACCGGGTCCCACAGGCCACGGGCCTTGAGGTCGCGGACCAGGTACGGGTTGATCACGGTGAATTCGCCCGACAGGTTCGATTTCACGTACAGGTTCTGGTAGGTCGGCTCGATGGACTGCGAGACGCCGGTGATGTTGGCGATGGTCGCGGTCGGCGCGATGGCCATGATGTTCGAGTTACGAATACCTTTCTGCACGCGGGCACGGACCGGCGCCCAGTCCAGGGACTCGGTCAGGTCGACGTCGATGTACTTCTGGCCACGGGCCTCGATCAGGATCTGTTGCGAATCCAGCGGCAGGATGCCCTTGGACCACAGCGAACCCTGGAAGGTCTCGTAGGCGCCACGCTCGTCGGCCAGGTCACAGGAAGCCTGGATGGCGAAGTAGCTGACCGCTTCCATCGACTTGTCGGCGAACTCGACGGCAGCGTCGGAGCCGTAAGGAATGTGCTGCAGGTACAGCGCATCCTGGAAGCCCATGATACCCAGGCCCACCGGACGGTGCTTGAAGTTCGAGTTACGCGCTTGCGGCACCGAGTAGTAGTTGATGTCGATCACGTTGTCGAGCATGCGCACGGCGGTGTTCACGGTGCGTTGCAGCTTGGCGGTGTCCAGCTTGCCATCGACGATGTGGTTCGGCAGGTTGATCGAGCCCAGGTTGCAGACCGCGATCTCGTCCTTGTTGGTGTTCAGGGTGATCTCGGTGCACAGGTTCGAGCTGTGGACCACGCCCACGTGCTGCTGCGGGCTGCGCAGGTTGCACGGATCCTTGAAGGTCAGCCATGGGTGACCGGTCTCGAACAGCATCGAGAGCATCTTGCGCCACAGGTCCTTGGCCTGGATGGTCTTGAACACCTTGATCTTGTTGTACTCGGTCAGGGCTTCGTAGTACTCGTAGCGCTCTTCGAAGGCCTTGCCGGTCAGGTCGTGCAGGTCCGGCACTTCCGATGGCGAGAACAGGGTCCACTTGCCGTCATCGAAGACGCGCTTCATGAACAGGTCAGGGATCCAGTTGGCGGTGTTCATGTCGTGGGTACGACGACGGTCATCACCGGTGTTCTTGCGCAGCTCGATGAATTCTTCGATGTCCAGGTGCCAGGTTTCCAGGTAGGCACAGACAGCGCCCTTGCGCTTGCCACCCTGGTTGACGGCGACGGCGGTGTCGTTGACCACTTTCAGGAAAGGTACGACGCCCTGGGATTTACCGTTGGTGCCCTTGATGTAGGAGCCCAGTGCACGCACAGGAGTCCAGTCGTTGCCCAGGCCACCGGCGAATTTCGACAGCATGGCGTTGTCGTGGATCGCGTGGTAGATGCCCGACAGGTCGTCCGGCACGGTGGTCAGGTAGCAGCTCGACAGCTGTGGACGCAGGGTACCGGCGTTGAACAGGGTCGGGGTCGAGGCCATGTAGTCGAAGGACGACAACAGGTTGTAGAACTCGATCGCACGGGCTTCCTTGTCTTTCTCTTCCAGTGCCAGGCCCATGGCCACGCGCATGAAGAATACCTGTGGCAGCTCGAAGCGCACGCCATCCTTGTGGATGAAGTAGCGGTCGTATAGGGTCTGCAGGCCCAGGTAGGTGAACTGCTGGTCACGCTCGTGGTCGATCGCCTTGCCCAGTTTTTCCAGGTCGAAGTCGGCCAGGGCAGGGTTGAGCAGTTCGAACTCGATGCCCTTGGCGACATAGGCCGGCAGGGCCTTGGCGTACAGGTCGGCCATCTCGTGGTGGGTGGCGCTGTCGGCCACGCCCAGGAAGCCCAGGCCTTCGGCGCGCAGGGTGTCCATCAGCAGGCGGGCGGTGACGAACGAGTAGTTCGGCTCGCGCTCGACCAGGGTACGGGCGGTCATCACCAGGGCAGTGTTGACGTCCTTGATGGCCACGCCGTCGTAGAGGTTCTTCAGGGTTTCGCGCTGGATCAGGTCGCCATCGACTTCGGCCAGGCCTTCGCAGGCTTCGCTGATGATGGTGTTCAGGCGGTTCATGTCCAGCGGCGCGAGGCTGCCGTCGGCCAGGCTGATACGGATGGTCGGGTGCGGCTGCACGGCGGCGTCGCTGCTGCCGCGGGTGGCACGTTCCTTGGCGCGCTGGTCGCGGTAGATCACGTAGTCACGGGCGACTTTCTGCTCGCCGGCGCGCATCAGGGCCAGTTCGACCTGGTCCTGGATCTCTTCGATATGGATGGTGCCGCCCGATGGCATGCGACGCTTGAAGGTGGCGGTGACCTGTTCGGTCAGGCGGGCAACGGTGTCGTGGATGCGCGACGAGGCGGCAGCGGTGCCGCCTTCAACTGCGAGGAACGCCTTGGTGATGGCCACGGTGATCTTGTCGTCGGTGTAGGCGACGACAGTGCCATTGCGCTTGATCACACGCAGTTGGCCTGGGGCGGTGGCAGCCAGATCCAGGTTCGAATCGGCGGCCTGCGGCGCCTTGGCCTGCGGGTTCTCGCGAGTTGTGTCGGTTTGCATGGGTGTCTCCACGTTCTCTAAGTTTGTTTAGGCGCTTTTTAGGCGCCAGCCGTTCCGTCCGAAAGCTCAACAACCGACCCTGGCGGCACACGGGAACCACAGGGCTCCGGCATGCCGCACAGGTCGGGCATACTCACTTCGGGACAGATCAGGAAAAAGGGGCAATCGTTTGCCGCTCCCTGGCCGAAGTCAAAGGTCTTGAATCCACGACTCAAAACTGTTGCTGTCGGGCGTGCCTGTGACTTGCAACACCCGTACCCGAAACAACGCCCTCCAGGGGATTGTTTCGATCGCCTCCGCAGGAGCGGTTTGGCTGCTGAATGCTTCTAAAGTTCAAGCAAAAAAAGCACGCTACAAGGGCTTGAGTTCTTTGCCTGACTTGTGCTTGGGATTTTCTTCAAACCCCAAGATGTAGTGTTTTGTTTCGATAGGGATACAAGATAATGCGGTCCTGGGGGCATTGCAAGATCGCCCGCTGTGGATAACTTGTGCGTATTTTGTGAGTGATTTTGGCCAACGCCTTGTAAGCCGCGACTTAGCGCCAACTGACCGACCGTAACCCTTTTTTTCGCATTCAGGTGGAATTTTTCGGGGGCGCACCCTAGCACAAAAACGCCGGTTCTCCGAGCTATCGAGCCTGGGCCCGGAGGAGGCGGGCGGCAGCGGTTGGCAGGCGTCGGTGCCCGACGTAGTATCCGGTGCCGATGTTGCCTTTTGGTGAAGCCACCAGGGGCCTACCTATAAAAAAGTCGTCGAGGTGTACCGTGGAGCAGCAGCGTAGTCAGGTGTTGATCGTCGAGGATGACCAGCGATTGGCCGAACTGACCCGTGAATACCTGCAGGCCAACGGCTTCGATGTCGCGGTCGAAGGCGACGGTGCCCGGGCGGCGGCGCGGATCATTGCCGAACAGCCGGACCTGGTGGTGCTCGACCTGATGCTGCCAGGCGAAGACGGCCTGAGCATCTGCCGCAAGGTGCGCCAGCAGTTTGCCGGGCCGATCCTCATGCTCACCGCGCGCAGCGACGACCTGGACCAGGTCCAGGGCCTGGACCTGGGCGCCGACGACTATGTCTGCAAACCGGTGCGCCCGCGTGTACTGCTGGCGCGGATCAATGCCTTGCTGCGGCGCAGCGAGTCTCCTGCCGAGAGCGAGCCGCCACAATGCCTGCAGTTCGGGCCCTTGCGGGTCGACAACACCCTGCGCGAAGCCTGGTTGCACGACAACGGCATCGAACTGACCAGCGCCGAGTTCGACCTGCTCTGGCTGCTGGTCAGCAACGCCGGGCGCACCCTGTCGCGCGAAGAGATCTTCACCTCGCTGCGCGGGGTTGGCTACGACGGCCAGGACCGCTCCATCGATGTGCGCATCTCCAGGATCCGCCCGAAGATCGGCGATGACCCCGAACACCCACGGATGATCAAGACCATCCGCAGCAAGGGCTACCTGTTCGTGCGCGAGGCGGCCGAGGCCATGGGCCAGGTGCGATGAATTCAATTTTCCTGCGCATCTATGGCGGCATGCTTGCCGCCCTGGTGCTGGTGGCCGTGCTCGGCGTGCTCAGCCTGCACCTGCTCAACGAGGTGCGCGCCGCCCAGCATCGCGAGCGCCTGGCCCACGGCACCTTTACCTTGATGGCCGACAACCTGGTGCCGCTGGGGGAGGTCGAGCGCAAGCGCAACCTGATGATCTGGGAACGATTGCTGGGTATTCCGCTGCAGCTGCAGTCCATGGCGGCGGCGCGGCTCGATAGTGGGCAGCGCAGCCAGTTGCAGCGTGGCCAGGTGCTGGTTGAGAAGACCGGCCCCCATGCGGCCAAGGTCATGCGCCAGGTCGGTACCCAGGACCTGTTGCTGATCGGTGAGGTGCAGCAGATCAGCGAGCAGCTGGCCCGCGCCACCATTTACCTGTTGATCGACGAACTGGTGCGCTACCCGATCGGCGAGCAGCCCCGGCGCCTGGCCGAACTCAAGCGCGACAAGGGCTTCGGTTTCGAGCTGAACCTGCGTCGGGTGGAACAGACCGACATGGACGAAGACCAGCGCCGCCGCGTCGATGAAGGCGACACGGTGCTGGCGCTGGGCAAGGACGGCGATTCGATCCGGGTCTATGCCGGCATGGTCGGCACCCCCTGGGCCCTGGAAATCGGCCCGCTGTACCAGTTGAACCCTTACCCACCACAGATGCTGGTGCTGATTGCGGCCCTGGGCCTGTGCCTGATCGGTCTGATCGTCTATTTGCTGGTGCGTCAGCTCGAACGGCGCCTGTCCGCCCTTGAAACCGCCGCCACGCGCATTGCCCAGGGCAGCCTGGATACCCGGGTGGCCGCCGACGATGCCGACTCGGTGGGGCGCCTGGCCGCCGCCTTCAACGGCATGGCCGAGCACCTGCAGCGCTCGTTGACCATCCAGCGCGAGCTGGTACGGGCCGTCTCCCATGAACTGCGCACACCGGTGGCGCGGTTGCGCTTTGGCCTGGAAATGATTGCCAGTGCCCGTGACGAGCAGGCCCGCGAGAAGTACCTCAGCGGCATGGATGGCGATATCCAGGACCTGGACAAGCTGGTCGACGAAATGCTCACCTACGCACGCCTCGAACAGGGCGCGCCGGCCCTGCATTTCCAGCGGGTCGACCTGGATGCCTTGCTCGACCAGGTGATTGCCGAGCTGGCACCGCTGCGTGGCGATGTCAGGGTGTTTCGCGGCCCGTGCCAGGTCGGCGAGGAGGGGCCGGACGGGCAGGGTGCCTGGGTCGAGGCCGAGCCACGCTACCTGCACCGGGCCCTGCAGAACCTGGTGAGCAACGCCATGCGTCATGCCGAATCCCGGGTCAGCCTCAGCTATCAGTTGGGCACACAGCGTTGCCGGATCGATGTCGAAGACGACGGCCCGGGTGTGCCGGAAAGCGTCTGGGATCGCATCTTTACCCCGTTCACCCGGCTCGACGACAGCCGCACCCGCGCCTCCGGCGGTCATGGCCTGGGCTTGTCGATCGTGCGGCGGATCATCTACTGGCATAACGGCCGCGCCTCGGTCGGGCACAGCGAACAACTGGGCGGGGCCCGATTCAGCCTGAGCTGGCCGCGTACCCAGGATGCACCGTGAGCGCGTCGCAGAGGCTTGAGCAGGTGCTCAGTCCGGCTCGCTTCGATGCCTTGCTGCTTGAACTGTATGGTCCCGAACTGATGCCAGCTCAGCGCCCGGTGTTGGTGTCGCAATGGTCCAAGTACTACTTCGCCCTGGTCTGGCAGATGGCTGCGAGCGGCGTGCAGCTGCCGGTGTTCGCTGATACCCGCATTACCCTGGATGCTCGCGGCCTACCGGTCGAGCTGGCGGGGAATGCTCGGACTTGTGGCGACCTTGAGCAACTGCTGGAACATCACCTCAACTCGCTGGTACAGCGCCTGGCGACGCTGGGCGAGGTGGCTGCCACTGTGCTGTGGGGCAATGCCGGGG
The DNA here is from genome assembly GCF_030272895.1 of Pseudomonas sp. BGr12. Lineage (GTDB taxonomy): Bacteria > Pseudomonadota > Gammaproteobacteria > Pseudomonadales > Pseudomonadaceae > Pseudomonas. The sequence goes on along the minus strand of NZ_JALRNF010000003.1, from coordinate 167,078 downwards.
ATTGCCTGGATCAGGCTTTGCAGCAGCGCGGCGTGGCGGACCACCGGGGCTTGCAGCGTTTGTTGCAAGCACCAGACAGCCCGCTGTATGCCGCCGTCAGCCGGAATGCCGCCGGCCGGCGTCGGCGGCGCACCTGCTGCCTGAGCTACAAGGTGGACTGGGTCGGACACTGCGAACACTGCCCGCTGCTGGCCTGAGGCTCAGACGCTGACCAGGCTCAGCAACTGGTCATCCTGCAGGCAGAACTGCCCTTCAAGCTCCCGTCCCTTATGCCATTGCGCCGACAGGTCGGTGAGCAGGCGCAGGCGTGCCCGGCCGTCGGCGCTCCATTCCAGCACTTCGGCGTGCTCGAAATAAAAGCGCTGCTGGACGATGGGGTAGAGGGCCTTGAACAGGCTTTCCTTGAGAGAAAAGGTCAGGGTGACGGTCAGGCCGGTTTGCCCGGCGTCCATTCGTTGCAACTCCGCCTCGGTGAGGATTTCCCGGGACAGGCGTGCGGCGCGCTCGTCACTGAGCAGGCTTTCCTGATCCAGCCCCAGCCCCTGGCAATCACTGCTGTGCGCCACCACGGCAGCGGCCCAGCCCTTGCCGTGGGTGATCGAGCCGCTGATGCCCGTTGGCCAGATCGGCGAGCGGTCCTCGTGGGTGCCGGGGACGTACTCGCGGCCATCCAGGCGCTGCAGGGCGGCCCGGGCGCACACCCGGCCGGCCAGGTACTCGGCCTGGCGCTTGGCCACCGAGCGTTGCAGGCTGGGCGTCTGCTCGATGCCGGCGCAGGCAAAGTCATCGCTGGCCAGCAGGGCAGGGTCGAAGGGGCAACTGACCAGTACCGCACCCGGGACCGGGCGGGGCAGGGGCCAATCGTGCAGCAGCGGGGCGCAGCAGGAAGGAAGTCGGTTCATGCCCGGTATTGTGCCGTGGACCTGTTGTTCAGCCAAGGTTCAGGCAGGGTTCAGCGGCTGTTCAGGGGCGCTTGCGTAGTCTGGCTTCCACACCCACTCAGGGCATCACCAGGAGTCAGCATCATGAAAACCCTCAATACCCTGTTCATCGCCATGGCCTTCCTCGGCGCCAGCGCTGCCGCCCAGGCCACCGACAGCACCTTCGCCGGCGTCACCTACGGCCAGACCAGCGACAAGATCAAGAAGTCCGGCCTGCTCAGCAGCAACACCGACCACCTGAACACCGACGGCATCATCCATAACGACGGCACCTACGGCATCCGTATCGGCCAGATGAATGACCAGGGCCGCTACTACCTCACCTACGACAACGTCTCCAACGACCACAGCGGTGTGAAACTGCGCCAGGAGAACCTGCTCGGCAGCTACGATGTGTTCTACCCGCTGGGCAACACCACCAAGCTGTTCGGCGGTGCCAGCGCCGGTCTGACCAAGCTCAGCCAGGAGTCCTCCGGCTACAGCCGCGACACCGATACCGGCTACGCCGTCGGCCTGCAGGCCGGTGTGCTGCAACAGGTCAGCGACAAGGCCTCGGTGGAACTGGGCTACCGTTACCTGCGCAGCAACGCCAGCACCGAGCTGGCCGAGCATGGCGGTCCGAAAGTCGGCACCCTGCGCCTGGACAGCAGCGCCCAGACCTACCTGTCGGCCAATTACCACTTCTGACCGGCGCATTGCCTGCCCGAACCGGCCTGCGGGTGCATGGCCGGTTCGCTGTTATTCTTCTGCACAGGATTCTTTGTATGCCGAGCTGTCGGCACGCGTAGGGAGGAGCGTATGAAACTGCTGGTGGTCGAGGATGAGGCACTGTTGCGTCATCACTTGTACAGCCGCTTGACGGAAAGCGGGCATGTGGTCGAAGCGGTGGCCAATGCCGAAGAAGCCTTGTACCAGGCCGAACAGTACAACCATGACCTGGCGGTGATCGACCTTGGCCTGCCGGGCATGAGCGGGCTGGACCTGATTCGCCAGTTGCGCTCGCTTGGCAAGAGTTTTCCGGTGTTGATCCTGACGGCGCGCGGCAATTGGCAGGACAAGGTCGAAGGGCTGGCGGCCGGTGCCGACGATTACGTGGTCAAGCCCTTCCAGTTCGAGGAACTGGAGGCCCGGCTCAATGCCCTGCTGCGCCGTTCCAGTGGTTTCACCCAGTCGACCATTGCCGCCGGCCCCTTGCTGCTGGACCTCAATCGCAAGCAGGCGACCCTGGACGAGCAGCCCCTGGCCCTGACCGCTTACGAGTACCGCATCCTCGAGTACCTGATGCGCCATCACCAGCAGGTGGTGGCCAAGGAGCGCCTGATGGAGCAGCTCTATCCGGATGACGACGAGCGCGATCCGAACGTGATCGAGGTGCTGGTCGGTCGCCTGCGTCGCAAGCTTGAGGGCGATAACGGCTTCAAGCCCATCGATACGGTGCGCGGCATGGGTTATCTGTTTACCGAGCGTTGCCGGTGATCCGCTCGCTGCGCCTGCGGCTGATGGTGGCCGCCGCGCTGCTGGCGCTGTTGTTCATGCTCGGTTTGCTGCCGGCCTTGCAAAAGGCCTTCAGCCTGGCCTTGCAGGAGGCGATCGAAAAGCGCCTGGCCTCGGACGTTACTACCCTGATCTCCGCAGCACGCATCGAGAACAACCAGTTGCACATGCCAGAGCTGCTGCCCGACGAAAAATTCGACCTGCCCGACAGCCGCCTGCTCGGCTATATCTTCGACCGCCAGGGCAACCTGGTGTGGCGCTCGCGGGCCACCGCCGATGAAAACATCAACTACACCCCGCGCTATGACGGGCGCGGCAACGAGTTCGCGCGGATCCGCCAGGTCGATGGCGAGGAGTATTTCGTCTATGACGTGGAGGTCAAGCTGCTCGGAGGCAAGAGCGCAGCCTTCAGTATTGTCGCCCTGCAACCGCTGCGCGAGTACCAGCAGACCCTCAATGGCCTGCGTGAACGCCTGTACCTGGGCTTCGGCGCGGCGCTGTTGACCTTGCTGGCGCTGCTCTGGGCCGGCATGACCTGGGGACTGCGGTCGCTGCGCCAGTTGAGCCACGAGCTCGATGATGTCGAGTCCGGCGCCCGCGACGGGCTCAGCAGCGAGCATCCCCGGGAACTGCTGCGCCTGACCGGCTCGTTGAACCGCCTGTTGCGCAGCGAGCGTGAGCAACGCCAGCGCTACCGCGATTCGCTGGGCGACCTGGCCCACAGCCTGAAAACCCCGCTGAGCGTGTTGCAGGGGGTCAGTGAAAGCATGGCGCAGCGCCGCGAAGACCGTGAGCAGGCGCGCATCCTGCAAAGCCAGATCGAGCGCATGAGCCAGCAGATCGACTACCAGTTGCAGCGCGCCAGCCTGCGCAAAAGTGGCCTGGTGCGCCACCAGGTGGCCCTGCGACCCTTGCTCGACAGCCTGTGCAGCACCTTGGCCAAGGTCTACCGCGACAAACAGGTCAAGGTCAGCCTCGAGGTGCCCGACCAGGCCATGGTGCCCATGGAGCAGGGCGCCTTGCTCGAACTCTTGGGCAACCTGCTGGAAAACGCCTACCGCCTGTGCCTGGGCCAGGTTCGCATCAGTTGGCAGGGTGGCCACACACAGGTTGAGCTGTGTATCGAGGATGACGGGCCCGGCGTGCCGGCCGACCAGCGCGAGCGCATCCTCAAGCGTGGCGAACGCCTCGACCGGCAGCACCCTGGGCAGGGTATCGGCCTGGCGGTGGTCAAGGACATCATCGACAGCTACGACGCCAGCCTCACCCTCGGTGACTCGCCCCTGGGTGGAGCGGCGTTTCGCATCAACTTTTCCATGGAGTGAATCGCCATCCGCCGTGGGCGGATTACCGCCATCACCTTTCATTTGCCCAGGGTGGCGGGCGGAAATCCGCCAACCCTGACCCTGTCATCGCCTCCTCACCGTGCACGCAAACCCTTGGAATACGGGCTTTGCACCGATCGAGCGCATTTTGGCATCAGGCTTGCTACTGACCCTGCAGAGTCCTGCCAGGCAGCTCGACACAACAAATCCCTCCAGTGCAGGAGGGTTCGCGCTTTAGGTACCCCCGCGTCCTGGGAAGGATCGGGCCGGTACACTTGAGGAAATAGCCATGACGACGCGTCAGCCACTGTACAAATCGCTGTATATCCAGGTGTTAGTAGCGATCACCATCGGTATCCTGCTGGGCCACTACTACCCCGAAACCGGCGTTGCCCTCAAACCTTTGGGTGACGGCTTCGTCAAACTGATCAAGATGGTCATTGCCCCCATCATCTTCTGCACCGTGGTCAGCGGCATCGCTGGCATGCAGAGCATGAAATCGGTCGGCAAGACCGGTGGCTACGCGCTGCTCTATTTCGAAATCGTCTCCACCATCGCCCTGATCATCGGTCTGGTGGTGGTCAACGTGGTCAAGCCTGGCGCCGGCATGCACATCGATGTCAGCACCCTGAACGCCAGCAGCGTGGCCGCCTATGCCGCCGCCGGCGCGCAGCAGACCACTGTCGGCTTCCTGCTCAACATCATCCCCAACACCGTGGTCGGTGCCTTCGCCAATGGCGACATCCTCCAGGTGCTGATGTTCTCGGTGATCTTCGGTTTCGCCCTGCATCGCCTGGGTGCCTACGGCAAGCCGCTGCTGGACCTGATCGACCGCTTCGCCCACGTCATGTTCAACATCATCAACATGATCATGAAGCTGGCGCCGGTCGGTGCCTTCGGTGCCATGGCCTTCACCATCGGCCAGTACGGCGTCGGTTCGCTGGTGCAGCTGGGCTACCTGATGGCCTGCTTCTACGTCACCTGCGTACTGTTCATCGTCGTGGTCCTGGGCGGTATCGCTCGCGCCCACGGCTTCAGCGTCCTCAAGCTGATCCGCTACATCCGTGAAGAGCTGATGATCGTCCTGGGTACCTCGTCGTCCGAGTCGGCCCTGCCACGCATGCTGACCAAGATGGAGCGCCTGGGTGCGAAGAAGTCCGTGGTTGGCCTGGTGATCCCGACCGGCTACTCGTTCAACCTGGACGGTACCTCGATCTACCTGACCATGGCTGCGGTGTTTATCGCCCAGGCTACCGACACCACCATGGACATCACCCACCAGATCACCTTGCTGCTGGTGCTGCTGGTGGCTTCCAAAGGTGCTGCAGGCGTGACCGGCAGTGGCTTCATCGTTCTGGCTGCAACCCTGTCGGCGGTGGGTCACCTGCCGGTTGCCGGCCTGGCGCTGATCCTCGGTATCGACCGCTTCATGTCCGAAGCCCGTGCCCTGACCAACCTGATCGGCAACGCCGTGGCTACCGTGGTCGTGGCCAAGTGGGTCAACGAGCTGGACGAAGACAAGCTGCAGGCCGAACTGGCGTCCGGCGGCTCGCCGCTGGTCGACACCCGTCCGGTCGATGACCTGGGCGTGGCAGAAGGTGCTGCTCGCTAAGACAGCGGCGGTTAAATGAAAAAGCCCATCTTCGGATGGGCTTTTTTGTGCCTGTTGCCTACAAAGACTGACCGCTAACCCTGTGGGAGCAACTGTCTTTGTGGGAGCTGGCGAAGCCTGCGATCGACTGCGCAGCAGTCGCAATCCGGCCAGCTCATTGGGTCAGATGTACTGAGGCGGCCTGGTTTTACGGCCGCTTCGCGCCCGATCGCAGCCTATCGGCAGCTCCCACAGGGGCACAGCTCCACACGGCGGTTATTCAACTCGTGTCTCCCCGCTGTACACCAGGGTATGCCGACACCGCCTGCACAGGTACCGCCGCCCCTGGCGCACCAGGCTGTGGCGTTGGGCCGAGAAGGGGAAGTCGCTGCCGGCGCAGGGGCAGCGGTAGATGTAGCGGGTCACCGTACGACGCTTGACCTCATAGTTGTGGCAACGATGGGGCGGCAGTTCATAGACGCCGCGCATGATCAGCTGCCATTCCTCGCCATGGGGCTGGATGCGGTCGCCGAACAGTTGATGCGCCACCAGGTGGGCCACTTCATGGGCCACGGTCTGTTTGAGGAAGTCTTCGCTATTTTCGCGGTACAGCTGCAGGTTGAAGCGCAGCAGATTCTCATGCAAGTGGGCGACGCCGGCCTTTTGCCCACGTAGCTTGAAGCTGACCTCGGGGCGCGGGAAGGGGCGTTTGAAAAAGGCTTCGGCTTGCAGGTAACAGGTTTCGACGCGGGATTTGAGCAGCTCGGGCATATCGGGGAACACTCCTGGGCGGCAATTATGCCGCAAGCACCGCTACGCTGCCGAGCCACCGGTCAGCACACAGCATCAGGCCGCCTTGCGGCGGCCTGATGGTTACAGCACCTATGTTGTTATGTTGTTTTGTTTTCTTATAGTTTTCTAGTCGTTTTCTAGTTGGTATAGACCGGTCCCACGCCCAGTCCCCAGATGATCACGGTGAAGGCCATGATGGCTACCAGCACCACCAGGCCGACCGCCAGTACCGAACTCGAGAACAGGAAGCCTTCGTCCGAAGGTATGTTCATGAAGGTCGGCAGGCCGACATAGAGCAGATACACCGTGTAGCACACGGCTGCCGTGCCGACGATCATTCCCAGCCACAGGTGTGGGTACAGCGCCGCCAGGCCGCCGATGAACAGCGGCGTTGCGGTGTAGGTGGCAAACGCGATGCAGCGGGCCAGGCTCGGATTGGCGTCGTAGGTACGCGCCATCCAGTGAATGAACGCGCCCATGACCGCTACGCCAGCGAGCATGGCCAGGTAGGACATGATGGTCATCCATAGCGCGCTTTCCTGGGTCAGCATGACCGGAGCGCGATCGCCGATGACCCAGCCGACCTGGGTTGTACCGATGAACGCCGATACCGCCGGGATAGCCGCCAGTATCAGGGTGTGGGTCAGGTACATGTGGCTGATGCTTTCTTCCTCGCCACGTATTTCTTTCCATTCCTGATCAGGATGCGTAAATAGCCCAACAACGTGATGGATCATGCCAGTCACTCCTATCGTTGTTGCCATCGCCCCCCAGCGGAGCGCTTGCGACCCCAAGTGGTACGGGCCGGAGGATCGGGGTCACTTTCTTTACAGTGGCCTTATGTCGCAGTATAGGAAGGAGTTAGCCGCTCAAAGACGGCTTTTTAGAGCAAATCGCGCTGTCAGCGTGGCGGCTAATCACCTTGCAGTCTTTATCGGATTGGTCTACGCCTGCCGACGGTTTGTGCGTAAAATGTGCGGCTTTTGTCACACCTCGCGGATTCCAAGCGCTATGGGCACCCTTTCGGTCAACCAGAACAAACTGCAAAAACGCCTGCGTCGCCTCGCCGGCGAAGCCATCACCGACTTCAACATGATCGAAGACGGTGACAAGGTCATGGTCTGCCTGTCCGGCGGCAAAGACAGCTACACCATGCTCGATGTTCTGCTGCACCTGCAGAAAGTGGCGCCGATCAAGTTCGAGATCGTCGCGGTGAACATGGACCAGAAACAGCCGGGCTTCCCCGAGCACGTGCTGCCGGCCTATCTCGAGACCCTGGGCGTCGAGTACCACATCGTCGAGAAAGACACCTACTCGGTGGTCAAGGAGCTGATCCCGGAGGGCAAGACCACCTGCTCGCTGTGCTCGCGCCTGCGCCGTGGCACCCTGTACACCTTCGCCGACGAGATCGGCGCGACCAAGATGGCCCTGGGTCACCACCGCGACGACATCGTCGAGACCTTCTTCCTCAACATGTTCTTCAACGGCACCCTCAAGGCCATGCCGCCCAAGCTGCGCGCCGACGACGGTCGTAACGTGGTGATCCGCCCGCTGGCCTACTGCAGCGAGAAGGATATCCAGGCCTATTCGGACATGAAGGAATTCCCGATCATCCCGTGCAACCTCTGTGGCTCCCAGGAAAACCTGCAGCGCCAGGTGGTCAAGGAGATGCTGGTGGAGTGGGAGCGCAAGACCCCGGGCCGCACCGAGAACATCTTCCGCGGCCTGCAGAACGTCGTGCCGTCGCAGCTGGCTGACCGCAACCTGTTCGACTTCGCCAACCTGAAGATCGACGAGAACGCCACGCCACGCTTCCTCGACGTGCTGAACATCTGACCGGCATGCGCGACTACCAATGGCTGCATGAGTACTGCCTGAACCGCTTCGGTTCCGCTGCCGCGCTGGAAGCGCACCTGCCCCAGGCCAAAAGCCCGGAGCAGTTGCGTGCCATCAGTGCCGACCGCTACCTCTCGACCCTGGCCCTGCGGGTGTTTCGCGCCGGCCTCAAGCACAGCCTGGTGGATGCCAAGTGGCCGGCCTTCGAGCAGGTGTTCTTCGGCTTCGATCCGCACAAGGTGGTGCTGATGGGCGCCGAGCACCTGGAGCGGCTGATGCAGGATCCGCGCATCATCCGTCACCTGGGCAAGCTCAAGAGCGTGCCGCGCAATGCGCAGATGATCCTCGACGTCGAGAAAGAGAAGGGCAGTTTCGGCGCCCTGATCGCCGACTGGCCGGTGACCGACATCATCGGGCTATGGAAGTACCTGGCCAAGCATGGCAACCAGCTGGGTGGGCTGTCGGCGCCGCGTTTCCTGCGCATGGTCGGCAAGGATACCTTCATCCCCACCGACGACATGACTGCGGCCTTGATCGCCCAGGACATCATCGACAAGCCGCCCACCAGTCAGCGAGATCTTGCGTTGGTGCAGGCAGCGTTCAACCAGTGGCACGCCGAGAGCGGCCGGCCGCTGTGCCAGCTGTCGGTGATGCTGGCGCACACCGTCAATCATTGAGACCGCTGGCACCGCTATCGCAGGCTGCGCCAGCTCCCACATGCGGTACCTGTGGGAGCTGGCGCAGCCTGCGATGACGGCACCGCTCAGTTCGAGCCTTCCCCCGCCAACCGCCGCTCATACTGGAACTTCCAGCGCACATACAGCAGGGCACTGACGAACAGCGCCAGGCTGATCGCCACCTCCAGCCAGCCGAACAGCGCCCGTGACGGGTCGAACGCGGCCAGTACGCCCTTGATGAAGTACAGGTTGACCACGAAGCAGGTCCAGGCGTGGGCGCGGGCGTTGCCCAGCAGCATGCCGGGCAGCAGCAGGGCCAGCGGCACCAGCTCGACCGCCAGGATCACCCCGGTGCGTGCGCCATGCAGGTCGGCGAACAGCAGGTTGTTGAGGGTCAACAGGGCGATCAGGCCGAAGAAGCTGGCCAGGCTCAAGGCTCGAGCCAGGCGCAGGCGCGGCACCAGCCACTCGATCGCAGGCAGCACCTTGGGCTTTTTAGCCACGGCCGTTCTCCAGCAGTTTGGCGGTGCTGGCCAGGCGTTGGCCAAGGGCGCGGCACAGGGTGATTTCATCGGCGTCCAGGTCACGCTTGCCGTCGGCCCCGGCGTGATGACTGGCGCCATAGGGCGTACCGCCGCCACGGGTCTCCAGCAGCGCATTTTCGCTGTAGGGCAAGCCCATGATCAGCATGCCGTGGTGCATCAACGGCAGCAGCATCGACAGCAGGGTCGACTCCTGGCCGCCGTGCAGGCTGGCGGTGGAGGTGAAGGCCGCCGCCGGCTTGCCGACCAGGCCACCGCTGAGCCACAGGCTGCTGGTGCCGTCGATGAAGTACTTGAGCGGCGCGGCCATGTTGCCGAAGCGGGTCGGGCTGCCCAGGGCCAGGCCCGAGCAGTGGCGCAGGTCGTCCAGGGTGGCGTAGAGGGCGCCGGTTTCCGGAATGTCCGGGGCCACGGCTTCACATTCGGTGGAAATCGCCGGCACCGTGCGGATCCGTGCCTCAAGGCCGGCCATCTCGACGCCGCGGGCAATCTGCCGGGCCATCTCGCTGGTCGAACCGTGGCGGCTGTAGTACAGGACCAGGATGTACGGCGTGCTCACGGCAGGATCTCCAGCACCTTCTCCGGTGGCCGGCCGACCACGGCCTTGTCGCCGGCGATCAGGATCGGCCGTTCGATCAGTTTCGGGTGCTTGACCATGGCGTCGATCAGCTGGGCTTCGCTCAGGGATGGATCGGCCAGGTTCAGGTCCTTGTACTCATCCTCGCCGCTGCGCAGCAACTGGCGGGCACTGATGCCCAGCTTGCCGAGCAGGGCCGCAAGTTCCGCGGCGCTGGGCGGGGTTTCCAGGTAACGGACCACGGTCGGGGCCAGGCCACGGGCTTCGAGCAACTCCAGGGCACCACGGGATTTGGAGCAGCGTGGATTGTGATAAAGCGTAAGGTCGGTCATGTTCGGGTCGCATCCAGCAGGGGGTGGCGGCTATTCTAACCGCAGCGACATCGCATTTTGCTTGAAACTTCGAGAAGGATTGACCCATGACAAGGCGTTTGGCAGCAGCACTGGCCATCACCGCGAGCCTGTTGCTCGGCGGTTGCGGTGCGGATTATGGTCTGGACCAGAATGGCCAGACGGTAAAGGCCGAGCAGATCGACGGGCACTGGCTGGTGCTCAATTACTGGGCCGAGTGGTGTGGCCCGTGCCGTACCGAAATCCCGGAGCTCAATGCCGCGGCCAAGCAATGGCAGGCCCAGGGCGTTAAGGTGGTCGGGGTGAACTTCGACGGCCTGCAGGGTGAGGAGCTGAAAAAGGCCAGCGAGGCCCTGGGTATCGGCTTCACCGTACTGGCCAGCGACCCGGCCGAGCGCTTCGAGCTGCCGCGCAGCGAGGCCCTGCCGGTGACCTACATCATCGACGACAAGGGCAAGGTGCGTGAGCAGTTGATGGGGGAGCAGACCCTTGAAGGGTTGAACGAGAGGATCAAGGCGCATAAAGGCGCTTGATCGGCGGCGCTTTCATCGCGGGGCAAGCCCGCTCCCACAGGGTATCGCTGTGGGAGCGGGCTTGCCCCGCGATGGCTTCAGCCTTCTTCCGGCCAGAAGCGCAGCGGCTTGCCTTCGGCCGGCCAGAAGCGCACTTGCTCGATCGGCGAGATATCCCAGCGCTGGACGGTTTCCAGGGCCTGGAGGAAGCGTTTTTCCTGCTCCATCAGCGCTGGCGCGCACAGTTTGCGGGTGCTGCCGACCTTGCCGAAGGTGAGTTTGTCGCCCTCGAGCTGATAAGGCGCGAACCAGTGGTTGCAACCCGCATTGCCATAGGCACGGCCGTCGCTCGCCAGGGTCAGGGTCAGATGGCTGTAGTCCATCAGTGGACGCTCGCCGATCCACTCCAGCAGGTAGCTGCGTTCCTGCTCCAGCTTCATCGGCTCGGCAGCACAGCCGAGCAGGGTGGTGCCGACCAGGGTGCAGAGCAACGGCGTTCTCACTGGGCCGTCTCCTTGCATTTCGGGCACACGTGCTTGTCGCCACGGCTCACCCAGCCAAGTTCCGCGATGCGCGCGCTGGCGGCAGGTTGCTGGGCCTTCTTGCCCAGCTTGGCATCCACTGCGAATTCAAAGTCCAGGCTGGCCTGGCAGCTGTCGCAGTTGACTTGCCACTGATGGATCGCCAGTTCACCGAACACCGGCCCACTGGCCACCGCGACCCATTGGCCGGTCGGGTTGATCAGGTGGCGCACGGTTTCCACGGTCAGGCGCATGGACAAATCCTTGCTGCCCTTGAGGGTCACCAGCAGGACGTCGTTCTTCTTGATCGAACCGCCATTGCCGGTCACTTGGTAGCGACCCGGCACCAGGGCGCGGCATTCGATCAGGGTGTGTTGTGGGTTAAACAGGTTGTAGCGGAAATCGTGTTCGACCATGGGTCCTCCAAATCTGCCGCGTATCCTAGCATCAACCCTCGACCAAGTTTTGCGGATTGCCTGCCGCCCAGCGGGTAATGTTGTCCAGGGTCGTCGCGGCGATGGCCGCCAGCGCTTCTTTGGTCAGAAAGGCCTGGTGGGCGGTGACGATCACATTGGGGAAGGTCAGCAGCCGGGCTAGCACGTCGTCCTGCAAGGGCAGGTCGGAGCGGTCCTCGAAGAACAGCTGGGCTTCTTCTTCATAGACATCCAGGCCCAGGTAGCCGAGCTGGCCATTCTTCAAGGCCTCGATCAAGGCCGGGGTGTCGACCAGGGCGCCGCGTCCGGTGTTGATCAGCATCGCGCCGGGTTGCAGGTCGGCCAGGCTTTGCGCATTGATCAGGTGGCGGGTCTGTTCAGTGAGCGGGCAGTGCAGGCTGATGATCTGGGCCTGGCGCAACAGCTGCGGCAGTTCCAGGTAGCGGGCGCCCAGGGCCAGCAGCTCGGGATTGGGGTAGGGGTCGTAGGCCAGCAACTGGCAGCCGAAGCCGGCCATGATACGGGCAAAGGTCGCGCCGATCTGGCCGGTGCCGACCACGCCGACGGTCTTGCCGTGCAGGTCGAAGCCGGTCAGGCCATGCAGGGTGAAGTCGCCCTCGCGGGTGCGGTTGTAGGCGCGGTGCAGGCGGCGGTTGAGGGCCAGGATCAGCGCCACGGCATGTTCGGCCACGGCGTGCGGCGAATAGGCCGGCACCCGCACCACCGCCAGGCCCAGGCGCTTTGCCGTGGCCAGGTCGACATGGTTATAGCCGGCCGAGCGCAGGGCGATCAGGCGCGTGCCGCCGGCGGCCAGGCGTTCGAGCACCGGGGCGCCGAGGTCGTCATTGATGAAGGCGCACACCACCTCGTGGCCGACGGCCAGGGCCGCGGTATCTTCGCTCAGCCGCGCGGCCTGGAAGTGCAGCTCCAGCCCCGGCGCCGGCGGTACGCGGGTAAAGCTGTCCTGATCGTAGGTCTGGCTGCTGAAAAACAGTATGCGCATGGGATCTTCCTGGGTCGTTGGCCGCACAGCATAGGCCTGGGGCAAGGGCATCGCCTTGCCCCAGGTCAGGCACTCAGGCGCGCCTGGGCCGCGAGCCGGGTGATGGCCCGGTCCAGCTCGTCGAGGGCGCGCGGGGCGTCGGGGTCGTTCTGCTTGAGCAAGGTTTCGCTACGCTGGCAGGCCGCGCGCAACTGCGGCACGCCGCAGTAACGGGAGGCGCCGTTGAGGCGATGGACCCGCTCGATCATGCCGTTGCGATCCGCCGCTTCGCGGGCCAGGCGAATGGCCTCGCGATCGGCCTCCAGTGAAGCCAGCAGCATGGCCAGCATGTCGGCCGCCAGGTCCGGCTTGCCGGCGGCCAGGCGCAGGCCTTCTTCCGGGTCGAGAACCTTGAGCTCGCCGCTGTCTGCGGGACGTTCCTGCACCCGTTCGCTACGTGGTGCGCCCAGGTTCAGGCCGGTCCACTTGAGCACGACCTGGGCCAGTTGGCGTTCGCTGATCGGCTTGGTCAGGTAATCGTCCATGCCGCTGTGCAGCAGGGCACGCTTTTCGTTGGCCATGGCGTGGGCGGTGAGGGCGACGATGGGCAGCGGCGCGCCGCTCTGGCTGCTTTCCCAGCGGCGGATCTGCTCGGTGCATTCGCGCCCGTCCATGCCCGGCATCTGCACGTCCATCAGCACCAGGTCGAAGCGCTCGTCCTGTACCGCCTGGACCGCGGCGTAGCCACTGTCGACCGCCAGCACTTCGGCGCCCAGGTCTTCCAGCAGGGTCTGCACCAGCAGCAGGTTGGCCGGGTTGTCGTCGACGCACAGCACCTTGGGCAGCGGCTGGTTGCAGCTGACCTTGGCCTCGCTGGCACTGCGGCGCGGCTGCACCAGCTCCAGCAGGGCCCGGCGCAACTTGCGTGTACAGGCGGGTTTGGCCTGCAGCTGGCTGTGGGCGTTGGGCAGGTAGGGGTGGTACAGCGCCTGCTCGGTGGTCGGGCACAGCACCAGGGCCTGGCAGTCCAGGCGCTCCAGTTGGGAAATGTACTGGCCCAGGCGCTCCGGCGACACACTATTGAGGTTGACCCCCAGTACGGCCAGGGTGAACGGCTCGCCAGCCATCCGCGCCGCCGCCACGGCGTTGAGCAGGGAATCGATCGAGTGGAAGGCGTTGACCTGCAGGCCACAGTCTTCCAGTTGGTGCTCCAGGGCCTGGCGGGCCAGTTCGTGGCCGTCGACGATGGCGACCCGGCGCTCCACCAACGATTGCAGCGGCAGGTCTTCGGCGTCGTCACGGGCCTTGGGCAGGCGCAGGCTGACCCAGAACTGCGAACCTTCGCCCGGCGTGCTGTCGACACCGATTTCGCCGCCCATCTGCTCGATCAGGCGCTTGGAAATCACCAGCCCGAGGCCCGTGCCACCCGGCTGGCGCGACAGCGAGTTGTCGGCCTGGCTGAAGGCCTGGAACAGGGCCCGCACATCCTGGCTGGACAGGCCGATACCGGTGTCCTGGATGCTGATGCGTAGTTGCACGCTGTCGTCGTGTTCTTCTTCGAGCATGGCCCGGGCGACGATGGTGCCTTCGCGGGTGAACTTGATGGCATTGCTCACCAGGTTAGTGAGGATCTGCTTCAGGCGCAGCGGGTCACCCACCAGTGACAGCGGCGTGTCGCGGTACACCAGGCTGACCAGCTCCAGCTGCTTGGCATGGGCGGCGGGGGCGAGGATGGTCAGGGTGTCCTGGATCAGGTCGCGCAGGTTGAACGGAATGCTGTCGAGCACCAGCTTGCCGGCCTCGATCTTGGAGAAGTCGAGAATCTCGTTGATGATCCCCAGCAGGCTGCCGGCGGATTTTTCGATGGTGCCCAGGTAGTCGAGCTGGCGCGGGGTCAGTTCGCTTTTTTGCAACAAATGGGTGAAACCGAGGATGCCATTGAGCGGCGTGCGGATCTCGTGGCTCATGTTGGCGAGGAATTCGGACTTGATCCGGCTGGCCTCCAGGGCTTCCTTGCGCGCCATGTCCAGCTCGATGTTCTGGATCTCGATGGTTTCCAGGTTCTGGCGCACGTCTTCGGTGGCCTGGTCGATGCTGTGCTGCAACTCTTCGTGGGCGTTGTGCAGGGTCTCGGCCATGCGGTTGATGCCGCCGGCCAGTTCGTCGAGCTCGTAGCTGCCCATCATCGGCAGGCGCTGCTCCAGGTTGCCGTCCTTGAGCTGAGTCACGGCGTGCTTGATCTGGCTGATCGGGTCATTGATCGTGCGGCTCATGCGCAGGGCCAACATCGCCGTGGCCAGCAGGCCGAAGAAAATCAGCAGCAGGCTGGTGAACAGGCTGCGGTATCCGCGCAACAGGGTGCCATTGTGGGACAGCTCGATCTCGACCCAGCCGAGCAGGCGATCGGCTTCACTCGGGATCTGCTCGCCGGCCAGGTCGCGGTGATGACCGAACACCGGCAGCAGGTAGCGGGTGGCGTCGTTGCCGGTGCGTTGCAGCAACTCGGTGCCGCCGCCCGCCGGTGCCTGGTTGAGCATGCTCGGGCCGGCATGGGCCAGGCTGTTGCGGCTTGGGCCGAGGAAGGCCACGGCGCGGACATCCGGCTGATCCAGGGTCTGGGCGGCGATGCGCTCCAGTTGCGCCGGGTCATGACGCGCCAGGCCCGGTGCCACCAGCGGTGCCAACTGTTCGGCAATCATCTTGCCGCGCTGCAGCAATTGGGCTTGCAGCTCGCTTTGCTGCAGCCAGGTGAAATAACAGCCCAGTACCACAGCCATCAACCCGGCAGGTAGCAAGGCAAGCAGCAATACGCGGCTGCGGATTCCCAAACGATTCAGCACACAACGCTCCTGTGCCCGGCAAGTGCTGTAAGCCTCCGTCAGCGCGTGCTGACAGACCAAGTCGGAAAAGTACCGCGCCTTCCTGCGCAATGCACTCATTTGTCGCTACTTTTGCCGTCAGTGGAATCCTCGGCGACGTGATGAGAGAGCCGTTGCGGGTTGCCTGGACGGGGTAATTCCTCAATAATCGAGTAATTGAGAATTACTAGCACATGCCAATGAATCCTGTAGCTATCAGTGAATCCAACATTCTCGCCATCGAGGACGACCCGGTCCTGGGGGCTTACCTGCATGAGGAGCTGCAACGTGACGGCTTCAAGGTCACCTGGTGCAAGAACGGGCGCGACGGCCTGGACATTGCGCGCCAGGCACACTTCGATGTGGTGTTGATGGATATCCTGCTGCCGGGCCTCAATGGCCTTGAGGTGCTGGCAAGGCTGCGCGAGAGCAGTTCGACGCCGGTGATCATGATGTCGGCCCTGGGCGCCGAAGCCGATCGTATCAGCGGCTTCCAGCGTGGCGCCGACGATTACCTGCCCAAGCCCTTCAGTCTGGCCGAGCTCAAGGTGCGTATCGAAGCGATCCTGCGACGGGTGGCGCTGGAGCGTCGTCATCAACAGGTCTCTGGCGTTCAAGCCGGCGAGCTGCAGTTTGACGAGCAAGCCTGTGATGTCTGCTGGGGGGAGCAGTGGGCCGGTCTGACCCTGAGCGAATACCGCCTGCTCGACATCCTCCACCGTAGCGATGAGGAAGTGCTGAGCAAGCCCTTCCTTTATCCGCAGGTTCTGCAGCGCGGCTATGCCCGCCATGACCGCAGCCTGGACATGCATGTCAGCCAGATCCGCCGCAAGCTCAAGGCCATCGGCTACCAGGAGCGAGAAGTGCGCACGGTCTGGGGCAAAGGCTATGTGCTCAGTGCCGCCGAGGTAAGCTGAGGTGCCCAACCGCCATTCCCTGTTCTGGAAGCTGGCGATCCTGCTGGTGGGTTTCTGCCTGTTGATGATCGGCCTGAGCTGGACCTGGGGCCGGCACATGGAGACGCAGAACGCCTACCTGTCCGATGAGGCCAGGATCCTGCTCAGCGGCTATGCGGCCGAGGCCGAGCAGGCCTGGCTGCAGGGCGGGAAGAGCGGGGTCGATGCCTGGCTGGCCGACATGGCCGACCGGGAAAGCACCTGGATCAGTGTGGTCGGGCCTGATCTGCAATCATTGAGCAGCACGCCGCTGACCCCGGAGCAGAGCCGCAAGATGACCTTCTTGCGGGGCGTCGACTGGCCTGTCAGCCGCCGGGTGACAGGCCTGCCCTGGATGCGCGTGCCCTTCGTCGAGCAGCCGGACCTCGGCCTGCTGGTGATCGAGTTGCCGCAACGCCTGTTGCCCGGGCAGTACCGGCTGTTCTGGCAGGTGCTGACCAACGGCGTCATTCCGGGGCTGTTCACCTTGCTGTTGTGCGTGGGGTTGTACCGCATGCTGATCGTGCCGTTGATCCAGCTGCGCGAGCAGGCCAATGCCTGGCGTGCCGACCGGCTGTCGGCACGGGTGCCCAGTAGCACCACCAGCCGCCAGGACGAGCTGGGCGAACTGGGCCGGGCCTTCGACGACATGGCCGAGCGGCTGCAGGGCACCGTGCGCTTGCAACAACAATTGCTGCGCGACCTGTCCCATGAATTGCGCACGCCCTTGAGCCGTCTGCGCGTGGCCTGCGAGGGCGAGGCGGATGCCGGGCAATTGCGCGAGCGCCTGGGGCGCGAAATCGACTGCATGCAGCGGCTGGTGGAAGATGCCCTGCAACTGGCCTGGCTCGATACCGAGCGGGCGCCACCGAGCCAGGAGCCGATCCAGGTCCAGGCGCTGTGGGACATGCTCGCCGAGGATGCCTGTTTCGAAAGCACCTGGCCGCCTGCGCAGCTGCACTGCGCCCTGGATGCTTCGTGCTGGGTGAAGGGCAACCTCAACAGCGTGGCCCAGGCCCTGGAGAACATCCTGCGCAATGCCATCCGCCATTCCCCGGCCACCGGGGTTATTCGCCTGGACGGACATCGGCATGGCAAAAACTGGCTGCTCTGGCTCGAAGACCAGGGCGGTGGGGTGGCTGAAACGGAGCTTGAGCGGATCTTCGCCCCGTTCACCCGGCTCGACGGCTCGCGCCCCGGCGACGGCGGCTTTGGCCTGGGGCTGAGCATCGCGCGCAACGCCATTGCCCGTCAGGGCGGCAAACTGTGGGCGCAGAACACCGGGCAGGGCTTGCGACTGTATATTCAGTTGCCGGTGGCAACTGAGCCGCAAGCTGCAAGCCATAAGCTGCAAGAACGCAGCTAGCCGCTTGTGGCTTATAGCTTGCAGCTATATAGCCAACACATTGCGTGATATGGGCAAATCCCGTTTGCCGGTATGATAGTCGCCCCCGCAGTCTGGATTGCGAACTACGCCATGACCTTGCAGTACCCAACCATCGCCGATTGCGTCGGCAACACGCCTCTGGTCCGCTTGCAGCGCATTGCCGGCCAGACCAGCAACACCCTCCTGCTCAAGCTCGAAGGCAACAACCCGGCAGGTTCGGTCAAGGACCGGCCGGCGCTGTCGATGATCACCCGTGCCGAGCTGCGCGGGCAGATCAAGCCGGGCGACACGCTGATCGAGGCGACCTCGGGCAACACCGGGATCGCCCTGGCGATGGCGGCGGCGATCAAGGGTTACAAGATGATCCTGATCATGCCCGACAACTCCAGTGCCGAACGCAAGGCGGCGATGACTGCCTATGGCGCCGAGCTGATCCTGGTCAGCAAGGAAGAAGGCATGGAAGGCGCCCGTGACCTGGCCGACCGCCTGCAAGCCGAAGGCCGTGGCCTGGTGCTCGACCAGTTCGGCAATGTCGACAACCCAGTGGCGCACTACGAGGGCACCGGTCCTGAGATCTGGCGCCAGACCCAGGGCACCATCACCCATTTCGTCAGCTCCATGGGCACCACCGGCACCATCATGGGCTGCTCGCGCTACCTCAAGGAGCAGAACCCGGCGATTCAGATCATCGGCTTGCAGCCGATGGAAGGTTCGGCGATCCCGGGTATCCGTCGCTGGCCCGAAGAGTACCTGCCGCGGATCTACCAGGCCGAGCGTGTCGATCGCGTGGTCGACATGACCCAGAGCGAAGCCGAGGAAACCACCCGCCGGCTGGCCCGGGAAGAGGGCATTTTCTGTGGCGTGTCCTCCGGTGGTGCAGTGGCGGCGATGTTGCGCCTGTCCCGCGAGGTGGAAAACGCCGTGATAGTGGCGATCATTTGTGACCGTGGCGACCGTTACCTGTCGACCGGTATTTTCGACGCGGCGAACTGATGTCCAAAAGTAAACGTAACACCGGCCTGCGCTTCCAGCCGACTGGCGGCAGCCGCACGCCTCAGATTCCTACCGGCAAGAAGCAGCGCCTGCGCATCGAGCGTCTGGCCGGTGATGGCCGCGGCATTGCCTTTTTCGAGGGGCGCACCTGGTTCGTCAGCGGTGCGCTGGCCGAGGAAGAGGTCGAAGCCCGGGTGCTCAACGCCCACGGCAAGGTGGTCGAGGCGCGCCTGGAGCGGGTCTTCAGCGCAAGCGCGGATCGCCGCCAGGCGCCGTGCAAGCATTTCGACCGTTGTGGTGGCTGCAACCTGCAGCACTTGCCCCATGCCGATCAGTTGGCGCTCAAGCAGCGCCTGCTGGCCGAGCAACTGCAGCGGGTCGCAGGCGTGGTGCCCGAGCAGTGGGCCGAACCCCTGAGCGGTCCGGAGTTCGGCTACCGGCGCCGTGCGCGGGTGGCCGTGCGCTGGGATGCCAAGGCAAAGAAACTCGAAGTGGGTTTTCGCGCCGAAGCCAGCCAGGACATCGTCGCCATCGACGAGTGCCCGGTGCTGGTACAACCCTTGCAGTCGATCATGCGTCATCTGCCAATGCTCCTGCAGAGCCTGGGCAAGCCGCAGGTGGTCGGTCATGTCGAGCTGTTCAGCGGCACGGCGCTGGCCATGCTGGTGCGCCATACCGCTGCGCTGGTTGAGGCGGACCTCTCGCGCCTGCAGGCGTTCTGCGCCGAGGCGGGTGTGCAGCTATGGTTGCAGGGAGAGGGTGAACCTTATCCGCTCGATGCAAGTCAGAGCCTGGGCTTCAGCCTGGCGCCCTGGAACCTGGAACTGGCCTACCGGCCGGGTGATTTCGTCCAGGTCAACGCCCAGGTCAACACGGCGATGATCGAGCAGGCGTTGGCCTGGCTGGCGCCGCAAGCCGACGAGCGCGTGCTGGACCTGTTCTGCGGCCTGGGCAACTTCGCCCTGCCGCTGGCCCGGCAGGCGCGAGAGGTGGTTGCGGTAGAAGGCGTGCAGGCCATGGTCGATCGGGCCGAGGCTAATGCACGCAGTAATAATGTGCATAACGCTCGGTTTTTTCAGGCCGATTTATCGCAGCCTTTGTCCACCTCCGGCTGGGCCGCTGGAGGCTTTTCTGCGGTACTCTTGGACCCACCGCGAGACGGTGCTTACGAGGTGGTACGAAAAATCGCAGACCTGGGTGCGAAACGTCTTGTATACGTATCGTGCAACCCGGCAACCCTGGCCCGTGACACAGTTGAGCTGGTCCGGCAGGGTTACCGGTTAAAATGTGCCGGGATTCTCGACATGTTTCCTCAGACGGCGCATGTCGAAGCCATGGCGTTATTCGAAGCGGGCTAGCGGGGCTGGCGCGTTCGGCGCTGCACCTTGGGTCCGGCAGGGGCAGCACCAGTGATTTCAGGCGCATCGTGAATGCGCTGTAGGGAAAGGTAAACAAAGATGGTACAGGTGAGAGTGCACCAGCCGGTCAACACCGACGGCAGTATCAATCTCGAAGCATGGCTGGATCATGTGGTGAGCGTCGACCTGGCGCTGGACCGCGCGGCCCTCAAGGGGGCGTGTGAGTTCGCCCAGGAAGTCGAGAAGAAGGGTAACCCGGCCAAGCATTCCTGGGCCGATGGTACCTCGAGTTTCCAGGCCGGCCTGGAAATCGCCGAAATCCTCGCCGACCTCAAGCTCGACCAGGACTCGCTGGTGGCCGCGGTGATCTACCGGGCGGTACGCGAGGGCAAGGTGACCCTGGCCGAAGTCGGCCAGCGCTTTGGCCCGGTGGTATCCAAGCTGATCGACGGCGTGCTGCGCATGGCCGCCATCAGCGCCAGCCTCAGCCCGCGCCAGTCGCTGGTGCTGGGTTCCCAGGCGCAGGTCGAGAACCTGCGCAAGATGCTCGTGGCCATGGTCGACGATGTGCGCGTGGCGCTGATCAAGCTGGCCGAACGCACCTGCGCCATCCGTGCGGTCAAGGGCGCCGATGACGAGAAGCGCCACCGGGTCGCCCGCGAGGTCTTCGACATCTACGCGCCCCTGGCCCACCGCCTGGGTATCGGTCATATCAAGTGGGAACTGGAAGACCTGTCGTTCCGCTACCTTGAACCTGATCAGTACAAGCAGATCGCTAAGCTGTTGCACGAGCGGCGCCTGGACCGCGAGCGTTTCATCAGCGACGTGATGAACCAGCTGCAGAACGAGCTGCTGGCCACCGGGGTCAAGGCCGATATCAGCGGCCGGGCCAAGCACATCTACTCGATCTGGCGCAAAATGCAGCGCAAGGGCCTGGAGTTCAGCCAGATCTACGACGTGCGTGCGGTGCGCGTGCTGGTGCCGGAAATGCGCGACTGCTACACCGCGCTGGGTATCGTCCATACCCTCTGGCGGCACATTCCGAAAGAATTCGACGACTACATCGCCAACCCCAAGGAAAACGGCTACCGCTCGCTGCACACCGCGGTGATCGGCCCCGAGGGCAAGGTGCTGGAAGTGCAGATCCGCACCCACGCCATGCACGAGGAAGCCGAACTGGGCGTCTGCGCGCACTGGCGCTACAAGGGCACTGACGTCAAATCCAGCTCCAACCACTACGAGGAGAAGATCTCCTGGTTGCGCCAGGTGCTGGAATGGCACGAGGAACTGGGCGATATCGGCGGCCTGGCCGAACAGCTGCGGGTCGATATCGAGCCGGACCGGGTCTACGTTTTCACCCCCGACGGTCATGCCATCGACCTGCCCAAGGGCGCCACGCCACTGGACTTCGCCTACCGCGTGCACACCGAAATCGGCCACAACTGCCGGGGCGCGAAGATCAACGGGCGGATCGTGCCGCTCAACTACAGCCTGCAGACCGGCGAGCAGGTCGAGATCATCACCAGCAAGCACGGCAACCCCAGCCGTGACTGGCTGAACTCGAACCTGGGCTACGTCACCACCTCGCGGGCGCGGGCCAAGATCGTCCACTGGTTCAAGCTGCAGGCGCGCGACCAGAACGTCGCCGCCGGCAAGACCTTGCTCGAGCGCGAACTCAATCGCCTGGGCCTGCCACAAGTGGACTTCGAGCGCCTGGCCGAAAAAGCCAACCTCAAGGCCGCCGAGGACATGTTCGCCTCGCTCGGTGCCGGCGACCTGCGCCTGGCGCACCTGGTCAACGCGGCCCAGCAACTGGTCGAGCCGGAGCGCAGCGGCCACGTCGAGCTGGTGCCGCGCAAGGCCACCGGCTACAAGCCGGGCAAGCGTGGCGACATCCAGATCCAGGGCGTCGGCAACCTGCTCACGCAAATGGCCGGCTGCTGCCAGCCGTTGCCGGGGGATGCGATCGTCGGCTACATCACCCAGGGCCGCGGCGTGACCATCCACCGCCAGGATTGCGCCTCGGTGCTGCAACTGTCCGGGCGCGAGCCGGAGCGGATCATCCAGGTCAGCTGGGGGCCGGTGCCGGTACAGACCTACCCGGTGGATATCATCATCCGTGCCTACGACCGTCCGGGGCTGCTGCGCGACGTCTCCCAGGTCCTGCTCAACGAGCGGATCAACGTACTGGCGGTCAACACCCGCTCGAACAAGGAAGACAACACCGCCTTGATGTCGCTGACCATCGAGATTCCCGGCCTGGATGCGCTCGGGCGCCTGCTGGGGCGGATCTCGCAGTTGCCGAACATCATCGAGACGCGGCGTAACCGTACGCCTTAAGATCGCTATCGCGGGGCATGCCCGCTCCTACACCTGTAGGAGCGGGCATGCCCCGCGATAAGGCCACCACCGAGACCCCGAGATGTACAAACTGGACGACCTGCTCCACCTCATGGCCCGCCTGCGCGACCCGCAGCACGGCTGTCCGTGGGACCTCAAGCAGACCTACGCGACCATCATTCCCTACACCCTCGAAGAAGCCTACGAAGTCGCCGATGCCATCGAGCGCAGCGATTTCGAGCACCTGCAGGGCGAGCTGGGCGACCTGCTGTTCCAGGTGGTCTATTACTGCCAGCTGGCCCGCGAGGAAGGCCGCTTCGAGTTTGCCCAGGTGATCGACAGCATCACCAGCAAGCTGATTCGTCGCCACCCCCATGTATTCCCCACTGGCGAGCTGTATGCGCCGTTGGATACCCCCCGGCTGGACGAAGCCCAGGTCAAGCAGCGCTGGGAGCAGATCAAGGCCCAGGAGCGGGCAGAGAAGGGCGTCCCCGAGCAGCTGTCCCTGCTCGACGATGTCCCCGCCGCCTTGCCGGCCCTGTCCCGGGCCGCCAAGTTGCAAAAGCGCACGGCCCAGGTCGGCTTCGACTGGCCGGATGCCTTGCCGGTGCTGGACAAGGTGCGCGAGGAGCTCGACGAAGTGCTCCAGGCCATGGCCGACAACGACAGCGTGGCGCTGGCCGATGAAGTGGGCGACCTGTTGTTCGCCACGGTCAACCTGGCCCGGCACCTGAAGGTCGACCCGGAAAACGCCCTGCGCGGCGCCAACCAGAAATTTGAACGACGTTTCCGTTTTATCGAACAGGCATTGCGCGACATGGGGCGTCCGATCGAAGATTGCACCCTGGACGACATGGACGCACTGTGGGGCGAAGCCAAACGTCAGGAAAAGAACCTGCCCAGCTGCGGCTGAGCTGAAGCACATAAGTGAGTGAACGATGAGCCTTTCCCTTCGCGACCAATTGCTCAAAGCCGGTCTGGTCAACCAGAAGCAGGTCAAGCAGGTCAACAAAGACCAGAAGAAACAGAAGCGCCTGGAACACAAGGGCCAGGTCGAAGTCGACGACAGCCAGCAGCGCCTGGCCCGTGAAGCCATGGCCGAAAAGGCCGCGCGTGACCAGGAGCTCAACCGCCAGCAGCAGGAGAAGGCCGAGCAGAAGGCCCGTGCCGCCCAGGTCAAGCAGTTGATCGAAGTGTCGCGCCTGCCCAAGCTGAACACCGAGGACTACTACAACTTCGTCGATGACAAGAAGGTCAAGCGCCTGTCGGTCAACGCCCTGATGCGCAGCAAGCTGAGCAGCGGCTCGCTGGCCATCGTCGCCCATGGCGGCGGCTACGAAGTGATTCCGCGGGAAGCGGCAGTGAAGATCCAGGAGCGCGATCCCAAGCGCATCATCCTGCTCAACACCCAGGTGGAAGAGCCGGATGCCGATGATCCGTACGCCGCCTACGTGATCCCGGACGATCTGATGTGGTAAACGACAAACCCCGCTTCGGCGGGGTTTGTTTTGGCTGGCGGAGGGTTATTGCGCTGGCTGTCTGGATTCGAGGAACTCCAGTTCCATGCGGTAGCTGTGGGCCTCATGCTCGTTGTGGAACATGCCCACCAGCTCATCCTGCTGATGCACATCCCAGATGCGCAGGCCGGCTGCCAGGCTTTCGTGGGACATCTTGCTTTCGTCGCGCTCAGTTACTTTGACAGTCATCTGCAAACTCCAGGTTCAGTTAACTGCGGCACCGTGTCGCAGGTCTCTTTTATAGAATTTGTTAGCTGACTAAGTAAATGTTCGGGCCATGAAAGATGTTTCATGGAACAAGGCCCATCGCAGGCTTCGCCAGCTCCCACGGCGATCTCTGTGGGAGCTGGCGAAGCCTGCGATGGGCCAAAAAGAAACCCCGCACAAGGCGGGGTTTCGGGTACTGCGAACAGCCAGGGCGATCAGTTGCCCTTGACCGCCTTGCCGTCGACCGTGCCGTCCAGCAGTACGATCACGTACTCCTTGCCGTCGGTCTCGACCTGGCGCAGCTGGACCAGCAGGTAGTCCCAGTCCTTGGCGAACCACAGCTCGGTGATGCGCTTGCTCTGGCTCGGGTCGCGCACGCGCTCGACCTTGATGGCATCGACCTGGCCGGTCTTGGTGGTGACCTTTTCGGTGCCCAGCACGCGGAAGTCGTAGGTGTCGATCTCGTCGCCATCGACCACCTGGTAGCTCACGCTCTTCTTGCCGGCGGCGATGTCATGCTGCAAGGCCAGCTGGTAGGTGGACTTGTCCAGCACGCCACGGTTGAGCGGCAGCTTGATCGCGTCGCCACGGTCGGTACCGGTGATGAGCTTGCCGTTCCAGTCGAAATTCAGGTCGACCTTCTTGGCCTTGCCCAAGCCGCCACGTTCGAAGTGGTAGGTCTGTGGCAGCAGGGTGTCCTTGTCCAGTTTAAGGGTGCTTTGCTCGGTCAGGCTGGCGATCATCATCGACGCCTTGAAGTTGAGGCTCCAGGTACCGTCGGCTTTCTTTTCCAGGCTGCGCTCGGCGGTGCCGCTCATGGGCAGCTGTTTCCAGTCGGCGGTGTAGCTGGCCGAGAACGGCTTCAGATCGGCTGCCTGGAGCGGCAGTGCGAGCACGGCGAGAGCGAAGAGCAGGGCGCGACGCATAATATCTCCTAGGGTCGAATCAAGTGGCCTGTGGCCGCCAGCGGTTGGTCATCCAGTAGAGCACCGTGCTCGCCCAGGCGCAAACGTCCTTCGGCGAACCAGCGCACAGCCAGGGGGTAAATCCGGTGTTCCTGGCCGTGAACCCGTTGTGCCAGACGCTCTGGTGTGTCGTCCGGCTCCACCGGTATCACTGCTTGTACGACCAGCGGCCCGCCGTCGAGTTCCTCGGTGACGAAGTGCACGCTGCAGCCATGCTCCGCATCGCCGGCCTCGAGGGCCCGCTGATGGGTGTGCAGGCCCTTGTACTTGGGTAGCAGGGACGGGTGGATGTTCAGCAGGCGCCCCTGGTAGTGGCGGACGAAGCCGGCACTCAGGATGCGCATGAAACCGGCCAGCACCACCAGCTGCGGCTGGTAGCCGTCGATCAGCTCGACCAGTGCCGCGTCGAAGGCCTCGCGGCCGTCGAAGGCCTTGTGGTCGAGCACGGCGGTGTCGATGCCGGCGGCACGGGCGCGCTCAAGGCCATAGGCATCGGCGCGGTTGGAAACCACGGCGCGGATCCGTACCGGGGAATCCCCGGCACGGGCGCTGTCGATCAGGGCTTGCAGGTTGCTGCCGGAACCCGACAGCAACACCACTACATCGCAGGTCTCGCTCGGCATCAGTGCGCCTTGACGTTTTTCAGCTCGACCTGGGCAGCGCCTTCGGCGGCGACGCCGATCTGGCCGATGACCCATGGCTGCTCGCCGGAGTCACGCAGGTTCTTCAGGGCGACTTCGACCTGGTCCTGGGCCACGCAGATGACCATGCCGACGCCGCAGTTCAGGACGCGGTGCATTTCGTGCTCGTCGACGTTGCCTTGCTCCTGCAGCCAGTTGAACACCGCTGGACGCTCCCAGCTGGCGACGTCAACGATGGCCTGGGCGCCTTTTGGCAGGACGCGCGGGATGTTGTCGAGCAGGCCGCCACCGGTGATGTGGGCCATGGCCTTGACGGCGCCGGTGTCCTTGATCAGCTTGAGCAGTGGCTTGACGTAGATGCGGGTCGGCGCCATCAGCAGTTCGGTCAGCGGCTGGCCGTCGAGCTGGATGCTCTCGATGTCGGCACCGGCGACTTCGATGATCTTGCGGATCAGCGAGTAGCCGTTGGAGTGCGGGCCGGAGGACGGCAGGGCGATCAGCGCGTCGCCGGTAGCGACCTTGGAGCCGTCGATGATTTCGGCCTTTTCCACCACGCCGACGCAGAAGCCGGCCAGGTCGTAGTCTTCGCCTTCGTACATGCCAGGCATTTCAGCGGTTTCACCGCCGACCAGGGAGCAGCCGGCCAGTTCGCAGCCGGCGCCGATGCCGGTGACCACGGTGGCGGCGACGTCGACGTTGAGCTTGCCGGTGGCGTAGTAGTCGAGGAAGAACAGCGGCTCGGCACCGCAAACCACCAGGTCGTTGACGCACATGGCGACCAGGTCCTGGCCGATGCTGTCATGCTTGTTCAGGTTCAGCGCCAGGCGCAGCTTGGTGCCGACGCCGTCGGTACCGGAGACCAGAACCGGCTGCTTGTAGCCGGCCGGGATTTCGCAGAGGGCGCCAAAACCGCCCAGGCCGCCCATGACTTCCGGGCGCGCCGTGCGCTTGGCAACGCCTTTGATGCGTTCGACCAATGCTTCACCGGCGTCG
This sequence comes from Pseudomonas sp. BGr12, assembly GCF_030272895.1. Lineage (GTDB taxonomy): Bacteria > Pseudomonadota > Gammaproteobacteria > Pseudomonadales > Pseudomonadaceae > Pseudomonas. The sequence goes on along the minus strand of NZ_JALRNF010000003.1, from coordinate 140,310 downwards.
ATGTCTACACCGGCGTCCTTGTAGCTCAGGGAGGGTTGCTTGCTCATGATCCAGGCCTTTAGGGGGAGGGATTCGGGGGAATCGACCGTGACCTGCCAGGCATTTCGGAGGGTATTCCGGCTGCCTGACCGTCGCCGGTCTGCGAAGGCGCGCGATTTTATCAGGGTTGCCCGGTAGCGGCCATCCTCAGGCCGACGGGCAGGGCCCAGATCCGTTAAAAAATATGCTTTCACGGTGTCCGACTGGTTGCCAGGGCGCAGGCTGTATAAGGTATAGCAAGGCAATGGGATGAATTTGTCGGCGCTGACCGAATGTTTTGCAGGGTGCTGCGGTCTATGGGCAACTGCCCGCAAGCATCGCTTCTTTATTACCAGGACAGGAATCCTTCATGCGTTTGCGAAATTACCTGGCCGTTGGCTGTCTGGCCTTCTGGGCACTGTCGGCCCAGGCCGAAACCCTCTCCGGCCTGTATCAGGTCCGCGAACCGGTCGAGGGGCAGGGCGCCGAAGCCCGCGCCCAGGCCACCGGAAAAGCCCTCGAGACCCTCGTGCTGCGCCTGACCGGCGACCCCAAGGCGGTGCAGGGTCCGGCCCTGGCGGCGCTGCGCAAGGATCCGCAGCAGATCATCAGCCAGTTCGGCTTCGAAGCAGGTCCCCCGCAAACCGTGCTGGTGGATTTCGATCCGGGCAGCACCGAACGCACCTTGCGCCAGGCCGGCCTGGCCCTGTGGGGTAACAACCGGCCCTCGATCCTGGGCTGGTGGTTGAACGACAGCAGTGAAGGTTCCAGCCTGGTCGGCGACGGCCAGGGCAGTGCCGAACCGCTGCGCCGCGCTGCCCGGCACCGCGGCCTGCCGCTGCGCCTGCCGCTGGCCGACCTTGATGAACAACTGGTGGCGACGGCGAAGAACCTCGAAGGTTCGGATCCGGCGCCCTTGCGCGGCGCTTCCGAGCGCTACGGTGCCGATGCGCTGCTGGCCGTGCATGCCAGTGAGGCCGATGGCAAGTGGCAGGGGACCTGGCACCTGTGGCTGGGCAACCAGCGCGAGCAGGGCAAGGTCGAAGCTGCCGACCAGGCGGCCCTGACCGATGCCGTGATGCTGGCGGTCAGCAGCCGCCTGGCGCCGCGTTTTGTCGCTCGTCCTGGCGCCAGCAGTGAAATGCAGGTGCAGATCCAGGGCATGAACCTGGCGCGCTATGCCGAACTCGGCCGGGTACTGGAGCCCTATGGCGCACGCCTGAACCGGGCCCAGGGCGATACCCTGACCTGGCAGCTGACCGGTAACCCGGATCAACTGCGCGCCCAGCTGGGCCTGGCCAAGCTCCAGGAGCTGCCCGCCGAGCCGCCGGCGCCGCAACCTGTGGTCGACCCGGCCAACCCGCTCGCCACCCAGGCTGCTGTGGCAACACCCTTCAACGGGCTGCGTTTTCGTTGGTAACCCCTGACCTGGCCTGGAGCCGTTCATGACTGATATGCGTCGCTGGGTGTGGCTCGGCGTGGTGCTATTGTGCGCCGCGCTGCTGTACTGGCTGCACCCGATCCTTTCACCTTTTCTGGTCGGCATCCTGCTGGCCTACCTGGCCGACCCGCTGGTCGACCGCCTGGAGCGTGCCGGGTTGTCCCGCACCTGGGGCGTAGTGCTGGTATTCACCCTGTTCACCCTGCTGCTGACCCTGTTGCTGCTGGTCCTGGTGCCGATGCTGGCCAGGCAGCTGGTCCGGCTTTACGAAGTGGCGCCGCAGATGCTCGACTGGCTGCAGCACGACGCCTTGCCCTGGGTGCAAATGCGCCTTGGTCTGGCCGAAGGCTTCTGGAAGTTCGACAAGATCAAGGCCGCCATCAGTGCCCACATGGGTCAGACCACCGATATCGTCGGGGTTATCCTGTCCCAGGCCACGGCGTCGGGGCTGGCACTGCTGGGCTGGCTGGCCAACCTGGTGCTGATCCCGGTGGTGAGCTTTTACCTGCTGCGCGACTGGGACCTGATGATGGCCAAGATCCGCAGCCTGCTGCCGCGCCAGCGCGAAGCGCGGGCGGTGGCCCTGGCCGGGGAGTGCCACGAAGTGCTCGGCGCCTTTGTCCGTGGCCAGTTGCTGGTGATGTTGGCCTTGGGCGTGATCTATGCCTCCGGCCTGATGCTGGTTGGGCTGGAACTCGGCCTGCTGATCGGCCTGCTGGCGGGGCTGGCGGCCATCGTGCCTTATATGGGGTTCATCATCGGCATCGGCGCGGCAATGATTGCCGGCCTGTTCCAGTTTGGCGGCGACCCCTACCCGTTGCTCGGCATTGCTGCGGTGTTCATGGTCGGCCAGGTCCTGGAGGGCACGGTCCTGACGCCGCTGCTGGTGGGGGATCGCATCGGCCTGCACCCGGTGGCGGTGATCTTCGCGATCCTGGCCGGCGGCGAGCTGTTCGGCTTCACCGGGGTGCTGCTGGCCCTGCCGGTGGCGGCGGTGATCATGGTGCTGTTGCGCCACGTGCATGACCTTTATAAAGAGTCGGACATCTATGCCGGCGATATCGACCCGGATCTCTAGGTTGATAGCCAAGTGCTTGCATCGGTTGTCACCTGCCGATGCAAGCCTTTGATTTTGCTTGTGGTCCACGCCGATTGTGCGACCGGCGCCACGGGTATAAACTTTGCAGACTTTTCACAAAAGGCCCCTTGTGGTTCTTCGGATCCGCCCAGCCAGCATGAAACCGATCCAGTTGCCCCTGGGTGTGCGTCTGCGTGATGACGCCACCTTCATCAACTACTATCCGGGTGCCAACGCCGCCGCATTGGGCTACGTCGAGCGACTCTGCGAAGCCGACGCCGGCTGGACCGAAAGCCTGATCTACCTCTGGGGCAAGCAGGGTGTCGGTCGTACCCACCTGTTGCAGGCCGCCTGCCTGCGTTTCGAGCAACTGGGCGAGCCTGCTGTCTACCTGCCGCTGGCGCAACTGCTCGACCGCGGCGTCGAACTGCTGGATAACCTGGAACAGTATGAACTGGTCTGCCTGGACGACCTGCATGTGATTGCCGGCAAGCCGGAGTGGGAAGAGGCCATGTTCCACCTGTTCAACCGCCTGCGTGACAGCGGCCGGCGCCTGCTGCTGGCGGCCTCCAGTTCGCCGCGGGAACTGCCGATCAAGCTCGCCGACCTCAAGTCGCGCCTGACCATGGCGCTGATCTTCCAGATGCGCGGGCTGTCGGACGAAGACAAGCTGCGCGCCCTGCAACTGCGCGCTTCGCGTCGCGGCCTGCACCTTACCGATGAGGTCGGGCATTTCATCCTGACCCGCGGCACCCGTAGCATGAGTGCATTGTTCGACCTGCTCGAACGCCTCGACCAGGCCTCGTTGCAGGCTCAACGCAAGCTCACCATCCCGTTTTTGAAAGAAACTTTGGGCTGGTAAGGCAGGCACTAGAGCCTCGCCACATAAAAGTCACATTTTTTTCGATTGAATTTGCAAATCGATGCGATAGAGGGCATAGTCGCGCCTTCACTAAATCAAAAGACACGGTCGTGCCCATGCTAAAGCGCTTCGCACCCCTCGTGCCCCTCGCACTTGTGACCCTGCTTTTTGGCTGCGCGGCCCATGGCCCAGTTTCGCAGCAGCAGGCTCAACAACCGGTGGCCACCCAGGCCTCGGCCAAATCCTCCAGCGCATCGCTGTTCGAGGAAGAGCTGGCCACCGAAGAAGATCTGCATAATTTCGCCAGCAGCAAGCCTTACCAGCTGCCGGCCCTGGCCGACAACATCCTCGAGCGTGGCATGTCGCTGATCGGTACCCGTTACCGTTTTGGTGGCACCTCCGAGCAGTCCGGCTTTGATTGCAGCGGTTTCATCGGTTATCTGTTCCGCGAAGAGGCCGGCCTGAACCTGCCGCGCTCGACCCGCGAAATGATCAACGTGAATGCTCCGCTGGTTGCTCGCAACAACCTCAAGCCAGGCGACCTGCTGTTCTTCAGCACCAATGGTCGCGGCCGCGTGAGCCACGCCGGGATCTACCTGGGCGACGATCAGTTCATCCACTCCAGCAGCCGCCGCAGCGGTGGCGTGCGCATCGACAAGCTCGGTGACCGCTACTGGAGCAAGACCTTTATCGAAGCCAAACGTGCACTGGCCATGGCACCGACCGAGACCGTTATCTCGCGTAACTGATCATGAGCCTTGCAACCTCACGGCGACGTAGCTGAAAAGCGCGTCGCCGTGCGTGTTTACAGAAAGCGTCTAATCTAAATTCTCACCTATTTTCCCGCTCACCCCGGGACGGCTTCAGACAGGATGTTCTGACCATGGCGATTCAGGCGCGCTTCGCTCTCCTTTCCCTGCTGGCACTGCTCGGTGCCTGCTCTAGCCATGCCCCGACCCCGTCCAAGGTAGTCGAGCCTGTGGTCATGGCGCCTCAGGTGTACTTTTCTCCAGTTGCCGACGATGTCCTGTTCCGGGCCCTGGGTTTGGTGGGTACGCCCTATCGCTGGGGCGGCAACACACCGGATTCGGGCTTCGATTGCAGTGGCCTGATCGGTTACGTCTACCGTGACGCAGCGGGTATATCCTTGCCGCGCTCGACCCGGGAAATGATCGGCATTCGTGCGCCGAACATCCAGCGCAATGACCTGCAGTCCGGTGATCTGGTGTTCTTTGCCACCAATGGCGGGTCCCAGGTCAGTCATGCCGGGATCTATGTCGGGGAAGGGCGTTTCGTCCATGCGCCGGCCACCGGTGGCACCGTTCGTCTGGATTATCTGGCCAACAGCTACTGGCAAAAAGCTTATCTGAATGCCAAGCGCGTGCTGCCCCCTGCGTTGGCGCGCATTCCCTGAGATGTGAGATCAACTGTCTTTGTGGGGGTGGGCCCCGTTGTGATGTATGAGCTACATCGCATCGCGGGGCAAGCCCGCTCCCACAGCAGTCCAGGTGGGAGCGGGCTTGCCCCGCGACAGGGTTACTTCACCTTGCTCACCCGCCAGATCGTATTGCCCACATCATCGGCCACCAGCAATCCCCCACGCTGATCGTTGATGACCCCCACCGGTCGCCCCCTGGCTTTGCCGTCAGCGTCAAGAAAGCCGGTCAACAGGTCGATCGGCTTGCCTGCCGGTCGGCCGGACGTGCTGAAGGGCACGAAAATCACCTTGTAGCCACTGTGCGGCTTGCGGTTCCAGGAGCCGTGCTGGCCGATGAATGCGCCTTGCTCGAACGGCGGCGGTAGTACGCCGGGCTCGGCGAAGGTCAGGCCCAGTGAGGCGGTGTGCGGGCCTACGGCGTAGTCCGGGGCAATGGCCGAGGCCACCTGTTGCGGATCCTGTGGATTGACCCGCTGGTCGACGTTCTGGCCATAGTAGCTGTATGGCCAGCCATAAAAACCGCCGTCCTTGACCGAGGTGATGTAGTCGGGCACCAGGTCGCTGCCGATCTCATCGCGCTCGTTGACCGCCGTCCACAGGTGTCCGGTGTGTGGCTCCCAGGCCATGCCGTTGGGGTTGCGCAGGCCCGAGGCGAAAATGCGCGTTTGACCGCTGGCCGGGTCGATTTCCCAAATCGCGGCGCGGCCTTTTTCCTGCGCCATGCCGTGTTCGCCGACATTGCTGTTGGAGCCCACTGTCACGTAGAGCTTCTTGCCGTCGCGGCTGGCGATCACGTTCTTGGTCCAGTGGTGATTCAGCCGCCCACCGGGCAGCTCGGCTACCAGTGTGCCAGGGCCCGTGATCGCCATGCTGCCGGGCTCATAGTGAAAGCGCAGCAAGCGATCGGTATCGGCCACGTAGAAGTCGTTGCCCACCAGGGCCATGCCGAAGGGTGAGTTGAGGTTGTCGATGAAAGTGGTGCGGATTTCGGCCACGCCATCCCGGTCGCTGTCGCGCAACAGGCTGATGCGGTTGGGGCTGGGCACGGCGGCGCCAGCACGGCCCATGGCCTTTTTCATCACCCAGCCCCGTATTCCCTTGTTGTCGTCAGGCTTGGGCGGGGCGTTGGTTTCAGCCACCAGTACGTCGCCATTGGGCAGTACGTACAGCCAGCGCGGGTGATCCAGCCCTTCGGCGAAGGCCGCCACCCGGGTGCCGGGTGCCGTCGAAGGCCTGGCGCCCCGGGGCCAGCCCACCGCCGGGGCGATGTTGACGGTTGGAATCAGGGTCTTGTTCGGCTCGGGGAGTTGGGGGGACGGACCGTACCCGTCACTGACCTGCAGGCGGGCGGTTTCGCCGCAGCCGCTCAATCCAGCGCTCATTGCCAGCAGCAGCGCTATCGGAGTCTTGCCCATTGTGGTGACCTCACGAAGTTGGCCTCTTTGGCAGTAGAGGACGGCCGCGTTCGCGAGGTTCCCTTGGTGGCGGGCGGATCAGGCCTGCTTGAGCAGCAGGGCGACCCCGGGGTGATACTGCCCGGCTTCGTTGTGCAACTTGCGATAGGCGTACGGAAAGTACCAGGCAATGGCACAGGCGGTGTGCTTGTGCAGGTCGTCGACCAGGTCCTGGAGTTCTTCGGGGCTGGCGTGTTGGCCGGCTTTCCAGGGGCTGGCGAAGAGGGCGGCGACTTTCAGCTGGCTTGGTGCTGCGACCTGGCGGGCGGCTTGTACGGTTTCGGCCAGGGCATTGGCCAGGTCAAGCCGGGCGATCCGTGGCCAGCGCTGGCTGGCCTGCAGGTAGGCGGCTTCTTCGCGGCTGGCGATATACAGGTCGCAACGACCGTCGCGATCACCGTCTTCGCGCTGCTTCTTGCTCTGGTGCTGCGCCAAGGTCACCAACTCGGCTTGCCAGGCCGCCGCTGACAGCAAACCGAGGTTGGCCTGGGCGCCGTGCCAGTAGGCGGCTTCGCCATCGCCCAGCACCTGGTTGAATCGATCGATGCATTCGACCCAGCGTTCCAGCACCGGACGCAGGAATTCCAGGCGTGTGTTGTTGATGATCAGGCCTTGCATGCTGCTCTCTCCTTTATCATTGTGATCGAGTACAGCCAGTTTATGGCTATTTGATATCACTGAAATCAGGGTGACACAAGATGACAAGGTCGCCATTGATCCAGGCCGGTAGGGCGCCTTTCATTGACGCTCCCGGTGCAACCCTCTAACCTTCGCGACTTGTTTCAGGTGCTCTGTGGGCTGTGGCCTGGCAGGGTGAAACAGGGAAGCCGGTGGGCGCGCAAAGGCGCGCGAATCCGGCGCTGCCCCCGCAACGGTAGGTGAGTCAAGGCCGCGCATGGCCACTGGGTGCCCGCACCCGGGAAGGCGCGCGACCCGGGTGTTCATGGCCCCGCTCACAAGCCCGGAGACCGGCCTGTCACAGTCAACGGCATCACGGAGGGTGATGCGCGGTTTCTTCGGCTTCGTGCCGCAGCCCTGCGCGTTTCTCCGTCTGCCTTATCCATTCATCTGTTGCCCATCCTTCGCCGCGAAACCTGTGCAGCCCCGTGCTGCTACGCTCGTTGCGGTTGGCCGACAGTGGTTTGCGGAGAACTTCGATGACTGAATCCACCGAGCGTGACGAACGCCACCTGGCCCGTATGCAGCGCAAGAAGGCGGTAATCGACGAGCGTATCGCCAACGCCCCCAACGAGTGCGGCCTGCTGCTGGTGCTCAGCGGCAATGGCAAGGGCAAGAGCAGCTCGGCCTTCGGCATGCTGGCGCGGGCCATGGGCCACGGCATGCAGTGCGGCGTGGTGCAGTTCATCAAGGGCCGCAACAGCACCGGTGAAGAGCTGTTCTTCCGCCGCTTTCCCGAGCAGGTGCGCTATCACGTGATGGGCGAGGGCTTCACCTGGGAAACCCAGGACCGCCAGCGCGACATCGCCGCCGCCGAAGCCGCCTGGGCCGTGTCCCGGCAGATGCTGCAGGACCCGAGCATCGCCTTCGTGGTGCTCGATGAGCTGAACATCGCCCTCAAGCACGGCTACCTCGACCTCGACCAGGTACTCAGCGACCTGCAGGCGCGCCCGCCGATGCAGCATGTGATCGTCACCGGTCGCGGGGCCAAGGACGAGATGATCGAACTGGCCGACACCGTCACCGAGATGGGCATGATCAAGCACGCCTTCCAGGCCGGCATCCGTGCCCAGAAGGGCGTCGAACTATGAGTCTGACCCGGCACTGCCCGGCGGTCCTGATCGCCGCGCCGGCATCGGGGCAGGGCAAGACCACGGTGACCGCCGCCCTGGCACGCCTGCACCGTAACCAGGGGCGCAAGGTGCGGGTGTTCAAGTGTGGCCCGGATTTCCTCGACCCGATGATTCTCGAGCGGGCCAGCGGCGCGCCGGTGTACCAGCTGGATCTGTGGATGGTCGGTGAACAGGAAAGCCGGCGTCTGTTGTGGGAAGCAGCAGGCGAGGCCGACCTGATTCTGATCGAAGGGGTCATGGGCCTGTTCGACGGCACGCCGTCGAGCGCCGACCTGGCGCGTCACTTCGGCGTGCCGGTGCTGGCGGTGATCGACGGCACGGCCATGGCCCAGACCTTCGGCGCCCTGGCCCTGGGCCTGGCGCGCTACCAGCCCGACCTGCCGTTCGCCGGGGTGCTGGCCAACCGCGTCGGCACCCTGCGTCATGCCCAGTTGCTCGAAGGCAGCCTGACCGAGGGCCTGCGCTGGTATGGCGGCCTGTCGCGGGAAACCGGCATCGAACTGCCGAGCCGCCACCTGGGCCTGGTCCAGGCCAGTGAGCTCAATGACCTGGACCTGCGCCTGGACGCTGCTGCCGAGGCCCTGGGAGCCAGTTGCGAATCGTCGTTGCCGCCACCGGTGGCGTTCGCGGCGCCGAGCGAGTTGAACATCGAGCCGTTGCTCGAAGGCGTCACCATTGCAGTGGCCCGGGATGAAGCCTTTGCCTTCACCTATGGCGCCAACCTCGACCTGCTGCGGGCCATGGGCGCTGAGCTGGCGTTCTTCTCGCCGCTGCGTGACGCCTGCCTGCCAGAGGCGGACAGCCTGTACCTGCCGGGCGGATATCCGGAGCTGCACCATCAGGCGCTGGCCGCCAATGCGCCGATGCTCGGCGCCATTCGCGCCCACCACCAGGCGGGCAAGCCCGTGCTCGCCGAATGTGGTGGCATGCTCTACCTGCTCGATGCCCTGACCGATGTGGCCGGCGAGCGTGCCGAACTGCTGGGCCTGCTGCAGGGCGAAGCGGTGATGCAGAAGCGCCTGGCTGCCCTGGCCCTGCAGGCGGTGGAGCTGCCCGAGGGCAACCTGCGCGGGCACACCTATCACCACTCCCTGACCAGCACCGCGCTGGAGCCGATCGCTCGTGGCCAGAGCCCCAATGGCGGCCGCGGCGCCGAAGCGGTCTATCGCTGCGGGCGGCTGACCGCGTCCTACGTGCATTTCTATTTCGCCTCCAACCCCCGGGCGGCGGCGGCGCTGTTGGCACCATGAGCGACCAGGCCTTTACCGATGCCGAGCGCGCGGCGGTGTATCGCGCGATTGGCGAGCGCCGCGACATGCGCCATTTCATCCCGGGTGAAGTGGCGCCCGAGCTGCTCGCACGCCTGCTGCAAGCCGCGCATCAGGCGCCCAGCGTCGGCCTGATGCAGCCCTGGCGCTTTATCCGGATTACCGACCGCAGCCTGCGCCAGCGTATCCAGCGCCTGGTGGAGGAGGAGCGGGTGCGCACCGCCCAAGCGCTGGGCGAGCGTTCCGACGAATTCATGCAGCTCAAGGTCGAAGGCATCAACGACTGCGCCGAATTGCTGGTGGCGGCGTTGATGGATGACCGCGAGAAACACATTTTCGGTCGCAGGACCCTGCCGGAAATGGACCTGGCGTCGCTGTCGTGCGCCATCCAGAACCTCTGGCTGGCCGCCCGCGCCGAAGGGCTGGGCATGGGCTGGGTGTCGCTGTTCGAGCCGGCGGCACTGGCCGCGCTGCTGGGTATGCCGGCAGGTGCCAAGCCACTGGCGATCCTCTGCCTGGGACCGGTCCAGGCGTTCTACCCGGCACCGATGCTGGCCCTCGAAGGCTGGGCGACGGTGCGGCCCTTGAGTGACATGCTGTTCGAAAACCAGTGGGGAGAGTCTTGATGAGTGTGGCGTTGCTGAGTGTTGCCGGCGTGGCGCTGGATGCGCTGTGGGGGGAGCCCGAGCGTCGGCATCCACTGGTGGCGTTCGGTCGCCTGGCCGGGCGTCTGGAGCAGCGTTTCAATGCCGGGGGGCGCGGTTGGCGCAGCCATGGCGTCACCGCCTGGTTCCTGGCGGTAATCCCCTTGACCCTGCTGATTACCGTGCTGTCCTGGCTGCCCTATATCGGTTGGCTGGTGGAGGTGCTGGCGCTGTACTGCGCCCTGGGCCTGCGCAGCCTGGGTGAACACGTGATCCCGGTGGCCAGCGCCTTGCGCAGCGGTGACCTGGAGCAGGCACGTCAGCGCGTCAGCTACCTGGTCAGCCGCGAAACCCGCGAACTGGACGAAACCGCCGTGGCCCGGGCTGCAACCGAATCGGTGCTGGAAAACGGCAGCGATGCGGTGTTCGCCGCCTTGTTCTGGTTTATCGTCGCCGGTGCGCCGGGGGTGGTGCTCTATCGCCTGAGCAACACCCTGGACGCCATGTGGGGCTATCGCAACGAGCGCTTCGAGCGCTTCGGCTGGGCGGCGGCACGCATCGACGATGTGCTCAACTACATTCCGGCACGGCTGGTGGCCCTGACCTACGCCGTGCTCGGCAAGACCCGCCTGGCCCTGAGCTGCTGGCGTCGCCAGGCGCCCTTGTGGGACAGTCCCAACGCCGGCCCGGTAATGGCGGCCGGGGCGGGGGCGCTGGGGGTGGAGCTGGGCGGACCTGCGGTCTATCACGGCGAACTGCACGAGCGCACGCGCCTGGGCGAAGGCCCGGCGGCTGACGCCGACGCCATCGAGCGCGGCTGGCGTCTGGTGTGCAAGGGGGTCTGGTTGTGGCTGCTGTTGTTGTGCCTGGGAGCGGAACTCTATGCTTGAACACGGCGGGCGCCTGCAGCGCGCCATCCAGCACTACGGCATTGCCCGGGAAGACTGGCTGGACCTGTCCAGTGGCATCGCCCCCTGGTCCTATGCCATTCCCGAGATTCCCTTGCGTGCCTGGGCGCGCCTGCCGGAAACCGATGACGGCCTGGAACAGGCGGCGAGCGCCTATTACGGCGCCGAATCACTGCTGCCGGTCGCCGGCTCCCAGGCGGCGATCCAGGCCTTGCCGCAGCTGCGTGGCCGGAGCAAAGTCGGGGTGTTGTCGCCGTGCTATGCCGAGCATGCCGAGGGCTGGCGGCGCGCCGGTCATGAACTGATAGAGCTTCGGGAAGACCAGGTCGAGCAGCAGCTCGACAGCCTCGATGTGCTGGTGGTGGTCAACCCGAACAACCCCACTGGCCGGCTGGTGCCCGCCGAACAGCTGCTGGACTGGCATGCCCGCCTGGCGTCTCGTGGCGGCTGGCTGCTGGTCGATGAAGCCTTCATGGACAACACCCCGCAGCACAGCATCGCCGCGCACGCCGATCGCCCCGGGCTGATCGTGCTGCGTTCGTTCGGCAAGTTCTTCGGCCTGGCCGGTGTGCGCCTGGGCTTTGCCCTGGCCGAACGCGCCTTGTTGTTACAGCTCGCCGAACTGCTGGGCCCCTGGACCGTCAGCGGCCCGACCCGCATTCTCGGCCAGGCCTGCCTGCTCGACACCGCCGCGCACCAGCAGCAGATCATCCGCTGCACCGAGGCCAGCCAGCGCCTGGCGCGCGTGCTCGGTGCTGCCGGCTTTGCCCCAACCGGAGGCTGTGACCTGTTCCAGTACCTGGTCAGCGACCAGGCGCTGCGGCTGCATGAGTTCATGGCCCGGCGCGGCATCCTCCTGCGCCTGTTCACAGCGCCATTGAGCCTGCGCTTCGGCCTGCCGGCCAGCGACCAGGATTTCCAGCGCCTGGAGCAGGCCTTCAACGATTATCGCAAGGAACACCCATGAGTACCCTGATGGTGCAGGGCACCACCTCCGATGCCGGCAAGAGCACCCTGGTCACCGCCCTGTGCCGCTGGCTGCTGCGCCAGGGCGTGGCGGTGGTGCCGTTCAAGCCGCAGAACATGGCGCTCAACAGCGCGGTGACCGCCGACGGCGGCGAGATCGGCCGGGCCCAGGCGGTCCAGGCCCAGGCGGCGGGGCTTGCGCCGCACACCGACATGAACCCGGTGCTGCTCAAGCCCAACAGCGACACCGGCGCCCAGGTGATCGTCCACGGCCGCGCGGTCACCAGCATGAATGCGGTGGCGTACCACGACTACAAGACCATCGCCATGCAGGCGGTGATGGCCTCCCACCAGCGCTTGAGCGCCGCGTATCCTGTGGTGATGGTCGAAGGGGCCGGCTCGCCGGCCGAGATCAACCTGCGTGCCGGCGATATCGCCAACATGGGCTTTGCCGAAGCGGTGGATTGCCCGGTGATCCTGATCGCCGATATCAACCGGGGCGGCGTCTTCGCCCACCTGGTGGGCACCCTGGAGTTGCTGTCGCCCAGCGAGCAGGCGCGGGTCAAAGGCTTTGTCATCAACCGTTTTCGCGGTGACATCGCCTTGCTGCAGCCGGGCCTGGACTGGCTCGAAGCGCGTACCGGCAAGCCGGTGCTGGGCGTACTGCCCTATGTGATGGACCTGCACCTGGAAGCCGAGGACGGCATCGACCAGCGCCAGGGCGACAAGGCGGCGCGTGCGCTCAAGGTGATCGTGCCGGTGCTGCCGCGGATCAGCAACCACACCGACTTCGACCCGCTGCGCCTGCACCCGCAGGTGGACCTGCAATTCATCGGCCCGGGCGACCTCATTCCCCCCGCCGACCTGATCATCCTGCCCGGCTCCAAGAGCGTGCGCGGCGACCTGGCGCAACTGCGTGCCCGTGGCTGGGACCAGGCGATCGCCCGTCACCTGCGCTACGGCGGCAAGCTGCTGGGCATCTGTGGTGGCCTGCAGATGCTCGGCCAGCAGGTGGATGACCCGCTGGGGCTGGAAGGCGCGGCGGGCAGCAGTGAGGGCTTGGGCCTGCTCGATTTCGTCACCGTACTGGAAGCCGAAAAGCAGCTGCGCAACGTCAGCGGTACCCTGGAGCTGGAACAGGCACCGATCGGCGGCTATGAAATTCATGCCGGGGTCACCTCTGGCCCGGCGCTCGAACGGCCGGCGGTGCGCCTGGCGGACGGTCGCTGTGACGGCGCCATCAGCGCCGACGAACAGATCCTCGCCACGTACCTGCACGGTCTGTTCGAAAGCCCGCAGTCCTGCGCGGCGCTGCTGCGCTGGGCCGGCCTGGCGGACGTCGAGCTGATCGATTACCAGGCCCTGCGCGAGCGCGATATCGAGCGCCTGGCCGACCTGGTCGAGCAGCACCTGGATACCACGCGCCTGCGTCACTTGTGCGGACTGAACTGACATGCTCAACCTGATCCTCGGCGGTGCCCGCTCCGGCAAGAGCCGCCTGGCCGAACAACTGGCCGAGCGCAGCGGCTTGCCGGTCACCTACATCGCCACCAGCGAGCCGCTGGATGGTGAAATGAATGCCCGGGTGCAGCTGCACCGCGAGCGCCGGCCGGCCAGTTGGGGGCTGATCGAAGAACCCCTGGCTCTGGCCGATGCCCTGCGCAGCAATGCCAGTGCCGGGCGCTGCCTGCTGGTCGACTGCCTGACCCTGTGGCTGACCAACCTGCTGATGCTGGACGATCCCGAGCGCCTGGCCGCCGAGCGTACGGCCTTGCTCGACTGCCTGGCCACACTGCCGGGCGAGATCATTCTGGTCAGCAACGAAACCGGCCTGGGTGTGGTGCCGATGGGCGAGCTGACCCGGCGTTATGTCGATGAAGCCGGCTGGCTGCACCAGGCCATTGCCGAGCGCTGCCAGCGTGTGGTGCTCACGGTCGCCGGCCTGCCCCTTACCCTCAAAGGAATCGCACCATGAGCCAGAACTGGTGGCTTGAAGCCTGCCGTGCCCTTGACCTGCAAGCCCATGAACAGGCCCTGGCGCGCCAGCAACAATTGACCAAACCGGCAGGCTCGCTGGGGCGCCTGGAACAGATCGCCGTGCAGCTCGCCGGCCTGCAGGGGCAGCTCAAGCCGCGCCTGGATCAGGTCAGTATCGTGATTTTCGCCGGCGATCATGGCGTGGTCGCCGAGGGTATTTCCGCCTATCCCCAGGCGGTGACCGGGCAGATGCTGCAGAACTTTGTCGGCGGTGGTGCGGCGATCAGTGTGCTGGCGCGGCAACTGGGTGCGAAACTGGAGGTGGTCGATCTGGGCACCATCGATACCGCCCTGGAGCTGCCGGGCGTGCTTCATCTTCGTGTTGGCCCGGGCACGGCGAACTTCGCCAAGGTCCCGGCGATGACCCGCGAGCAAGGCCTGCGGGCCCTGCAAGGTGGCCGTGACAGCGCACTGCGTGCGGCGGCCTCTGGCGCGCACTTGTTCATCGGCGGCGAAATGGGCATCGGCAACACCACCGCGGCCAGTGCCCTGGCCTGTGCCTTGCTCGGCTGCCCGGCCAGCGAACTGAGCGGTCCGGGAACCGGCCTGGATGCCGCTGGCGTGCGGCACAAGGCCGAGGTGATCGAGCGGGCCCTCAGGCTGCACGGCGACCTGTCGGCTGATCCGCTGCAGGCCTTGTTCTGCCTTGGCGGTTTTGAAATCGCCGCCCTGGTCGGTGCCTACCTGGGCTGCGCCCAGGCCGGTGTCGCCGTACTGGTCGATGGTTTCATCTGCACCGTGGCTGCGCTGGTGGCGGTGCGCATCAACCCGGCCTGCCGCGACTGGCTGCTGTTCGGCCACCGTGGCGCCGAGCCAGGTCATCGCCGCGTGCTGGCCGAGCTCGACGCCGAGCCGGTGCTGGAGCTCGGCCTGCGCCTGGGCGAGGGCAGCGGTGCCGCCCTCGCGGTACCTTTGCTGCGCCTGGCCTGTGACCTGCACGGGCAGATGGCGACCTTCGCCGAAGCGGCGGTGGCGGACCGTCCGGCATGATTATCGACCTGCTGCGCCATGGCGAAACCGAACTCGGCGGCGGCCTGCGCGGCAGCCTGGACGATGCGCTGACCGCCAGGGGCTGGGAACAGATGCGGGCAGCGGTCGCCGATGGCGGGCCGTGGGATGCCCTGGTCAGTTCGCCCTTGCAACGCTGTGCGCACTTCGCCCGGCAGTTGGGCGAACAGTTGCAGGTGCCGCTGCAACTGGAACCCAGTGTGCAGGAGCTGCATTTCGGCGAGTGGGAAGGGCGCAGCGCCGCCGACCTGATGCTGACCCACGAGCAGCAATTGGGGCAGTTCTGGGCTGATCCTTATGCCTATACACCCCCCGGTGGCGAGGCGGTCAGTGATTTTTCCGCCCGGGTGCTGGATGCCATTGCCGCGCTGCATCGCCAGCACGCCGGCAAGCATGTGCTGCTGGTGACCCACGGCGGAGTGATGCGCCTGCTGCTGGCCCGCGCCCGTGGCCTGCCGCGCGAACAGTTGCTGCAGGTCGAAGTCGGCCATGGCGCCTTGTGCCGGCTTGAGGTGCACGCCGACGGCACCTTGCAGGAGCGCTGAGATGCTGCCGTTCTGGATCGCCCTGCAATTTCTCAGCAGCCTGCCGGTGCGCTTGCCCGGCATGCCGGCCCCCGAGCAGATGGGCCGCTCGCTGTTGTGCTACCCGCTGGTGGGCCTGCTGTTCGGTGGCCTGCTCTGGGGGCTGGACGTCGTGCTCGATGGCAGCCCGTTGTTGCTTCACGCCGCCTTGCTGCTCAGCGCCTGGGTACTGCTCAGCGGCGCCCTGCACCTGGATGGCCTGGCCGACAGTGCCGATGCCTGGCTGGGCGGCTTCGGCGACCGCGAGCGCACCTTGCTGATCATGAAAGACCCGCGCAGCGGGCCGATTGCGGTGGTCACCCTGGTGCTGGTGTTGCTGCTCAAGTTTTGTGCCTTGCTGGCGCTGATCGAACGTGACCAGGCTGTGCTGCTGTTGCTGGCGCCGTTGATTGGCCGTGCAGCGCTGCTGGCGCTGTTCCTCTGCACGCCCTATGTCCGCGCCGGTGGCCTGGGTCAGGCCCTGGCTGATCATCTGCCGCGCCGCAGTGCACGCCTGGTGCTGGTGGCCTGCGTGGGCGCCTGCGGGCTGCTGGCGGGGCTCAACGGGCTTTGGGCGGTGCTGGTGGCGGCCGTGGCCTTCATCGCCTTGCGGCAACTGATGATGCGTCGCCTGGGCGGCACCACCGGCGACACCGCCGGCGCCTTGCTGGAGCTGGTGGAGCTGACGGTATTGCTCGCCCTGGTGCTCTAGGGAAATGAGGAAAAACTTGCCGTCGAAACGATACGGGTATATACACGCATTATGTTGACCAGTGAATGCATCTGCACCCACCTGCGTCGTGCCGCCCGCGGGGTGAGCCGGCATTATGACGAGGCGCTCGAAGGCTTCGGGATCAATGTCGCCCAGTTTTCCCTGTTGCGGCACTTGCGACGTCTCGATCAGCCGAGCATCTCGACCCTGGCCGAGGCCATGGGCCTGGATCGCAGTACCCTGGGGCGCAACCTCAAGGTACTCGAAGCCGAAGGCCTGGTGGCACTGGCCGAAGGGCAGGACCTGCGCAACCGCCTGGTGCTGCTCACCGAGCAGGGCGAGGCCCGTTTGCAGGCCGCGCAACCGGCCTGGGAACAGGCGCAGAAAGGGCTGATCACTACCCTCGGCGAAGGCCAGCGTGAAGAGCTGGTGCGCCTGCTGGAACTGTTGTCCTGATTGATACGAATAAAAGCGGGTATATACCCGCATAACCTTGCGGCTTCCAGGAGAGAACAAGCATGACATCGGTATGGCGAACCAGCGGTTGGATTCTTCTGGGGGCGGCGTTGATCCTCGCCCTGTCCCTGGGGGTGCGGCATGGCTTCGGTCTGTTCCTGGCGCCCATGAGCGCGGACTTCGGCTGGGGGCGTGAAGTCTTCGCCTTCGCCATTGCCCTGCAGAACCTGATCTGGGGCCTGGCCCAGCCCTTCGCCGGCGCCCTGGCCGACCGCCTGGGGGCGGCCAGGGTGGTGATCGTCGGCGGTATTCTCTATGCCATCGGCCTGGTGCTGATGGGCATGTCCGATTCGGCCCTGAGCCTGTCGCTCAGTGCCGGTCTGCTGATCGGTATCGGCCTGTCCGGTACCTCGTTCTCGGTGATTCTCGGCGTGGTCGGCCGCGCCGTGCCGGCCGAGAAGCGCAGCATGGCCATGGGCATCGCCAGTGCGGCAGGCTCCTTCGGCCAGTTCGCCATGCTGCCGGGCACCCTCGGCCTGATCGGCTGGCTGGGCTGGTCGGCGGCCTTGCTGGTGCTGGGGCTGGCGGTGGCCTTTATCGTGCCACTGGTGAGCCTGCTCAAGGACCGCCCGCTGCCAGCCCATGGCGCCGAGCAAACCCTTGGTCAGGCCCTGCGCGAAGCCTGTTCGCACTCCGGTTTCTGGCTGCTGGCGCTGGGCTTTTTCGTCTGCGGTTTCCAGGTGGTGTTCATCGGCGTGCACCTGCCGGCCTACCTGGTCGACCAGCACCTGCCCGCCACGGTCGGCACCACGGTGCTGGCCCTGGTCGGTCTGTTCAATATCGTCGGCACCTACACCGCCGGCTGGCTGGGTGGGCGCATGTCCAAACCGCGCCTGCTGACGGCCCTGTACCTGCTGCGGGCGGTGGTGATCGTGCTGTTCCTGTGGGCGCCGGTGACCCAGTTCAGCGCCTACCTGTTCGGTATCGCCATGGGCTTGTTGTGGCTGTCGACCGTGCCGCTGACCAACGGCACGGTGGCGACCCTGTTCGGCGTGCGCAACCTGTCGATGCTCGGCGGTATCGTCTTCCTGTTCCACCAGCTGGGCGCATTCCTCGGCGGTTGGCTGGGCGGGGTGGTGTATGACCAGACCGGTAACTACGACCTGGTCTGGCAGATCTCGATCCTGCTCAGCCTGCTGGCGGCGGCGCTCAACTGGCCGGTGCGCGAGCGTCCTGTGGCGCGCTTGCAGGCGCAAGCGGCATGAACCGCCTGGCCCTGCGCGGACTGCTGGCCCTGGCGGCGGCGTTGCTGCTGGCACTGGCCTGGTGGGGCTGGCATGAGGGCGGCCTGGCGCTGATGCAGTTGGGCATGGGCGTGTGCTAGGAGTACTCTGCAATCTCCAAGGCGGTTCAACGGAGAGAGAACGATGCGCACACGCTGGATGTTGGCTCCACTGTTTACCCTGATGGCCGCCGCGGGCGCGCAGGCGGCCGATTGCCCGGCGCTGCTTACCGGCAGCCTGCCGGAACTGCGCGGCAAGGAGCAGATCGACCTGTGCCAGCGCTTTGCCGGCAAGCCGCTGGTGGTGGTCAATACCGCCAGCTACTGTGGCTTTGCACCGCAGTTCGAGGGCCTGGAAGGGGTCTACAAGACCTACCATGGGCAAGGCCTGGAGATGCTCGGGGTGCCCTCCAACGACTTCAAGCAGGAAGACGCCGACGCCGAGAAAACGGCCAAGGTCTGCTACGCCAACTATGGCGTGACCTTCACCATGACCAAGGCCCAACCGGTGCGTGGCAGCGACGCCACGCCGCTGTTCAAGGAACTGGCCAGGCAGAGCAGCGCGCCGAAGTGGAATTTCTACAAGTACGTGGTCGATCGCCGGGGCAAGGTGGTCGGCAGTTTCTCCAGCCTGACCAAACCGGATGATCCGGCATTCACCGCCGCCATCGAGAAAGCCATCGCTTCGCA
Source organism: Pseudomonas sp. BGr12 (assembly GCF_030272895.1). GTDB lineage: Bacteria > Pseudomonadota > Gammaproteobacteria > Pseudomonadales > Pseudomonadaceae > Pseudomonas. The sequence goes on along the minus strand of NZ_JALRNF010000003.1, from coordinate 121,674 downwards.
GCCCTGAACTGCGCCTGTGGGAGCGGGCTTGCCCCGCGATTGCGCCTACAACGGATGTACGGTCCAGGCCACCAGCTTGAGCACCAGCGGGCGCACCACCAGCACGCAGGCGAAGGCCACCGGCATGGCCAGCTGATAGGCCTTGAGCGCATTGCCCAGCAGATGCTCGTCGATGCCGGAATTGGCCGCCGTGATCACCAGGCACATCAGCATGGCCATGATTGCCGACATGTAGAAGGCGAACACGTACGGCGTGGCGCGAGCGCCAAGCTTGCGGCGGTTGCGGGTGGTGGTGGTTGTCGTCATGGGGGCTCCTGGACTGGATCGGGTAGCGCAGCCTAACAAGCAGGCAGTCGCGTCCGGTAGACCTGCGGGGCTTAGGTCTTTATAAAGAAATTCTTACGAATGAAGGATTGATCCGTATGAATCTGCTGGGCTCGATCAAGAGCTTCATCAAGGTGGTGGAGGCTGGCAGCATCGCCGGTGGCGCCCGCAGCCTGGGCCTGAGTGCGGCGGCAGTCAGCCAGAACATCGCCCGCCTGGAGGCGCACCTGGACGTGCGCTTGCTGTCGCGAACCACCCGCAGCATGGCATTGACGCCCAGCGGCACGCTCTACTATGAGAAGGTCAAACACATCGAGCGTGATCTCGAGCAGGCGCACCTGGCCGTGCTGACGCCCGAAAGCGAACCCAAGGGGCGCCTGTGCATCGCGTCGTCCTCGGCCTTCGCCCGCCATGTGCTGGCGCCGTTGATTCCCGGGTTCAATGCCCGCTATCCGCAGCTTTCGATTGAATTGATTACGAATGATCGGCGGGTCGACCATGCCCGGGAGGGCGTGGATGTGAGCATCCGCATCAAGCCGCAACTGGACGACGGCTTGCTGGCACGGCGTATTGCCCAGGTCCCGTTCATTTGCTGTGCGTCCCCGCAATACTTGGCCCAAGCTGGTTGGCCAGCGGCACCGGAGCAGCTCAAGGCCCACCGCTGCCTGGTGTTCCGCTACCCGGTGGACGGACGATTCCTGCGTTGGGGCTTTGTGCGTGATGGACTGCGTTTTGATGCCGAGTTCGGCGATGTGCTGATCAGCGACGACATCGAAGTGCTGGCGCAGATGGCCGCCCACCACGGTGGCATTGCCCGGCTGGCCGAGTTCATCGCCAGGCCCTTTATCGAGCGGGGGCAGCTGGTGGCATTGTTCGAGTACTCGCAGCCGAGTCAGGCCTATGCGCAAACCGAGCCAATGGACATCTACCTGTGTGTCGCCGACCGCTTTGCCATGAGCCCCAAGGTGCGGGCGTTCATGGACTATCTGCAGGAGAACCTGGCCAAGGCCTGGCCTTGTGAGCCGACATGAAAAAACCGCCGGATCCGGCGGTTTTTCGTGCAGCAGGGGATATATCAGAAGCGGTAGGTGAGCGACGCACCCAGGCCGTGAGCACTGTTCTCGTACTTGGCGTTGTACGCGCCCTTGGTCGGGCTGCTCAGGTTGACCTTGGTATCTTCTTCCCACAGGTAGGAGTAGGCCAGGTCGATGGTCATGTCGTCGTTCGGGCTGTAGCCGGCGCCCAGACTGAAGACACGGCGATCGCCGGTCGGGATGCGTGGCGAACGGTCGTGGTTGTTGGTCGGCGACTGGTCGACGGTGAAACCGGTGCGCAGTACCCACTGCTTGTTCAGCTTGTAGGCGGCGCCGATGGCGTGCGCCCAGGTGTCGTGCCAGTTCTGCTCTTCGCTGATGGTGCCGAACTGACCGGCCAGCGGTGCAGGCACTTCGTTGGTCACGGTGATCGCTTCCAGGCGGCTCCAGCGAGTCCAGGTGCTGCCCGCGTAGAGGGTCCACTGGTCATCCAGTTCGTGGGTGACCGACAGGTCTACCGACTCCGGGGTCTTGATCTTCAGCTCGGCGTCGAACTTGCTGCCGCTGAACGGGCCGATCAGGGCCGAGTTGATCTTGGTGTCACCTTCGAGCTTGTAGTCGACCATCGAGTGGTAGGTCAGGCCCAGGCGGGTGCTGTCGGTGGCCTGGACCATCACGCCGATGTTGTAGCCGACGGCGACGTCGTCACCCTTGATCTTCACCTCGCCGTCATTGCGGCCCGGGGTGCGTGGGTTGAGGATGTTCGAGCTCAGCTCGCCCTTGATATGGTTGAAGGTCGGGCCGAAACCGATCGAGACCTTGTCGTTGAAGGCATAGCTGACGGTCGGCTGGAAGGTGACGACTTCGACGTAGCTTTTCTTGCCCCAGTAGCGGCTGGCGGCGTCGCTTTCGTAGTCGGTTACCAGGCCGAACGGTGCGTAGACGCCGAAACCGACGCTCCACTGATCATCGATAGGCTTGACGTAGAAGCCCATGGGCACGCCGACGACAGGAACCATGTCGCCATCGGTGCTGCCGCCGAAGGTGCCGCTGCCCGAAATGTCGGACTTGGCGATGATGGCTGCGCCGCCTACGGTGATCTGTTCACGTTTCAGGCGCGACATACCGGCAGGGTTGCCGAAAACAGTGCTGGCGTCATCGGCAGAAGAAGAACGACCCGCGAAACCTGTGCCCATGCCGCTGACGCTCTGTTCGTTGAGGGCGAAGCCGCTGGCGAACAGTTGAGTAGAGGCGAGTGTAACGGCGAGGCTGAGAGAGGTTTTGAGCATTACTTTTTTCATTATTAGAACTCCTTGGGATCTCCGGGGCGAAAATTACCAACATTTCGACCTCAGCGCTATAGGCTGAAACACTGGAGATAGAGCGGTTTTGTAGGACAATCCGACCAGAATTTCGGATTTTTCCCAAATTGGAGTTCAGTGACTGTCAGCAGGCTTGCAGAGTCACAGGGGCGATGCAGGTTTCCCATGCGCAGGTGAAATCGCGCAGGCGTCCCTGGGGTTGGAAGGTCTGGCGCCAGATGCGCGCCAGGCCCAGAAGATCATCGGCAGCGGGGAGTGTCGGGGCTTGTTCTTCGATCAGCATCCAGGCGATGGCGGTGGCGTAGCGCAGGTTGACGGTCAGTTCCAGGTGCGGGCCGCTGAGGAAAGCGTGCTGGCTGGCCAGGCCGCGAACCAGGCTGGCCAGTTCCGGGTCGCGGGCCAGGAACTGGTCCCATAGCGTCTGGTGGCGGTGTTCGCCGATGCGGTAGAGGCCGTGGCCGCGGCGATCGTGCAGGGCCGAACCGAGGGCCGACTGGCTGGCGGCAACTCCCAGTAACAATGCTTCGGCGCTTGCACAGTGGCGGCCCAGGTAGATCAGGGTCGGGCGGATGACAAACTGGCTCAACTCGCTCGCGGCGATACCCATAAAGCCCTCGAACTTTGAATTGGCCGGCGGACGCTGGAGCTTGGCAGCTGGTGAGTCGGTCAGGCCCGCCGGAAGCGGCCTGTGCCGCTTGAGTTGAAGTGTAGTGTCATATTCGAGCCGTAAAGGCCTGTTTTAAAAACATTTGCAGCTTCCAGTTATAAATCATATGCCGCGAAGTGATTAGGCCCTGTAGGAGCGGGCTTGTCCCGCGATTGCGATTTATCTTCCAGTCCGCGATCGCGGGGCAAGTCGAGTCGTCGCACCGCCGCTCCCACAGGGGGCTGGAAACAAAAAGCCCCGCCAGAGGGCGGGGCTTGAGCGGTGCAGCGGCAGCGCGAATCAGGCAACCAGGGCCTGGCGGGTGCGCTCGATCACCGCCTGCAGCGGTTCGGCCTGGCTGTACTGCTCGGGGTACAGGCGCTCGCTGTGACGGGCAATGCCGTGTTCATTGACCAGGGTGAAGCTGAAGCCGCCCTTGCGCGACGCCAGGATCAAGCAGTTCAGTGGGGCAAATGCCTGGGATAGGGTGCGAATCGCAGCCTGAGTATGGATAGAGTGAGTCATAGTTATTGGATGTTCCTGCAATAGACACGGTTTCGATCCGTGCACATTTAAAACGTTCCAGTAACGCCGGCATTTAGGCCTGGGGCGAAGAACCTGACTGGAACAGGGCAGCCAGTTGTGGGCGCATTTATCGTGTGGCGCTGGGGCTGACTGGTAGGTACGTCAGAGGACAGGCAACACACCGGGTCGAGGTTCTATGCCGCGGGGTGAAGATCCTGATCAATCTGCAGGTTGGTTCGGTCAGGGTAAGCGTGAGATTTACCTGGGAACCATCGAGTGGGCCGGTCCTGGTTTCAGCAGGCGCTGACCCGAGGTGGGCAGGGCACTGCAAGGACTGCTTTGGCCAGAATTGACTTTCAGCTTGGTACTAACGGCGGCAAGACTACAGCACTGGCCGGCGGTTGGCAAGGAATAAGGGTTTTTCATCGGGGAAGCCGATCAGTATCGCGTGTTTTTGGCTCGCTGGGAAGGGCTGTTTTGCGGGCGCAAGGCAGGGAACGTGCCAAATTCGTGCAGCGATCTGCCTTTCTTTGGGGCGGTTGTACACACGTGGCGCATTCGATGTTACAGCCCTGCAACAGCCCCCGAGTGGCCCGCCAATGACTTGACCAGAGGCTTAAGTCAATGAAAAAAAACACTTATTTTAGCTGGTGAAAAAATCGACAGTTTGAGCCAAAGCCCCATTCCATAGGGGTTTGCGGGGTATTGGAGGGGGTTGTCCACCGAGTTATCCACAGCTTCTGTGGATTGTCCCGAGCGCTTGCTCTAGGACGGGCGTGCCAGCTTTTTCCGATGTGTCGGACAATCGTCAACCCGACTTCTCATCGGGGTAAATTCCCCTGGTCGGCGTCAATAAATAAACACAGAAATATTTTGAAAAAAGTGTGGAAAAGGCTCGGGTCATTGTCAGAAAAATGGAGTAGAGTGGCGCGCCTTTCGAGTTGCCTTTGCTGTTTGTTATGAAGTTTCGCGCTAACCCCCCTGCAAATTCTTCCCCGCAATCGCCTTCGCCCGAGTCCAAGCGCTTCTCCTTGAAGGTCGCCCTGTGGCTGCTCGACAACCCGCGCCTGGGTGACAACCCCAACGTCAAGCATTTTGCCGGACGCCTGCTCAAGCAACCGGCCCGCCAGGGGGTGGTGGTGGCCCAGAGCCGCCTGGGGCAGATGCTCTGTCGTGACTGCGGCAATGCCCGGGACCGGCGTATCGGGCATGACCTGTTGCGCCAGGCCGCCCGTGCCGGCGACCGGCGTGCCCAGCTTGAATACGCAAAGCTGTGTGCCCAGCCGCAGGTCAACGAACCCGAACAGGCACGCTACTGGCTGGAAATGGCGGCAAGCCAGGGCTCCCAGGAAGCCCGGCGCCTGCTCAAGCACCTGGTGGACGCATGACTGCAGGTCAGCGGCAAGGCTGATAAGCTCTGCCGCTGATTTCAGGAGAGGGTATCGGGGTGGCAATGGCGTTGGATCTGACCAGTCTGGTACTGGGAATCATGGCGGCCGCGGTGCCGTGTCTGGGCTGGGTGTTCCAGCAGCAACGCAGGCTGGCCGCCCGTGAGGCGCAGGCGGCACTGCTTGAGGAGCGCCTGGGCAGTGCACAGATGGCCCAGGAAGGCTTGCTCGCCCAGCTCGATGCCAGTCGCGACGAGATCAGCGACCTGAGCCAGGCCAACGCGGCCAAGCAAGCGACCCTGGCCGCCCAGGCCCGGGAGCTGGAGTTGCTGCAGATCGACCGCGACAATGCCCGTGACGCCGCCCATGCCTGGCAGCTCGAACGCAGCGCCCGGGAAGCCGAATTGCGGCGCCTGGACGCCCACAGCGCAGCCCTGAGCGCCGAACTGCGTGAACAACAGGACAGCCACCAGCAACGCCTGGACGACCTCCAGGGCTCGCGGGATGAGCTGCGCGCCCAGTTCGCCGAGATGGCCAGCAAGATCTTCGACGAGCGCGAGCAGCGTTTTGCCCAGACCAGCCAGCAGCACCTGGGGCAGTTGCTCGACCCGCTCAAGGAGCGCATCCAGGCTTTCGAAAAGCGCGTGGAAGAGAGCTATCAGCAGGAAGCCCGCGAGCGTTTCTCCCTGGCCAAGGAACTGGAGCGCCTGCAGCAGCTCAACCTGCGCCTGAGCGATGAAGCGACCAACCTGACCCAGGCGCTCAAGGGCCAGAAAACCCAGGGCAACTGGGGCGAACTGATCCTGGAGCGGGTGCTGGAGCATGCGGGGCTGGAGAAGGGCCGCGAGTACCAGACCCAGGTCAGCCTCAAGAGTGCCGATGGCGAACGCTTCCAGCCCGACGTGCTGATCATGCTGCCCGGCGACAAGCAGGTGGTGGTCGACTCCAAGGTCAGCCTGACCGCCTACCAGCAATACATCGCCAGCGACGACAGCGAGATCGCCCAGGCGGCGCTCAAGCAGCATGTGCTGTCGTTGCGCAACCATGTCAAAGGCTTGTCGGGCAAGGATTACAACCGCCTGGAAGGGCTGCACAGCCTGGATTTCGTCCTGCTCTTCGTGCCGATCGAAGCGGCGTTTTCGGCGGCCCTGCAGGCCGAGCCGAACCTGTTCCAGGAAGCCTTCGACCGGCAGATCGTGATCGTCAGCCCGACCACCCTGCTGGCCACCCTGCGGGTCATCGACAGCCTGTGGAAGCAGGAGCGCCAGAGCCAGAACGCCCGGGAAATCGCCGAGCGCGCCGGCTGGCTGTATGACAAGTTCGTGCTGTTCATCCAGGACCTGGACGAACTGGGGAATCGCCTGCAGCAGGTCGACAAGGCCTACAGCGCCGCCCGCAACAAGCTCTGCGAAGGGCGTGGCAACCTGATCAGCCGCAGCGAGCAGCTCAAGCTGCTCGGTGCCCGGGCCAGCAAGAGCCTGCCGGCCGACCTGCTGGAGCGGGCCATGAGCGAAGGCGACCCGCTGACCGCCGGCAGCCTTACTGGACCAGGCTCAGATGCCGATTGAGCAGGGCGCGCAAGGCCGCCGGCTTGACCGGTTTGGCCAGGTAGTCGAGGCCGGCGGCATGGACCTGGGCAACGGTTTCGCTACGCCCGTCGGCACTGATCACCACGCCCGGTACGGGCTCGCCCAGGCGCTTGCGTAGCCAGGCCATCAGTTCGGTACCGGTCTCGCCATCGTCCAGGTGGTAGTCGACCAGCGCCAGGTGCGGACGCATGCCGTTCTCCAGCAAGGCGTCGCACTCCTGGCGGCTGCGTGCGGTCCAGACCTGGCAGCCCCAGCGGCTGAGCAGGCTGTTCATGCCGATCAGGATGCTGTCCTCGTTGTCGATGCACAGCACCTGCATGCCGGCCAGGGGCTGGCCAGCCTGCTCGGCCGGGGCGACGACAACGGCGGCCGGGGCGGTGGCCAGCGGCACGCTGACCCGGAACACGCTGCCCTTGCCCGGCCAGGAGCGCACTTCCAGGCGATGGCCGAGCACCCGGCACAGGCCATCGGCAATCGCCAGGCCCAGGCCCAGGCCTTTCTCGGCACGGGTCTGGTGGCTGTCCAGGCGTTTGAACTCCTCGAAGATCACCTGCAGCTTGTCGTCGGCAATGCCCGGGCCGCGGTCCCAGACTTCCAGCCACAGGTTGCCGCCGGCGCGGCGCACCCCGAGCAGGATCGGGCTCTTGCCGTAGCGGAAGGCATTGGTCAGGAAGTTCTGCAGGATCCGCCGCAATAGCTTCATGTCGCTGTGCACCCGCAGACGGCTGCCGCGCAGGCGGAAGTCCAGGCCCTGTTGCTGGGCCAGCACCTTGAACTCGGCGCCCAGGGTGTCGAACAGCTCGTTGAGGGCAAAGGGCTTGGGATCGGGGTTGATCTTGCCGTTTTCCAGGCGCGAGATGTCCAGCAGGTCGCTGATCAGCTCTTCGGCCGAACGCAGCGAGCTGTCCATGTGCTGGACCAGTTGCTGGGCATCGGTCGACAGTCCGTCGCCCTGGTGGGAGAGGGCGGCAGAGAACAGCCGTGCCGCGTTCAGCGGTTGCATCAGGTCATGGCTGACCGCCGCCAGGAAGCGGGTCTTGGACTGGTTGGCGGCCTCGGCATGGCTCTTGGCCTCGGTCAGCGCCTGGTTCAGTTGCGACAGCTCATGGGTACGCTCGGCGACCCGCTGCTCCAGGCCCTCGTTGGCCTCCTTGAGCGCCTGCTCGGCTTCGCGGAACGGGGTGATGTCGGTGAAGCTCATGACGAAGCCGCCGCCGGGCATGGGGTTGCCGATCAGTTCGATGACCCGGCCATTGGGGAACAGGCGCTCGGAGGTGTGCGCACGGCCCTGGCGCATCCAGTGCAGGCGCCGGGCCACATGCACCTGGGCCTCGCCCGGGCCGCACAGGCCGCGTTCGGCGTTGTAGCGGATGATGTCGGCAATCGGTCGGCCGACGCTGATCAGGCCGTCGGGGTAGTTGAACAGCTCCAGGTAGCGACGGTTCCAGGCCACCAGGCGCAGGTTCTGGTCGACCACGCTGATGCCCTGGCTGATGTTCTCGATCGCGCCTTGCAGCAGGGCGCGGTTGAATTGCAGCACTTCGGAGGTTTCGTCGGCGATGCGCACCACGTCCTCAAGCTGCATGTCACGGCCTTCGATGGCCGCCTTGACCACCGCGCGGGTCGAGGAGGCGCCGAGCACGCCGGCCAGCAGGCGTTCGGTGTGCTCGATCCAGTCGCCGTCGGCGTTCTGGTTGGGGTTGAAGCCCTTGCCCTGGCGGTAGGCGAAGCGGATGAAACTCTGCCGGGCGCGCTCTTCGCCGACGAAGCGGGCGGCGAGGTGCAGCAGGTCGTCGATCTGCACCGCCAGCAACGAGCGGCTGCTGGGCCGGGCGCTGGTTTGCTGGCCGATGAAGCGGCCGGCCTGCCAGTGCTCCGAGACCCGGGTGCGCGAGAGGATCGAGACCCAGGCGAACAGGGTGAAGTTGCCGGCCAGCGACAGCACCACACCCTGGGTCAGCGGCGTGATCGGCAAGTTCAGCGGGTTGCCGTGCAGCCAGGCCAGGCCCGGGAACAGGTTCAGCGACCAGCCCAGGCTGTGGGCGGCAATCGGCAGCACCAGGGTGTAGAACCAGAGGAAGATCCCGGCGGCAAGGCCGGCGAACACGCCGCGACGGTTGGCCTGCTTCCAGTACAGGGCGCCGAGCATGGCCGGGGTGAGCTGGGTCACGGCGGCAAAGGCGATCTGGCCGATGGTGGCCAGGCTCGCGGTGGAGCCCAGCAGGCGGTAGCTGACATAGGCCAGCAGCAGGATGGCGACAATGGTCACCCGGCGTACCGACAGCATCCAGTGGCGAAACACTTCGAACGGCCGCTCGGCGTTCTGCCGACGCAACAGCCAGGGCAGCAGCATGTCGTTGGAAACCATGGTCGACAACGCCACGGCCTCGACGATGACCATGCCGGTGGCGGCCGAAGCGCCACCGATGAAGGCCAAAAGGGCCAGGGCCGGGTGGGCTTCGGCCAGTGGCAGGCTGATGACGAAGGAGTCGGGAATCACCGAGCCCGGTAGCAGCATCTGCCCGGCCAGGGCAATGGGCACCACGAACAGGGCGGCGAGTATCAGGTAGGTCGGGAACACCCAGCGGGCCAGGCGCATGTCCTGCGGCTCGATGTTCTCGACCACGGTGACATGGAACTGCCGCGGCAGGCAGATGATCGCCATCATCGCCACGCCGGTCTGCACGATCATCGACGGCCAATTGATAGTCTCGTTCCAGAAGCCTTCCAGGCGCGGGGCCAGCTTCGCCTGGCTGAACAGGTCGTCGAAGCCGTTGTACAAGCCGAAGGTGACGAAGGCGCCCACGGCCAGGAATGCCAGCAGCTTGACCAGGGATTCGAAGGCGATGGCCAGGACCATGCCGCGGTGGTGTTCGGTGACGTCCAGGCTGCGCGTACCGAACACGATGGAGAACAGCGCCAGCACCAGCGAAACCACCAGCGCGGTGTCCTGCACGCGGCTGCCGGTGGCGTCGGCGCTGGCGCCGATCAGCAGGTTGACGCCCAGCACGATGCCCTTGAGCTGCAAGGCGATGTAGGGCAGCACGCCGACCAGGCAGATCAGCGCCACCACCACGGCCAGGGTCTGGGACTTGCCATAGCGGGCGGCGATGAAGTCGGCGATCGAGGTGATGTTTTCCTGTTTGCTGATCAGCACCATCTTCTGCAGCACCCAGGGGGCGAACAGCAGCAACAGCACAGGGCCCAGGTAGATCGGCAGGAACGCCCAGAGTTGTTCGGCGGCCTGGCCGACGGCGCCGAAGAAGGTCCAGCTGGTGCAGTACACCGCCAGCGACAGGCTGTACACCCAGGCGCGCAGGCGCGGCGGCAGCGGCTTGCTGCGGCGGTCGCCATAGAAAGCGATAGCGAACATGATGGCCATATAGGCCAGGGCGACCACGGCGATCAGCCCACTGGACAGCGACATGACAACTCCGAAACAAAAAGGTGGATCCGCCGCCGGCACAACGGCAAACCTCGATCAATCAGTCTGGCACGCCGCCGGCGCTTCGTCAGCGCCGACGATGGTCGCAGTGGCAGAGCGTCGCAGGGCGGCTCAGGCCAGGGCCTGGTCGACCTGGCCGGAACCCGGGCGCGCGCCCAGGTAATAGAACAGCGCTGCCAGCAGCACCGAACCGATCAACAGGTAGAAGGTCGCCACCGGCACCAGGTGCGCCAGGGCGAAGCCGCAGATCACCGGCCCCAGTGCCGCGCCGAGGTTGGACAGGTTCTGTGCGCCGTAATACACCCCGCGCAGGTGTTCGGGGGCAATGCTGTCGATGAACATGTACTCGGCCGGGATGACGATGATTTCGCCCAGGGTAAACACCAGCATCGCCAGGCACCAGACCAGCAGCGAGCTGGCCATGGAGAAGCCGAGCAGGCCGGCGAGGAACAGCGCCATCCCGGCCAGCAGCCAGGGCATCAACTGGCGGCTGTTGATGCGCCGGCCGATCACGTACTGCAGGGCGATGACCGTGACGGCGTTGGTGGCCACCAGGTAGCTGATGTAGTGCGCCGCCTGGCTGGCGCTGCTGGTCACCACCAGGTACTGCGACAGGTAGGCGGTGAACTGGCCGAACACCACGGCGCTGAGGGCGCCGCCCAGGGTGAAGCAGATCAGCCGGCGGTCCTTGAGCAGTTGTACGCCGACGCTGGCAAAGCCGGCCGGCGCTGCGCCGTCCTGGACCGCCCGCGCCGAACGCTCGCCCCAATGCCGGTAGCACAGGCAGGTGACCAGCCCCAGCAGGGCGGACAGCAGGAACGGCAGGTGGCTGTCGAACAGCACCAGGGCCACGCCGACAAAGGGCCCCACGGCATAGGCGACGTTGCTCAGGGTGTACTTGATCGAGAACACCTCGGCGCGTTCCTCAACCGGCAGCAGGGCGCAGAAGCCGGCCTTGGCGGCAATATCGACCACCGCCAGGGCCAGGTTGATCAGCACCAGGCTGATGAAGAACAGGCTCAGTTCGCGGCTGATCACGGCGGCCACGAAGGCCAGGGCAAAGACCAGGGTCGAGGCGATGATCACCGTGTAGCTGCGCAGGGTGTCGATCAGGTAGCCGCCATACAGGCTCAATAGCGAAGCGACGATCAGCGCGCCGCCGATCACCAGGCCGATTCCGCTGATGTCGAGGGTGAAATTTTCCGCGAGGTAAACCACCAGGTAGGGCAGGGTGATGGCCCGGGCCAGGGTCAGGATAAACGTGGTAGCCAGCAACAGGCGCACCTGCGGGCTGTAGCGCATTACGGCAGCGAGCATTGTCACTTCCTTGTTATTAGTGCAGTAAGCCGTCCGGCTCCCAGCATACGCCTGGGCACCGGTGATGTAACAGTGGATGTCTATATCTACAAAATAGATAACAGATAGAGAAAATACCCGTTATATGGATATTCTTTACGGGCATAAGATGGTCACACCTCACTGGACAACAGGAGACCTGACCATGGCTTGCCTGCAACACACCGCTTCCCCGTTTCGCCCGTTGAGCCACCTGGCTCACCCGCGGGAAGTGATCCGTCAATTCACCCCCAACTGGTTTGCCGCGACCATGGGCACCGGGGTGCTGGCCCTGGCCCTGATGCAACTGGGCATGAACAGCCTGCACGGCGTGGCCGAAGCCCTGTGGTGGCTGACCATTTGCCTGTTCGTGCTGTTCAGCGTGCTCTACACCGCACGCTGGGTGCTGTTCTTCGATGAGGCCCGGCGGATCTTCGCCCACTCCACCGTGTCGATGTTCTTCGGCACCATCCCCATGGGGCTGGCGACCATCCTCAACGGCTTTCTGCTGTTCGGCATCAACCGCTGGGGCGAGGGCATCGTGCCCTGGGTCGAGGCCTTGTGGTGGTTCGATGTCGCCCTGGCGCTGCTGTGCGGCGTGGCCATTCCCTACCTGATGTTCACCCGCCAGGAGCACAGCATCGACCAGATGACCGCGGTCTGGCTGCTGCCGGTGGTGGCCGCTGAAGTCGCCGCCGCCAGTGGCGGCCAGCTGGCGCCACACCTGCTCGACGCCCATGCCCAGTTCCTGGTGCTGATCACCAGCTATGTATTGTGGGCAGTGTCGCTGCCGGTGGCCTTCAGCATCCTGACCATCCTCATGCTGCGCATGGCCCTGCACAAGCTGCCCCATGCCAACATGGCCGCCTCCAGCTGGCTGGCGCTGGGCCCCATCGGTACCGGGGCGCTGGGCATGTTGCTGCTGGGCGCCGATGCCCCGGCGATCTTCGCCGCCAACGGCTTCGGTGAACTGGGCGAGATTGCCCGCGGTCTGGGCCTGGTGGCCGGTATCGTGTTGTGGGGCGCGGGGCTGTGGTGGTTGCTCACCGCCGTGCTGATCACCCTGCGCTATATCCGCCATGGCATGCCGTTCAATCTGGGCTGGTGGGGCTTCACCTTCCCGCTGGGCGTCTACAGCCTGGCGACCCTCAAGCTCGGTGCCTGGCTGGGGCTGGCGTTCTTCCAGCACATGGGCCTGGTGCTGGTGGTGATGCTCGCCGCGCTGTGGATGATGGTCGCCAGCCTGACCCTGCGCGGCGCCTGGCGCGGTGAGCTGTTCGTCTCGCCATGTCTTGCCGGGTTACACAAGTAGATTGCATTTACCTGAGTGAGTGTGGCTTTGTGCGGCCTGCGTGCCTCTTACAACAAAGCCACCCTCAGGTACACGATTGATGAGTCAAGCCTCGCAATTCAGCCTCCTTGGCAAACGACGCTTCCTGCCGTTCTTCATCACCCAGTCGCTGGGCGCCTTCAACGACAACCTGTTCAAGCAGTCGCTGATCCTGGCGATTCTCTACAAGCTGGCGATCGAGGGTGACCGCTCGATCTGGATCAACCTCTGCGCCTTGTTGTTCATCCTGCCGTTCTTCCTGTTCTCGGCCCTGGCCGGACAGTTTGGCGAGAAATACGCCAAGGATGCGCTGATCCGCCTGATCAAGCTGGCCGAAATCGGCATCATGGCCATCGGTGCCGTCGGCTTTCTGACCAACCACCTGAGCCTGATGCTGCTGGCGCTGTTCGCCATGGGCACCCATTCGGCGCTGTTCGGCCCGGTCAAGTACTCGATCCTGCCCCAGGCCCTGCATGAGCAGGAGCTGGTCGGCGGTAACGGCCTGGTGGAAATGGGTACCTTCCTGGCGATCCTGGCCGGCACCATTGGCGCCGGGATCATGATGTCCAACACCCACTATGCGCCGGTGGTGGCTTGCGCCGTGGTCGCGGTGGCGGTGCTGGGCTACCTGTCCAGCCGCTGGATTCCCCGGGCCGCCGCCGCATCGCCGCAGATGAAACTGGACTGGAACATCTTCACCCAGTCCTGGGCGACCCTGCGCCTGGGCCTGGGCCAGACTCCGGCGGTGTCGCGCTCGATTGTCGGCAACTCGTGGTTCTGGTTCGTTGGCGCCATCTACCTGACCCAGATTCCGGCCTACGCCAAGGACTGGCTGCATGGCGACGAGACCGTGGTCACCCTGGTACTGACCCTGTTTTCGGTGGGCATCGCCCTGGGCTCCCTGCTCTGTGAGCGCTTGAGCGGGCACAAGGTGGAAATCGGCCTGGTGCCGTTCGGCTCCTTCGGCCTGACCCTGTTCGGCTTGCTCTGGTGGTGGCATTCGGGGGATGTCCCGGCGGCCGCGACGCCCCATGACTGGCTGGTCCTGCTGGGCATGGCCGAAGCCTGGTGGATTTTGCTGGCGATCGTCGGCCTGGGGATTTTCGGCGGCTTCTATATCGTGCCGCTGTATGCCCTGATCCAGTCGCGCACTCCGGTGCAGGAGCGCTCGCGGGTGATCGCCGCCAACAACATCCTCAATGCGCTGTTCATGGTGGTGTCGGCCATCGTCACCATCGTCCTGCTGAGCCTGGCCGAGCTGAGCATTCCCCAGCTGTTCCTGGTGGTGTCGTTGCTCAATATCGGCGTCAACGCCTACATCTTCCGCATCGTCCCCGAGTTCACCATGCGTTTCATGATCTGGCTGCTCAGCCATTCCATGTACCGGGTCAAGCACCGTGACTTGCAGTTGATTCCGGATCAAGGCGCGGCGTTGCTGGTGTGCAACCACGTGTCGTTCGTCGATGCGCTGCTGATCGGCGGGGCCGTGCGCCGGCCGATCCGCTTTGTCATGTACTACAAGATCTACCGCTTGCCGGTGCTCAACTTCATCTTCCGCACCGCCGGCGCCATTCCCATCGCCGGGCGCAACGAAGATGCCCGCACCTACGAGCAGGCGTTCAAGCAGATTGCCGCGTACCTGGCGGCGGGCGAGTTGGTGTGCATCTTCCCGGAAGGCAAGTTGACCAGCGATGGCGAGATCGACGAGTTCAAGGGCGGCTTGAGCCGGATCATCGAGCAGACCCCGGTGCCGGTGATTCCCATGGCCCTGCAGGGCTTGTGGGGCAGCTTCTTCAGCCGCGATCCGGCCAAGGGTTTTTTCCGTCGCTTGTGGTCGCGGGTGACCCTGGTGGCCGGCGACGCCGTTCCGGTGGAATCGGCGCAGCCGGCGATGCTGCGTGAGCGGGTCAGCCAGTTGCGTGGCGACGTGCGCTAGGAGGGGAGGGGTCAGGTCAGCTGGTGCTGACCTTGAGGCCGACCAGGCCGCTGACGATCAGCGCGACACTGGCCAGGCGCACCAGCGCCATGGATTCGCCGAACAGGATGATGCCGGCGATCACCGTGCCGACTGCACCGACACCGGTCCAGATGGCGTAGGCAGTGCCCAGGGGCAGCTCCTTCATGGCCAGGCCCAGCAAGCCGAGGCTGATGACCATGGCGCCAACGGTGAGGATGGTGGGCAGGGGGCGGGTGAAACCGTCGGTGTACTTGAGCCCGACAGCCCAGCCTACTTCGAACAGGCCGGCGAAAAACAGGATGATCCAGGACATGCAAAAGCTCCATCAAAGTGATGGGGCCGTCCCCCGGAATGATCACGCAAAGCGTCGTGAGGTCGTCCCCACAGTGGGCAATATAGTGCCCAATCTAGAATTCTTGGGCAAGTCTGTGGGAGCGGGCTTGCCCCGCGATGCGGTATTACTGACGGTACGCAATCGCGGGACAAGCCCGCTCCCACAGAGGCGGTGCATGTCCCGCGATCGAGGTGATCAGATCCCCTGCGGAATCTCTTCGCCGCCCAGCGCTTCGAACAGCGCCGGCAGGAACTCGCCGAAGGTCAGCATCATCAGGGTGAAGCTGGCATCGAGCTGGCCCAGGGCTTCATCGCCGCCGTCTTCTTCGGCCTGGTCCTGCAGCAGTTCTTCAAAGCGCAGGCGCTTGATCACCATCTTGTCGTCGAGCACGAACGACAGCTTGTCCTGCCAGGCCAGGGACAGTTGGGTCACCACCTTGCCGGTACCCAGGTGCAGCTGGATCTCGTCGCTGGTCAGGTCCTGGCGCTTGCAGCGCACGATGCCACCGTCTTCGTGGGTGTCGCGCAGTTCGCATTCGTCGAGGACGAAGAAGTCCGGCGCCGCCTGCTGGGTCTTGACCCAGTCGGTCATGGTCGCGCTCGGGGCGATCTTCACGGTGACCGGACGCACCGGCAGCGAACCCATCACTTCGCGCAGGGTCGAGAGCAGGTCTTCGGCACGCTTGGCGCTGGCCGAGTTGACCAGGATCAGGCCCTGCTTGGGGGCAATGGCGGCGAAGATCATCGAGCGGCGGATAAAGGCGCGCGGCAGGAAGGCCTGGATGATCTCGTCCTTGATCTGGTCGCGCTCCTTCTTATAGACCTTGCGCATCTGCTCGGCTTCGATCTCGTCGATCTTCTCCTTGACCGCATCGCGCACCACGCTACCCGGCAGGATACGTTCTTCCTTGCGTGCGGCGATCAGCAGGAAGTCACCGCTGACGTGGACCAGGGGCGCATCCTCGCCTTTGCCGAACGGGGCGACGAAACCGTAAGTGGTCAACTCCTGGCTGGCGCAAGGGCGCGCCGGCTTGCTGGCCAGTGCGGTTTCCAGCGCTTCGGGATCGAACGGGACATCCTGGGTCAGGCGGTAGGTCAGCAGGTTTTTGAACCACATTGGGTGAATCTCTCCTTAATACATAAGGAGGGCATTATTCTCCGAGCGGGCGCTTCAGGCCAAGTCTGCTAAGTCTTTGGAACGCCTGAAAAAAATTTTTAAAAAAGTGCTTGCCAGAGTAATCGGTGCTCCGTAGAATGCGCGCCACACCGAGACGAAAGGGTGATTAGCTCAGCCGGGAGAGCATCTGCCTTACAAGCAGAGGGTCGGCGGTTCGATCCCGTCATCACCCACCATCTCTCAGTGTATCGCGCGGCGGTAGTTCAGTCGGTTAGAATACCGGCCTGTCACGCCGGGGGTCGCGGGTTCGAGTCCCGTCCGCCGCGCCATATATCGCTTCCAGGGCCCACTGAACACCCGGAAGCAACAGAGAAAGCGACCTTAGGGTCGCTTTTTTTGTTTCTGCCTTCTGACAGCCATCGTGCCTCGCCATGGTGCAGTTCTCCCCAAGTCGGTGCGCCTGTGCCGTGCTGTTGCGGGATCACCCCACGTCTTTTCAGGGCTGCGCAAACTGGCGCGGGCCTTGCTTATGCCTGTCTATCCGGCAATCAACGCAGATTGCCCCGTTCACGACAAAGGCGCCGTGTTGCTCCTGCTTGTTTTCACAAGCCGGGGCAGCAGGGCGCCTTTTTGTTTGCGCAAGCAGGAGGTAGGCAGATGAGCAGCACCAGCGTGCGCAGTGTTTGCCCGTATTGTGGTGTCGGTTGCGGCATCGTCATGAGCGTCGAAGGCAACCGGGTGACCAAGGTCAGCGGCGACAAACAGCACCCGAGCAATTTCGGCCGGTTGTGCACCAAGGGCCTGACCGCCCACCAGCCGCTGCACGATTCCGGGCGCATGGAGCAGGCTTACCTGCGCAACGAGCGTCAGCGCGATCCGGTACAGACCGGCGTAGACACGGCCATCGAGCAGGCCGCGCAGCGTCTGCGGGCCATTGTCGACGAGCACGGGCCCGATGCCCTGGCCTTTTATGTCTCCGGGCAGATGTCGCTGGAAGCCCAGTACCTGATCAACAAGTTGGCCAAGGGTTTCGTCCGCAGTCGGCACATCGAGTCCAACTCGCGCCTGTGCATGGCCAGCGCCAGCAGTGGCTACAAGTTGTCGCTGGGGGCCGACGGGCCACCGGGCAGCTATGAGGATTTCGACCGCGCCGAGGTGTTCCTGGTGATCGGGGCGAACATGGCCGACTGTCATCCGATCCTGTTCCTGCGCCTGCTCGACCGGCTCAAGGCCGGCGCCCGGCTGATCGTGGTCGATCCACGGCGCAGCGCCACCGCCGACAAGGCCGACCTGTTCCTGCAGATCCGCCCCGGCACCGATCTGGCGCTGCTCAACGGCCTGCTGCACCTGCTGCACAAGAACGGCCACACCGACGCCGATTTCATTGCCCGCCACACCGAGGGCTGGGAGGCCATGCCGGCCTTTCTCGAGGATTACACCCCCGAGCGAGTCGCCGCCATCACCGGCCTTGCCGAAGCCGACATCCGCCAGGCCGCGCAATGGATCGGCCAGGCCCCGGAGTGGATGAGCTGCTGGACCATGGGCCTGAACCAGAGCATCCATGGCACCTGGCAAACCAACGCACTGTGCAACCTGCACCTGGCCACCGGTGCCCTCTGCCGGCCGGGCAGCGGTCCCTTTTCCTTGACCGGCCAACCCAATGCCATGGGCGGGCGGGAGATGGGCTACATGGGGCCGGGGCTGCCGGGGCAACGCTCGGCACTGGTGGAGGCGGATCGCAGCTTTGTCGAACAGCTGTGGAAGATCCCCGCCGGCAGCCTGCGCAGCGAAGCGGGCGACGGCACCGTGGCGCTGTTCGACAGCCTGGCCGCCGGACGGATCAAGGCCTGCTGGATCATCTGCAGCAACCCGGTGGCCAGCGTTGCCAACCGCCAGCAGGTGATCGACGGCCTGCAGGCGGCGGAGCTGGTGATCACCCAGGATGCCTTCCTCGACACCGAGACCAACCGCTACGCCGACATCCTCCTACCCGCCGCACTGTGGGCCGAGGGCGAGGGCGTGATGATCAACTCCGAGCGCAACCTGACCCTGATGAGCAAGGCGATCGATCCGCCCGGCGACAGCCTGCCCGACTGGCAGATCATCGCCCGTATCGCCTGTGCGATGGGCTACGCCGAGGCCTTCAGCTATGCCGATGCCGAGGCGGTGTTCGAGGAAATCCGCCAGGCCTGGAACCCGGCCACCGGTTACGACCTGCGCGGTGTCAGCTACAGCGGTTTGCGTCAGGCACCTCAACAGTGGCCGTGCCAGCCGCAACGTGACAATCCGCGTAGCCCGTTGCGCTATCGCAACGACGGCCTCAGCCAGGCCCTGTTCCGTGACGAGCAAGGCCAGGTGCCGGCCATCGCCTTCCCCACGGCCAACGGCAAGGCGCGCTTTTTCGCCCGGCCCTGGCTGCCGCCGGCCGAGCAGCCGGACGATGCCTTTCCCTTGGTGCTGAACACCGGCCGGGTCCAGCACCAATGGCACACCCTGACCAAGACCGGCAAGGTGGCGACTCTGAACAAGCTCGATCCCGGCCCGTTCCTGGAGATTCATCCCGAGGATGCTACACGCCTGGGCATCGCCGAGATGGACCAGGTCCAGGTGAGTTCGCGACGTGGAAAAGCGCTGCTGCCGGCGCGGATCACCACGCGGGTGCTGCCGGGCAACTGCTTTGCGCCGTTTCACTGGAACGATGTCTATGGCGACAACCTGGCGGTCAACGCCGTCACCAGCGACGCAGTCGATCCCGTGTCGCTACAACCGGCGTTCAAGTATTGCGCGGTGACCCTGGAGCGGGTCGCTGGTGAACGTATTCCTGCCACCCCGATCGACCAGGAGCAGTCTGCCATGCCCACCGACACCCTGAGCCGCCTGCTCGGCCTGGACCCCCGGGTTGAACTGGCCCTGGCCGAAGACGAACAACAGTACATGCAGGGCTTCGTCCTCGGCCTGCGTAGCGCGCAGGCCCGGCTCGACGGTGTACCAACCCTGCCGGCCAGTGCTCCGCTGGCGCCCGCGCGGCGCTTGTTGGTCGACGGCCTGCTGGCCGGGTTGTACTCACGCAGTGCCCAGCCCCAGGCGTTGCCGCTGAATGCGCCGGAGCAAGCCCGGCATCTGCTGCTCTGGGCTTCGCAGACCGGCAATGGCCAGGCCCTGGCCGAACACTGCGCCGAGCGTCTGCGCCAGGCCGGTCTTGCCGTGCAACTGAGCTGCATGGAGGAGGTGGCCATGGCGCAACTGGACGGTGCCGCCAGCCTGTTGCTGATCGCCAGCACCTTTGGCGACGGCGATGCGCCGGACAGCGGCGCGGCCTTCTGGCAAAGCCTGCACGGTGAGCAGGCCAGCCGTTGCGCCGGCTTGCCCTATGCCGTACTGGCGCTGGGCGACTCCAGTTACGAACAGTTCTGTGGCTTTGGCCGCAAGCTCGACCAGCGCCTGGCTGAGCTGGGTGCCCAACGTCTGCTGGAGCGAGTCGATTGTGAGGGGGACTTCGACGAGCCGGCCGGGCAGTGGCTGAACGCTTTGCTCGACAAACTCGGCAGTACGCCTGAACCAGTGACCACGGCAGCATCTGCAGCGACCCGCTTCAGCAAGCAGCAACCCTTGCCGGCACGCCTGCTCGACAACCGTTTGCTCAACAGCCCCGGTGCGACCAAGGAAACCCGGCAACTGGTATTCGATCTGGCCGACAGCGGCTTGAGCTACCAGGCCGGTGACGCCCTGGGCGTGTGGCCGCGCAACTGCCCGGCACTGGTGGATGAATGGCTGACAGCGACCCGACTCGACGCAAGGCAGTCGGTCAGCCTCAAGGGCCAGGCCGACATGCCTCTGGGCGAAGCGCTGGCCGGGTATCTGGAGATTGCCCGGATCAGCCCGAAGATGCTCGAAACCTTTGCCCGGCACAGCAGTCACTCATCGCTGGCGGACCTGCTCAAACCCGAGAACAAGGCCGCGCTCAAGGACTGGCTGTGGGGCAAGCAACTGATCGACCTGGTCCATGCGTTCGATCCGCAGCTGGACCTGGACACCTGGCTCGGCCTGCTCAAACCGCTGCAGCCGCGTCTGTACTCGATCAGCTCCAGCCCCAAGCAGCATCCCGGACAGGTTCACCTGACCGTTTCCACCGTTCGCTATGGCGCACGCAAGGGTGTGTGCTCGACCTATCTGGCTGATCGGGTGGGCGAGGACAAGGTGAGGATCTTCACCCAGCCGACCAGCCACTTTCGCTTGCCGGAGGACAGCAGCGCACCAGTGATCATGGTCGGCCCCGGCACCGGCGTCGCGCCGTTTCGCGCCTTTCTCCAGGAGCGTCAGGCCACCGGCGCCACGGGGCGCAACTGGCTGTTGTTCGGTGAGCAGAAGGCGGCCAGCGATTTCTATTACCGCGACGAACTGCTGGCCTGGCAGCGCGACGGCCACCTGACCCGGCTGGATACCGCGTTCTCCCGGGACCAGGCCGAAAAGATCTACGTCCAGCAGCGCATGCTCGAGCAAGGCGCCGAACTCTGGCGCTGGCTGGAGGAGGGCGGTCACTTCTATGTCTGTGGCGATGCCGAGCGCATGGCCCGTGACGTCGATGCAGCGCTCAAACAAGTGGTACGCGAGCACGGCGCGCTGAGTATTGAACAGGCAGAGGCCTATGTCAGCGAACTGAGCCGCAGCAAACGCTACCTGCGCGACGTGTATTGAATGCCCCATAAGGGGGAGGGCTGCACCAGCCTGGGTCGAAATCTGCTGCGATCAGCGGCGTTCAGGCCTTGAAAAGGCGGATTTTGGCAGTTGGCACGCTACCTGCTTTTGCAATAGTACAACGTTCTCGCGGGTCAATGGCGATCCGCACTGGAACTACATAAAACGACCAGGCAAAGGCGCCTGGAGCTTCGGCTCCAGGCGCCTTTTTTGTTTTTCGGGGTTCGCCCCTGCAGCACAGCCACCGTGAATGGCCTTGAGTGAGGATCAGGTATGAATGCAGCAACGACCATCATCCCGCGGGAAAAACTGATCATCGTCGGCAACGGCATGGTGGGGCATCACTGCGTCGAGCAGTTGATCGAACAGGGCGCCCTGGGTCGCTTCGAACTGCGGGTGTTCGGCGAGGAGCGTCAACGCGCCTATGACCGGGTGCACCTGTCGGAATACTTCAGTGGCAGCGATGCCGAAACCCTGGCAATGGGCGCTGCGGGCCAGTACGCCGAGCACGGCATTGCCCTGCACCTGGACGAGGCCGTGCTGGAGATCGACCGCGAACGCCGCGAGGTGGTTACCCCGGCCGGTCGTTATGCCTATGACCAGTTGATCCTGGCCACCGGTTCCTACCCCTTCGTGCCGCCGATCGAAGGCTGCGCAGGTGCTTCGCGCCTGGTCTATCGCACCCTCGACGACCTCGACGGCATCCGCGCAGCGGCGGCCGATGCCCGGCGTGGCGTGGTGGTCGGCGGTGGCCTGCTGGGCCTGGAAGCGGCCAACGCCCTCAAGTCCCTGGGCCTGGAAGCCCATGTGGTGGAGTTCGCCCCGCGCTTGATGCCGGTGCAACTGGATGCCGAGGGCGGCGCGGCCTTGCGGGCGCAGATCGAGGCGCTGGGGGTGGGCGTGCACCTGTCGCGGGCGACCCAGTCGGTGGTTGCCGGCGAAGACTATCGCTACCGGATGAACTTCGACGGCGGCGAGTTCCTCGAAACCGACCTGATCGTCTTTTCCGCCGGCATTCGTCCGCAGGATGCCCTGGGCCGCAGCAGCGGCCTGGAGGTCGCTGCCCGTGGTGGCGTGGTGATCGACAGCGCCTGCCGCACCAGCGACCCGCAGATCTTCGCCATCGGCGAATGCGCCTCGTGGAATGGCAGCGTGTTCGGCCTGGTGGCGCCGGGCTACAGCATGGCGCGCAACGTCGCGGCGGCGCTGGCAGGCAGTGAAGCCGCCAGCTTCACCGGCGCCGACATGTCGACCAAGCTCAAGCTGCTGGGTGTCGATGTCGGCTCCATCGGCGATGCCCATGGCGCCACGCCCGGTGCGCGCAGCTACCGCTTTATCGACGAGGCAGGTTCGGCCTACCGGCGCCTGGTGGTCGATGCCAGTGGCAAACAGGTGCTGGGGGCGGTGCTGGTGGGCGACAACAGCTACTACGACACCCTGCTGCAGTACGTGCAGAACGGCATTGCCCTGCCCGCCGACCCGGCGGCGCTGATCCTGCCGCAAACCGGCGGCGCCCCGACCCTGGGCGCCGATGCCCTGCCCGACAGCGCGACCATCTGCTCGTGCCATAACGTCAGCAAGGGTGCGATCTGCAAGGCCATCGACAATGGCTGTGGCGAGCTTGGCGAGCTCAAGCAGCAGACCAAGGCCTGCACCGGCTGCGGCGGGTGTGCGGCCTTGCTCAAGCAGGTGTTCGAGCATGAGCTGATCGCCCGGGGTGTCAGCGTCGACAAGAGCCTGTGCGAGCACTTCGCCTACACCCGCCAGGAGCTCTATGCGCTGGTGCGGGTCGAGGGCATCCAGAGCTTCGACGAGATGCTCGCCAAACATGGCCGCGGCCACGTCGGCTGCGACATCTGCAAACCCACCGTCGGCTCGATCCTGGCGTCCTGCTGGAACCAGCCGATCATGGACCCGTCGCTGGTGCCGCTGCAGGACACCAACGACACCTTCATGGCCAACATGCAGAAGAACGGTACCTATTCGGTGGTGCCGCGCATCCCCGGTGGCGAGATCACCCCGGACAAACTGATCGTCATCGGCCAGGTGGCGAAAAAATACGACCTCTACACCAAGATCACCGGCGGCCAGCGCATCGATCTGTTCGGCGCCCAGCTGCACGAGTTGCCGGCCATCTGGGGCGAACTGATCGAGGCCGGCTTCGAAACCGGCCACGCCTATGGCAAGTCCACGCGCACGGTCAAATCCTGCGTCGGCAGCACCTGGTGCCGCTATGGCGTGCAGGACAGCGTGCAGATGGCCCTGACCCTGGAAGACCGCTACAAGGGCCTGCGCTCGCCGCACAAGCTCAAGTTCGCAGTGTCCGGCTGCACCCGCGAATGCGCCGAGGCGCAGAGCAAGGACATCGGCGTGATCGCCACCGAGAAGGGCTGGAACCTGTACATCTGCGGCAACGGCGGCATGCGCCCGCGCCATGCCGAGCTGTTCGCCACCGACCTGGACGATGCCGGGCTGATCCGCACCATCGACCGGGTACTGATGTTCTACATCCGCACCGCCGACAAGCTGCAACGCACCTCGGTCTGGCGCGAGAGCCTGGAGGGTGGCCTGGACTACCTCAAGGCGGTGATCCTCGACGACAGCCTGGGCCTGGGTGCCGAGCTCGAAGCGCAGATGCAGCTGGTGGTCGATCGCTATGAATGCGAATGGGCCAATGCCCTGAAAGACCCGGAAAAGCTCAAACGCTTCCGGACCTTCGTCAACGACCAGCGGCCTGATCCGGGTGTGCATTTTGTCCGCGAGCGTGGCCAGCGCCGGCCGATCGGCGCCGCTGAACTTCATTTGATCCCGACCACTGAAGAGGTGCTGTGATGAGCCTGTCCAATGCTGCTGTAAACCTGCAAACCCAACGCTGGAGTGCCGTCTGTGGCCGCCAGGACCTGGTGGCGCACTCGGGCGTGGTGGTCTGGTTCGAAGGCCGGCAGGTGGCGCTGTTCTACCTGCCCGGGGAGGACAACCCGGTGTTTGCCATCGACAACCAGGACCCGAAGTCCGGGGCCAATGTGATCGGTCGTGGCCTGGTGGGGCATCTGAAGGGCGAGCTGGTGGTGGCGGCGCCTTTGTACAAGCAGCATTTCAGCCTGAATGACGGGCGTTGCCTGGAGGATGCGCAGCAGGCTCTGCAGGTGTGGCCGGTGCGGCTGCGCGGTGAGCAGGTGGAAATCGGCCTGTAGGCGCGGCGGTGCGGCGACCCGACTTGCCCCGCGATAGCGGTCTGTCAGTCACACCGCAATCGCGGGGCAAGCCCGCTCCCACAGCAATCGACAGTCCGCGCACGGCCCCGATAAACTCCGGGCATGAACCTAGACACCCGGATCAAATTCCGCCATCTGCTGTGCTTTCTCGAAATCGCCCGCCAGGGCAGTTTCGCCAAGGCCGCCGATGCCATGGCGATCAGTCAGCCAGCGATCTCCAAGACCCTCAAGGAGCTTGAAGACCTGCTGCAGACCCGCCTGTTCGAACGCAGCAAGCAGGGCGTCGAACTGACCCCGGCCGGCACGCGCTTCATGCGCTACGCCGGGCCCAGCGTGCAGGCCCTGCGCGAAGGGGTCAGTACCCTGCGCGGCGAGGAGCATGCGCCGCCACAGGTGCGTGTGGGGGTGCTGTCCACGGTCGAAAGCCTGTTGATGCCCGAGGTGCTCTGTCGCTTGCATCAGCGCCACGACGCCCTGGTGGTCAGCGTCGCCACCGGGCCCAGCGCGCACCTGCTGGCGCAGTTGCACGTCGGTGAACTGGACCTGGTGATCGGCCGCATGACCGACAGTCCGCAGATCCAGGGCCTGCTGTTCGAGCACCTGTACAGCGAGTCGATGTCGCTGGTGGTGCGTCCTGGCCATCCGCTGCTGGCGCGCCAGCCCATCGAGCGCAGCCAGGTGGGGCGCTATCCGCTGGTGCTGCCGCTGGCCGGCACCACCATTCGCAAGCACGCCGACAGCCTGTTCGTGCAGTGCGCCATCGAACAACCCGCGCAGCGCCTGGAAACCCTCTCGCCGGCCTTGAGCCGCCGTTACGTGCAAGGCAGCGATGCGGTCTGGGTCGCCCCGCGCGATGCCGTGCGCGTCGACCTGGGCCGGGGCGAGTTGTGCGAGCTGGACCTGGGCGTGCAGGAGCCGGGCGGTTCGGTGGGTATCTGCAGCAACGCCGCTTTGCCTCTGAGCCTGCCGGCCCGTTGGCTGTGCGAGGTGCTGCGCGAAGTAGCGGGGCAGTACCGCGACGGCAGCTACCCTTGAGATCCCTGCCATATTACAAACTGCTACAAAAACTCCGTTTGGACATTGCTCAAGTGTCAACAGCCGACAATACTGGCCACTGGCTGTAGCGTTGCATGAAGAAGCGTTTAACTGGCTGAACTTATCCGGCTTTTCTTGCTCTCATGCCGGTAGCCATTGGTCGTGGCCGCCTGATAAGCTCGCGGCTTTACTCGATTGCCCTTTTGGCGCATGAACAAGGAAATAGCATGAAACAGCATCGGTTGGCGGCTGCGGTTGCCCTGGTTGGTCTGGTCCTGGCGGGTTGCGATTCGCAGACCAGCGTCGAGCTCAAGACGCCGGCACAGAAAGCCTCCTACGGTATTGGCCTGAACATGGGCAAGAGCCTGGCTCAGGAAGGCATGGACGACCTTGATTCGAAAGCTGTTGCTCAAGGCATCGAAGATGCTGTCGGCAAGAAAGAACAGAAGATCAAGGACGAGGAACTGGTCGAAGCCTTTGCTGCCCTGCAGAAGCGTGCAGAAGAGCGCCTGGCCAAGATGAGCGAAGAGTCGGCCGCTGCCGGCAAGAAGTTCCTCGAAGAAAACGGCAAGAAGGCCGGTGTCGTCACCACCGCTTCGGGCCTGCAGTACGAAGTGATCAAGAAGGCCGACGGCGCCCAGCCAAAGCCGGATGACGTGGTCACCGTCCACTACGAAGGCAAGCTGATCGATGGCAAGGTCTTCGACAGCTCGGTGGAGCGTGGCAGCCCGATCGACCTGCCGGTCAGCGGCGTGATCCCGGGTTGGGTCGAAGGCCTGCAACTGATGCACGTCGGCGAGAAGTACAAGCTGTACATCCCGTCCGACCTGGCCTACGGCGCACAAAGCCCGAGCCCGATGATTCCGGCCAACTCGGTCCTGGTGTTCGAGCTGGAACTGCTGGGTATCAAGGATCAGGCCAAGGCCGACGCCGACGCCGACACCGCAGCCGAGTAAGCCGCACGCTGTATTGCCAACGCCCCGTCCCGACGGGGCGTTGTCGTTTCTGGCTTGGAGGTGAACCCTGCGCCGCTGCAAGCGTCTGAAAAACTGCGGTCGAACAGGAAATGGTGCAGGATAGGCAAAACGTTTGCGGCAATTGAAACAGGTGTGTAAAAAACGCCCGATTTGAGCGCGACCCTTGCCGGGCGGGCGCCGCGAGCCCGCGAAGGGGCTCTGTTCACAAGGTTATCCACAATAATTGTGGATAACCTTTCCTTGGTAACTAGCGGGAGGCTGTATGAAAGCACCGTGGAGTTTCGCCCGTTTCCTGCCCCTGGCCGAGCGTTTGCTCAGCCGTGGCCGACTGCCGGCGCTGATTTTCGCCGTGGCGCGCAAAGGGCCACGGCTCGGCAAGCTGCGCGAGGACGTGCGCCTGATGCAGGCCCTGTGCCTGGCCTGGTGGCGTGGCGAGTACCGCGCCATCAGCCCCAGGGCGCTGGTGACGGTGGTAGCCGGGCTGCTGTACTTCGTCAGCCCCCTGGATGCGATTCCCGACTGGTTGCTGGGTGTCGGCCTGCTCGATGACATCGCCGTGCTGGCCTGGGTGCTCAAGGCTGTTTCCGATGAGCTGGCAGCCTTCAGCGCCTGGCGCAAGCGCCAGGCACCGGAAAAGCTGCGGGTGGTCGAACGCCTGCCCGACACCCCCCAAGCCCTGCACCTGGAACATGAAAAAAGCTGATTGGCGCGCGCCCCCTGCACACCCCGGCTGGCTGGTTATATAATTGGCATAAGGGTTATGCCTACGGATTACATGCCGTAATCCTACAAGGGGGTTGTATGGGAATTCAGGTCATAAGCCGGGACGGTCAACCCGAGTATGCGGTTGTACCCTGGGATCAGTACCAGGCACTACTGAAAGCAGCGGGCCAGAGCGAGCCGGTTGCCGTTGAAAACACCAGTTCCACCCCATCACCCAGCGCAAGCGCCAGCCTGCCGAGTTTCAGCGAGCTGGCGCGTTTGCGTGAAAGCAAGGGCCTGGCGCCGGAGCAATTGGCACGCAGCGTCGGTATCAGCCCGGTGTACCTGGCCCTGATCGAAAGTGGCGAGCGTCAGCCGGATAACGCGATCCGTCGCAGCCTGGCCTGGGAGCTGGGCGTGGCCGGCTGGAGCGAGCCGTCGTGAGTAGCGTGCGGATCAGCCGCCAGCACTGGGACGGTCTGCTCGGCGAGCTGGACCTGGCTCGCCGCCAACGCCACCTGTTGACCTACCGTGCCCTGCTCGAACGCCTGCAATTGCCCAGCCCCGCCATGCAGACCCTGACTGCCGCCCTCGAGCATCTGGCCGCGCTGGATGCCCGGGCCGAGCAGCCGCTGCGCAGCTCGTTGGTGATCAGCCAGGGCGCCAGCCGCCTGCCGCGTACCGGTTTCTTCGAGTGCGTGGAGCGCCTGGGGCGTTTTTCCGGGCCGTCGGACGGCATGGCCGCCGCGTCCTGGCACGCCTCCGAAGTGGTCCGGGTGTTCGAGTACAGCTACCCCGAAGAGGCCTGAGCCGCCGGGTGGGTGTCGATCCGGTAGATACTCTGC
Organism: Pseudomonas sp. BGr12; assembly: GCF_030272895.1. Classification (GTDB taxonomy): domain Bacteria; phylum Pseudomonadota; class Gammaproteobacteria; order Pseudomonadales; family Pseudomonadaceae; genus Pseudomonas. The sequence goes on along the minus strand of NZ_JALRNF010000003.1, from coordinate 93,860 downwards.
CCGGGTATGTCCTTGGCCCGGTGCTTGGCCTGGGAGGCCAGTTCCGCCAGTTGTCCGGCATCCAGTTCGGCGCAGGCGTGCGGGTGCAGCAGCACCACACCGATCGACAGTGACAGCAAGGCGAACGTCTGCCGCAGCCCTTGGCGGTTGGACGCGATAAAGCAGCCGGCCTGCAAGTGTTCGGCGCGGTAGAAGCGCTGGCATTGCCGCGCAAAGTCCTCCAGCAGCCGCTGCAAGCGCTGTTCCCAATCCCCGGAACCGAGCACCAGCATGAAGTCGTCACCGCCGATATGGCCGACGAAGTCATGATGGGGATCGACCCGTTCATTCAGGCACTGGGCCAGGCACAGCAACACCTCGTCGCCACGGGCGTAGCCATAGAGGTCATTGAACGGCTTGAAACTGTCGATATCCACATAACAGATTGCCGCCGGGCGCTGCTGGTGCAGCAGCCGGGTCAGGCATTGCTGGATCGGCACGTTGCCGGGCAGCAGGGTCAGGGGGTTGGCATAGCGCGCCTGCTGGATCTTCTGTTCGGTGATCAGCTTGAGCACGTCGATCACCCGGCCCAGGCCCAGGTAGCGGCCATTGTGGGTGATGATGAAATCTTCCTCGATGCGCTGGCGGGCGCGGCTGGTGAGCAGGCGGCTGACCTGCTGCAGCGACTGCACCAGCTCCACGGCGAGAAAGTCATCGCTCATCAGCCGGCTGATCGGCTTGCGCGCGAACAGGTCGGTGGCGAAGGGTTTGAGCAGGGCATCGGACAGCGAGTGGCGGTGGACGATGCCGCACGGCTGGCGACGCTCGTTGAGCACCGCCAGGGAGTTGAGGTTGGCCTGGCGGCGGAACAGCTCCAGCACCTGCGCCGTCGGCGTGTCCCGGTTCACCGCGGGTTGTTCGTTGAGCAGGGCGGCGAGGTTGCCGCTGTCCTCGTTCAACACCTGGACCTCGCGGGGTGGCTGGCCGAGCATCTGCTGGACATCCCGGCACGGCTGTTCCTGGGGGCGGCCGAGCAGGTAACCCTGGACCAGGTCGACGCCCATGTCGGTCAGTACCTCCAGTTCCTCGGCCAGTTCGATGCCTTCGGCGATCACCTGGGCCCTCGACGCCCGGGCGATCTGCAGGATCGAGCCGACGAACTCGCGCTTGACCGCATCCAGGTGGATGCCGTCGATGAAGTGACGGTCGATCTTGACGTAGTCCGGGCGCAGTTCCGACCACAGCCGCAGGCTCGAATAACCGGCGCCCAGGTCGTCCAGGGCAATGGAAAAGCCCATGTCGCGGTAATGGTGCAGGGCATTGAACAACAGCTGGAAATCGTCTGTCGGGGTCTGTTCGGTCAACTCGATCACCACCCGGTCGGGCGACAGCCCCAGGTCGTGGAGCATCTTCAGGGTGCGCCCGGACTGGTACTGGGGTTCGAGCAGGGACTCGGGGGAGACGTTGAGAAACAGTTTGCCGTCCAGTCGTTGCTGGCTGAAGCGCCGGCACGCGCTTTCCCGGCAGGCCACTTCCAGTTCGGTCAGGCGCCCGGCGTGGCGGGCCACAGAGAACAGGTTCAGCGGCGAATGCAGCGGGCTGTTGGAGGGCCCGCGGCTCAAGGCTTCGTAGCCGAGGATGCGCCGCTCGGAGAGGCAGACAATGGGCTGGAACAGACTGTGCAAACTGCTTTGAGCAAGGATGGCGCTCAACGCACTGAGCTGTTCGGTCACGGTCATGGTGGCACTGCCTTGAAAAAAAAGGGACTGAGGCCAGCGGCGCTCAGTCCCTTATTTCACGACAGAATCGTGACTGTTTGATGACGCAATAGCGGCACAGTCACATTATCTTGCCATCACTTTCAGCGGTTGTTTTTCGCCACCGCCGAGTTCAGCCCCAGGTAGTCGAGCAGGATACGCCCGGACTCCGACAGGTAGGCGTCGTCTTCCGGCTTGGTATCGTCCGGCTCGATCGGCAGGGCGTCTTCGTCTTCTTTCTTCAGCTCCTTGAGCGGCTCCTCGCCCTTGGCCTTGCGCCGGGTGTTCTCCAGCGCCAGCTGCTTGCTTTCGATATCGGCATGCTGGGCACGGCGTTCGGCTTCGTTGAGGCTGACGGTCTTCTCGTTCATCAGCTTCTGGGTCAGCGCCAGGCGGTCGCGGATGTAGACGAACTCCGGATCCTTGGCCGTGCGGCTGTCGTGACGGGCCTTGAGCTGGGCCAGGAACGGCTTGAACGGGTCGACCGCAGGCCGGATCGCCGGGCGGATGGTGTCCCACGGCATGGCCTCGGGCAGGGCGCTCTCGCCGATTTCCTTGGTGTCGATGATCGACGGGTAGTCGATGTCCGGCAGCACGCCCTGGTGCTGGGTGCTCTGCCCGGAAACCCGGTAGAACTTGGCCAGGGTCAGTTTCAGCTCGCCATGGTTGAGCGGCTGGATGGTCTGCACGGTGCCCTTGCCGAAGGTCTGGCCGCCGAGGATCAGCGCGCGGTGGTAGTCCTGCATGGCGCCGGCGAAGATCTCCGAGGCCGAGGCCGACAGGCGGTTGACCACCAGGGCCAGCGGGCCCTTGTAGAAGGCGCCGTTGTTCTCGTCTTCGAGCACATCGACGCGGCCGTCGCTGTTGCGTACCAGCACCGTCGGGCCCTTGTCGATGAACAGGCTGGTCAGCTCGGTGGCTTCCTGCAGGGAACCGCCGCCGTTGTTGCGCAGGTCGATGACCACGCCGTCGACTTTTTCCTTCTGCAGTTCGGTGAGCAGCTTCTTCACGTCACGGGTGGTGCTCTTGTACTCCGGATCGCCGGCACGGAAGGCCTTGAAGTCCAGGTAGAAGGCCGGGATCTCGATGATGCCGAGCTTGTAGTCGCGGCCATCCTGCTTGAGTTTGAGCACCGATTTTTTCGCCGCCTGCTCTTCAAGCTTCACCGCCTCGCGGGTGATCGGCACGATCTTGCTGGTCTGGTCGTTCGGCGCATTGCTGGCCGGGATGACTTCCAGGCGCACCACCGAGCCTTTCGGCCCGCGGATCAGCTTGACCACTTCGTCCAGGCGCCAGCCGATCACGTCGACCATTTCCTTGTCGCCCTGGGCCACGCCGATGATCTTGTCGGCAGGCGCCACTTGCTTGGTCTTGGCGGCCGGGCCGGCCGGTACCAGGCGCACGATCTTGACCTGGTCGTTGTCGCTTTGCAGCACGGCGCCGATACCTTCGAGCGACAGGCTCATGTTGATATCGAAGTTTTCCGCGTTGTCCGGCGACAGGTAGTTGGTGTGCGGATCGTAGGACTGGGCGAAGGTGTTGATGTAGGCCTGGAAGATATCCTCGGCACGGGTCTGGTCCAGGCGCGTCAGCTGGTTCTTGTAGCGCTTGGTCAGCAGCTCCTGGATGGCCTTGTTCTCCTTGCCGGCGATCTTCAGGCGCAGCACTTCGTCCTTGACCCGTTTGCGCCACAGGTCGTCGAGTTCGGCCTGGTTCTTCAGCCACGGGGCGTCCTTGCGGTCGACCAGCAGGGTTTCCTTGGTGGTGAAGTCGAAGTTCTCGACGCCCTTGTTCAGCTCGGCCAGGGCGAAGTCCAGGCGCGATTTGACCCGGTCCAGGTAGCGCTTGTAGATGGTGAAACCGGGGTCGAGGTTGCCGCTCTTGAGGAAGTCGTCGAACTGGGTCTTCCACTTGTCGAATTCGGCGATGTCGCTGGCCAGGAAGTAGCTGCGGGCCGGATCGAGCAGCTTCAGGTAGCTGTCGTAGATAATGACGGAGCGCGCATCGTTGAGCGGCGGCTTGCTGTAGTGGTGGCGCTTGAGCAACTCGACCACATTGAGGCTGGCGACCACTTCGTCGCGCCCTGGCTGGAGTTTGTCCCAGCTGTTGCTGGCCCATGCATTGCCCGCCAGCGGCAGACTGCCCAGGCCGATCAACAGGGCTAGGGTGGTGCTTGGCAGAAAATGCTTCATGCTGAATCGACGTAGGGACAATTGATCACGCATAGTAGGCCGTCTTTGAATTCGCCGGTTCCATGAGAACCGGACGCATAATGCAGAAAGCCCGGGGCTTCAGCCCCCGGGCCCAGTCATGACTCAACTATGGAGGCACTGTGAAGGCATTGCAAGGCGTTGACGGACATGTGGAGTGGGTTGCGACGACAAGTCCTGCTTGCGATATCGGTCAAGTACGTATTCGAGTGGCCGCTGCCGGCCTCAATCGTGCCGACCTGCTGCAGCGCGCCGGGCTTTATCCACCGCCGCCGGGGGCCAGTGAATTCCTCGGCCTTGAGTGCGCCGGGGTGATCAGCGAAGTGGGCCCGGGATCGTCCTGGCAGGTGGGCGACCGGGTCTGCGCGCTGCTGGCCGGTGGCGGCATGGCCGAAGAAGTGGTGGTCGATGGCCGTCATGTGCTGCCGGTGCCTGAAGGCTTGAGCCTGCAGGAAGCGGCGGCGATCCCCGAAGTGTACGCCACGGCCTGGCTCAATGTGTTCCAGCTGGCGGGCCTCAAGCCCGGCGAGAAAGTGTTGCTGCATGCCGGCGCCAGCGGCGTGGGTTCGGCGGCGATCCAGCTGTGCAAGGCTTTTGGCAGCCCGTGCTGGGTCAGTGTCGGCTCCAGCGAGCGTCTGGCCTACTGCGAGAGCCTCGGCGCCACGGGTGGGGTGGTGCGGGGTGACGACATCAATGGCTTGAACGATTTCGGCCCGTTCGATGTGATCCTCGATCCGGTCGGGGCCAGTTACGCCGAGCTCAACCTCAAATTGCTGGCGCGGGACGGGCGCTGGGTGATCATCGGCCTGATGGGCGGGCGCAAGGCCGAGCTGGACCTGGCCCAGTTGCTGGTCAAGCGGGTGCAGGTGGTCGGCTCGACCCTGCGTACCCGTGACGATCAGTTCAAGGCCGATCTGCTCAGCGACCTGGGGCAGCAGGTGTGGCCGCTGTTCGCTGAAGGCCGGCTCAAGCCGCAGTTGGCCAAGGCTTATCCGATCAAGGATGCCGAGGCGGCGTTTGCCGAGCTGGCGAGCAACCAGGTGTCGGGCAAGCTGGTGCTGGTGATCGACGAGAGCCTGGTGTAGGCCGCTGATCGCGGGGCAAGCCCGCTCCTACACGCCTTGTAGGAGCGGGCTTGCCCCGCGATGAGGCCCTCAGCTCCAGGCGTGGATTGGCCAGCCTTTTTCCTCGGCCTGCTCACGCAGCACCGGATCCGGATTGACCACATGCGGGAAATCCACCTTCAACAATAGCGGCAGGTCATTGCGCGAGTCGGAATAGAAGCTCGCGCCTTCGAGGTTCTCTTCTTCCTGGTCCAGCCAATCCAGCAGGCGGGTAATCTTGCCTTCGCGGTAGGTCAGTACGCCCTTTGTTTTGCCGTTATAAACACCGTGCTCCAGGTCCAGTTCAATGCCGAGAATCTCGTCTATACCCAGGCGTTCGGCAATCGGCCGAACCAGGTGGGTGCCGGAGGCTGATATCACCAGAATCCGGTCACCGGCTTTACGGTGGGCTGCAATGGTTCTGGTTGCGTCACTGAAGATAATCGGTTCGATGAAGTCTTCAACCCAAGGGCCGACCAAGTGATCGACTTCCTCCGGGGTTCGGCCAATCAGCGGCTCCAGGCTGAAGGCCATGTAGTCCTCCATCGCCAGGTGGCCCCTGCCGTAGGCGTCCATCAACTCCTTGTCGCGGCGCATGAAGGATTCACCATCGACCCACCCCAGGCGGGCCATCTGCTCGCTCCACAGCGAAGCGCAGTCACCATGGATCAGGGTCTCGTCCAGATCGAAAATCGCTAGTGCCATGTTCAGTAAAACTCCTGTGCAGCCCTCAGGCGACTTCGCAGAGGGCGGTGGGATCGATGGTCAAGGATACCCGCTGGCCATCGGCGTGCAGATCGGCAGACGAGCGGTTGAGCACGTCGACCAGCAATTCTACCCCGCGGGCCTCGACCCGGTAGCGGATCACGTTGCCCAGCAGGCTGTGGCTGCGCACCAGGCCGTCGAGCTCGCCGCTAAGGCTCAGGGCAATGGCTTCCGGGCGGATCGCCAGGCGGCTGTGCACCGGGCGCTGCAGCAGGCGGCTGGCGCTGTCGGCGTCGAGCAGGTTGTAGTTGCCGATGAAGCCGGCGGCGAACACGTCCACCGGCGCGGTGTAGAGGGTTTCGGCGTCGCCGCTCTGGACGATGCGGCCCTGGTTCATCAGGAAGATGCGGTCGGACATGGTCAGCGCCTCTTCCTGGTCGTGGGTGACGAAGATGGTGGTCAGGCCCAGCTCGCGCTGGATCTGGCGGATCTGTTCGCGCAGGTGCTTGCGGATCCGCGCATCCAGCGCCGACAGCGGCTCGTCGAGCAGCAGCAGGCGCGGCCGGGTGACCAGCGAGCGGGCCAGGGCCACGCGCTGGCACTGGCCGCCGGACAACTGGTGCGGGTAACGGCCGGCAAAATCCTGCAGTTCGACCAGTTGCAGCACGTCGCGCACCCGGCTGCGGCTGTCGTCGGCATTGACCTTCTGCATGCGCAGGCCGAAAGCGACGTTCTGTTCCACGGTCATGTTGGGGAACAGCGCATAGCTCTGGAACACCATGCCGATCCCGCGTTTTTGCGGGCTCAGGGGTACCAGGTCGGTGCCGTCCAGGAGGATCTTGCCGCTGTCGACCGCGGTCAGGCCGGCGATGCAGCGCAGCAGGGTGGATTTGCCGCAGCCGGAGGGGCCGAGCAGGGTGACGAACTCGCCGCGCTGGATCTGGCAGTTGATGTCATTGAACACCGGGCTGCCGCCATAGCTTTTCTGCAGATTCTGTACGCTGACAAAACTCATATCAGGACTTGTCCTTGTTCAGGCGGTTGGCTGCCCAGGTCAGCACCAGCACGAAGAGGAAATAGGAAATCACCAGGGCACTGTTGAAGTGGCCGCTGCTGTTGCGCATGTTGTTCAGGTACACCTGCAGGGTCTCGTAGCGGGTGCCCACCAGCAGGTTGGCGAAAACGAACTCGCCGAACAGGAACGAGAACGACAGCAGCAAGGCCACCAGCAGGCCCTTGCGCAGGTTCGGCAGCACCACCAGGAACGCGGCCTGGAAGGTACTGGCGCCCAGCAGCTGGGCGGCGTCCATCAGGTCGCGCAGGTTGATCGCCTGCAGGTTGTTGGTGATGGCCCGGTACATGAACGGCAGGGCCACGGTGAAGTAGCAGCCGATCAGGATCCACGGCGTGCCGACCATGGCCATGGGCCCCGAGCCATACAGTTGCAGCAGGCCCACCGAGGACACCACCGGCGGCACCGCGAAGGGCAGCAGGATGAGGATGTTCATCAGCGCATCGAGCCGTGGGAAGTGGTAGTGGACCACGAACAGCAACGGCAGGATCAGCAGCACCGACAGCAGCAGGGCACCGACGCAGACCAAAAGCGACTGGCCGAAGGCGGCGAGGAAGCGCGGATCGCTCCACAGCGCCAGGTACCACTTGAAGGTCAGGCCGCTGGGCAGCAGGCTCGCCGACCAGCTGGTGGCCAGCGAGTAGAGCAGGGTGCCGGCCAGCGGCAGCAGCAGGATCAGGAACAGCAGATAGACCACCAAGCGGTGGTAGAGGCGGCTCGGGCCTGTTTCAGCGCGCGACATGGTAGCTCCTCTTCAACAGCCATTGATGGATGCAGGTCACCAGGGTCATCAGGCCTACCAGGATCATCGCCAGGGCACTGGCCAGGTTCGGGTCCAGGGAAATGTCCCCGGCCACCAGCGCGGCGATGCGGATCGGCAGCACGTTGAAGTTGCCGGTGGTCAGCGCATAGACCGTGGCATAGGCGCCCAGGGCGTTGGCCAGGAGAATCACGAAGGTGCCCAACAGGGCCGGGGTCATCACCGGCAGGCCGATGTGCCGCCAGTATTGCCATGCATTGGCGCCGAGCAGTTCGGCCGACTCGCGCCAGTCTTCGCGCAGGGCATCGAAGGCCGGGTAGAGCAGCAGCACGCCCAGGGGGATCTGGAAGTAGGTGTAGAGAATGATCAGGCCGGTTTTCGAGTAGAGGTTGAAGTCCTCGATGATGCCGGCCTGTTTCAGCAGCAGGGTCAGCGCGCCGTTGAAGCCGAGCAGGATGATGAAGGCAAAGGCCAGTGGCACCCCGGCGAAGTTGCTGGTCATGTTGGCGAAGGCGTTGACGAAATCGCGCAGGCGCGAGTCGACCTTGCGCAGCGAATAGCTGCCGAGGATGGCGATGAGGATGCCGAACAGGCTCGACCAGAAGCTGATCTCCAGGCTGTGCTGGATCGCCTGGCGATAGAACTTGGAGCTGATCACCTTGCTGAAGTTGGCCAGGCCCCAGCCGCTTTCGGCCTGCAGGCTGTGGAGGGCGACCCAGGCCAGCGGGGCGATCTGGAAAATGATGAAGAACAGGGCAAAGGGCAGCAGGCACAGCGACGCCAGCGCGCGGCTGCGTTTGATTGAATTCACTTGAGCAGCTCCCGGCACACCGGTTTGTCGTGGGGCACGCCGAGCAGCTCGCAGATAGTACCGCACAGTTCGGTCTGCAACGGCTTGGCCGCAGGGTCGAGGCTGAAGGCGTCGCCGAAGACGAACAGCGGCACTTCGCGTTCCTCGGCCAGCAGGCCGTTGTGCGAGCGGTCGTTGTTCATGCCGTGGTCGGCGGTCACCAGTACCTGGTAGCCCTCGTCGAGCCAGGTGCGCAGGTAGTCGGCCAGGAGAATGTCGGCGCTGCGGGCGCTGTTGCGGTACTGGCTGCTGTCCAGGCCATGGCGGTGGCCGGCGTCATCGATGTTCATCGGATGCACCAGGAGGAAGTTCGGCGCATGGCGACGGCGCAGGTACTCGGCATCGGCGAACAGGTGCGAGTCGGGGTAGTGATCGGCGTAATAGAACAGGCCATGCTGGATCGGCAGCTTGGGTGCATGGGTGTGGCGGTCGCGCAGCGGGTCGAAGGGCGAGCGGTTGTACAGCTCGCTGATCCAGTGATAGGCCGCCGCCGCGGTGCCCAGGCCGGCTTCGCGGGCGTAGTGGAACACGCTGCGCTCGGTGGACAGGCGGGTGACGTTGTTGTGGACGATGCCACTGTCGATGGGGGCGACGCCGGTGAGGATGCATTCGTACAGCGGCCGCGACAGCGACGGCAGTTCGCACTCGATCCGGTACAGGGCGGCGCGGTCGGCCTCGACATAGGCATGCAGGTGGCCCATGGCGTGGTGCGCGACCTGGTGGTTGAGACCATCGAGCAGGACCAGGATGACGTTGTGGTTCATGGTTACTACTCCGGTTTCGCGGTGAGCGCATCGCGGGGCAAGTCGAGTCGTCGCACCGCCGCTCCCACAGGATCATAATTTACCTGTGGGAGCGGCGGTGCGACGACTCGACTTGCCCCGCGATAGGGCTTACTCCATCTCGATGATCACTTGCTCCTGCCACTTCTGCGGCAGTGCCTTGGAGGTCGCTTCCCAGGCGGCGGCGTCCTTGATCGGCTGTGCGGCCTTGTACTGCTCGTTGGGCAGCAGCTTGGCCTGCACGTCGGCCGGCAGTTTCAGGTGCTCGGCGCGGATCGGCCGGGCGTGGCCCAGGGCCAGGTTGGTCTGCCCGGCGTCGCTGAAGATGTACTCGCGGGTCAGCTTGGCGGCGTTGGGGTTCTTGGCGTATTTGTTGATGATGGTGGTGTAGCCGGAAATCACCGTGCCGTCGGAGGGAATCAGCACTTCAAAGCGACTCGGGTCGATCTGCTGGCGGTAGCCCAGACCGTTGAAGTCCCAGACCACGCCGACTTCGATCTCACCCTTTTCCAGGGTCTGGATGGTCGGGTTGGCCAGCGACAGGCGCTTCTGCTGGGCCAGCTTGGTAAATAGCTGCAGGCCCGGTTCGATGTTCTTCTCGTCGCCCTTGTAGGCAATGGCGGCGGCCAGTACGCCGTTGGCGGCCTGGGCGGCGGTACCGACGTCGCCGATGGCGACCTTGTACTTGCCTTTTTCCAGGTCATGCCAGGATTTCGGGATATCCGCTTCCTTGACCAACTGCTTGTTGATGATGAAGGCGATGGTGCCGGTATAGGCCAGGGCCCAGTGGCCGTCCTGGTCCTTGGCCCACGCTGGGACCTGGTCCCAGGTGCTCGGCTTGTACGGCTGGGTCACGCCCTTGGCCACGGCAATCGGGCCGAAGGCGGCGCCGACGTCACCGATGTCGGCGCTGGCGTTGTCTTTCTCGGCGTCGAACTTGGCCACTTCCTGGGCCGAACTCATGTCGGTGTCCATGTGCTTGAGGCCGTACTTCTTGGCCAGGTCTTCCCAGGTGCCTTTCCAGTTGGCCCAGGCATCGGGCATGCCCACGCTGTTGACGGCGCCTTCCTTGCGGGCGGCGTCCTCCAGGGCCTTGAGGTCGGTGCCGGCGGCCATGGCCGTGGTACACAGTGCAATGGTCGAGCCGAGCAGTGAGGCCAGAAAAAGCTGTTTCATCCGAAGCTCCTTGGTGGGTGCCTTGCAAAACGCGAATGGTGTGTTGGACGTTGTTGCGATTCGGTTGGTCTAGGTCAGCAATACCCGAGCCAAGGTAGGCCTGTTGCATGACAGTTTGATGTCCAGGCCAGGGGCCAGCCCCGGTTGCCACCCTTGAAAACCAAGCGTAGACCAGAGTCGCTGTCATCTGAGGTTCATCTGCAGTGCCTAGGCTTGCACTATTCTCATGGCCCTGAGGCGCGAATTTGTGCGCGCTACCGGTGCTGGACTAGTCCAGATAGGTAACCTTTGATGCAAGCACTGCCACCCCGCGCAGTAACAGCTATCTGTCATGCCCTGCAGGAGCAGATCGAGCATGGCCTCCTGTCGCCCGGCTGCAAGCTGCCGGCCGAACGCAAGTTGAGCGAGGTGTTCGACACCACGCGTATCACCTTGCGTGAGGCGCTGGTGCAACTGGAGGCGCGTGGCCTGATCTATCGGGAGGAGCGTCGGGGCTGGTTCGTCGCGCCCGAACGGTTGACCTATGACCTCAACGAGCGCAGCCACTTCCATGCCATGGTGCGTGAACAGGGGCGCGAGGCGCACACCGAGCTGCTGTCGGCGCGCTTGCAGCCGGCAACTGCGGCGGTGTGCGCGCGGCTGCAGCTGGCGCCGCTGTCGAGTGTGATCCAGATCTGTCGCCTGCGGCGGATCGATGGCCGGGCGGTGCTGTATGCCGAGCACTACCTCAACCCCGAGTATTTTCCGGGCATTCTTGAACACGACCTCAGTCAGTCGCTGACCGAACTCTATGCCCGCCACTATGGCATCGCTTACGGCAGGGTGCGTTTCGAAATCCTGCCGACCGCCTTGCCGGTGGCGGCGGCCACGGCGCTCAAGGTGTCAGCGGGCAGTCCGGGCCTGCACATCACCCGGGTCAACAGCGACCAGCAGGGCCGGCTGATCGATTGTGACCTTGAGTATTGGCGCCATGATGCGATTCGCATCCGCGCCGAGGCGGGGTGATGTTGGGGGCCTAATCGCGGGGCAAGCCCGCTCCCACAGGACGATCATGATCCTGTGGGAGCGGGCTTGCCCCGCGATGAGGCCTAACTGCCAGCCATCTCGCTGGAGTTCGCCCCCCCGGCCGTGATCACCTGCACCGACAACCGCGGCGTCGCCAGGTCCAGTCCGGCCTCGTCGAGCTGGCGCTTGAGCGCCAGGTTGAAGGCTCGCGACACTTCCCATTGCCTGATCGGTGCGGTCTTGAAGCGGGCGCGCAGGATCGCCGAACCCGACTCGAAGCTTTCTACCCCCTGCAATTCCAGCGGCGACCAGATGAAGCGGCGCATCAACGGGTCGTTGCGCAACTTCTGCGCGACATCGCGGATCAGGGTGATGGCCTGGTCGATATTCATGCTGTGCGGGATGGCTATGCGGAAGATCGCGTAGCCGAACTCGCGGGAGTAGTTCTTGATGCTCTTGATCTCGCTGAACGGGATGGTGTGGACGATGCCGTCGATATCGCGCAGGCGCACGGTGCGGATGGTCAGGCCCTCGACCGTGCCCAGGTGGCCGCCGACATCGACATAGTCGTCAATGGCCAGCGAGTCTTCGATGATGATGAACAGGCCGGTGATCAGGTCGGCCACCAGCGACTGGGCGCCGAAGCCGATGGCCAGGCCGATCACACCGGCACCGGCCAGCAGCGGGGTGACGTTCATGCCCATGTTGGCCAGGGCGACGATCAGCGCAATGATGAAAATCGCCACGAACAGCACGTTGCGGATCAGCGGCATCATGGTCTGCGCACGGGTGTTGGCCAGGCCTTTGCGCGAACGGGTGAGGGCGTGGTACACGGCGGTGTCGGCCAGGATCCACACCAGCCAGGCGGCAATCAGGGTGCCGGCCAGGCCGAACAGGCGCATCGCCACATCATGGCCTTCACCTTCGGTGAAGGTGATCAGCGAGAAGCCCCAGACCCGCAGGCCCAGTTCGATGAACAACAACCAGATGGCCATGTGCACCAGGGCGTAGCCGAAGTTGCGCAGCCGTTCACCGTACTCGGCGTAGCGTCGATTGGCCCGGCGTGGCTTGAGCCCCTGGCGGCGGACCAGGCCGTTGATGACCATGCACAGGATCAGCAGCACCGTGCACATCAGCGACTGGCGCAGGGCGGTGCTGGTATCGCCGGCGGAAACGAAGGTGGCGAACAGCGAAATCCCCACCAATACCAGCGCCGGCAGGTACCAGAAGGTGCCGAGGATCTCGATGGTGTCGCTCAGTGCCCGCCGGGTCAGGCGCCGCGACAGCGGCTGGTTGCGGATCAGGTGGGCGATAGGCCGCCGAAAGCGCAGGATGAACAGGGCAGTGGACAGCGCCGCGAGGATATTGGCCAGGGTCGCCAGGCTGTGGGACAGGTGGTCGCCCAGGGCATTGGCCATGCGCGGATCGTTCATCGCCTCGCCGAAGGCGGCGAAGCTGCCGATCAGCCACAACGGCCGGAACGCCTGGTGGCGAAGGATGTACAGGGCACGATGGCGGTGCGGGCCGTCGAGCAGGGAAAAGGCGATGACGCAGATGGCCGAGAAGCAGGTGCCGACCACCAGTGCATAAGCCAGGACCATGGCTATCGACTTGCCCAGCGACGAGGGCAGGACGAAGCTCAGGTAGACGGTGATGATCAGCGCCACCAGCCAGGGCCCGAGCTTGCGCAGGGCGAAGCGCACCAGGTCCCAGGTGCGCGGGTGTTGTGGCAGTTCCTCGGTCAGGCCGAAGCGCAGCCGCACGCGATGGCCGACCCAGTTCAAGGCATAGGCCAGCAGGCTCCAGACCGCGATGATGGTGGCGAAACCGAAGAGAATAGGCGGCCATTGCTGCAAGGGCACCAGGCGTGCCTGGAGTTCGATCTGGGCCAGCTCCAGCTCCCGGGTCCAGCGATTGAACGGGCTGGCATCACCGCTGAACTGCTGCTCAAGTTCATGGAAGGTGCTGCCGATCAGGCCCAGCACGCCTTGTTCTGCGGCGGGCTGCGCCTGTTTGGTGCTGTCGCGCAGTTTCTTGAGGTCCGCCAGCAGCTTGGTGCGTTGCTGGTCGTTTTCCAGGGTCTTGATCACCTCGTCCAGCGACTGGCCGAGCGGTTGCGTGGCTTCGGGTTGGGCCTTGCTGCCGCCGAGCAGGCCCGGCAGGCCGGCGGCGTGGGCCGGGGCAACGATGAACAAGGCGAGCAGCAGGGTTAAAACGCGGAAGAAGGCAGGCACCGGTCAATCAACCTCAAAACGATCAATCGCCGGAGTGTAGTGTATTTGTCAGTTGAGTTTCTCGAGGATCTTCCAGCACATGATGCCGATCATGCCCAGGGTGCCGATCCACATCATGAACACGCCGATGTTGCGGTCACGCATGTTGAAGCCCACGGTCAGCAGGATCAGGCCGGCGATCACCGGAAGGAACAGGGATTGAAAGGCTGACAGACTCATGCAGCGGTCCTTTGGCTTGAAGGGATGGGTTCAACCATAGCGGCTTGGGCCGGGCGCTGGTTTGTGGGGGGTCTGGGCGGGGGTATTGGGGGGGCAAGCCCGCTCGTGTCGGCGGGGGCTGGCCCCGCGATGTGGTGTCAGGGCAGCTCGCGCGTGCGATAGAACGCCGTCAACACCTTGACCAGGTGCGCCAGGTCATGGCTGCCGCACAGCTCGCGGATCGAGTGCATGGCGAAGGTCGGCAGGCCGATATCGACAGTACGCACGCCCAGGTGGCTGGCGGTGATCGGGCCGATGGTCGAGCCACAGCCCATGTCGCTGCGCACCACGAAGCTCTGCACCGGCACTTCCTCGGCCATGCACAGGTGGCGGAAGAATCCGGCGGTTTCGCTGTTGGTGGCGTAGCGCTGGTTGTTGTTGACCTTGATCACCGGCCCGGCGTTGAGCTTGGGGCCATGATTGCCGTCATGCTTGTCGGCATAGTTGGGGTGTACGCCGTGGGCGTTGTCGGCCGAGACCAGCAGCGAGCGCTGGACGGTGCGCACGTAATCGTCGCCGTCGGGCAGCAGGCGGCGCAGGGTCTGTTCGAGCATCGGGCCGTCGGCACCGCAGGCCGAGCAGGAGCCGACCTCTTCGTGGTCGTTGCACACCAGCACGCAGGTTTCGTCGCTATCGGCAGTGAGCAGCGCCTGCAGGCCGGCGTAGCAGGACAACAGGTTGTCCAGGCGCGCACCGGCGATGAACTCGCCGTTCAGGCCGACCAGGGCGGCGCCCTGGGTGTCGTAGAAGCTCAGCTCGTAGTCCAGCACCACGTCGGCATTGAGGTCGTGCTCGCGGGCCAGCTGGTCGGTGAGCAGGGCGCGGAAATCAACGCGCTCGTCACCGGCGACCTGGGCCAGGATCGGCGGCAGCTCGGTTTGCGGGTTGATCGCCCAGCCTTCGTTGGCGGTGCGGTTGAGGTGGATCGCCAGGTTCGGGATCACCGCGATCGGCAGCTTGAAGTCGACCAGCTGGCTTTCGACCTTGCCATCCCGGCGGAAGGTCACGCGCCCGGCCAGCGACAGGTCGCGGTCGAACCAGGGGGCGAGCAGGGCGCCGCCGTAGACTTCCACACCCAGTTGCCAGAAGCCCTGGCGCTGCAGCTCCGGCTGCGGCTTGACCCGTAGGCAGGGGCTGTCGGTGTGGGCGCCGACCAGGCGGATGCCGTCGAGCAGCGGCGAATGGCGGCCGAGTTTGAAGGCGATGATCGAGGAGTCGTTGCGGGTCAGGTAGTAGCGCCCACCGGCCACGGTGGCCCAACTGTCGCGCTCGTCAAGGCGCTGGTAGCCGGCAGCTTCCAGGCGCTGGGCCAGGGCGGCAGTGGCGTGGAACGGCGTGGGGGAAGCCTTGAGGAAGTCGATCAGGCCTTGGTTCAGTGCATCGCGCATAGGTCACTCCAGACAGCAGTGGCGCGAGTTTAGCGTACTTGAAGAGGGATTTGTGGTGAGGCTATCGCGGGGCAAGCCCGCTCCTACGGTCACATGTGTAGGAGCGGGCTTGCCCCGCGATGCGATCAATCAGAACGGTGCCGGACACTCGAAGCGCAAACGCTCCCCGGAAACCGGGTGGGTGAAGCTCAACATGCTCGCATGCAGGCACAGTCGCTCATGGGCGGCCAGTGCTTCAGGGTTGGCATACAGGCGATCGCCCAACAGCGGATGACCGATCGACAGCATGTGCACGCGCAACTGGTGCGAACGCCCGGTAATCGGCGTCAGCTCCACCCGGCAATGGTCGCCGCAGCGTTCCAGGATGCGCCAGAAGGTCAGGGCGTGCTTGCCCTGCTCATGGTCGACCACATGCCGTGGCTTGGTCGGCGGGTCGTAGCGCAGGGGCAGGTCGATGCTGCCGCTGTCCAGCGCCGGCTGGCCCCAGCACAGGGCGGTGTAGGCCTTCTCGGTCTCGCGGTCGTGGAACTGCCGGGACAGTTCGCGGTGACTGTCGGCGTTACGGGCCAGCAGGATGATCCCCGAGGTCTCCCAGTCCAGGCGGTGGACGATCAGGGCATCGGGGTAGCCGTTTTCCTGCAGGCGGGTGATCAGGCAATCCTTGTTGTCGTCGGCCCGGCCCGGTACGGACAGCAGCAGGGTCGGCTTGTTGACCACCAGGATGGCGTCATCCTCATGGAGGATATGAACATTGGACAGCGGCATTGCGTGTTCTCTGCAAACGCCAACGGCGTGTGGGAGCGGGCTTGCCCCGCGATGCGATGTGACAGACAAATCGCAATCGCGGGGCAAGGCGAGTCGTCGCACCGCCACTCCCACACGCCGTGGCAGGTTACCCGAAGGCGCCGATCAACGATCGGGCAGGGTGATATTGAGCTCCAGGATCGAGCAGCTGCCCTGGTTTTCCAGCGCGACCTGCACATCATCGGTGCCGATATTGACGTACTTGCGGATCACCTCCACCAGTTCCTTCTGCAGGGCTGGCAGGTAGTCCGGGGTGCTGCGTTGACCGCGTTCGTGCGCCACGATGATCTGTAGACGCTCTTTCGCTACCGACGCGCTGCTCTGTTTCTGTCTGCCACGAAAGAAGTCAAAAAGGTTCATGGTTTATTTGCCTCCAAACAGGCGCGCGAAGAATCCTTGCTTCTGCACATCGACGAAACGCAGTGGTTTCTCTTTACCCAGCAGACGATCGACGGTGTCGCTGTACGCCTGGCCGGCATCGCTCTGGTCATCGAGGATGACCGGGATACCCTGGTTCGAAGCCTTGAGCACGGCCTGGGACTCGGGAATAACACCCTTGAGCTTGATCGCCAGGATCTCTTCGACGTCGGCGATGCTGAGCATTTCGCCCTTTTCGACGCGCTCGGGGTGGTAGCGGGTGATCAGCAGGTGTTCCTTGATCGGGTCCTCGCCCTTCTCGGAGCGGCGCGATTTGCTCGACAGGATGCCCAGCATGCGATCGGAGTCGCGGACCGACGAGACTTCCGGGTTGGTCACGACGATGGCTTCGTCGGCGAAGTACATGGCCAGGTGCGCGCCTTTCTCGATACCGGCCGGCGAGTCGCAGATGACGTAGTCGAAGGACTCCTTCAGCTCCATCAGCACTTTCTCGACGCCTTCCTGGGTCAGGGCGTCCTTGTCACGGGTCTGGCTGGCGGCCAGCACGAACAGGTTCTCAAGGCGCTTGTCCTTGATCAGGGCCTGCTGCAGGTTGGCTTCGCCGTTGACCACGTTGACGAAGTCGTACACCACGCGACGTTCGCAGCCCATGATCAGGTCGAGGTTACGCAGGCCGACGTCGAAGTCGACGATGACAGTCTTGTGGCCGCGCAGAGCGAGGCCGGTACCAATAGCGGCGCTGGTGGTGGTCTTACCCACACCACCCTTGCCGGATGTAACCACGAGAATCTTGGCCAAGGTGTTTCACCCCTAATGAAAAAGGACGTGGTGTCCGCAAAAATACAAAAAACGGCAACATCAAAAAAAGTTGCGCAGAAAATGGCGGCAAGTATCCGTTAAAGACGGGTGATGTTCAACACATCACCGGACAGGCTGACTTGCACGCCGGCCCCCCACAGCGGGTCGCGGCGCAAGTCTTCGCAGACTTTGTACTGGCCGGCGATGGATACCATTTCCGCGGTCATCTGCTGGCAGAAGATGCGCGCCCGGGTGTTGCCCTTGATGCCGGCCAGCGCCCGTCCGCGCATGGCACCGTACACATGGATGTTGCCATCGGCGAGAAGTTCCGCACCCGGGCTGACCGAACCGGTCACCACCAGGTCGCCGCCCTGGGCGTAGATCTGCTGGCCGCCGCGCACCGGCGAGGTGATGATCTTGGTCGGCCGGATCGCAGGCTCCGGCGCTGGCGGCGGTGGTGGCGGCGGGGCAGGTTCGGCTTTCCTGACTTCCGGTTCAGGCTCCACCGGCCGCTCGCGGGCGCCGGACGGTGGCAGCACCGGCAGGTCGATGGCGATGGCGGCGGCAATGTCCTCGATGCGGCTGGCGCGAATGGCCAGGGTGCGCAGGCCGTGGTGACGGCAGATGCGCATCAGCCCGGGCAGGTCGACCGCGCCTTCGCCGGCCGGGAGTTTGTCCAGCGCCAGCACCAGCGGGGTGTTGCTGAAGAAATTCGGCGCCTGGGCGACCTTGGCCGCCAACTGCCGGTCGAGGCCTTCAAGGTTGTTCTGCGCAAGCTCGAGCACGGTAATGGCGAGCATGCTGCCCTTGAGCTGGAACACGGGGGCGGAGTCTGGCGATTGAGTTGGGCTCATGGTCTGCATAAGGCGACTTGTTACGAAAAAAGTGCCCAGACTTATAACGAGAACGCCGGTTAGCCGCAACCCGTGCCGAACCGTTGTAGAATGCCCGGCCCTTGTCTTTCCGGAATCGTTAATGGATCGCCCGCAATTTCGTCGTTATTTTCTGCACCCGCGCTTCTGGCCGCTGTGGCTGGGGCTGGGCCTGCTGTGGCTGATCGTGCAGCTGCCGTACCGGGTTTTGCTGGTGATCGGCCGTGTCCTGGGGGCCCTGATGTACCGGGTGGCCGGTGAGCGCCGCTATATTGCCGCGCGCAACCTGGAGCTGTGCTTCCCGGAACTACCGTCCGTCGAACGGCAGCGTCTGCTCAAGGAAAATTTCGCTTCCACCGGCATCGCCTTCTTCGAAATGGCCATGAGTTGGTGGTGGCCAAAGGCCCGCTTGGCGCGCCTGGCCCACATCGAAGGGCTGGAGCACCTGCAGGCCGCCCAGCGTGATGGCCAGGGTGCCATCCTCATGGCCCTGCATTTCACCACCCTGGAAATTGGTGCCGCCTTGCTGGGCCAGGAGCACACCATCGACGGCATGTACCGTGAACACGGCAACCCGCTGTTCGACTACATCCAGCGCCGTGGCCGCGAGCGACACAACCTCGACTCGCTGGCGGTGGAGCGCGAGGATGTGCGCGGCATGCTCAAGCTGCTGCGCGCCGGCCGTGCTATCTGGTACGCACCCGACCAGGACTACGGCGCCAAGCAGAGCCTGTTCGTGCCACTGTTCGGCATCCAGGCCGCCACCGTGACCGCCACCACCAAGTTCGCCCGCCTGGGCAAGGCCCGGGTGATTCCCTTCACCCAGCAGCGCCTGGCCGATGGCAGCGGTTACCGGCTGGTGATCCATCCGCCGCTGGAGGATTTCCCAGGCGAGACCGAGGAAGCCGACTGCCTGCGCATCAACCAGTGGATCGAAGTGTCGTTGCGCGAGTGCCCCGAGCAGTACCTGTGGGCGCACCGGCGCTTCAAGTCGCGACCGCCGGGGGCGCCGAAGCTCTACGAAAAACGGCGTTGATGCAATCGCGGGGCAAGCCCGCTCCCACTTGTAGGAGCGGGCTTGCCCCGCGATGAATGCCCCACAAATCTGCCAGGGAAGCCACATGACAGCACCGATCACCGGTTTGATCCTCTCCGGCGGTGGCGCCCGCGCCGCCTACCAGGTCGGTGTGCTGGCCGGCATCGCCGACCTGCTGCCGCCAGGGGCGGCCAATCCCTTCCCGGTGATCGTCGGCACCTCGGCCGGTGCCATCAACGCCGTCACCCTGGCCAGCGGGGCGTTGCACTTTGCCGACGCGATCCGCCGCCTGACGAGCTTCTGGCAAGGCTTTCGCAGCCACCAGGTGCTGCGCAGCGACTGGCCCGGCGTCATACGCCAGGCCAGTCGATTCGTCGGCCACAACCTGCTGGGGCTCGGCGCACCGGTGCCGGTGGCATTGCTCGACAGCTCGCCGCTGCGCCAGCTGCTGCACCATAACCTGGACCTCAACGGCATCGGCCATGCCCTCGAACAGCAGCACCTGCACGCAGTGGCGGTGACGGCCTTCGGCTACGAGTCCGGCCAGGCGGTGACCTTCTACCAGGGCAAGGGCGCCATCGATCCCTGGCTACGCCACCGGCGCATCGGCCTGCCCACGCGCCTGACGGTCGAGCACCTGTTGGCCAGCTCGGCGATTCCCCTGCTGTTCGCGCCGGTCAAGCTGGGCGAGGAGTATTTCGGCGACGGCGCGGTGCGCCAGTCGGCCCCGATCAGTCCGGCCCTGCACCTGGGGGCCAGCCGGGTGCTGGTGGTCGGAGTCAGCGGCAACCCCCATCGTCCAACTGCGGAGCAGCCGCGGCCACGTATTTTCAGCGGGCAACAACCGAGCCTGGCGCAGATCGGCGGACACATGCTCAACAGTACCTTCATCGACAGCCTGGAAGATGACATCGAGCTGTTGCAGCGTCTCAATCACCTGAGCCACCTGATGCCCGAGCACCTGGAGCGTCGACGCCTGGGACTGGCGCCGGTGGAGGTGCTGGTGGTCGCGCCAAGCCAGCCGCTGGATGAAATCGCCGCCCGTCATCGCCGCGAGCTGCCGGCCGCCTTGCGCCTGTTCCTGCGCGGGCCGGGGGCGACCAAGACCAGCGGTGCGGGGGTGCTCAGCTACCTGCTGTTCGAGGCCGGGTATTGCAGCGAGCTGATCGAGCTGGGGCGGCGTGACGCCCTGGCCAAGCGCAGGGAGCTGGGCAACTTTCTCGGCCTGTAACCGCTGCCAGGGGCAGCGGCCATGGATCACTCGGCGATCTGAAGCTGGCGCGCCGAGGTGTAGACGTAGCGCACTTTCTCGTACTCGAACGGCGAGTTCAGCTGGCCATAACGGAGTTTGGTGGTGTAGCGCTTGTCGATGGCGCGCAGGACTACCACCTCCGGATGATTTTCGCTGACTTCTGCAACATTGAGGAAGTTGATCTGGTTCTCGGCGACGAAGTCCACCGCCAGGCCGCCGGTGTCGCGCAGGTTCGACGGGCCCAGGAATGGCAGCATCAGGTAAGGCCCGTCAGGCACGCCATAAAAACCCAGGGTCTGGCCGAAGTCTTCACTCTGGTGCGGCAGCCCCATTCTGGTGGCCGGGTCCCACAGGCCGGCGACACCGATGGTGGTGTTGAGCAGCAGGCGCGCGGTGATCTCCATCGAGCGCTTGCCCTTGAACTGCAGCAGGCTGTTGAGCAGGTTGGGCACATCGCCCAGGTTGCTGAAGAAGTTGCTGACGCCGGAGCGCACGAACTCCGGGGTGATATAGCGGTAGCCGCTGACCACCGGCAACGCCACCCACTGGTCGAAACGGTAGTTGAAGTGGTAGAGCCTGCGGTTCATCGCCTCGAATGGGTCATAGACGTTGAGCGCGGCCAGGGTCGAGCGCTCGAATTCGCGCTGGTCGAGGCCCGGATTGAACTTGAGTTCCTTGAGGGGTTCGGCGAAGCCGTCGGTGTCGATCACACTGGCACGTGGTGCGGTCTCGTCCGCCTGGGCCAGGCCGCAGGCCAGTAACGCAGAAGCAAACAGAAGAGGTTTAACCACGGAAAAACTCCAGCATGGCGTCGCTGTTGACGCGGTAGTTGAGGTTGCCGCAATGGCCGCCGTGGGGGTACAGGGTCAGGCGATCGCCAAAGGCACTGCGCAAAAAGCCCAGGTCGCCCGGGCCGAGGATAACGTCGTCGGCGTTGGTCATCACGGCGATCTTGGTGCTTTGCTGCAGGTAGTCCTTGAGGGCATAGAGGCTGACCTGGTCGACCAGTTGCAGCAGGCTGCCGCCGTCGGTGCGGGCCCGCCACATGGGGATGACCTGTTCGGTCAGGTAGCAGTCGAAGTCGCACTGCAGGGCACGTTTGAAGAACGGCGTGAGGCTGCTGCTCTCGGTGATCGGGTATTTGGGCGGGGTAATCAGCCCGCGGCGGTTGATCAGGTCGGAGGTGAAGGCAATATCGGCGGCGGAGAAGCGGAACGAGGTGCCGATGAGCATGGCCATCTGCTCGTTGCTCAGGTGCTGGCGTGACTCCTGGAAGTCATAGAGCAGGGCGTCGTTGAGGTCGATGTAGCCTTTTTGCTGGAAGTAGCGGGTCAGTTTGTTCAGCACCAGCTCGTAGAAGGTGGTGCTGTTGTTGACGCCCTTGACCTCGGTCTGCACCAGCTTGTCCAGGTTGGTGACCGAGGTGTAGAGGTTGACCGGCGGGTTGAGCAGCAGCACGCGCTTGAAGTTGAAGCTGCGCCGGGTTTCGTCCAGGTGGCTGACGAACGCGGCGTCCAGGGCGCCGAGGCTGTAGCCGCTGAGGTAGAACTCGCTGACCGCCAGGTGCGGGTGCTGGGCGCGCACGCCTTGCATGACCCGGTACAGGTCTTCGGCGTCATCGCGGCTGACGCCGGGGGTGGCGTAGCGCGAAGCCGAGGTCATGAAATCGAAGCTGGTCGGCGAGGACAGCTGCACCACATGGTAGCCGGCCTTGTAGAAGAGCTTTTTCAGGTATTCGTTGATGCTGCTGGAGTAGGGCGCGCCGGTACCGGCAATGAGGAAGATCAGCGGCGCCTCGTGGTCCTGGCGCGCCAGGCGGTACTTGAGTCGCTTCACCGCCCAGAAGTTGTCGGGCAGGGTGAAGGCGCGCTCCGGGCGTATGTTCAGGCTGTAGTCGGCCTGGGTGATGTCATCGTCGCTGGGCAACTCCGGTCGCAGCTCCGGTGGCGTGGTGGCGATGGTCGCCTCGAACGGGTTGGTCAGCGGGTAGCCGTAGCTGGCGGCATCGACATCCTGCGCCGACGCGGACGCACTCAGAATAAGGCCGCAGGCGAAAGCAGCGAGGCGGAGTAAACGAAGCATGACGGGTCCCCAAAAAAGCAGCAGCAAAGTGCATTACGCAGGCTAGGACCCTTGGGTCCCCGGCAAAGTTGCCTGGCGCTCCTGCATTTATCGTCCCAAATGTTGCCGGTTGCGACTGTGACGCAGCAACAATTGGTTCCATTTATCTTCTGTTCAAAGTAGCCGAGGTTGGCGCTTTTGCCTTGCATAGAGCGCCTGGGCCATTATGCTGGGCGCCGATTTCGAAGATTACGGAGCCCCCAATGTCCCGCCGTTTGCCACTGATCGCCTTGTTGCTGTTCCTGCCCCTGTGGCTGGCGGCCAGTTATGGGGTGCGCTATGAGCTGATGGAGGATGCCCAGTGGGTCGGGGTCTGTGCCGAGCAGGCCCAGCTCTGGCAATGCCAGGCGCGCTCGGTCATGGGCCTGCTGATTCACTTCCGGGTGATTGCCTGGACGGCCTTGGCGCTGGCGCTGCTGGCCCTGCTGCTGCCCGCACGGGCGGGCTGGCGGACGGCCGTGCTGGCGCTGGTGTGCGGGATTCCGGCGCTGGTGTTGTACAGCGCCTCGATTGCGGTGTTTGCCGTGGTGCTGGCGGGGTTGCGGTTGGTGCGGCGCTCCAGCTGATGCTTGACCGGTGCAGGAGCGGGCTTGCCCCGTGATCGCGGTGTGTCAGTCACATTGCATCGCGGGGCAAGCCCGCTCCCACAGGCAACATCCGAACCCGCAAGCTCCGCCACAATGCCCCCACCATCAGCACATTGACTCCGGCCCAGACCAGCGCCTGCTGGTTGCTCAGGCCCTCACGGAACAGCTGCGGGGCGATCCCGGCGCCGACGATGAAGGCCAGCAGGCCGATCTCGGCCCGTGGCCCACGCACCGGGCGCAGCAGGTAGACCACCGCCGGTAGCACCAGCGCAGCGCTCGGGAAGCTGCGATAGCGCGGGTCGAACACCAGTGCCAGCATGCTCACCGCAGCGGCGAAGCCAGCCGCAGCCAGCCACCAGCCAGCCCGTGCCTCCAGCCAGGCGAAGGCCCGCTGGCGCCAACCTTCGCGTTGCGCCAGCGCCAGGGCGCCATGGGCCAGCACGACCAGGTTCAATCCGGCCAGCAACAGCGCCCAGACCCATTCACCGGCAAAGCGGCTGTTGATCCGCACCAGTTCGCCCCACAGTCCCAGGCTGGCCGCACCCAGCGCTGCCAGCAGGGGCAGCAACAGGGCCGCGCGCGTACCCCGCACACGCCCGGCCAGCAGCAGGGTGGCGAAGAACAGCACGCTGCAGGCGCCCAGCCATTGCGGCCAGAGCGCCAGGTTGCTGACCGGGCCTTCGAGGATGCCCTTGTCCTGGCGGTCGGCGTCGTACAGGCCCCAGTAGCCGCCCACCGCACCTTCGCTGGCGCGTTTCCAGGGCTGGTCGAAGGCTTCGATCAGGTTGTAGTGCCAGCCATGTTGCTCGGCCATGGCGACGAAGCCGCGTATGAAACGCGCTTCGTTGACCGGGCTGGGCAGGGCGGTTTCGCGCTGGCGGCCCTCGCTGGGCCAGCCGGTCTCGCCGATGACGATATCCTTGGGCGCAAAGCGGTTGCCGAACACCTGGCGGATTTCGCCGACATGCGCCAGGGCATCGTCGATGCCCCGCGGATCATCTTCCCAGTAGGGCAGCAGGTGGATGGTCAGGAAGTCCACTGCCGGGGCGATTTGTGGATACTGCAACCAGAACTCCCAGACGTCGGCATAGGTGACCGGCACGCTCACCTGGCTTTTCACCTGATGGATCAGGCTGGCCAGTTGCGCGCCGGTGACTTCCTTGCGCAGCAGGGTTTCATTGCCGACGATCACCGCCTTGACCACGTCCGGGTTGGCGTTGGCCGAGGCGATCAGGGCCTTGACCTCTTTCTGGGTGTCCACCGGGTTGGCATTGACCCAGGCGCCGAGCATGACCTTCAGACCATGCTTGCGGGCCAGGTCCGGAATGGCTTCCAGTCCGGTCATCGAGTAGGTGCGGAT
This sequence comes from Pseudomonas sp. BGr12, assembly GCF_030272895.1. Lineage (GTDB taxonomy): Bacteria > Pseudomonadota > Gammaproteobacteria > Pseudomonadales > Pseudomonadaceae > Pseudomonas. Next base: position 69,373 of record NZ_JALRNF010000003.1, on the reverse strand, counting down.
GCACTCGAAGCGCTGGGCCAGCAGGGCGAGGTCGGCGTCCATGCGCGCCGGGCGCAGCTTGAACGGCTGGTCGAAGGGCGACTGGTCCTTGTCGAACGGAGTGTAGGACGCGCACTGCAGTTTGTGCGAAGCGCTGGCCGCGTCAGGCAGCACCACCGGCTTGCCCAGGCCGTACCAGAGCCCTCCCAGCGCCAGCAGGCCGAGCAGGCAGGCGAACAGATAGGGCAATAGCGGGAAGCGGGCAGTCGAGGACATGGATCAGGCCATCAGGGAACAAAGCCGCCAATAGTACCCGCAAATGGTCCGGGCTAAAGCCTTGAAGCACAAAGTTCACCGGGCTGGATGTTGCTTGATGTAACGGTTCGCGTTGCTGGCTTTGTGATGTCGTTTCTCGATGCCTTGAGGTCGCTGCCAGAGCAGGTCAGGGGCCATGCGCGGTTGATGATGCAGCTTCCGTTGACGTGACGAGGGGAAGCTTTGATGAAAATGCGACGACTCCTGGGCGTGGGCACCGCCCTGATGATGGCCGTTGGCGCTGGGCAAGCGCTGGCCAAGGAAGTGAGCATCGGCTACGTCGATGGCTGGTCCGACAGTGTGGCGACCACCAACGTGGCCGCTGAAGTGATCAGGCAGAAACTCGGTTACGACGTCAAGCTGCAGGCCGTGGCCACCGGCATCATGTGGCAGGGGGTGGCCACCGGCAAGCTCGACGCCATGCTCTCGGCCTGGCTGCCGGTGACCCACGGTGATTACTGGAGCAAGAACAAGGACAGCGTGGTCGACTACGGCCCCAACTTCAAGGACGCCAAGATCGGCCTGATCGTGCCGGAGTACGTCAAGGCGCAGTCGCTGGCCGACCTGAAGACCGATACCAGCTTCAAGAACCGCATCGTCGGCATCGATGCCGGCTCCGGGGTGATGCTCAAGACCGACCAGGCCATCAAGGACTACGGCCTGACCGGCTACAACCTCAAGGCCAGTTCCGGGGCGGGGATGATCGCCGAACTGACCCGCGCCGAGAAAAAGAACGAATCCATCGCGGTCACCGGTTGGGTGCCGCACTGGATGTTCGCCAAGTGGAAGCTGCGCTTCCTTGAAGACCCCAAAGGCGTGTACGGCGCCGCCGAGACCGTCAACAGCATCGGCAGCAAGGAGCTGGCAAGCAAGGCGCCGGAAGTGGCCGACTTCCTGAAAAAGTTCCAGTGGCAATCCAAGGATGAAATCGGCGAGGTCATGTTGGCCATTCAAGAGGGCGCAAAACCCGAAGTCGCCGCCAGGGACTGGGTGGCCAAGCACCCTGAGCGCGTGGCCGAGTGGACGGCCAAATAATGGCTTGAAGCCTCTATTCGGCACCTTACAGGGCCGCCGCACCAGAAAGGTGCTGCGGCCCTTGTCGTTTCTGGCTGTTACCGAATCGGTAAAACAGTGTTGCATCTAAGACTAAGGTCGTCTGGAGCGCGTCCAAAGGCAGCATAAAGTGGGGGTGGGTTCTACCTAATCTGTGCTGCGAGGACAAAAACAATGAACGACAGCATTTACCTCTCGATACAAAACAGCTCGCGGTTCAAGGAGCTGGTGTCAAAGCGCGAACGCTTCGCCTGGATTCTCTCGGCGATCATGCTCGGCCTCTATTCCGCCTTCATCCTGTTGATCGCCTACGGCCCGCAAGTCCTTGGGACCAAGCTCAGCCCTGATTCGTCGATCACCTGGGGCATTCCCCTGGGCGTTGGTCTGATCGTGTCGGCGTTCATCCTCACCGGTATCTACGTACGTCGTGCCAACGGTGAGTTCGATGAACTGAACAAGGCGATTCTGAAGGAGGCTCAGCAATGATCCGGCGTCTACTGGCAACCCTGGCCTTCGGCGCTTTCGCACCCGCCGTCTGGGCCGCCGACGCCCTCACCGGCGCGGTGCAGAAGCAACCCCTGAACATGGCCGCGATCCTGATGTTCGTCGCCTTCGTCGGTGCCACCCTGTGCATCACCTACTGGGCCTCCAAGCGTAACAACTCTGCTTCCGACTACTATGCCGCTGGCGGGCGTATCACCGGTTTCCAGAATGGCCTGGCGATTGCCGGCGACTACATGTCGGCAGCCTCCTTCCTGGGTATTTCCGCCCTGGTGTTCACCTCCGGCTACGATGGCCTGATCTACTCGATCGGCTTTTTGGTCGGCTGGCCGATCATCCTGTTCCTGATCGCCGAACGCCTGCGCAACCTGGGTAAATACACCTTTGCCGACGTGGCCTCCTATCGCCTGGGGCAGAAGGAAATCCGCACCCTGTCGGCCTCGGGCTCGCTGGTGGTGGTGGCCTTCTACCTGATCGCGCAGATGGTCGGTGCCGGCAAGCTGATCCAGCTGCTGTTCGGCCTGGACTACCATGTGGCGGTGGTCCTGGTGGGTATCCTGATGTGCCTGTACGTGCTGTTCGGCGGCATGCTGGCTACCACTTGGGTACAGATCATCAAGGCAGTGCTGCTGCTCTCCGGTGCCAGCTTCATGGCGCTGATGGTCATGAAACACGTCAACTTCGACTTCAACCTGCTGTTCTCCCAGGCCATCGAGGTTCACCCCAAAGGTGAAGCGATCATGAGCCCGGGCGGCCTGGTGAAAGATCCGGTGTCGGCGTTCTCCCTGGGCCTGGCGCTGATGTTCGGCACGGCCGGCCTGCCGCACATCCTGATGCGCTTCTTCACCGTCAGCGACGCCAAGGAAGCGCGCAAGAGCGTGCTGTATGCCACCGGTTTCATTGGTTACTTCTACATCCTGACCTTCATCATCGGCTTCGGCGCGATCCTGCTGGTCAGCACCAACCCGACCTTCAAGGACGCTGCTGGCGCCCTGATCGGCGGCAACAACATGGCCGCGGTGCACCTGGCCGATGCCGTGGGTGGCAGTGTGTTCCTGGGCTTCATCTCGGCAGTGGCCTTCGCCACCATCCTGGCGGTGGTCGCCGGCTTGACCCTGGCCGGCGCTTCGGCGGTGTCCCATGACCTGTATGCCAGCGTGATCAAGAAAGGCAAGGCCAACGAGAAGGACGAGATCCGCGTGTCGAAGATCACCACCATCGCCCTGGCGGTGCTGGCGATCGGCCTGGGCATCCTGTTCGAAAGCCAGAACATCGCCTTCATGGTCGGCCTGGCGTTCTCGATTGCCGCCAGCTGCAACTTCCCGGTACTGCTGCTCTCGATGTACTGGAAGAAGCTGACCACCCGTGGCGCCATGATCGGCGGCTGGATGGGCCTGGTCAGTGCGGTGGCGCTGATGATCCTTGGCCCGACCATCTGGGTACAGATCCTCGGCCACGAGAAAGCCATCTACCCGTACGAGTACCCGGCGCTGTTCTCGATGCTGATCGCCTTTGCCGGTATCTGGTTCTTCTCGGTCACCGACAAGTCCCAGGCAGCGGATAAAGAGCGTGCGCTGTTCTTCCCGCAGTTCGTTCGCTCGCAGACCGGCCTGGGTGCCAGTGGTGCGGTTTCCCACTGATTCCTGCGCCTGAGTAGACAAACGCCCCGCTAGCCGGGGCGTTTTTTATTCGGAAATTTATCTCGGCCGCTAGGAAATTTCCTTGGAGCGGCCGGAGCCTTCCTGCTCTTTGTAAGCCTGCGCTTACGAATAATTCCTCCAGCCAACAGCATGTCGCTGTATCGGCCTGATACCTGACGCCTTGTTGCAGGTTCTATCGAGGAGAGATATTCGTGAAAAAGATTTTCCTGGCGCTGCCGCTTGCCCTTCTTACTTCCACTTCGGCCTTTGCCCTTGATCCGATCGAAAAACAAGTGCAGGTCACAGCCCAGATCCCGACCGAGAGCTTCTATGTCGAGCCGGTGGGCGGCAACTGGATGAACGATCCGCAGCAATTGGGTTGGGATGCGGTCCGCGAACAGCTGCAACCTGTTCGCAAGCAGTTGCAGGTCAAGAGCACTACCGGTCCGATCTCGGCCTATCTGCTGTCGCCGGCCGTCATCAGCAGTGGTGGCAACAACATCGGCCTGAACGTCAAGGTCGCCGACACGGTGCTCAGCACCAGCGCCACCGAGGTGGTCAATGCAGCAGATGCCGCGCCGGGCACCGTGGTCGGCTTCGAGATTGCCGCGCAGCCTGCAGGCGCTGGCGGTTACGTGCCAGGCAACTATCAGGGGTTGGTCAGCATGATATTCGAGACCCCTGCACCGTAACACCTTACCGGTCAGCTGATTCCCCTTCATCCGTCCCTGTCCACCTTCGACTCGCGCGCCTCGGCGCGCGGGCGAGGGTGGCGGCTGCCTGTAAGCATGGTTATGGCCACTTCTTTTCCTTCCGTTGTTACATTGCGCTGGCTGCTGGGCGGCGCCGCGTGCCTTGGCCTGCTGCCGGCCTGGGGCGACACGCCGCGTGCCGCACTGTCGGGGCTTGGCCAGACGCAGGGCCTGCCGCGTGAGTTCGAAGAGCATTTCTTCGATGTGCCGCTGGCGGTCCGGGTCGATCTGGACGGTCGCTACCTGGGCGATGCCATGGTGGTGCTGTCTCGCGACGTGCGCGTGCAACTGCTCGAATTCACCGACACCCAGGACAGTCGCGAGCCCCCGGCGGTGCGGCGGCGCTGGCAGGAGCGCCTGGCCAACGCACGGCCCCTGGGCGATTGCCGGCAGGACTGCCCCGATGGCTTGCGCGCGGTGCATTACAGCCTGGTCAATTCGCAACTGTCGCTGCTTACCCGCAATGCCGAGGCCGACACTGCCAGCGAGCGCTACCATGCCTTGCCTGAACAGGGCAGCTACGGGCTGCTGCTGCGCAACCAGCTCAACCTGGTCGATGACGGCAGCCAGACCAGTGGCCGTTACGCCATTCAGGGGCAGGGTAGCGTGGGTAACTGGACCACCCTGGCCGATGCCCGTTTCGACCGTGGTGCCGACAGCCAGGCGGGCACGCTGCACCGGGTGGAGCAGTTGTACGCCGAGCGCATCAACGAGGCGCAGTTTTACCGCCTGGGCTATTTCACCCCGGGCGCTCAAGGCCTGACCCGCCAGCCGCGCCTGTTGGGCAACAGCCCGGACACCACCCTGGGCCTGATGTTCGGCAGCAGCGACAGCCTGGCGGTGGACAGCGGGGTGCCCAGCGCCACGCCCATCTATGTCACGCCCAACCGCCCGGGCGTGGTCGAGATCTATCGCAACGGCGTGCTGATCAACAGCCAGCCGGTGCAGCCCGGCTTGCAGGCCCTGGATACCCGGGTGTTGCCCGGTGGCATCTATGAGGTCGAGGTGCGCCTGGTCGAAGACGGCGAAGTCACTTCGCGCAGCGAGGAGTTCATCTACAAGCCGTCGAACTGGAGCAACGTCGACTCACCCTGGCGCTACAACCTGTACCTGGGACGCCAGAGCAGCCTGCTCAGCAACTGGGACGAGGACCACGACAACAGCCTGAGCGCCGGGGTCATGGCCAACTACCTGCTGCACCCACGGGCGATCCTCGGGGTGTCGGCCCAGCGCATCGACGAGGCCATGCAGTACGGCACCTCGCTGGACTGGGATGTGCTGGAGCGCTTCAAGCTCTATGGCAATGTGTTCCAGAGCGAAGGGCGGGGCAACGGCTACGACCTGCAGGCCATCTACAACCATCAACATGGTTCGCTGGTGTTCAGCCAGAGCCAGTCCTGGCTGGAAACCACCCGCTCGGACGCGGCCAGCGGCGAAGTGTCCGGGCGTCAGCAGGTCAACCAGAGTGCGCTGTCGCTGAACCATCGGGTCGATCACCGTAGCACGGCCACTGTGCGCGTCTCGCACAGCACGGGTGCGGCCAACGGCACCGGTGTCGACTTGGGTTGGGCCCATTACGGCAAGCTGTTGGGCTCGGACGCCAACTGGCGCCTGTCGCTGTTCGACCGCCCGGGTACTGCCAGTTCCGGCGATGCGCGCAATCGCGGGGTCAACCTGAGCTTGAGCATGAGCCTCGGCGGGCCGGGCCGGCGGCTGTCGGCCAGTGTCGGCAGCCGTACCTCGCGCGATGGCGGTCGCGACCAGAACGCGTCGCTGGGTTACCAGCAGGATGTCGATTTCGGCGCCCTGCACAGCGTCGGTGCCACGGCCACGGTGGACCGCTACGGCACGGGCCTGGCCGGCAACACCCAGTTCCAGAACAGCATCCTGCATGGCGATGCCTACGCCCAGTCTTCGTCCTACAACGGCGAAGTCAGTGCTGGCCTGAACCTGGAAAGCATCGTCGCCCTGGGAGCGGGCAAAGTGGCCATGACCGGCCAGTACCTGCCCCATGAAGCGGGGTTGATTGTCGATGTCGAGTCGGACGTCGATGGGCTGCAATTGCGCGCCGACGATCACCAGGGCCATACCGCGACCTTGCGCCCCGGGCGCAATGTGATTCCGGTGTCGGCCTACAAGGCCGGCCATGTGCAGTTCGATTTTGCCGGGCACGAGGCCACGGCGGCGGTGATCCAGCCCTCCAGCGTCGACTATCACCTCAACCGCGGCGGTGTCGACTACCGCCAGTTGCGGGTATTGCGCACGGTCACGGTGCTCGGGCGCTTGCTCGATGCCCAGGGCAGCCCCCTGCGTGGGGCCCAGGTGATCAACCATGCCAGCCGCAGCGTCAGCGAGGCCGATGGTTTCTTTGCGGTGGAAATGAGTGCCTCGACCCCGACCCTGGAAGTGCGGCATGGCGGCGCCACTGCCTGCCTGCTCACCCTCGATCCCGAGGCCATGACCCAGGAAGGCGAGGTGTGGTTGGCCGGGGATCAGGTTTGCACGGCGCCAGGCCTGGCGGCTGCGGATGCCAGCTCGTCAGGGGGAGAGAGTTGATGGACAAGCTTTTTTGCTCATTCGACGTTTATCGAGGTTACACATGAGTCTTTTTCGAATGGTCATGCCTGCCCGGCGAGTAGCTGGCGCAGGTCTAGCAGCGTTACTGGGGTTGAGCGCAGGGTTCGAGGTGCCGGTGAGTCTGGCGGCAGAAATGACAATCAGTGCGCGTTATCGAGGCGATGCTTCGGGACAGTTCGAGAACACAACGCCGCCGGCGGCGTTCTGCTCGGAATATGCGGCCGATTGCAGTGGAAAGGCAACGGCCCAAGTGCCGTTCACTTACACGAAAACCAGCATCAAGGAGGCACCTGACCTGTCCAGCCGCTTCATTGTCAGGGTGCCGAATGATTTGAACGTGTTAGTAACGAATGAGCAGGGGGATAGCTTTTCGGCGCGTATTCGGATCAACGCATTTAGCCAGAGGGTACAAGGCACCATCGATACCAATCCGATTTATAGCGACGGACCGACATCGGGATCGGGCTGCACCGGAATGGGCAGCAGAGAATATGGTTCGTCTATGAGTTATCTCTGGGCGAATCATACTTTCGAAATCCGGCCCTGCTATTCCGACAATCGTGACGCATTGGTTGGGCAAGCCCATGTCTCGGATGTCGACAACATGGGAATCATCTACACCTTGTTCACTCCATCGCCCACGACGATGCGGGGTGGAATTTATCGGGGCAGTGCGACCTTCAGTGTTGGGGGAGGGGATTTCGACTTCGGCCGCAACGTGACCAACCTCAACAGCCCCACCTTGACGGTCAACGTCGAACTGGATGTGCAACACAGTTTTGACCTGGAGTTCGCGCCGGGAAGCGAGCGCGTGATACTTGAGCCTCCCGGAGGCTGGGAGGCATGGGGCAATGGCGGGCAGGCGCCCCCGAGGTTGTACCACGATGTGCCTCTTCGCATCTGGGCCAGTGGCCCGTTCAGTGTCTACCTACGGTGCGAGGATTACGTGTTGGGAGGCTGTGCCATCCGTAGACCCGGAAATCACCCTGCGGCAGCACTCTTTACCTCACTGACACTGCCAGACGACATTCGAATGAAGAACGGGGGCGGCAGTGTCCGCCGGATGCGGCTCGGCCAGCAACAACAGGCGCTTGAGCCAAGTCGGGCAGTGTCAGGTCTACCGGGCGAATTGCACTTTCAGGTGGAGGGGAGTTTTCTGTCCGAGATGTTGCGGTGGCCAGGCAGCTCGTGGACGGCGGGGGTCACGGTGGTATTCGATGCGAGCCTATAGCGATCCGTTTCCGGTGGGCCGTCGAGGTGACGCACCAGGGGATGGGTGAGCATCATCAACTGACACTCGAGATCGTCTCTTGAACATTCCTGCCGTGCGCGAATCAGCGTTGCTCGTTGAGCCGCAGGTACCCGCCAACGCCACCGTGATCTTCGACGCGGATGTTTAGCTTCCTTCTGATTCCTGCGAATTAACGAACCATTGCCTCAGAAATTTCCTGCCTGTGTTTCAGACCCGCCAAGGGTCGATGGGCAGTAATATTAATTTGCCACATCGCAGCTTTGCTTCGAGGTACGAAAATGACTCTTCGCTGGTTGTTCTCCTTGTGTGTGCTCCTGTCTGCCAGCACTTTGCAGGCGGCCCCGGAACTCAATGTCGGTACCCTCTACGATTACCTGGAGGGTGGTAAAAGCACCTTGCTCAAACGGGTGCGCAACGGTGGCGACACCACGGCCTTCGTCAAGGTCAGCGTGGCCGAACTGGTCTATGACAGCCAGGGCGTCGCCCGCGAGGTGGAGCTCGACAGCCTGGCCCTGGCCGAGCGCGGCCTGGTGGCCAGCCCGGCGCGGCTGATCGTGCCGGCCAACGGCATGCAGGCGGTGCGCCTCTTGTACCGCGGCGAGCGCGACCGCGAGCGTTACTTCCGGGTGCGTTTCATCCCGGTGCTGCCGGAAAGCAACGATGGTTTCGCCATCAGCGAGGACGAAGCCGAGGATTACCGCGACAGCCTCAAGGCCGGGGTCAATCTGCTCGCCGGCTACGGTTCGCTGGTGTTCGTGCGTCCGGCCGACACCCGCTACCAGACGCCGATCGAGCACAAAGGCGCCGGCTTGAGCATTGCCAACCAGGGCAATGCCACTATCGTTCTGGACCACTTCCGTCATTGCGAACCCGCTGGCCGCGAGTGCGCGACAGCAACCAAACATCATGTGCTGCCGGGCCGGGTGCGCGAGTTTTCCGCCCAGCCCGGGCGGCTGTATCGATTCGAATTGCTCGAAGGCGACAGCCGTCGGGAAATGACCTTCAAGGGCTGACCATGCACAAAGCGCTCGTCGTCGATGATCATCCCTTCATCCGCTCCACTGTCTGCACCCTGTTGCGCCAGGACCGCCTGGAGGTCATCGGCCAGGCCGACAATGGCCTGGATGCGGTGCGCATGGCCCGCGAGTGCGTGCCGGACATCATGATCCTCGACATCACCTTGCCCGGGCTCGACGGCCTTGAGGTGATTGCCCGCACCCGGACCATGGAGCGACCGGCCAAGGTGCTGGTGCTGACCTCGCAGCAGGCCGATTATTTCTCCTTGCGCTGCATGCGTGCCGGGGCGCTGGGCTTCGTCTCCAAGTCCGATGATCTGGATGAGCTGAGCAAGGCGGTGACGGCGGTGCTCTCAGGCTTCACTTACTTTCCGGCGGTGGCCTTCAGTTCGGTGAACCGCCAGGACATGCAGGCCACCGAAGCACAGCGCATCGCCAGCCTGAGCGACCGCGAGCTGATGATCCTGCAACAACTGGCGCGTGGCTTGAGCAACAAGGCCATTGGTGAAGCGATGCTGTTGAGCAACAAGACCATCAGTACCTACAAGACCCGATTGATCGAGAAACTCAGGGTGAAGTCCCAGGTTGACCTGGCGGATGTCGCCAGGCGCAACCAGCTGATCTAGTCCTGCCAGGCTGTGGGAAAGTATGCGCTGCTGTTGCTGTTGTTGTGCTATCTGTCACCTGTCCTGGCAGGCGATGGCGCGCCTCGCCTGCACGGACGCAGCACGCTCACCGGCCCGCGCCTGCAACTGGCCGACAGTGACCAGCGCTGGCTGTGGGCGCATCGCCAGCTGCGCCTTGGGGTGGTGCGGCCCGACAAGCCGCCATTCGATATCCTCGGCACCGGTCGACAGTTCGAAGGGATCAGCGCCGACTATGCCCAATTGATCGCCGTGCAACTGAACCTGGGGGTCGAGGTGCGTACCTATGACACCTTCACCTCTGCCGTGAGCGCATTGCAGGCTGGCGACATCGATCTGTTGAGCAGTGTCACCGCCACCCAGGCCCAGCAAGCGGGGCTGCGCCTGTCCCAGGCCTATGCTTCCGACTGGCCGGTGCTCGCCAGCCGCGATGGCAGTCCCGAGGCAAAAGGGTCGGTACGCGTGGCGATGGTGCAGGGCTATCGGTCTGTCGAACACGTCACGCAGTTGTACCCCCAGGCCCAGGTGCTGACGTTTCCTTCGACCCTGGGCGCCATGGCGGCCGTCGCCCTTGGACAGGCCGAGCTGTACCTGGGCAATGCCCAGGCCAGCTGGCACCAGTTGGCCAAGCGGCAATTCGACAACCTGAAGATCGAAGGCTATGCAGCCGTGCCTGGCCAGCCGATCGGTTTTGCCGTGGCGCAGCGCAGCGGACCCTTGCCACGGCTGATCAACCGGGTGCTGGTCAGTATCGACGACGCCCAGCACGAACGTATCCAGCGGCGCTGGAACGCCGTGGAGCCGGGCTGGCGAGACCGGACCCGGATCACACTGAGCACGGCCGAGCAGCGCTGGCTGGACAGCAATCCCCGGGTGCGGGTGGTGGTCGATGAACAGTTCCTGCCGTTCAGCTACCGCGACGCCCAGGGCCGTCATCGCGGCCTGAGCATCGATTTGTTGCTGCGTATCGGGCGCATGACCGGGCTGAATTTCGAGATCATCCAGGGCGGCACAATGGCCCGGATGATCGAGCAATTGCACCAGGGCGATGTCCAGGTCATGGCTGTGTCGACGCCCAGTACCCTGCGCGAGAAGCAACTGAGCTTCACCCGTGCCTATTTCAGCACCGCCCGGGTGCTGGTCACGCGCCAATCGGCGCAGGCACCGACCGGCCTGGAGCAACTGGCGGGGCAACGCCTGGCGCTGATCCATGGCAGCGCCCTGGAAGATGCCCTGCGCCGCGACCATCCGCAGATCGCGCAGGTGGTGGCGCAGAGCCCGGCCGACGCCTTGCGTCTGGTCGCCCAGGGGCAGGCGGACGCTGCGGTGCTGGCCCTGGAGGCGGCACGCTATCTGGTCGCCCGCAGCTACCCGGAGCAACTGAAGGTCAGCGCCGCCCTGGCCCTTGAACCCGTGCACCTGGCCCTGGCCACGGCGCGCGGCGCGCGGGAGTTGCATTCGATCCTGGACAAGGCGCTGTTGGGCCTGACCCCGCAGGAACTGGGCGAATTGCTCCAGGGCTGGCGCAACGAAGTGATCGTCGCCGAAGGCTTCTGGCCAAGGCTGCGCTGGCGGATCCTGCAGGGTAGCGCCGTGGCGGCGGCGGTCGTGCTGCTGGCGCTGTTATGGATCCGCGCCTTGCGCCGCCAGGTCCGCCTGCGTGAGCAGGCCGAGCGGGTGCTGGCCGATCAGCTCGACTTCATGCGCGAGATGATCGATCGCATGCCCCACCCGATCTATGTGTGCGACGACAAGGGGCGCCTGCTGGCCTGTAACAGCAGCTACCTGGAAACCCTCGGTGTGTCGCTCGAATCGGTGATCGGGCAACCGGTGGGCGAGTCCGAGGCGCTGGCCTGGCAGCGGGTGTGGCGCGAGGTGCTGCGTACCGGCGAGGTCAACGTCGAGGATTGCCAGGTGGTGCTGGGCAATGGCCGGCAGATGACCCTCAACCACTGGATGTTGCCCTATCGCCACCAACGCCAGGGGCATGTCGGAGTGATCGCTGGCTGGATCGATGTCACTGACCGCCAGCGCCTGCAGGTCCGCCTGCAAGGTGCCAAGCGGGAGGCCGAGCGCGCCAACCTGGCCAAGACGCACTTCCTTGCCACCATGAGTCACGAAATCCGCACCCCCATGAATGCGCTGCTGGGCATGCTTGAGCTGTCCTTGCGCAAGGCCCGCCAGGGGGTGGCGGACCGGCTGTCGATCGAGGTCGCCTCGGATGCCGCGCGCGGCTTGTTGGCGCTGGTCGGCGATATTCTCGATGTCTCGCGCATCGAGGCCGGCCAGTTGCAGGTGGTGCTGCGACGGACACAGGTGCGGGCCGAGGTGGAAGCGGTGGTGCGGCTGTTCGAACAGCAGGCGCGTGACAAGGGGCTGGCACTGCTGGTGGATTATCAAGGGTCGGTGGACACCCAACTGATGCTCGATCCGATGCGCTTTCGGCAAGTGCTCGGCAATCTGCTGAGCAATGCCCTCAAGTTCACCCCGGCCGGTCACGTACGGATTCGCCTTGGCCTGCACCCGCAAGGGGAACGGCTGGCGCTGGCCATGAGTGTCGAAGACACCGGCATCGGCATTCCTCCCGCCGAGTTGGCGCAGCTCGGTGAAGCGTTCCGTCAGGCCAGCAATTGCAACCAGTCAGCGCGCCGCGGCAGCGGTCTTGGCCTGAACATCAGTCGGACCCTGTGTCGGCTGATGGGGGGCAGCTTGCAGTTGCATAGTCGCCTGGGGGCAGGCACCCGGGTCGAAGTGAAACTGCTGCTGGAGCGGGCCAAGGGCGAGGGCGACGAGCCGGCTGGCACCAGCGGCCCGGAGGACAACCTGGCGCAGGCTCGCTTGCGCGTGCTGGTGGTGGAGGATTACCCGCCCAACCGGTTGCTGCTGGTACAACAACTGGAGTACCTCGGTCATGAGGTCAGCGTGGCCGAAGAGGGGGGGCAGGCATTGCGTGCCTTCCTCGGCGAACGCTTCGATGTGGTGATCAGCGATTGCAACATGCCCGGGCTCGATGGCTATGCCCTGGTGCGGGCGATACGGCTGCATGAGTCCCGCTGTCAGGCGCCGCCTTGCCTGGTGCTGGGCATCACCGCCAATGCCCTGGCGGGAGAGCGCCAGCGCTGCCTGGCGGTGGGCATGAATGATTGCCTGTTCAAGCCCCTGAGCCTGGAGGCGTTGGCTGACGGACTCGATCGGCACACGCCGTCGGCAAAGCGCGATTGCCCGCCTGACGGGGCGCTTGAATCCCTGTTCCGCCTGGCCCGGGGCAACAGCTTGGCAGCCCGGGCGCTGCTCGAGGACTTGCTGCGCTGCAACCGCCAGGATCTCAAACAGTTGATGCTGGCTCTGCGGGTCAATGACCGGGCAGCCCTGGTGGCGCTCGCCCACAGGATCAAGGGTGGGGCAAGGATGATCAAGGCCGGCGAGCTGGTGGTCGCCTGTGAAGCGCTGGAACGCGCAGATGTCGGTACCCGGGCGCTGCGTCAACACGGCTGGGCTGTGCGGCAAGCCCTGCTGGCACTGCAGGCGAGCCTGCTGCAGGCCCGGCGCCAGTTGGATGCTGGCGGCCGGGCTGGCCAGGGGTCATATCATGCCCAACAGCAAAAGCACCAGCAGCACCACCAGCACGACGCCGATGATGCCCGAGGGGCCATAGCCCCAGCTTCGCGAATGGGGGAAAACCGGTAAGCCACCAATCAACAGCAGGATCAGGATGATGATGAGTATCGTGGTCATGTCGGAATCCTTGCATAGGGTGAGAGCGTGGGTGTGGGCAATCCTCAGTTCGGCCCTGGGAATCATGGCCGCCTATCCATTGCGACCTTCGCTGTGCGGCAAAAGTTTTACCGGCCTGCCTGCGGTCCGCGTTTGCCTGCGCCATTCAGCATCCTGATAGCGGGTCTGGGCGGCCCGGGGCTTCGCTACACTGGCGACAACTTTCCAGGACAGTACAAGGCTTGCTGCTATGCAGAACCGCATGATGATTACCGGTGCCGGCTCCGGGCTCGGCCGTGAGATTGCATTGCGCTGGGCGCGCGAGGGGTGGCAATTGGCGTTGGCCGATGTCAACGAGGCGGGCCTGAAGGAAACCCTGGCCCTGGTCAGGGAGGCTGGCGGCGATGGTTTCGTACAGCGTTGCGATGTCCGTGACTACAGCCAGCTCACCGCGCTGGCCCAAGCCTGCGAGGAGAAATTCGGCGGCATCGATGTGATCGTCAACAACGCCGGCGTCGCCGCCGGCGGTTTCTTTGCAGAACTGTCCCTGGAAGACTGGGACTGGCAGATTGCGATCAACCTGATGGGGGTGGTCAAGGGCTGCAAGGCATTCCTGCCCCTGCTTGAGCGCAGCAAGGGACGGATCATCAACATCGCCTCGATGGCGGCTTTGATGCAGGGACCGGCCATGAGTAACTACAACGTGGCCAAGGCCGGTGTGCTGGCGCTTTCCGAAAGCCTGCTGATCGAGCTGCGCCAGCAGGAAGTGGCGGTGCATGTGGTGTGCCCGTCGTTCTTCCAGACCAACCTGCTCGACTCCTTCCGTGGCCCGACACCGGCCATGAAAGCCCAGGTCGGCAAGTTGCTGGAAAACTCGCCGATCAGCGCCGCCGACATTGCCGACTATATCCATCGGCAAGTGGCTGCGGGTGAGTTCCTGATCCTGCCCCATGAGCTGGGACGTGAAGCCTGGAAACTCAAGCAGCGCAACCCGCAGGCGATTTATGACGAGATGGCCGGCATGGCCGAGAAAATGCGCGCCAAGGCCAGGCCGCCGCAGGCTTGAGTGAGTGCATCGGGTATCCTTGGCGGTCTTTGAACAGCCTTGAGTACCTGATGTGATCAACTACCTGTGGTTTTTTCTTGCGGCGGTCTTTGAAATCGCTGGCTGCTATGCGTTCTACATGTGGTTGCGGCTGGGCAAGAGTGCCTGGTGGATTGCTCCGGCGTTGCTCAGCCTGACCCTGTTCGCCCTGATCCTCACCCGCGTCGAAGCGGCGTATGCCGGGCGCGCCTATGCGGCATACGGCGGCATCTACATTGTCACGTCCTTGCTGTGGCTGGCACTGATCGAACGTGCGCGGCCCCTGGGCAGTGACTGGATCGGTGCGCTGTTGTGCGTGCTGGGGGCCAGCATCATTGTGCTGGGGCCGCGCCTTCACACTGCCTGAAGCGGGGAAAACCCGATCGATTTGTAGGCAAATTCAGCGCGGCAAGTAGGCTGCGTCTAATTAACTGTCGGGGCATTGATGGCAGCCTACACCCCGGCCAGTCTCTGGATTCCCAAACCTGTGGAGGATCGGAGACATGTTGGTAATTGGCCGAGAAGTGGGTGAAGTCATCACTATCGATGACAATATCAAGATCAGGGTGATTTCCGTCGATGGCAACGTGGTGCGCTTCGGTATCTGCGCCCCTCGCCATGTCGATGTACACCGGGCGGAAATCTACCGGCGCCTCAATGAAACGCTGATCAAGGAAACTGACTGATCAGTCGAACAACTCCCTGGGCACTTCATGTTTGGCCAGCAGCTGGCATTGCTGGCTGTCGAGGTCGAAGAGGATGAAGGCCTGGCCTTTGGCCAGCGCCTGGCGCACGCGCAGCACGCGGGTTTCCAGGGGCGTGTCGTCGCCGTTGTCGGTGCCGTCGCGGGTGACGAAGTCCTCGATCAGGCGGGTGAGGGTTTCGGCTTCCAGTTGGTCGTAGGGAATCAGCATGGGCAGGACAGGTTTGGCGAAGTGATCACTTATGCTACGCGAAACCTGTCCTGGCTGTGTAGGCGCAGGTGCCTGTTGCCCGTCAGCCGTGCTTGCCCTTGCCGCGAATCAACTCGCGCAGCATGAAGCGATTCGGGTGGCAGGCTTCGGCGACGCTGCGCGGCACCGGTAGCGGCGCATTGTCGGCCCAGGCGGCGATCAGCTCGCCCGACAGCGGCGCGGTGATCAGCCCGCGCGAACCATGGCCGCTGTTGATGTACAGGCCATCGAGCCAGGGGCAGGGCGTGTCGGGGATCTGCCGGGCATCCTTGGCCAGCACCGCGTAGTCCCGCTCGAACGCTTGCCGGTCCGCCAGGGGACCGACGATCGGCAGGTAGTCGGGGCTGGTGCAGCGGAAGGCGGCGCGGCCCTGCAGGGTGTGCGGATCAATCCCGTGGGCACCGAGGCGCTCGGCCAGGTCGGTGGAAATGGCTTCCAGCAGCCCGAGGTTACCGATGTGCTCGCCGACGGTGGGGGTGAGGTCGGTGCTATGGAAGTCGAAACTGGCACCCAGGGTGTGCTCGCCGTCACGGGGCGGGGCTACATAACCGTCGGCGCAGACCACGGTGCCCAGCGCCTGGCTGCGTGCCGTGGCGGGCAGACGGGTGATCTGGCCGCGAATACGCTTGAGCGGCAGGCTGGCGCAGGGCTCGAAGCGCTGGATCTCGGCTGCGGTGGCCAGCACCACCAGAGGCGCACTGGCCAGCAGCTTCTCGCTTTCCCAGGCCTGCCACAGGCCATCGACCTTGCGCAGTTGCAGCACCTGATGGTGAGGCAGCAGGGTGATGTGCGGATGCTGCAATTGTGCCTGGCACAAGGCCGGCGGATGCACCCAGCCACCTTCGGGGTAGAACAGGCCGCCGCTGGCCAGGCTCACCCCGGCCAACGCCTCTGCTTGCTCGCGGTCCAGGCGCTCGAGCAATTGCGGGTTGAAGGCCTCGGCCAGCAGCGTCTGGCGCTGCGCTTCCTTGGCATCGAAGGCCAGTTGAAGGACCCCGCAGGCGTCCCAGTCACGGCCCTTTTGCAGGGCTTCGAGCAGGCGCCGGGTGTAGCCGAAGCCGCTGAGGATCAGCCGTGACAAGGCCGTGCCATGGGCCGAGAGCTTGAGGTAGAGCACACCTTGCGGGTTACCCGAGGCCTCGGCTGCGGCCGTGGCGTGACGCTCCAGTACGCTGACCTGCCAGCCTCGCGCCGCCAGACTCGCAGCCGTGGCGCAGCCGGCCAGGCCGGCACCGATCACCAAGGCCTGGCGCGGGCCGGGCAGGGCGGCGGGGCGGGCGAACCAGGGCGCAGCGAGCGGCTCAGGCTCAAGTTCGGCGGGTCGACCGCAAAAGACCCCGCGCAGAATCTCCCACTTCTTGCCGATGCCGGGAATGCGCTTCATCTTGAAGCCCACCGCAATCAACCCGCGACGCACCCAGCCGGTACTGGTGAAGGTGCCGAGGGTGGCGCCTGGCGCCGACAGGCGACCGACCTGGGCGAACAGTTCCGGCGTCCACATCTGCGGGTTCTTGGCCGGGGCGAAGCCGTCGAGAAACCAGGCATCGACCTGGGCGTCGAGTTGCGGCAATTGCTCCAGCACATCGCCGATCATCAGGGTCAGGCGTACCCGGCCCTGGTCGAAGACGAAGCTCTGGAAGCCCTCGTGCACGGCCACATACTGCGCCAGCAGCTGGGTGCTGAAGGGCGCCAGCTCCGGCCACAGGGCCAGGGCGCGGGTCAGGTCGGTGCGGCTGAGCGGGAACTTCTCCACGCTGATGAAGTGCAGGCAGGCGTCGTTTGCGGCGCACTCGGCGAACAGCTGCCAGGCGCAGAAAAAGTTGAGCCCGGTGCCAAACCCGGTTTCGCCGATCACCAGGCTCTGGCCGGGTGCCAGTGCGCTGAAACGCTGGCGCAGGTCGTTCTGGTCGATGAACACGTGACGGGTCTCTTCCAGGCTCTGGTCCTTGGAAAAGTAGATGTCATCGAACTGGCGCGAATGGGGGCGGCCCTGGTCGTCCCAGTCGATCTGGGCGTAGTGGATTACATCGGTCATGGTCGGCTCGGGTGGGGCTAGAGCGGCATTTTAGCTGATCGCCCGGCCACTGTTGGACTGACCTGCGGCAATCTTTGTCCGGGCAGACAATGTTCGGCGCGATCCGCTAGTCTTGCTTATCCATGTAGGGAGCCTGGTATGTTCGAATCCGCCGAAATTGGTCATTGCATCGACAAAGAAACCTACGAAGCCGAAGTGCCGGCGCTGCGCGAGGCGCTGCTCGAGGCACAGTTCGAACTCAAGCAGCAGGCGCGTTTCCCGGTGATCGTGCTGATCAACGGCATCGAAGGGGCGGGCAAGGGCGAGACGGTCAAGCTGCTCAACGAGTGGATGGACCCGCGCCTGATCGAAGTGCGCACCTTCGACCAGCAGAC
This sequence comes from Pseudomonas sp. BGr12, assembly GCF_030272895.1. Lineage (GTDB taxonomy): Bacteria > Pseudomonadota > Gammaproteobacteria > Pseudomonadales > Pseudomonadaceae > Pseudomonas. The sequence continues at coordinate 51,484 of NZ_JALRNF010000003.1, read as the reverse complement.
CGACGAAGAACTGGCCCGGCCACCGGCGTGGCGCTACTGGCGGGCGCTGCCGGCCAAGGGGCGCATCGGTGTCTTTTTCGGCAACTGGTACAGCCAGATGCTCCAGGGCCGTGTACATGGCGAGTTCAAGGATGCGGTGCTCGACCAGGCTATCCGCGGCGCCGAGCGCCTGGAAGAGATGCTTTGCGATGAAGGCGCGCTGATCTTCAAGTTCTGGTTCCACCTGTCCAAGAAGCAGATGAAAGCCCGGCTCAAGGCGCTCAAGGACGATCCGCTGCACAGTTGGCGGATCAGCCCGCTGGACTGGCAACAGTCGGAAACCTACGACCGCTTCGTACGCTTCGGCGAGCGGGTGCTGCGCCAGACCAGCCGCGACTATGCCCCCTGGCATGTGATCGAGGGCGTCGATCCCCATTACCGCAGCCTGGCTGTCGGCCGCATCCTTCTCGAAGGCTTGCAGACCGCGCTCAAGGTCCAGCATGCGCCGGTGCACCAGGCCAACATCGCACCGTTGGGCATGAGCATCGATCATCGCAGCCTGCTCGGCAGCCTGGACATGACCTTGCGCCTGGACAAGGACGATTATCAGGAGCAGCTGATCACCGAGCAGGCGCGACTGTCCGGGCTGCTGCGCGACAAGCACATGCGCCGGCATGCCCTGGTCGCGGTGTTCGAGGGAAACGATGCCGCCGGCAAGGGCGGCGCCATTCGCCGGGTGGCCGCGGCGCTGGACCCGCGCCAGTACCGCATCGTGCCGATTGCCGCACCCACCGACGAGGAGCGCGAGCAACCTTACCTGTGGCGTTTCTGGCGGCATGTGCCGGCGCGGGGCAAGTTCACCGTGTTCGATCGCTCCTGGTATGGCCGGGTGCTGGTCGAGCGGGTCGAGGGTTTCTGCAGCCAGGCCGACTGGATGCGGGCCTATGGCGAGATCAATGATTTTGAAGAGCAGCTGAGCATGGCCGGCGTGGTGGTGGTCAAGTTCTGGCTGTCGATCGACAAGCAGACGCAGCTGGAGCGCTTCCAGGAGCGCGAGCAGACGCCATTCAAACGCTTCAAGATCACCGAGGAAGACTGGCGCAACCGCGACAAGTGGGGGCTGTACGAAGCAGCGGTGGGTGACATGGTTGACCGCACCAGCACCGAGATCGCGCCCTGGACCCTGGTCGAGGCCAATGACAAGCGCTGGGCCCGGGTCAAGGTACTGCGCACGATCAACGAGGCGCTGGAGAAGGCGTTCAAGAAGGACAAGGCGTAGGAGCGGGCTTGCCCCGCTATGGCGTGCTGTCTGGCACATCGCATCGCAGGGCAAGCCCGCTCCCACGGATGATGCAGGAGCCTTGGGAATGAGATGCTGAAATCTTTTCCGCAATTGTACCTGTCGGCCCCCCGCACCCACCCCGTAGAATCCAGTCTCCCCCCACCAAAGGGCTTTCGAGGCTGGTATGCACATTTCTTCCGGACGCTGGGTCTATGGCCTGTCACTTTCGCTGCTGACGGCCCTGCTCTGGGGCATTCTGCCGATCAAGCTCAAGCAGGTGCTGCAGGTGATGGACCCGATCACCGTGACCTGGTTTCGCCTGCTGGTTTCCGGTGGCCTGCTGCTGGCGTGGCTGGCTGCGAGCAAGCGCCTGCCTTCGTTCAAATCCTTGGGAAGCAAGGGCTGGGGGCTGGTGGCGCTGGCCACGTTCGGCCTGGTCGGCAACTACGTGCTGTACCTGGTCGGCTTGAAGCTGCTCAGCCCCGGCACCGCGCAACTGGTGGTGCAAATGGGGCCGGTGTTGCTGCTGGTGGCCAGTGTGTTCCTGTTCAAGGAGCGTTTCAGCCTGGGGCAGGGCGTGGGCCTGGCCATCCTCCTGGTTGGCTTCGGCCTGTTCTTCAACCAGCGCCTGGAAGAGCTGCTGACGTCGCTGAGCGTCTACACCACGGGCGTGCTGACCATCCTGCTGGCGACCACGATCTGGGTCTTCTATGCCCTGAGCCAGAAGCAACTGCTGACGGTATGGAATTCCATGCAGGTGATGATGGTGATCTACCTGTGCTGCGCCCTGTTGCTGACGCCCTGGGTGCATCCGCTTGAAGCGCTGCAACTGACCCCGGTGCAAGGCTGGTTGTTGCTGGCCTGCTGCCTCAACACCCTGGTGGCCTACGGTGCCTTCGCCGAGGCCCTGGCCCACTGGGAGGCCTCGCGGGTCAGCGCGACCCTGGCGATCACGCCGCTGGTGACCTTTGTCGCCGTGGCCCTGGCTGCCTGGTTCTGGCCCGACTACGTGCACGCCGAGCAGATCAATACCCTGGGTTACATCGGTGCAATGGTGGTGGTGGCGGGTTCGGCGCTGACCGCGCTGGGCCCTTCGCTGGTGGCCGGCTGGCGGGCCAGGCGCGTGCGCCTGGCCCGGTGACTCAGCCTTTCTTGCCCGGTTCGAGCATGTCCTGCGGGCGTACCCACTGGTCGAACTGCTGGTTGCTCAGGTAGCCCAGGGTCAGCGCCGCCTCGCGCAGGGTGGTGCCTTCGCTGTAGGCCTTCTTGGCGATTTCCGCCGCCTTGTCGTAGCCGATATGTGGGTTGAGTGCGGTGACCAGCATCAGTCCGCGTTCCAGGTGCGCGGCCATTTGCTCGGCATCCGGCTCGATACCGGCCACGCAGTGCTGCTGGAAGTTGCGACAGCCGTCGGCCAGCAACTCGATCGATTGCAGCAGGTTGTGGATGATCACCGGCTTGAACACGTTCAATTGCAGGTGGCCCTGGCTTGCGGCAAAGCCGATCGCCGTGTCGTTGCCCAGCACCTGGCAGGCCAGCATCGACAGGGCCTCGCACTGGGTCGGATTGACCTTGCCGGGCATGATCGAGCTACCCGGCTCGTTGGCCGGCAGGCGCACTTCGGCCAGCCCGGCGCGGGGGCCGGAGCCGAGCAGGCGCAGGTCGTTGGCCAGTTTCATCAGCGCCACCGCCAGGGTCTTGAGGCTCCCGGCCAGGGTGGTCAGGGGTTCATGCCCGGCCAGGGCGGCGAACTTGTTCGGTGCGGTGACGAAGGGCAGGCCGGAAAGGGCGGCCAGCTCCGCGGCAATGGCTTCGGCAAAGCCGTGCGGTGCGTTCAGCCCGGTGCCCACCGCAGTGCCGCCCTGGGCCAGCTCGCACACTGCCGGCAGGGCGCTGCGAATCGCCTTCTGGGCATAGTCGAGCTGGGCCACATAAGCCGAGACTTCCTGGCCGAAGGTGATCGGCGTGGCATCCATCATGTGGGTGCGGCCGGTCTTGACCAGGTGCTGGTGGCGCGCCGCAAGTTCGGCCAGGCCCGAGGACAGCTCGGCGATCGCCGGCAACAGCTGGTGCTGGACGGCCTGGGCGGCGGCGATGTGCATGGCGGTGGGGAAGCAGTCGTTGGAGCTTTGCGAGCGGTTGACGTGGTCATTGGGGTGGACCGGCACCTTGCCGCCGCGACCCTTGCCGGCCAGTTCGTTGGCGCGACCGGCAATCACTTCATTGACGTTCATGTTGCTCTGGGTGCCACTGCCGGTCTGCCAGACGACGAGCGGAAACTGGTCGTCGAGCTGGCCGTCGAGGACCTCGTCGGCGGCCTGTTCGATCAGCCGGGCAATATCGGCCGGAAGGTCTCCGTTGCGGTCGTTGACCCGTGCGGCGGCTTTCTTGATCAGCGCCAGGGCATGCAGGACGGCCAGTGGCATGCGTTCCTTGCCGATGGCGAAATTGATCAGCGAGCGTTGCGTCTGGGCACCCCAGTAGGCCTGGTCAGGAACTTCGACCTGCCCCAGGCTGTCAGTTTCGATACGACTCATGCTGCGATCACTCCCTTGTGGTCTGAACTCGCAGTTTAGGTCCCTTTTCGCCGTAGCGGATCCAACGCTCGTCGTTCCACTTGAGTGCCGTGCCCCAGTCAGCGCAGAATGCTCTACTCTGGGGTACTACCTCCTCTGTCTAATGAAGGAATTCCGATGACCCGTCTTCGCGCCCTTTGCACCGCTGTTGCGCTGGTCTGCGCCAGCGGCCAGGTGCTTGCCGACACCGCCAGCCACAACGCCAGTGCCGAAAAATTCCTCATGATGGCGCACGCCGACAAGCTGGGTACCCCGGTCTACATGCAGGTGCAGCAGATGTTTGCCCAGCGTTTCGAGCAGACCAAGGCCCCGGCCTCGAAGAAAGCCGTACTCGACAGCTACCAGGCCAAGGCCAACGCCGCCCTGGACCAGGCTATCGGCTGGAACAAGCTCAAGCCTGACATGGTCAAGCTGTACACCAGCACCTTCAGCGAAAGCGAACTCAAGGACCTGGTCGCGTTCTACCAGTCGCCGCTGGGCAAGAAAGTCATGGAAAAAATGCCGCAGATCACCCAACAGTCGGCCCAGCTGACCCAGCGCAAGCTTGAAAGCGCGGTACCGGTGGTCAACAAGCTGCTGGCCGACATGACCAAGGAACTCGATCCGAAGGCCGCCCAGGCCGCTCCGGCCAAGAAGCCGTAAGCGGAGCCTGACATGAGCATGCAGCAAAAGATCGAACAGAGCCTCCAGGCCCTCGCACCGCAGCACCTTGAGGTGCTCGACGAGAGCCATATGCACAGCCGCGGCCAACAGACCCACTACAAGGCCGTGCTGGTCAGCGAGCAGTTCGAGGGCCTGAACAGCGTCAAGCGCCACCAGAAGGTCTACGCCACCCTGGGTGAGCTGATGGGGCAATTCCATGCCCTGGCCCTGCACACCTATACCCCTGCCGAATGGCAGAAAGTCGGCGTCGCGCCTGCTTCGCCCACCTGTGCCGGTGGCAGCAAGCACTGATTTTATCGTCAGCTTTTTGTTAGAATGTGCAACGCGCCGCTCGTCGGCGCGTTTTTTTTTATCCGGTCCGCCCTTTGCGAGGGTGACCACCTGGAGATTCATTGCATGACCCAAGCTATCGTCGTGGCGGCGCTGTACAAGTTCGTCACCCTGAAAGATTACGTCGAGCTGCGCGAGCCGCTGCTCGAATCCATGCTGGCCAACGACATCAAGGGCACCTTGTTGCTGGCCGAGGAAGGCATCAACGGCACCGTCTCCGGCAGTCGTGAAGGTATCGACGGCCTGCTGGCCTGGCTGCGCAGCGATGAGCGCCTGGTGGATATCGACCACAAGGAATCCTACTGCGACGAGCAGCCGTTCTACCGCACCAAGGTCAAGCTCAAGAAAGAGATCGTCACCCTGGGCGTGCCGGGCGTGGACCCGAACCACAAGGTCGGTACCTACGTCGAGCCCCAGGACTGGAACGCGCTGATCAGCGATCCCGAGGTGCTGCTGATCGACACCCGCAACGACTACGAAGTGGCCATCGGCACCTTCGAGGGCGCGATCGATCCGAAGACCACCACCTTCCGTGAGTTCCCCGAATACATCAAAGCCAACTTCGACCCGGCCCGGCACAAGAAAGTGGCGATGTTCTGCACCGGTGGTATCCGCTGCGAGAAAGCCTCCAGCTACATGCTCGGTGAAGGTTTCGAAGAGGTCTATCATCTTAAGGGCGGGATCCTGAAATACCTCGAAGAGGTGCCTCAGGATGAAAGCCGCTGGCAGGGCGACTGCTTCGTGTTCGACAACCGGGTCACCGTGCGTCACGACCTGAGCGAGGGCGACTACGACCAGTGCCATGCCTGCCGCACCCCGATCAGCGTGGAAGACCGTGCGTCCGAGCACTACTCGCCTGGTATCAGTTGCCCGCATTGCTGGGACAGCCTGAGCGAGAAAACCCGACGCAGCGCCATTGACCGGCAGAAACAGATCGAGCTGGCCAAGGCCCGTAACCAGCCACACCCGATCGGTCACAACTACCGCAAAGCTGCCGAGGCCTGACCGATGTCCGCACGCCTGCTCTATGTGATGGACCCGATGTGCTCCTGGTGCTGGGGGTTTGCGCCGGTGGCCCAGGCCCTTATCGCCCAGGCACACGAAGCCGGGATCGAGACCCGCCTGGTGGTCGGTGGCTTGCGCACCGGCAGCAGTGCACTGGATGCCTCGACCCGACGCTACATCCTCGAGCATTGGCAGGCGGTCACCCAGGCCACGGGCCAGCCCTTTACCCACGAAGGCGCCATGCCGGACGGTTTCGTCTACGACACCGAGCCTGCCTGCCGCGCCCTGGTGACGGCCCGCAGCCTTGACGAACACCGCACCTGGGCGCTGCTGGCGGCCATCCAGCGGGCGTTCTACCAGGGTGGCCAGGATGTTACCCGCGCACCCGAGCTGGTGGCGCTGGCCGAACAGGTCGGCTTCGACCGTGCGCTGTTCGCCGAGCGCTTTACCAGCGCCGACGTGCGTGCGGCCACCGCCGCCGATTTCACTTGGGCCCAGGATTTGGGCATTGCCGGGTTCCCGACGCTGCTGGCCGAGCGCAATGGCCAACTGGCCTTGCTGACCAACGGCTACCAGCCACTCGATAGCCTCAGCCCGCTGCTCGGTCGCTGGCTGCAGCAGGCCGCCTGTGCTTGACCTGCCAGGGTCGCCCGACCCTGTGCCGGGGCCTGCCCCCGCTGTTGCCGATCGCTTGAGCTGGGCGGAAATCCGTCGCCTGGCCCTGCATCACAAGAAAGCCCTGTGGATCGCCAACGGCGTTGCCGTGCTGGCGGCCCTGTGCAGCGTGCCGATTCCCTTGCTGTTGCCCCTGCTGGTCGACGAAGTACTGCTCGGCCATGGCGATGCCGCGCTCAAATGGATGAACCACGTATTGCCCGGCAACTGGCAGGTGGCGGCCGGCTACATCGGCCTGATGCTGCTGCTGACCCTGGGCCTGCGCTGTTCGGCGCTGGCCTTCAACGTGGTGCAGGCGAAACTGTTCGCAGGCCTTGCCAAGGACATTGTCTATCGCCTGCGCATCCGCCTGATCGAGCGGCTCAAGCGCATCTCCCTCAAGGAATACGAAAGCCTGGGCGCCGGTACGGTGACCACGCACCTGGTCACCGACCTGGATACCCTGGACAAGTTCGTCGGTGAAACCCTGAGCCGCTTCCTGGTGGCCATGCTGACCCTCACCGGTACCGCCGGGATCCTGATCTGGATGCACTGGAAGCTGGCCTTGCTGATCCTGCTGTTCAACCCCCTGGTGATCTTTGCCACGGTGCAGTTGGGCAAGCGGGTCAAGCACTTGAAGAAGCTCGAAAACGACAGCACCTCGCGCTTTACCCAGGCGCTGACCGAAACCCTGGACGCCATCCAGGAAATCCGCGCCAGCAACCGCCAGGGCTATTTCCTCGGGCGCCTTGGCCTGCGTGCCCAGGAGGTGCGCAACTATGCGGTCGCCTCGCAATGGAAAAGCGATGCCAGTGGCCGTGCCAGCGGTCTGCTGTTCCAGTTCGGCATCGATATCTTCCGTGCCGCGGCGATGCTCACGGTGCTGTTTTCCGACCTGTCCATCGGCCAGATGCTGGCGGTGTTCAGCTACCTCTGGTTCATGATCGGTCCGGTCGAGCAACTGCTCAACCTGCAGTACGCCTATTACGCGGCAGGCGGTGCCCTGAGCCGCCTCAACGAACTGCTGGCGCGTGCCGACGAGCCGCAGTTCCCTGGCGGCGTCGATCCGTTCAAGGGGCGCGACACGGTGGGTATCGAAGTCCAGGGCCTGCGTTTTGCCTATGCCGACGAGCCGGTGCTCGACCAGTTGAACCTGTCCATCGCCCCAGGCGAAAAAGTCGCCATCGTCGGTGCCAGTGGCGGTGGCAAGAGCACCCTGGTGCAGTTGCTGCTCGGGCTCTACAGCGCCCAGGCCGGGACCATCCGCTTTGGCGGTTCGACCTTGCAGGACATCGGTCTGGAAACCCTGCGCGAGCATGTGGCGGTGGTGCTGCAGCATCCATCGCTGTTCAACGACAGCGTGCGCGCCAACCTGACCATGGGCCGTGACTGCAGCGACGAGGCCTGCTGGCAGGCGCTGGCCATCGCCCAGCTCGATGCCACCATCGCTGCCATGCCGCGTGGCCTGGACACCGTGGTCGGGCGTTCCGGCGTGCGCCTGTCGGGCGGTCAGCGCCAGCGCCTGGCGATTGCGCGGATGGTCCTGGCCGAGCCCAAGGTGGTGATCCTCGACGAGGCCACCTCGGCGCTGGACGCGGCCACCGAATACAACCTGCACCAGGCCCTGGCGCGCTTCCTCAGCGCCCGCACCACGCTGATCATTGCCCATCGGCTGTCGGCGGTGAAACAGGCCGATCGGGTGCTGGTCTTCGATGGCGGGCATGTGGCCGAAGACGGTGATCACCAGCAATTGATCGCCGATGGTGGCTTATACGCCAAGTTGTACGGTCATTTGCAACAGAGTTGAGTGCAAAGTGAGGCCGGGCCACGAAAAGCGCTCCAGCTTTCATGGCAAATAGCCTAGTCTGTGCATCAACAATACTGAGATTCATCCGGCTCTGTGTGCAAGGGACCTCATGAACCGAAAACGGACTCTCGAAGCGCCGAAGTTGTTGGGCATCATCTGGCCCTTTGTCGCGGTCGTGCTGTTCCAGGCAATGCTGGGGAGCATCAGCCTGTACGCCTTGTCGGCGGTGCGTGGCTATGTGGCGGGGGAAAGCCTCTGGTCCAAGGGGCAGAAGGACGCGATCTACTACCTCAACCTGTATGCCGACAGCCGCGACGAAGCCACCTTCCAGAAGTACCGCAATGCCATTGCCGTGCCCCAGGGCGGGCATGACCTGCGCGTTGCCCTGGACCTGCCGACGCCGGACCTGGACGCCGCGCGCCGTGGCATTCTCCAGGGCGGCAATCATCCGGACGACGTCTCCAGCCTGATCTGGTTGTACCTCAACTTTCACCAGGTCAGTTACCTGGAAAAGGCCATTGATCTGTGGGCAGTGGGGGACGGCTTTCTCAGCCAGCTCAACGAAGTGGCCCAACAGATGCACCAGGGCTTCGCCTCGGGCAAGGCCGATCGCCATGCGGTAGCCGAATGGAAGGCGCGCATCGCCGCCATCAACGATGAAGTGACCCCGGCCGCCCGGGCCTTCAGCGACGCCCTGGGCGAAGGCTCGCGCATGCTGCTGCGGGTGCTGCTGGTGACCAACCTGGCGACCGCCTTGTTCCTGATCGCCCTGGCGTGGTTGCGTTCCAGCAAGTTGCTGACCCAGCGTCAGGCCTTTGCCAATGCCTTGCAGGTCGAGAAGGAGCGGGCGCAAATCACCCTCGAATCCATTGGCGACGGTGTGATCACCACTGACGTCGAAGGCTGTATCACCTACATGAACCCGGCCGCCGAGCAACTGACCCACTGGCATGCCGCCCAGGCCCAGGGCCTGCCGCTGGCGGCGCTGTTCAGCTTGCTCGACGACAACGCCGAGAAAGACAGCCTGACCCTGGTCGAGCACATCCTAAGTGGCACCCTGCAGAGCGGTAGCGACCACGCCAAGCTGATCCAGCGCCTGGACGGCAGCACCGTGTCGGTCACCCTGGTCGGGGCGCCGATCATGGCCGAAGGGCGAATCAGCGGTATCGTCCTGGTGCTGCACGACATGACCCAGGAGCGCCAGTACATTGCCAATTTGTCTTGGCAGGCGACCCATGATGCCCTGACCGGGCTGGCCAACCGCCGCGAATTCGAATACCGCCTGGAGCAGGCCCTGAACGGCCTGGCGCGCAAACCGGCGCGTCATGCGCTGATGTTCCTCGACCTGGATCAGTTCAAGCTGGTCAACGACACCTGCGGGCATGCCGCCGGTGACGAGTTGCTGCGGCACATCTGCGCGGTGTTGCAGGCCGGGCTGCGCGAGGGCGACACCCTGGCCCGGCTGGGCGGCGACGAGTTCGGCATATTGCTCGAGAACTGCCCGCAGGAGCAGGCCGAGCGCATCGCCGAGGGGCTGCGCCAGGCCGTGCAGAGCCTGCATTTCGTCTGGAAGGGGCGGCCGTTCATGACCACGGTGAGTGTCGGCCTGGTGCATGTGGCCCAGGCGCCTGTGACCCTGGAAGCCTCCCTGCGGGCGGCCGACATGGCCTGCTACATGGCCAAGGAAAAGGGCCGCAACCGGGTCCAGGTGTACCATGCCGACGACAGCGAACTGTCCATGCGTTTCGGCGAAATGGCCTGGATCCAGCGTCTGCATGTGGCCCTGGAAGAGAACCGTTTCTGCCTCTATGCCCAGGAGATCGCGGCCCTGAAGCCGGATGACAGTGGCGGGCACATCGAGATCCTCTTGCGCCTGCACGATGAAAGCGGGCGGATCATCCTGCCCGACAGCTTCATTCCGGCTGCCGAACGCTACGGCCTGATGACTGCCCTGGACCGTTGGGTGGTGCGCAGTGTCTTCAAGGTCATCCGCCAATGCCTGAACGAGCGGCGCGACGGCCCCCTGGCCATGTGCGCGATCAACCTGTCGGGTAGCAGCATCGGCGATGACAAGTTCCTGGAGTACCTGCAGCGCCTGTTTGGCGAGTACGGCATTCCGCCGCACATGATTTGTTTCGAAATCACTGAAACCAGTGCCATTGCCAATCTGGGTAGCGCCATTCGCTTCATCAATGAGCTCAAGGGGCTGGGCTGTCGATTCTCCCTGGATGATTTCTGCGCCGGGATGTCGTCGTTCGCATATTTGAAACATTTACCTGTAGACTTCCTGAAGATCGACGGAAGTTTCGTCAAGGACATGCTCGATGACCCGGTCAACCGGGCCATGGTCGAGGTGATCAACCATATCGGTCATGTCATGGGCAAACGCACCATCGCCGAATTCGTCGAAACCCCGTTGATCGAACACGCATTACAAGAGATAGGCGTCGACTACGCCCAGGGTTACCTGATCGAGCGACCGCAGGTGTTCACCTGCGAAAGCCTGCAACGCCAACGGACTGCCACAAGGCCCTTGCTGTCCAGGGCACCCGGGACCTTTCGCTGAAGGTCTGCACGATAATCACAAGGAACAAGGAGCTGACAGTGATTGACGCGTTCATTCGTACCGGTCCATTGATGGACCCCACCAGTTACCCACTCTGGGCCCAACAACTGATCAAGGACTGCTTCGAAAGCAAGCGCCGGGTCGTTGAACATGAACTCTACCAACGCATGCGTGACGGGCGCCTGAGCGGCCGCACCATGCGCCAGTACCTGATCGGTGGCTGGCCGGTGGTCGAGCAGTTCTCCCTGTACATGGCCCAGAACCTGACCAAGACCCGCTACGCCCGCCATCCTGGGGAGGACATGGCGCGCCGCTGGCTGATGCGCAACATCCGCGTCGAGCTCAATCATGCCGATTACTGGCTGTATTGGAGCCAGGCCCATGGTGTCAGCCTGGAGGACCTGCAGGCCCAGGATGTGCCGACCGAACTCAATGGCCTGAGCGACTGGTGCTGGCATACCTGCGCGGCCGATTCGCTGGTGGTGGCCATTGCGGCGACCAACTATGCGATCGAAGGGGCAACGGGGGAGTGGTCGGCGCTGGTCTGTTCGACCGGTGTCTATGCCCAGGGCTTCCCCGAAGAGGGCCGCAAGCGCGCCATGAAGTGGCTGAAGATGCATGCCCAGTACGATGACGCCCATCCGTGGGAAGCATTGGAAATCGTCTGCACCCTGGCGGGCAACAATCCGTCCCAGGCCTTGCAGGCCGAGTTGCGTCGGGCCATCTGCAAGAGCTACGACTACATGTTCCTGTTCCTTGAGCGCTGCATGCAGCTGGAACAGCGTCAGCCCGCCCGTCTCCAGGCGGAGCTGGCCGAAGGCTGATTACTGGGCGTTGAACGCCTGGCCATTGACGCCGCTGCTGTCCGGGCCCATCAGGTACAGATAGACCGGCATGATCTGCTCGGGCAGCGGGTTGTTTTCCGGGTTCTCGCCCGGATAGGCCTGGGCGCGCATGCTGGTGCGGGTGGCGCCCGGGTTGATGCTGTTGGCACGTACCGGTGCCACGCCTTCCAGTTCGTCGGCGAGGGTCTGCATCAGGCCCTCGGTGGCGAACTTCGACACCCCGTAGGCACCCCAGTAGGCCCGGCCTTTGCGCCCGACGCTGCTGGAGGTGAAAATCACCGAAGCATCCTTGGACAGCTTGAGCAGTGGCAGCAGGGTGCTGGTCAGCATGAACATGGCGTTGACGTTGATCTGCATCACGCGCATGAAGTTGTCGCCCGACAGCTGCTCCAGCGGTGTGCGCGGACCGATGATCGAGGCGTTGTGCAGCAGGCCGTCGAGGTGGCCGAACTCGCCTTCGATCATGGCTGCCAGCTCGTCGTACTGGTGCGGCAGGGCGGTTTCCAGGTTGAATGGAATGACTGCAGGCTTGGGGTGGCCGGCGGCTTCGATCTCGTCGTAGACCTGGCTCAGGTTGCCTTCGGTCTTGCCCAGCAGCAACACGGTGGCGCCGTGGGCGGCGTAGGCCTTGGCGGCCGCTGCACCGATACCGCGACCGGCGCCGGTGACCAGGATGGTGCGGCCCTTGAGCAGGTCGGGGCGGGCGGAGTATTCGAACATGGGGTTGCCTCTTGCAAATGGGGTGGCTTTATCGCGGGGCAAGCCCGCTCCTACAGCTGTGTGTGGGAGCGGGCTTGCCCCGCGATCACGGTCAGCAGCCGCAAAGCGCGCTATCAAGCACCTTGCGCAGCTCCAGCGGATGATCGACCACCACATCCGCGCCCCAGTTGTTGGGGTTGTCATCGGGATGAATATAGCCGTAGCGCACCGCCGCCGTGCGGGTGCCGGCATCGCGGCCGGACTCGATGTCACGCAGGTCGTCACCGATGAACAGGACGCTGGCAGGGTCCAGGTCCAGGGTCTTGCAGGCGAGGATCAGTGGCTCGGGATCCGGCTTGCTGTTCTTCACGTGGTCCGGGCAGATCAGCAGGGCCGAGCGCTCGGCCAGGCCCAGTTGCTGCATGATCGGTTCGGCAAAGCGCACCGGCTTGTTGGTCACCACGCCCCACAGCAGGTTGGCTTTCTCGATGTCGGCCAGCAGTTCGGCCATGCCGTCGTAGAGCTTGCTGTGTACCGCGCAGCCTTGCTGGTAGCGCTCGAGGAACTCCAGGCGCAGGGCCTCGAACTCCGCCGCTTCGGGATCCAGGTCGAAGGTCGCCGAAACCATGGCCTTGGCGCCGCCGGATACCACGTCGCGGATGCGCTGGTCATCGATGGCCGGCAGGCCGCGGTCGGCCAGCATGGCCTGGCAGATGGCGATGAAATCCGGCGCCGTGTCGAGCAGGGTGCCGTCCATGTCGAAAAGTACCGCTCGCAAACGCATGCTCATTCCTCGCGCAGGGTCTGGATCATGTAGTTGACGTCAACGTCGTTGGCCAGCTTGTAGTGCTTGGTCAGCGGGTTGTAGGTCAGGCCGATGATGTCCTTGACGCAGAGGCCCGCTTCGCGGCTCCAGGCGCCCAGTTCCGAAGGGCGGATGAACTTCTTGAAGTCGTGGGTGCCGCGCGGCAGCAACTTCATGATGTATTCGGCGCCGATGATGGCGAACAGGTAGGCCTTGGGGTTGCGGTTGATGGTCGAGAAGAACACCTGGCCGCCGGGCTTGACCATACGGAAGCACGCGCGGATCACCGAGGACGGGTCGGGCACGTGTTCAAGCATCTCAAGGCAAGTGACCACATCGAACTGCTCGGGCATTTCCTCGGCCAGGGCTTCGGCGGTGATCTGCCGGTACTCGACCTCAACTCCGGACTCCAGTTGATGCAGCTGGGCCACCGCCAGCGGTGCTTCGCCCATGTCGATGCCGGTCACGGTGGCGCCGCGCAGGGCCATGGCTTCGCTGAGAATGCCGCCGCCGCAGCCGACGTCCAGGACCTTCTTGCCGGCCAGCTTGACCCGCTCGTCGATCCAGTTGACCCGCAGCGGGTTGATGTCGTGCAGCGGCTTGAACTCGCTCTCGCGGTCCCACCAGCGGTGGGCCAGGGCTTCGAACTTGGCGATTTCGGCGTGGTCGACGTTGCTCATGGAACAGTCCTCTGAAACTCTGATAAAGGTGTCACGGGCCGGCAGCTGTGGCTGCCAGCCGGTCATTCGTTGCGTTCACCGATCCGCTGGCCCCAGGCGCAGGCCGTGGCCTGCAGGGCCTGTTCGTCCAGGCGGGTCAGGCGACGCTCGTCAAGCAGTTGCTTGCCGGCAACCCAGACATGCTTCACGCAGTCACGGCTGCTGGCGTAGATCAGTTGTGAAACCGGATCGTAGATCGGCTGCTGGGCCAGGCCCGACAGGTCGAAGGCGACCAGGTCGGCGGCCTTGCCCAGCTCCAGCGAACCGGTCACGGTGTCCAGGCCCAGGGCCCGAGCGCCATTGAGCGTTGCCATGCGCAGCGCCCGGTGGGCATCCAGGGCGGCAGCCGAGCCGGCCACGGCCTTGGCCAGCAGGGCGGCGGTACGGGTTTCGCCGAGCAGGTCGAGGTCGTTGTTGCTGGCTGCGCCATCGGTGCCCACGGCCACGTTGACGCCGGCCTGCCACAGGCGCTCGACCGGGCAGAAGCCGCTGGCGAGCTTGAGGTTGGATTCCGGGCAGTGCACCACGCTGGTGTTGCTTTCTACCAGCAGGGCCAGGTCGTCGTCGCTGACCTGGGTCATGTGCACCGCCTGCAGCCGTGGCCCCAGCAGGCCCAGGCGGGCGAGGCGGGCCAGCGGGCGCTCGCCGCGGGTGGCCAGGGACTGCTCGACCTCGAAGGCGGTTTCGTGGATGTGCATGTGGATCGGCGCATCCAGTTCCTCGGCGATCACCCGGATCTTCTCCAGGTTCTCGTCGCTGACCGTGTACGGCGCATGCGGGCCCATCGCCACGGTGATACGGGGGTGATAGCGCAGGTCGCCGAACAGCTCCACGGCCAGGTGCAGGGCTTCATCGGTGCTGCGTGCGCCGGGAATGGGGAAATCCAGCAGCGGCACGGCGATCTGCGCGCGGATGCCGCTGTTGTGCACCCGCTCGCTGGCGATCCGCGGATAGAAGTACATGTCGGCAAAGCAGGTGACGCCGCCCTTGATCTGCTCGGCGATCGCCAGGTCGGTGCCGTCCCGGACGAAGTCCTCATCCACCCAGCGGCCTTCGGCCGGCCAGATGTGCTCCTCGAGCCAGGTCATCAGCGGCAAGTCGTCGGCCAGGCCACGGAACAGGGTCATGGCCGCATGGCCGTGGGCGTTGACCAGCCCCGGCGCGAGCAGGCAGCCCGGCAGTTCGCGGGTTTCGGCTGGGGCCAGGCGGGCGGCCTGTTCGCGCGGGCCGATAAAAACGATTTGCCCGTCGCGAATGCCCAGTCCATGCTCCTTCAATACCACCCCGGCAGGTTCGACAGGCACCAGCCAGGTCGGCAGGAGCAGCAGGTCGAGCGGTGTAGCGGGTTTGGGCATGGCAGGGTTTCCCTGGGTCGCATGGGCTGAGGGCGAAGTATACCCGAGCGTCCGCGCCAGGGGCTCGCTATAATCGCCCGCTTTTGATGTCCGACTGATGGGGTGAGGCATGCGCGATCAATTAATGGCGGCAGAGAAGGTGACGGCCATCGATTGGCGCGATGGCGTCCTGTACCTGCTCGACCAGCGCATGCTGCCGTTCGAGCAGACCTGGCTGCCTTGCAGCGATGCCGCGGCCGTTGCCGGGGCGATCCGATCCATGGTGGTGCGCGGCGCGCCGGCCATCGGCATCAGTGCCGCCTACGGCCTGGCCATGGCGGTGCGCCAGCGCCTGGCGCAAGGCGATGACTGGGAGCAGGCGCTGGAAGAAGACTTCGAGCTGCTGGGCGAGGCGCGGCCGACTGCCGCCAACCTGTTCTGGGCGCTCAATCGCATGCGCGAACGCCTGTTGCGGATAAAGGAAGGCGAGGATGTGGCGGCGATCATGGCCGCTGAAGCCATCGCCATCCACGACAGCGACCGCGAAGCCAACCTGACCATGGCCCAACTCGGCGTCGACCTGATCCGCAAGCACCAGGGCAGCGAGCAGGCCCTGCTGACCCACTGCAATACCGGCGCCCTGGCCACCGGCGGCTTCGGCACCGCGCTGGGGGTGATCCGGGCGGCCTATCTGGAAGGGATGGTCGAGCGCGTCCATGTCAACGAAACCCGCCCCTGGCTGCAAGGTTCGCGGCTGACCGCCTGGGAGCTGGCCGGCGAGGGCATCCCGGTGACCGTCCATGCCGACTCTGCCGCTGCGCACCTGATGAAAACCAAGGGCATCACCTGGGTCATCGTCGGCGCCGACCGCATCACCGCCAATGGCGATGTGGTCAACAAGATCGGCACCTACCAGCTGGCGGTCACCGCCATGCACCATGGCGTGCGTTTCATGGTGGTAGCGCCCAGTTCCAGCATCGACATGAACCTGGAAAGCGGCGAGGACGTCTACCTTGAGGAGCGCGGCGGCGCCGAGCTGCTGGAAGTGGAGGGCCGGCACCTCGGTGCCGGCGTGGAGGCCTTCAATCCGGTCTTTGACGTGACTCCGGCGGACCTTGTCGATGTGATCGTGACCGAGAAGGGTATTGTCGAGCGCCCCGACGCGGTCAAGATGGCACAACTGATGTGCCGCAAGCGTTTGCATTGAGGGCTTGCCCGGCGCTGGCGGCCTGTTGTGGCGGCTGTCGCACGTTGCAGACGAGCAGTAGGGTAGTAGTGCCGCAGCCTACTCCCACCGTCTAGGCGATTGTGGTAACATCCGACGGTTTCCAAGGCAGCCCTGCGGGGTTGTCTTTACTGCGCAGATCCATGGCTTAACTCGTTGATTTGTCGTAAGTCGTTGCAAGGAGTCACTTTGCGGCGACGAGCTTCGTTCGTCCCATATGGATGTGACGAGGTTTCACCAGAAAAAGGAATCAGGCTTCTCATGGGCGAACTGGCCAAAGAAATCCTCCCGGTCAATATCGAAGACGAACTGAGACAGTCCTACCTCGACTACGCGATGAGCGTCATTGTCGGGCGTGCGCTGCCCGATGCGCGTGATGGCTTGAAGCCCGTGCATCGCCGTGTTCTCTATGCGATGAGCGAACTGGGCAACGACTGGAACAAACCGTACAAGAAATCCGCCCGTGTGGTCGGTGACGTGATCGGTAAGTACCACCCCCACGGTGATACCGCGGTCTACGACACCATCGTGCGCATGGCGCAGCCGTTCTCGCTGCGCTACCTGCTGGTCGACGGTCAGGGCAACTTCGGTTCGGTGGACGGCGACAACGCCGCGGCCATGCGATACACCGAAGTGCGCATGACCAAGCTGGCCCATGAGCTGCTGGCCGACCTGCACAAGGAAACCGTCGACTGGGTGCCCAACTACGACGGCACCGAGCAGATCCCGGCGGTCATGCCGACCAAGATCCCCAACCTGCTGGTCAACGGTTCCAGCGGTATTGCCGTGGGCATGGCAACCAACATCCCGCCGCACAACCTCGGTGAAGTCATCGACGGTTGCCTGGCACTGATCGACAACGCCGAGATCACGGTCGATGAACTGATGCAGTTCATCCCGGGCCCGGACTTCCCGACCGCAGCCATCATCAACGGTCGCCAGGGCATCATCGAGGCCTACCGCACCGGCCGTGGCCGCATCTACATGCGCGCCCGCTCCACCGTCGAAGACATCGACAAGGTCGGTGGCCGCCAGCAGATCGTCGTCACCGAGCTGCCGTACCAGCTGAACAAGGCGCGGCTGATCGAGAAGATCGCCGAGCTGGTCAAGGAAAAGAAACTCGAAGGCATCACCGAGCTGCGCGACGAGTCCGACAAGGACGGCATGCGCATCGTCATCGAGCTGCGCCGTGGCGAGGTGCCTGAGGTCATCCTCAACAACCTCTACGCCCAGACCCAGCTGCAGAGCGTGTTCGGCATCAACATCGTGGCGCTGATCGACGGCCGTCCGCGGGTGCTGAACCTCAAGGACCTGCTCGAAGCCTTCGTCCGTCACCGCCGTGAAGTGGTGACCCGTCGTACCGTCTTCGAACTGCGCAAGGCCCGCGAGCGCGGCCATATCCTTGAAGGCCAGGCGGTTGCCCTGTCCAACATCGATCCGGTCATCGCCCTGATCAAGGCCTCGCCGACCCCGTCCGAGGCCAAGGAAGCACTGGTCAGCACGCCGTGGGAATCCAGCGCCGTGCAGGTGATGGTCGAGCGCGCCGGCGCCGACTCCTGCCGTCCGGAAAACCTCGACGAGCAATACGGCCTGCGCGACGGCAAGTACTTCCTGTCGCCGGAACAGGCCCAGGCCATCCTCGACCTGCGCCTGCACCGCCTGACCGGTCTCGAGCATGAAAAACTGCTGGCCGAGTACCAGGAGATCCTCAACCAGATCGGCGAGCTGATCCGCATCCTCAACAGTGCCGAGCGCCTGATGGAAGTGATCCGCGAAGAGCTGGAACTGATCCGCGCCGAATACGGCGACGTGCGCCGCACCGAAATCCTCGATGCGCGCCTGGACCTGACCCTGGGCGACATGATTCCGGAAGAAGACCGGGTCGTGACCATCTCCCACGGCGGCTACGCCAAGACCCAGCCGCTGGCGGCCTACCAGGCCCAGCGTCGTGGTGGCAAAGGCAAGTCGGCCACCGGCGTCAAGGACGAGGACTACATCTCGCACCTGCTGGTCGCCAACAGCCACACCACGCTGCTGCTGTTCTCCAGCAAGGGCAAGGTGTACTGGCTCAAGACCTACGAAATCCCCGAGGCCTCCCGTGCCGCGCGCGGTCGACCGCTGGTCAACCTGCTGCCGCTGGACGAGGGCGAGTACATTTCGACCATGCTGCCGGTCGAGGAATACACCGAAGGTCACTTCATCTTCATGGCTACCGCCAACGGCACCGTGAAGAAGACCCCGCTGGAATCCTTCAGCCGCCAGCGCAGCGTCGGCCTGATCGCCCTGGAGCTGGACGAAGGCGACGTGCTGATTTCCGCGGCCATCACCGATGGCGAGCGTGAGGTCATGCTGTTCTCCGACGCCGGCAAGGTCACCCGCTTCAAGGAATCCGACGTCCGTGCCATGGGCCGTACCGCCCGCGGTGTGCGCGGCATGCGCCTGGGCGAAGGGCAGAAGCTGATCTCCATGATCATTCCGGAGGAGGGCAGCCAGATCCTCACCGCCTCCGAACGTGGTTACGGCAAGCGTACCGAAATCGGCGAGTTCCCAGAGTACAAGCGTGGCGGCCAGGGCGTTATCGCCATGGTCAGCAACGAGCGTAACGGTCGCCTGGTCGGTGCCGTGCAGGTGCAGGACGGCGAGGAGATCATGCTGATCTCCGACCAGGGCACCCTGGTCCGTACCCGCGTCGGCGAGGTCTCCAGCCTGGGTCGTAACACCCAGGGCGTGACCCTGATCAAGCTGGCCAATGACGAGACCCTGGTGGGTCTGGAGCGAGTCCAGGAGCCATCCGAAGAGGAAGGCGACGAGGAGTTCGTCGACGAAGCTGACGACGCTGTCGAGGCACCAGAGGCCCAGGCCGCTGGCGACGAAGAGGCGCCTCAGGAATAAACCTAGCAGTACCCTGGTGGGGGTGGTCGCGGCGGCGCAGTCCTTGCGCCGCGCGGCCTGCTCCACGGACATCATGAGCAGAGCGAGAGTGGATGTGAGCAAACGAGCCTTTAACTTCTGCGCAGGCCCTGCTGCGCTCCCTGAAGCTGTACTGCAGCGCGCCCAGGCCGAAATGCTGGATTGGCATGGCAAGGGCCTGTCCGTGATGGAAATGAGCCATCGTAGCGACGACTACGTGGCCATCGCCGAAAAGGCCGAACAGGACCTGCGCGACCTGTTGTCCGTTCCTGCCAACTACAAGGTGCTGTTCCTGCAGGGCGGTGCGAGCCAGCAGTTCGCCGAGATCCCCCTGAACCTGCTGCCCGAGAATGGCACTGCCGACTATATCGAGACCGGTATCTGGTCGAAGAAGGCCATCGAGGAAGCCCGTCGCTTCGGCAACATCAATGTCGCCGCCAGCGCCAAGCCTTACGACTACCTGTCGATCCCTGGCCAGAACGAATGGAAGCTGACTCCGGGCGCCGCCTATGTGCACTACGCCTCGAACGAGACCATCGGTGGCCTGCAGTTCGACTGGGTGCCACAGACCGGTGACGCACCGCTGGTGGTCGACATGTCCTCGGACATCCTCTCGCGCCCGATCGACGTCTCCGACTTCGGCATGATCTATGCCGGTGCGCAGAAGAACATCGGCCCGAGCGGCCTGGTGGTGGTGATCGTGCGTGAAGACCTGATCGGTCGCGCCCGCAGCAGCTGCCCGACCATGCTCGACTACAAGATCGCCGCCGACAACGGTTCGATGTACAACACCCCGGCTACCTATTCCTGGTACCTCTCGGGCCTGGTGTTCGAGTGGCTCAAGGAGCAGGGCGGCGTCGCGGCCATGGAGCAGCGCAACCGCGCCAAGAAAGACCGCCTGTACGGCTTCATCGACAGCAGCGACTTCTACACCAACCCGATCAGCGTCAACGCCCGTTCCTGGATGAACGTACCGTTCCGCCTGGCCGACGAGCGCCTGGACAAGGCCTTCCTGGCCGGTGCCGACGCCCGTGGCCTGCTCAACCTCAAGGGGCACCGTTCGGTCGGCGGCATGCGCGCCTCGATCTACAACGCCCTGGGCCTGGACGCCGTGGAAGCGCTGGTCGGCTACATGGCTGAATTCGAGAAGGAGCACGGCTGATGTCGGAGCAGGAACTCAAGGCGCTGCGGGTGCGCATTGACAGCCTCGACGAGAAGATCCTCGAGCTGATCAGTGACCGTGCTCGTTGCGCGCAGGAAGTGGCGCGGGTCAAGACTGCCACCCTGGCCGAAGGCGAGGCGCCGGTGTTCTACCGGCCCGAGCGCGAGGCGCAGGTGCTCAAGCGCGTCATGCAGCGCAACCAGGGGCCGCTGGGCAACGAAGAAATGGCGCGCTTGTTCCGCGAGATCATGTCGTCGTGCCTGGCCCTGGAGCAGCCGCTCAAGGTGGCCTACCTGGGCCCCGAGGGCACCTTCACCCAGGCCGCGGCGATGAAGCATTTCGGCCATGCGGTGATCAGCAAGCCGATGGCGGCCATCGATGAAGTGTTCCGCGAAGTGGCGGCCGGCGCCGTCAACTTCGGCGTGGTGCCGGTGGAAAACTCCACCGAGGGTGCGGTCAACCATACCCTCGACAGTTTCCTCGAGCACGACATGGTCATCTGTGGCGAAGTCGAGCTGCGTATCCACCACCACCTGCTGGTGGGCGAGAACACCAAGACCGACAGCATCACCCGTATCTACTCCCATGCCCAGTCCCTGGCCCAGTGCCGCAAGTGGCTGGACGCGCACTACCCGAATGTCGAGCGCGTGGCGGTATCGAGCAATGCCGAAGCCGCCAAGCGGGTCAAGGGCGAGTGGAACTCGGCGGCCATCGCCGGTGACATGGCGGCCAGCCTCTACGGCCTGACTCGCCTGGCCGAGAAGATCGAAGACCGTCCGGACAACTCCACGCGCTTCCTCATGATCGGCAACCAGGAAGTGCCGCCGACCGGCGACGACAAGACCTCGATCATTGTCTCCATGAGCAACAAGCCGGGCGCCTTGCACGAGCTGCTGGTGCCGTTCCACGAGAACGGCATCGACCTGACTCGTATCGAGACCCGTCCATCGCGCAGCGGCAAATGGACCTACGTGTTCTTCATCGACTTCATCGGTCACCACCGCGATCCGCTGATCAAGGCCGTGCTGGAGAAGATCAGCCAGGAAGCCGTGGCCCTCAAGGTATTGGGTTCCTATCCAAAAGCGGTACTCTGAGGCAATGAGTGGCGTACATGCAGTTTTGAACAGGGTCCAGCTCCGTGGGTGAAGTCGTGGTGAACAAGGTCGAGCCGATCATCGGCCGACTGGTGGTGGTCGGTCTCGGCCTGATTGGTGGCTCGTTCGCCAAGGGCCTGCGTGAAAGCGGCCTGTGTCGCGAGGTGGTCGGTGTCGACCTGGATCCGCAGTCGCGCAAGCTGGCGGTGGAACTGGGTGTGGTCGACCGCTGCGAGGAAGACCTGGCCGTCGCCTGTGTTGGTGCCGATGTCATCCAGCTGGCCGTGCCGATCCTGGCCATGGAGAAGCTCCTGGCCCGCCTGGCCCTGCTGGATCTGGGGCGTGCCGTGCTGACCGACGTCGGCAGTGCCAAGGGCAATGTGGTGCGTGCTGCGCGCCTGGCGTTCGCCGAGCGCCTGGCGTACTTCGTGCCGGGTCACCCGATCGCCGGCTCCGAGCAGAGCGGGGTGGAGGCTTCCAATGCCACGCTGTTCCGCCGCCATAAGGTGATCCTCACGCCGTTGGCGGAAACCGACCCGGCCGCCCTGGCCCTGGTCGACCGCCTGTGGCGTGCGCTGGAGGCCGATGTCGAGCACATGCAGGTCGAGCGCCATGACGAAGTCCTGGCGGCGACCAGCCACCTGCCGCACCTGCTGGCCTTTGGCCTGGTCGATTCATTGGCCAAGCGCAATGAAAACCTGGATATCTTCCGATACGCTGCCGGAGGTTTCCGCGATTTCACAAGAATCGCCGGAAGCGACCCGGTCATGTGGCACGACATTTTTCTCGCCAACCGCGAAGCTGTTCTGCGCACACTGGATACATTTCGCAGCGACCTCGACGCCTTGCGCGACGCGGTCGATGCAGGGGATGGGCATCAATTGCTGGGCGTCTTCACGCGCGCCCGGGTTGCCCGCGAGCATTTCAGTAAAATCCTGGCCCGCCGGGCCTATGTGGACGCTATGAACTCCAACGACCTGATTTTCCTGGCAAATCCTGGTGGCCAACTGTCTGGCCGGATTCGCGTACCAGGCGACAAATCGATTTCCCACCGCTCGATCATGCTCGGCTCCCTGGCTGAAGGCACCACCGAAGTCGAAGGCTTCCTCGAAGGTGAAGATGCCCTGGCGACCTTGCAGGCTTTCCGTGACATGGGTGTGGTCATCGAAGGCCCGCACCACGGTCGCGTGACCATCCACGGTGTTGGCCTGGGCGGCCTGAAGCCGCCGCCAGGCCCGATCTACCTGGGTAACTCCGGCACGTCCATGCGCCTGCTCTCGGGCCTTCTGGCCGCGCAGCCGTTCGATGTGACCATGACCGGCGATGCGTCGCTGTCCAAGCGTCCGATGAACCGTGTCGCCAACCCGCTGCGGGAAATGGGCGCGGTAATCGAGACCGGTCCCGAGGGCCGTCCGCCACTGACCATCCGTGGTGGCAACAAGCTCAAGGCGCTGACCTACACCCTGCCAATGGCCAGTGCCCAGGTGAAATCCTGCCTGCTGCTGGCCGGCCTCTACGCCGAAGGCAAGACCACCGTCACCGAACCTGCACCGACCCGCGATCACACCGAGCGCATGCTGCGCGGCTTCGGCTATGCGGTCGACAGCAACGGCCCGGTGGCCTCGCTGCAATCCGGTGGCAAACTGACCGCAACCCGTATCGAAGTGCCGGCCGACATCTCCTCGGCGGCGTTCTTCCTGGTGGCCGCCTCGATTGCCCAGGGTTCGGAGCTGGTGCTCGAGCACGTCGGCATCAACCCGACCCGTACCGGTGTCATCGATATCCTGCGCCTGATGGGTGGCGACATTACCCTGGAGAACCAGCGTGAAGTCGGCGGCGAGCCGGTAGCGGACCTGCGCGTGCGCGGGGCGAAGCTCAAGGGCATCGAGATCCCCGAGCACCTGGTGCCGCTGGCCATCGACGAGTTCCCGGTGCTGTTCGTCGCCGCGGCCTGCGCCGAAGGCCGTACCGTGCTGCGTGGTGCCGAAGAGCTGCGGGTCAAGGAATCCGACCGCATCCAGGTCATGGCCGACGGCCTGCTGACCCTGGGCGTCAAGTGTGAGCCGACCCCGGACGGCATCATCATCGACGGCGGCGAGATCGGCGGTGGCGAAGTCCATGGTCACGGTGACCACCGTATCGCCATGGCCTTCAGCGTCGCCTCGCTGCGGGCCACTGCGCCGATCCGCATCCATGATTGCGCCAACGTCGCCACCTCGTTCCCGAACTTCCTCGCCCTGTGCGCCGAAGTCGGCATCCGCGTTGCTGAAGAGGGCAAGTCGTGAGCCTGAATGCACCGGTCATTACCATTGACGGACCGAGCGGATCGGGCAAAGGCACCGTGGCCGGGATGCTGGCCCGCGAGCTGGGCTTCAAGCTGCTGGACTCGGGTGCCCTGTACCGTCTGCTGGCGTTCGCCGCGACCAATCACGGCGTCGACCTGACCAACGAAGAGCTGCTGGTCAAGCTGGCTGCGCACCTGGATGTGCAGTTCATCGCCGCCGAGCCCGGCAAGCTGCAGCAGATCATTCTAGAAGGCGAAGACGTCAGCAATGTGATCCGCACCGAGACCGTCGGTGCCGGCGCCTCCATGGTCGCTTCGCTGCCGGCGGTGCGCGATGCGCTGCTGCAACGCCAGCGCGCATTCCAGGAAGCACCGGGGCTGATCGCCGACGGTCGCGACATGGGCACTGTGGTGTTCCCCGATGCGCCGTTGAAGGTTTTCCTGACCGCCAGTGCCGAGGAACGTGCCCGTCGCCGTTACTTGCAGTTGAAGGCAAAGGGCGAAGATGTTAGTCTGTCAAGTCTGCTAGATGAGATCCGTGCGCGCGATGAGCGCGACACCCAGCGCGCAGTGGCCCCGCTCAAGCCGGCGGCCGATGCGATCCAGCTGGATTCCACGGAGCTGTCCATCGAGCAGGTGCTGGAACGCATCAGAAGCGAGATCGCCCTGCGCGACCTCGCCTGATGGAGAGGAGAGCGGGCAGGGGCACCAGTCAACGTCCTGCCAGCTTTTCTTTACTTAAACGAAACCCACATTGTCTGGAATGTGGCTATGGGCGTCTGTTTCGCCCGAATCTACAGGAATTAAAATGAGCGAAAGCTTTGCAGAACTCTTTGAAGAAAGCCTGAAAACCCTCAATCTTCAGCCGGGTGCAATCATCACCGGTATCGTTGTCGACATCGACGGCGACTGGGTTACCGTACACGCTGGCCTGAAGTCCGAGGGCGTCATCCCGCTCGAGCAGTTCTACAACGAAGCTGGCGAGCTGACCATCAAGGTCGGTGACGAAGTTCACGTTGCGCTGGACGCGGTCGAAGACGGCTTTGGCGAAACCAAACTGTCCCGTGAAAAAGCCAAGCGCGCCGAGTGCTGGATTGTTCTGGAAGCAGCTTTCGCCGCCGAAGAAGTGGTCAAGGGCGTTATCAACGGTAAGGTTAAAGGCGGCTTCACTGTCGACGTTAACGGTATCCGTGCGTTCCTGCCGGGCTCCCTGGTTGATGTCCGCCCAGTGCGCGACACCACCCACCTGGAAGGCAAAGAGCTGGAATTCAAGGTCATCAAGCTGGACCAGAAGCGCAACAACGTTGTCGTTTCCCGTCGCAGCGTCCTGGAAGCCGAAAACAGCGCCGAGCGCGAAGCTCTGCTGGAATCGCTGCAGGAAGGCCAGCAAGTCAAAGGTATCGTCAAGAACCTCACCGACTACGGCGCATTCGTTGACCTGGGCGGCGTTGATGGCCTGCTGCACATCACCGACATGGCCTGGAAGCGTATCAAGCACCCATCGGAAATCGTCAACGTTGGTGACGAGATCGATGTCAAGGTTCTGAAGTACGATCGCGAGCGCAACCGTGTTTCCCTGGGCCTGAAGCAACTGGGCGAAGACCCATGGGTTGCTATCAAGGCACGTTACCCAGAGAGCACCCGCGTCATGGCGCGCGTTACCAACCTGACCGACTACGGCTGCTTCGCTGAGCTGGAAGAAGGCGTTGAAGGTCTGGTACACGTTTCCGAAATGGACTGGACCAACAAGAACATCCACCCATCGAAAGTCGTACAAGTCGGCGACGAAGTGGAAGTCATGGTTCTGGACATCGACGAAGAGCGTCGTCGTATCTCCCTGGGCATCAAACAGTGCAAGTCGAACCCATGGGAAGACTTCTCTGGCCAGTTCAACAAGGGCGACAAGATCTCCGGCACCATCAAGTCGATCACCGATTTCGGTATCTTCATTGGTCTGGACGGCGGCATCGACGGTCTGGTTCACCTGTCCGACATCTCCTGGAACGAAGTAGGCGAAGAAGCTGTTCGTCGCTTCAAGAAGGGCGACGAGCTGGACACCGTGATCCTGTCCGTAGATCCAGAGCGTGAGCGCATCTCCCTGGGCATCAAGCAACTGGAAGACGATCCGTTCTCCAACTACGTTGCTGTCAACGACAAAGGCGCTATCGTCAAAGGTACCGTCAAGGAAGTTGACGCCAAGGGCGCTATCATCACCCTGGCCGACGACATCGAAGCCACTCTGAAAGCTTCCGAAATCAGCCGTGACCGCGTTGAAGACGCGCGTAACGTCCTGAAGGAAGGCGAAGAGATCGAAGCCAAGATCATCAGCGTTGACCGTAAGAGCCGCGTGATCAGCCTCTCCATCAAGTCGAAAGACGATGCTGAAGAGAAAGAAGCCATCCAGAGCCTGAAAGAAACCGCTCCGGAAGCTGCTGACACCACCATGGCCGCGCTGCTGCGTCAGGCAATGGCCAAACAGAACTAAGTTCTGCTTGGGTGTTGAAAAAGGGCGACTTCGGTCGCCCTTTTTTGTGCCTGACGTTTACCTTCGCTAGCCCATAGGTCGTGGCTGTAAGCCTTGATCCGGCTGGGCTCGGTGAAAACAGCTACAAATTGGCATATTTTTTCCTACAAAAGGGATGACAAGAATCCTCTATTAAGTCAATAACCGCCCTGTTCAAAACCCTCAGCTCATGCTAAAAACAATGAAGCAATGATCTAGCTGCTTGATAAAGAAGGGAAAAATATGACGAAGTCGGAGCTGATCGAACGTATTGTTACCCATCAGGGGCTGCTCTCATCCAAGGATGTCGAGCTGGCCATCAAGACCATGCTTGAACAGATGTCTCAGTGCCTGGCTACCGGTGATCGTATCGAGATCCGTGGCTTTGGCAGCTTTTCCCTGCATTACCGTGCGCCGCGAGTAGGGCGCAACCCGAAGACCGGGCAGTCCGTCAGTCTGGATGGCAAGTTTGTGCCGCATTTCAAGCCGGGTAAGGAATTGCGCGATCGGGTGAATGAGGAAGAAGCGGGCGCAGACCATGAAGGAGTCGGGCGTGCATAAGGTCAATCGCCTATTGTTGGTTTTGCTGCTATTGCTGTTGGTTGCCGTTGTGCTGGTGTTTACCCTCGAGAACCAGCAGGTGATCAGCCTGGTGTTTCTGGGGTTCACATTGCCACCACTGCCCGTTGCTCTGCTCTTGGTAATGGCTTTGGTGCTGGGGCTCTTGCTTGGGCCGGTGCTGGGTGCATTGGTCGTGTGGCGCGGTCGACACAAGATCAGGCAGGCGGCGCGTTATCCCCGCTAGGGGCTGTGGTTTTATTCTTCCTGGTGCGTAGATTTCGTGTGTCTGCGCAGCCGTCTTCGGGTATTCGACCCGCCTATAGATAATGCTTCTTATTAGCGATAAGCGGCCGTTTACCCGACCGCCGGAGTCGTTCCTCAATGAACTATTAAGTCGCTGATAAGTCAGAAAAGCTTGCTTTGCTGGCATGCCAGTATCAGATATTCTAAGCGCGCAATCAGGCCACACGAACTTAGGATGTAAGTCATTTTTGACTGATCTGTAGGAATGCTTGCGAACTGAGTAAGACCTCTCTGGTTTTTCGGGGCGGTCTTGAGTGAATTGCCACTGTCACCTAAGCTTGCGTGCGCTTGTACCTCGTTTCCGGTCAGCGAGCCCGCGTTTATAAGGCCTGGTGAGCTGTATCCGAGGAAAAATAGAGTAAAAATGGTTAGTGAACGCCTGGTACAGAATGACGAAGTAGACCTGACGGAACTGTTCAAGGGACTATGGCGGCAAAAGCTGCTGATCCTGCTGTGTGCAGCCGTGGTGTTCCTGGCGGCTGCGGCTTATGCCTGGCAAGCCAAGCCAGTGTATGAAGCCAGTTTGATCATTCAGCCTCCCACCCAGAACGATATTGCCAATCTCAACTTTGGCAGAGGCACGGAGAATGGCCTGGAAGTTCTTCGGATAAAGGACGTCTATGATGTCTATCTCAAGCACTTGCAGTCCGAAGCATTGAGATGGGAGTTGTATCAGAATCTCTATGTGCCGCTCCTGACGGAAGCGCAGCGCCAAGGTCCCCAGAATGCCTTTTTCGCTCGATTCAGCAATTCGCTGGTCATTGCACCTGTGCGCAAGGACGACCCGACCCGTTTCTCGATCACCGCGAGCGTAGGTGATCCGCAACAGGCCGCAGACTGGGTCAAGGCCTATGCAGCCCTGGCTGGCGAAAAGGCCAAGGAAGAGGTGCTGAAGAACACCCGGAGCGACGCAACGATCAAGGCAGACAACTTGCAAAAGCAAATTGATCGCCACCGCGCCAGTTCAAGCAAAGAGCGCGAGGACCAGATTGTGCAACTCAAGGAAGCGTTGCGGGTGGCGAAATCCATCGGTCTGGAAAAGCCGCCGATCATCACCGGCAAACTGGCGGCAGAAGTTTCGTCCGGTATGGACAGTTCCTTGATGTACATGCGCGGAAGCAAAGCGCTTGAGGCGGAAATCTCAAACCTTGAGAGCCGCAAGTCGGACGATCCATTTATCCGCAATTTGCGTCAGAGCCAGGAGAGCCTGGCCTTCTACCGGACCCTTGAAATCGATCCTGCGACGGTCGCGGTCTATCGACAGGATGGCATCGTCGAAGTCCCTGATCGCCCCGTCAAGCCTAGAAAGCTGATGATCATGGCACTGGGTCTGATCGTAGGACTGGGCTTGGGAATTTTCGTGGCACTCGTCCGCTTTTTCCTGATTGAAAAAGTAGGGAATCGACGGGCAGTGTAAGCAGATTGATAGAGCTGTAGCGGTGTTGCTGCAGATTGGCCTGATGCCCAGGTTACAAGGTTTTGTGAGGTGATTTGTTGAATCTGGCTCAGGTCAAGCAGCTCTACAAGGATAATGTCAAGGTAATAAGTAATTATTCCCACATGACTATCCTGCAAGTGGCGAACTCGTTCTTCTATCTGCTGATTTATCCATTCGTTATCAATAATGTCGGTATTGATAACTTTGGACTATTCGTATTTGCCACCAGCATCGCAGCGTATTTCATGGTTTTTATAAACTTTGGATTCGACATGCATGCTGCCAAGCTGGTGTCTCTGAGCCAGGACGATAACGCCTTGCATGCGTCGCTGTTATCTTCGGTGACAGTGGCCAAGGTCGTGCTGGAACTCGTGGCGGTGGCGGTATTTGCTGCCTTGCTCTTGCTGGTTCCGTTCATGCAGGCGAACGCATGGATTTTCATCATGTGTTTTGCCAATACGCTGTCCTGCATCTTCTTGCCGCTCTGGTATTTTCATGGCATGCAGCAAATGAAAGTACTGACGACTGTTCAGCTTTCGCTGAAGTTGTTGTCGCTGCCGGCGATTTATCTGCTGGTCAAGGGTGTCGATGATGTCGGGGTCTACACCTTTATTGTGGTGGCCACCAACGTACTGGCTTCCGTAGTAGCCTTCTACCTGGCCTTGCGGCATACGCGGTCTGCGCTGAAGTGGCCAGCGTTCTCGGGGGTTGTTGCCTTGCTGCGTGAAGTGCAGCCATTTTTCTGGTCCAGTGCCACCAATACGCTCAAGCAGAAAAGTATAGAAATCATCATCGGTTCTTTCTTCGGCATGAAAGAAGTGGCGATCTATGACCTCGCCAACAAGATTTTCTCGGTGCCCAGTCTGCTGGCCTCCAACATCAATGCCGCACTTTTTCCGATGATGGTAAAAAACGCACACAGGCACCTTGTCAATAAAATCATCAAGGTGGAAATCTTCATCGGCCTGCTCTGCATGCTCTCGGTGGCGGTGGGTGGGTACTGGGTGGTGCGCCTGGTGTCTGTGCACGATATGCAAGAAGCCTATTACCTGGCGATGTTGCTGAGTGTCAATATCATGACCTTCCTGATCGTCGGTAGTCATATCTACTTCATATTCGTACCGCGCCAACGCTATGACTTCGTGCTCCGCAATCAGGTGATTTCGGTCATTACGTTCTATGGCTTCTGCGCTATTTATCTGTATTTGAACTGGAGTATCTATTCGGTTGTGCTGGCGTTGGTGACTTCGGCCATGCTCGAGATTCTGTATAGCTACTCGCTGGTCAAGAAGGTTCAGGATTATTAAGCCTGCCGGTTGCGGGTGCCACTGCGGGTGGCAGCTGGGCCTTCAGGCAATCAAAGGTTAGGAGAGGGGTGTGGCAGCAATGGAACAATTTGATATTCCAGTGGTTCTGCTTTTGTTCAAGCGCATCGACAAGCCGCTGGAGGTCATCAAGCAGATTGCCAAGGTTGCCCCGGCCAAGCTGTACCTGCTCTCGGATGGCGGTCGCAATGACGAAGAAAAGGCGCAGGTAGCCCAATGTCGCCAGGCGATTGAAGCAGCCATTACCTGGGATTGCGAGGTTATCCGCAAATACGAAGAAAACAATATTGGCGTGTACGCGAATATTGGTGAAGGCGCCAAGTGGGTTTTCCAGCGTGAAGAACACGCCATTTTTCTCGAAGATGACAACCTTCCAGAGGTTTCATTCTTTGAGTTTTGCCGGGAGATGCTGCTTCGCTACAAGAATGACACGCGTGTTCTTTGGGTGTGTGGCACGAACTATTTGAAGACCTATGAGCCTGAAGATGGCTCCAGCTATGTATTTACCAAGAACATGATGCCGTGCGGCTGGGCTTCCTGGTCTGACAAATTCACCCGGTTCTACGATGGTGAACTGGTCCTGTGGCGTGATGAGTATATTCGCAACAGGATCAAGGATGAGTACGCGTACCAGAAACTCTATTACCAGGATAGCTACAACCTGGACTATGAGCTGGAAGCAAAAGAGAAAAACGGGCGCTTTTACTCATGGGATTACCAGATGAGCTTTTCCGTGCGCGCTCACAACCTGTATGCAATCGTGCCCAAATATAATCAGATCACCAATATCGGCGTTGATCTGGACTCCACCCATGGTGGTCACTCGATGGAAAATCTCATGGTGGAAAGGTTCTGCGGCCTGCCTACCCGCCCCATGGAATTCCCATTGAAACACCCCGAGGTGTTGCTGATCGACAACACCTTTGAAGTGGCGGTTGCGAAAATCATCCTGGACCCTCAATTCTTCTCGATGCGTTCGATGCTCTCCAGAACGATCAGGCGAATGTTGGGTATCAGCAAGACGGAAAGCATTTCCGGCTTCATCAAGAACAAATTCAAATAGAAGTCGGCAATATGGAAGCAAGAAGACAGTTGTCCATCGTGCTCGCGTTGCCTGTTCTGCTGGTGATGTGGATGCTCTATGGCTGGAACTTTTGGAATGGTGATCGCGAAGGCTATGAGCTGTATTACTATACGCGCGACACCATTGCCAGTTGGGGCAAGGAAATAGGCTATGGCTATCTGAATATCTTTGCCAGTCGCACCGGGCTTTCATACCAGGGGTTCCAGATCATTGTCGCCCTGGTTACGTTGTTGCTGGTGTGGCGCTATGTAGTCAAGCGCACCCTGTTCCCCTTCGTCTCCTTGCTGGTCTACCTTGTCTGCTTCTTTCCGCTCGATTTCGTGTTGGTCAGGAATTTTCTTTCTTTCGCCATTGGCTTGCAGGCCATGCTGGTGCTGTTCGAAAACAAGTCCTACAGCCGGCTAAAATATGCACTGCTGATTCTTCTGGCCGCATCGATACACCAGTCATCACTGATCTTCATCATCTTCATTGCCATGCCCTTGAACAGGGTCGTTCCGTTGGGGCGGTTCTTGTTTCTCTACACCTCCTTTCTCTGTGCCTATGTGCTGGCACGTTACAGCTTGCCCCTGCCTGCCAGTATCGCCAGCCATTTCAGTTATTACGACACGTCATTGAAGAGCTCGTTGGCCAACGTCGCAGTTCATGTCTTGTCGGTCGTGCTGGTGTCTTTTGCAATTTTTTCCGAACGCTTCAGCCTTCGGCAAGTGTTCAATGCGACGGGGCGGGATAAAGAACTTGTCTTTCTTTTGAACTTGAACTTGTTCTCCCTGTTCTTCGTCGTTTTGTATTTCGAGTCCGAGATATTTGTACGGCTACTTCGCTCTATCATATTTTTCAATATGCTGCACTGTGTCAACTCGCTATTTTTGCAGCGTCGCAGCTACTTTTTTCTCGGTTTGTATATCCTGTTTTTTGCAGGTTATCTGGTTTTATTTTATATTGTTCCGGTTGCGCAGTTTTCGCTGCTGCCGATGCTCAGGGACAATCTGCTTTGGAATTGACGCGATGAGCAAGGGCTCGAGGGTGTCTGGAGTTGTCGGTCGACGGATGGTCGGCCGCTTGCGTTTGGTAAATGCTCAGGTGAGGGCGTGATGAGAGTACTGTTCCTGGGTGGAATCTTTAGTGACAGCGACAAGAACAATATTGTTCAGAAGTCCAAGGGCGGGGTGCAGCACGCCGCCGACACCCTCCAGAAAAACTACATTCAGGGCTTCTCGCAAAGCCCGTCTGTCGATGCGCTGACGGTGATAAATCTGCCATTTATTGGCGCCTATCCCCGGCGTTATCGCGATGCGTTCTATCGGCCGGCAGCGAAGCGCGAATCACTGGATCGCGCCACCATCATGAACATCAGTTTTTTCAACCTGACGATCGTGAAAAACCTGCACAAGGTGGTGCGTGCCGTCAAGACGATCCTGCAGCAAATGAAGGCGGACAAGGGTAAGCCCCAGGTACTGGTCTGCTACTCCATGCACTTGCCGTTCCTGCTGGCCTGCTACGTCGTCAAGACGCTGCGCAGGGATACGCATTTTTGTGTTATCGTGCCGGATCTGCCTGAGTACATGGCCGTACGGCGTGGGCTGGCGAAATTCGTATTCCATATGCTATCGCGGATCTCTTACTTCATTGTCAGTCGAGCAGACAGCATTTCGGCAATCACCAAGGATATGCTCGGAAAGTTCGACGACGGCATCAAGAAAGTGGTCATTGAAGGTATTGCCGACAAGCGTTATATCGCCTTGTCTGACGCGGTAGAGCGGAAAAAGTATTTCTTGTATACCGGTACGCTCGATCGCCGTTACGGCATCAGGAATCTGGTCGATTCTTATGTCGCCTCCGGTGTCAGTGACTACGAGCTCTTTATCTGCGGCGACGGTGATGATCGCAAGTATGTAGAACAGGTTGCTGCTGTAAATTCGGGTGTAAAATATTTTGGACAGCTGGATCGCGAATCGGTCTTGAAGTTGCAGCGCAATGCGGCGTTGCTGGTCAACCCGAGAGACAACGACTCTGTCTACACGAAGTACTCGTTTCCATCCAAGATTATCGAGTACATGTCGTCCGGGGTTCCTGTGCTGATGTACAAGCTCGACGGTATTCCAGAGGAATATTACGACTTTTGCTATCTTGTTCCGCCGGGTAGTGATGGCTTGAAGATGAAATTGCTGGAGCTGTCAAAGCTCGCTGATAGCGAATTTGTCAGCAAGGGTGTGTTGGCCAAGCAGTTCATTGTCGAAAATAAAATGCCTGATATGCAGGTCGCTAAGTTGTTGGATGCTATTAAAGGAAAAGGTCATGTTTAAAGGCAAAAAGTTGCTGATCACAGGTGGTACTGGTTCTTTTGGTAATGCTGTGCTTAAGCGTTTTCTCGATACCGATATCGCCGAAGTCCGTATCTTCAGCCGAGACGAGAAGAAGCAGGACGACATGCGCAAGCGCTATGGCAGTTCCAAGCTCAAGTTTTACATCGGCGACGTGCGTGACTATCAAAGCGTGCTGAACGCCACCCGTGGCGTGGATTACATCTTCCATGCCGCTGCCCTCAAGCAAGTGCCTTCCTGCGAATTCCACCCAATGGAAGCGGTCAAGACCAACGTCCTGGGTACCGAGAACCTGCTCGAGGCCGCGATCCAGAACGAGGTCAAGCGCGTTGTCTGCCTGAGTACCGACAAGGCGGTCTACCCGATCAATGCCATGGGTATCTCCAAGGCAATGATGGAGAAGGTCATGGTGGCCAAGTCGCGTAACGTCGACGACACCAAGACCGTGATCTGCGGTACCCGTTACGGCAACGTCATGGCGTCCCGCGGCTCGGTAATCCCGCTGTTCATCGATCAGATCCGCGCTGGCAAGGCCCTGACCCTGACTGACCCGAACATGACGCGTTTCATGATGACCCTGGCCGACGCCGTTGACCTGGTCCTGTACGCATTCAAGCACGGTAACAACGGTGACCTGTTCGTGCAGAAAGCCCCGGCAGCGACCGTGGAAGTCCTGGCCCGCGCACTGACCGATCTGGTCGGCAAGCCAGAGCATCCTATCCAGGTGATCGGTACTCGCCATGGCGAAAAGCTCTACGAAGCGTTGCTCAGCCGTGAAGAAATGGCCTGTGCAGAAGACATGGGCGATTACTTCCGCGTTCCGCCAGACCTGCGTGACCTGAACTACGCCAAATTTGTCGAGCAGGGCGAAACCAAGATTTCTCGCACCGAAGACTACAACTCGCACAACACCGAGCGTCTGGACGTGCAGGGCATGCAGCAGTTGCTGCTGAAACTGGACTTCATGCGTGCGATCCAGCGTGGCGAACACGCAACGCCCGAGGAATAATCGATGAAGGTTCTGATTACAGGTGCCAACGGTTTTGTCGGTCAGAATTTGATCGCTCACCTGGGGGAGCGCAGCGACGTCGAGGTGCTGCGCTTTACTCGCGAGGATTCTCTGGCGAGTCTGCCAGGCCTGGTTGCGCAAGCGGATTTTGTGTTTCACCTGGCAGGCGTCAATCGCCCGCAGGACCCACAGGAGTTCCACTCCGGCAACACCGACCTGACCCGCGCCGTCTGTGACGCGGTCAAGGCCAGTGGCCGCAAGACGCCTGTACTGTACACATCGTCCAGCCAGGCAGAACTGGATAACCCCTATGGCAGCAGCAAGCGTGGCGCTGAACAGGTCTTGCTTGACCTGAAGTCCGAGCATGGCGCTGCTGTGCACCTGTTCCGCCTGCCTAACGTATTCGGAAAATGGGCACGACCGAACTACAACTCGGCGGTGGCGACCTTCTGCAACAACATCGCCAAGGATCTGCCGATCCAGATCAACGACCCGAGCGCGCGTATCAATCTGGTCTACATCGACGATGTCGTCAGCCATTTCATTGCCGTGATGGATGGCAAGCTGGCAGGGGATCCGTTTGTCAGCGTCGAGCCTCAGTACAGCATCACCGTGGGTGGGCTGGCTGATCAGCTGGCCGCATTCCGCGACAGTCGCAAGACCATGATTACCGAGCCGGTAGGTACCGGGCTGGTAAGGGCGCTGTATTCCACTTACCTGAGCTACCTGACGCCTGATCGCTTTACCTATGAGGTTCCCAAGTACGGGGATCCGCGTGGCGTATTCGTGGAGATGCTGAAGACGCCGGACGCTGGCCAGTTCTCGTATTTCACTGCGCATCCAGGTATTACCCGCGGTGGTCATTACCACCACTCCAAGACCGAGAAGTTCCTGGTTATCCGTGGCAAGGCCTGCTTCCGTTTCCGCCACATCGTTTCCGGCGAGTTCTACGAGTTGTTCACCACCGGCGAGCAACCTGAAATCGTTGAAACGGTGCCGGGCTGGACGCACGACATCACCAACGTGGGCGAGGACGAGATGATCGTCATGCTCTGGGCCAATGAAATTTTTGACCGCGAGCACCCGGATACCTACGCTCGGCCGGTGGGCACCGAAGCCTGAGCCGCTGTTTACAGGAAATTGCAATGAAGAAAATGAAAGTTGTAACAGTGGTGGGTACTCGCCCGGAAATCATCCGCCTGTCGCGGGTGATGGCCAAGCTCGATGAGCACTGCGAACACATCCTGGTGCATACCGGCCAGAACTACGATTACGAGCTCAACGAGATCTTCTTCCAGGATCTGGGCATTCGTAAGCCGGACCACTTTTTGAACGCCGCTGGCGCCACTGGTGCAGAAACGATCGGTAACGTGATTATCGCGGTCGATCGCGTGCTGGCCGAAGTCCAGCCCGAAGCGCTGCTGGTGCTGGGCGATACCAACAGCTGCATGGCTGTGCTTCCTGCCAAGCGCCGCAAGATTCCTACCTTCCACATGGAAGCGGGCAATCGTTGCTTCGATATGCGTGTGCCTGAGGAAATCAACCGCCGCATCGTCGACCATACCGCTGATATCAACCTGACCTACAGCACCATTGCCCGTGACTACCTGTTGCGTGAAGGGCTGCCAGCGGATCGCGTGATCAAGACCGGTAGTCCGATGTTCGAGGTGCTCAATCATTACCGCGAAGGTATCGATGCCTCCGACGTACTGACGCGCCTGGGCCTGGAGCCTGGCAAGTTCTTCGTCGTCAGTGCCCATCGGGAAGAGAACATCGACTCCGACAAGAACTTCCTGAAGCTGGTCGACGTGCTCAATTCGGTTGCCGAGCAGTTCGATTTCCCGGTCATCGTATCGACCCACCCACGTACGCAAAAACGCGTCACTGCGATGGGCGTTACCTTCCATCCCAATGTGCGTCTGCTGAAACCCTTGGGCTTCAAGGACTACAACAAGCTTCAACTCGAAGCCAAGGCGGTGTTGTCCGACAGCGGTACGATCAACGAAGAAGCGTCGATCCTGAACTTCCCGGCCTTGAACATCCGTGAAGCCCACGAGCGTCCGGAAGGCATGGAAGAGGCTGCGGCAATGATGGTCGGCCTGGAAACCGAGCGCGTGCTGCAAGGCCTGAACATCCTGGAAAGCCAGGGGCGTGGTGAAGAGCGCAGTATGCGCCTGGTCGCTGACTACAGCATGCCGAACGTATCGGACAAGGTTGTGCGCATCGTGCACAGCTACACCGACTACGTGAATCGTGTCGTCTGGAAGCGCTACTGAACCGGGTGTATCAATGGCTGACGAGAAACTACGGGTTCTGGTAGTTACGCAGTACTTTTGGCCGGAAAATATGCGGATCAATGATTTGGTCCGCGATTTTTCGGAAAAAGGCCACGAGGTCACGGTGCTCACCGGGTTGCCAAACTACCCGGAGGGCAAGGTGTTCGATGCTTACCGCAACAACCCTGCGGAATTTGACACTTACGCCGGTGCGAAGGTGGTTCGCGTGCCGCTGTTACCGCGTGGCAAGCGTGCGATTCAGTTGGTGCTCAACTACCTGTCGTTCTTCCTGATGGCATCCACGCTGGGTGCGTTCAAGTTGCGCGGCCGCAAGTACGACGCCATCTTCGTCTATGCCGTCTCACCCATCATGGCTGCCATTCCGGCAGTGGTCATCGGGCGGTTGAAGCGTGCGCCGGTGTTTGTCTGGGTGCTGGACCTCTGGCCGGAAACCCTGCGGGCGGTGAATGTGCTGCACAACCCCAAGTTGCTGTCCTTGGTGGGCAAGCTCGTTTCATGGATCTACAACCGCACGGATTACCTGCTGCTGCAATCCCACGGCTTTTTTGACAATGTCCGCCAGTATTGCACCAAGGCAATTTCCAGCGAACGGTTGGTGTATTTCCCAAGCTGGGCAGAAGATGATTTTTCCGCACCGGCTCCCCAGCAGGGCAATCTGATCGAACATGACCCTGAGGTTTTTACCGTCGTGTTTGCCGGCAACCTCGGTGAAGCGCAAGACTTCCCGGCGCTGATTGACGCGGTGCAGGCCCTGCGCGACAAAGTCAAAGTACGCTGGGTGATCGTCGGTGACGGGCGCATGAGTCAATGGTTGCAAGAGCAGGTCGATAGCAAGGGGCTGGACAACGTCCTGCTGCTGGGACGTCATCCGCTCGCTGCCATGCCAGGCTTGTTCGCCCAGGCGGATGCGCTGCTGGTATCGTTGCGCACCAACGATGTCTTCGAGAAAACCATTCCGGGCAAGGTGCAGGCCTACCTGGCATCCGGTCGTCCTATCCTCGGTATGATCAACGGCGAGGCGGCTCGCGTCATCCAGGAGTCCGGCGCCGGTCTGGCGTGCAATTCCGGTGATGGGCAGGGGCTTGCGCAAATCACTTTGCAACTGGCGACGGCCTCCGTCGAGCAACGCCGGGCGATGGGGGAGGCGGGACGTCAGTACTATTGTGAGCAGTACTCCAAGCCTGCATTGCTGGCGCGGTTGGAGACGCTTTTCCGTGATGCCACTTTACGCAAGGCAGAGACATGATGTCGCAATCCATATTTCTTACGGGTGCTAGCGGTTTTGTCGGCAGAGCTGTCCTCAAGCGCCTGCTGGCGGACGGTGTGCCGGTTGTTGCTGCGCTGCGTGGCAACAGCGAACTGGCCGGTGTCTCGGTGCCTGTGGTTCGTTTCGACAACCTCGATGCAGCGCATGACTGGGGGGACAGCCTGGCCGGTTGCGACGTCGTCATCCACGCGGCCGCCAGGGTCCACGTGATGAACGATACCGAAGCCGATCCGATGGCGGCGTTTCGCAAGGTCAATGTCGATGGCACGCTTGCCCTCGCGCGTCAGGCCGCAGCGGCAGGGGTAAAGCGTTTCGTCTTTATCAGCTCGATCAAGGTCAATGGCGAAGGCACTCCCCTCGGCCGTCCTTACACGGCAGATGATGTCCCGGCGCCTGCAGATCCTTACGGCATCTCCAAGATGGAGGCTGAACAGGGCCTTCAGCAATTGGCCAGGGACTGTGCGATGGAAGTGGTCATACTGCGACCGGTGTTGGTGTACGGACCTGGCGTCAAAGCCAACTTCCTGGCGATGATGCGCTGGCTGGACAAGGGTGTTCCACTGCCGTTCGGCTCGATCGACAATCGTCGCAGCCTGGTGGCCCTGGATAACCTGGTGGATTTGATCGTGACGTGCACGCGTCATCCCGCTGCCGCGAACCAGACCTTCCTGGTGAGCGACGGCGAAGATCTTTCCACTACACAGTTGCTGCGGCGCATGGCGCGCGCGCTGGGCAAACCGGCACGATTGCTGCCGATTCCCGCCTGGGTGCTGAAAACCGGCGCAGCCATGCTGGGCAAGCGTTCGCTTTCGCAGCGTTTGTGTGGATCGTTACAAGTTGATATCGACAAGACCCGTTCGCTCCTGGGCTGGGTACCCCCGGTCAAGGTCGATGACGCGTTGAGTCTGGTTGCACGGCAGTATCAGGAAAATAAATAAAGATGAATGTCTGGTGGCTGTTTCCGATTGTCTTGCTGGTCTCGTTGTTGTTGACAGGTGCGCTTCGGCGCTACGCGTTGGCCAAGAGCATCATCGACATTCCCAATGCACGTAGTTCCCACTCGGTTCCAACACCGCGCGGTGGTGGTGTAGCAATTGTCATTGCATTCCTGTTGGCCATTGCGACCTTGATTGTTGTCCGTGGCGAAGACCTGTCGGTGTTGATTGCGCTCGCGGGTGCCGGAGCGATGATCGCCATTCTCGGTTTCATGGACGACCATGGGCATATCGCCGCTCGCTGGCGACTGCTCGGGCATTTCATCGCATCTGCCTGGGTATTGGGCTGGCTGGGCGGTTTGCCGGCGCTTGAAGTGTTTGGCCTGACCCTTGACCTGGGGTGGTTCGGTGCGATCCTGGCAGCCGTCTACCTGGTCTGGTTGCTCAACCTGTACAACTTCATGGACGGCATTGACGGAATCGCCAGTGTCGAGGCCATTACGGTGTGCCTTGGCGCCTGCCTGTTGTACTGGGTCGGTGGTGTTGCGCACCTGGCTATCCTGCCGTTCTTGCTGGCCGTGGCGGTTGCCGGTTTCCTGTTCTGGAACTTCCCGCCAGCGCGGATCTTCATGGGCGATGCGGGCAGCGGGTTCCTCGGGATCATGTTGGGCGCGCTGTCGCTGCAGGCGGCCTGGGCGTCTTCGCAGTTGTTCTGGTGCTGGTTGATTCTGCTCGGCGTCTTCATCGTCGATGCCACCTTTACCCTGTTGCGTCGCTTGTCGCGCGGCGACAAGGTATACGAGGCCCATCGCAGCCATGCCTACCAGTTTGCGTCCCGCCAACATGGCAGACACTTGCCGGTTACCCTGGCGGTGGCGGCATTGAATCTGTTCTGGTTGCTGCCCGTTGCCCTGAGCGTGATGTTACTGGGGGTCGATGGGGTACTCGCCCTGATCATTGCCTATGTGCCACTCGTTGTTCTGGCCGTGCGTTATCGTGCAGGGCAACTCGAGTAGTTCCGACGCAGCGCGTCTCATCTACAGTGCAGGTTGCGGGTAAGGTCAATTCAAGGTTTTCAGAGGGAATATGGATAAAGTGCGTGCGTTTTTGCTGAGTATGCCACGTCGTCAAAAGCGCCTCCTGCAAGTGCTTACAGATATCCTCCTGGTATGGGCGGCGCTGTGGATGGCGTTTGTGGTTCGCCTGGGTATTGAAGAACTGGCCAATCCCTTCCGGGACCATCTCTGGCTGTTCATCTGTGCGCCGACAGTCGCGATCCCGTTGTTCATCCGCTTTGGCATGTACCGCGCCGTCATGCGTTACTTCGGCAACGATGCGTTGATTGCCATTATCAAGGCAGTCAGCCTTTCGTCCCTGATTCTTGGCTTTATCGTTTACTGGTCCAGCAACCACCAGCATGTCGTGCCGCGCTCGATCATCTTCAACTATTGGTGGTTGAGCCTGGTCATGGTCGGCGGACTGCGCCTGGCCATGCGTCAGTACTTCCTCGGTGACTGGTTTGTTGCGGCGCAGCATGTGCCCTTTGCCAGCCGTGAGGACGGATTGCCGAAAGTGGCCGTGTACGGCGCCGGTGCTGCAGGTAATCAGCTGGTGGCGGCACTGCGCATGGGCAAGATGATGCGCCCGGTTGCCTTCATCGATGATGACAGCAGTATCTCCGACCGGGTCATTTCCGGCTTGCAGGTCTATAACCCGACCCAGATTCAGCGAATGATCGATGTCACGGGTGCCCAGGAGCTGCTGTTGGCGATTCCTTCGGCCACCCGTGTGCGCCGACGGGAGATCCTCGGTTTTCTCGAAGGCTTCCCGCTGCATGTCCGCAGTATTCCGGGATTCATGGACCTGGCCAGCGGCCGGGTCAAGGTCGACGACTTGCAGGAAGTGGATATCGCCGACCTGTTGGGTCGGGATGCGGTGCCTGCCCAGGAAGACCTGCTGGCCCATTGCGTCTCGAACCAGACCGTGCTGGTGACTGGTGCCGGCGGCTCCATCGGTTCGGAACTCTGCCGGCAGATCCTGAACCTCAATCCCAAGGTCCTGCTGTTGCTGGAACACAGCGAGTTCAATCTCTACAGCATCCTGTCCGAGCTCGAACAACGCGTCGCGCGCAAATCGCTGTCCACGCGCATCCTGCCGATCCTGGGGTCGGTACGCAATCCGCCACAGCTGCTGGATGTGATGACGACCTGGCGGGTCGACACGGTCTACCACGCAGCGGCCTACAAGCATGTGCCGATGGTCGAGCACAACATCGCCGAAGGCGTGTTGAACAATGTCATCGGCACCCTCAACACGGCGCAGGCAGCGTTGCAGGCGGGCGTCTCCAACTTCGTGCTGATTTCGACCGACAAGGCCGTACGTCCCACCAACGTCATGGGAAGTACCAAGCGACTTGCCGAAATGACCTTGCAGGCCTTGAGCCGTGAGATCGCGCCGGTACTGTTCGGCGACAGCGGCAACGTTTCACGGGTCAACAAGACCCGCTTTACCATGGTTCGATTCGGCAACGTGCTGGGTTCCTCCGGTTCGGTCATCCCGTTGTTCTACAAACAGATCAAGTCGGGTGGCCCGCTGACGGTCACTCACCCGAAGATCACCCGCTATTTCATGACCATCCCCGAGGCGGCCCAGCTCGTTATTCAGGCGGGGTCCATGGGGCAGGGCGGCGATGTCTTCGTGCTCGACATGGGCGAGCCGGTGAAAATCGTCGAACTGGCAGAAAAAATGGTTCATCTGTCGGGCTTGAGCGTTCGTTCCGAGCGTAACCCCCATGGCGATATCGCCATCGAGTTCAGCGGTTTGCGTCCTGGCGAGAAACTCTATGAAGAGCTTTTGATCGGTGACAACGTGGTGGCGACACGGCACCCGATGATCATGGGCGCGCAGGAGGATTACCTGCCGTGGGATCAGCTCAAGGAGCGCTTGAACGAATTGCTGGCAGCCATTTCCGCCGATGATTATGGGCGGGTTCGTCAATTGCTGCGGGAAACGGTCAGTGGCTATACCCCTGAAGGTGAGATTGTCGACTGGATCTACCAGCAGCGTCGGCTGGATCCTTGAGACGACGGGTATCCTGGGCCTGATGTCAGACTGATTCAGTAAAGATTCCCGGGGCGATACCTGTTTGATTCTTTGCTCCTTAGGACTAGGTTTCAAAAGCAGCCAAGGAAAAGCTGCCTTTTGAAACCCGTCCAAGGAGTGCTACCCCATGCGCAACACCGTCCTGTCCTACCTGCTGCTGCCCCTGTTCGCCAGCGTATCCTTCTCGTTAAGCGCAGCACCTGCGTCCATGCCCGCTGCCAGCCCGACACCTGTTGTCGCCTCCCAGCAAACCGACACGCGCCTTGATCTGAACAGCGCTGACGCCAGTACCTTGCAATCCACCCTCACCGGTATCGGCAAGACCAAGGCCGAAGCCATCGTCGCCTATCGTCAAGCCAATGGTCCCTTTACCTCCGTGGATGAACTGCTCGAGATCAAGGGCATCGGCAAGGCCCTGCTTGACCGCAACCGCGACAAACTCACCGTCAACTGACGCCACCGTTCAGGCCGGTCATCGATCGGCCTGCCCCTTGTGAATGCCTTTGGTCGGTTCGGCTTGTGAAAATATTACGATGATAATATTTTATCGTCACGGCCTTACCCCATCATTGCAAGCCTGTGGAGATCAACGCTATGACTGACGTATCGATTGCACCTACCGCGCTCGTTACCGGCGCTTCTTCGGGGATTGGCGCGGTCTACGCCGAACGACTGGCAGCGCGCGGACATGATCTGCTGCTGGTGGCACGTGATCGGCAGCGGCTTGAAGCCCTGGCGGCCGATCTGCAAGCGCGTCATGGCGTGAATGTCGAGGTGTTGCCGGCAGACCTGGCCCAACCGGCGGATCTGGCGCGTGTGGAGCAACGTCTGCGTGACGATGCCGATATCGGTGTGCTGGTCAATAACGCGGGGATTGCCATGCACGGCACCCTGGCCGAGGCGACCGGGCAGCAGATCGACGCGCTGGTTGCGCTCAACATCGTCGCGGTCACCCGCCTGGCATCGGCAGCGGCGGCCCGGTTTACCCAGGCCGGTCGCGGTACCATCATCAACCTGGCGTCCGTGGTGGCCCTGGCGCCGCAGATGTTCAACGCGGTGTACAGCGCCAGCAAGGCCTATGTGCTGAGCCTGACCCAGACGCTGCATGGCGAGTTGAGCGACAAGGGGGTAAAGGTCCAGGCCGTGTTGCCAGGCGTCACCCGTACCGAGATCTGGGAGCGATCCGGGCTGGATGTCGCGCAGATCGATCCGCGGATGGTCATGGAAGTAGGGGAGATGGTCGATGCGGCCCTGGCCGGGCTGGATCAACAGGAAGTGGTGACCATCCCGTCATTGCCGGACGCCGCCGACTGGCAGGCCTACATCAAGGCGCGGGATGCGCTGGGGCCGAATCTGTCGCGCAGTTCGGCCGCCGCACGGTACAAGTGAAGCGCAAGGGCGAGCGGAGCGCTCACTGGTCCTTGGCGTCCTTGGCGTCCATTTCGGCATTGCGTTCGTGAATGCGCTTGAGCTGCTCCTCGGTCAGGGGCAGCTTTTTCGCGGTGTCGCGTAGCAGCATCAGGCCGCCAACAATCGAGCCGATGGCCAGGACCAATATCAACCAGGCATACCAGGGCATGGGGTTCTCCTCGGCAGGGCACTGATGCCGCTGCTTAACATTTGGGCAAATACGCCATCCATTGGTTCAATTATAGGGACACTGCCGCCGCCGGGCTAATTCGCGATCTTCGGCCCCCCACGGGCCGCCGCTTCGTTTACAATGCGCGCCGTTCAAGACTTGCCAAGAGACCAGCCCATGTCCGCCTGCCAGACGCCAATCATCGTCGCCCTGGATTTCCCTACCCGTGACGCCGCCCTGAAGCTGGCCGATCAGCTCGATCCCGCCCTGTGCCGGGTCAAGGTCGGCAAGGAGCTGTTCACCAGCAGCGCGTCGGGCATCGTCGAAACGCTGTGCGACAAGGGTTTCGAGGTATTCCTCGACCTGAAATTCCACGACATTCCCAACACTACCGCCATGGCCGTCAAGGCCGCTGCAGAGATGGGCGTGTGGATGGTCAACGTTCATTGCTCCGGCGGCTTGCGCATGATGGCGGCCTGCCGTGAAGAGCTGGCCAAGCGCAGCGGTCCACAGCCTTTGCTGATCGGTGTGACCGTGCTGACCAGCATGGAGCGTGAAGACCTCGCCGGCATCGGCCTGGACATCGAGCCCCAGGAGCAAGTACTGCGCCTGGCTGCCCTGGCGGAAAAGGCCGGGATGGACGGGCTGGTGTGCTC
Organism: Pseudomonas sp. BGr12; assembly: GCF_030272895.1. Lineage (GTDB taxonomy): Bacteria > Pseudomonadota > Gammaproteobacteria > Pseudomonadales > Pseudomonadaceae > Pseudomonas. The sequence goes on along the minus strand of NZ_JALRNF010000003.1, from coordinate 7,162 downwards.
GGCCCTGGAAGCACCGGCCCTCAAGGCCGCGCATCCGTCCCTGCAACTGGTGACCCCGGGTATTCGCCCGGCCGGTAGCGCCCAGGATGACCAGCGCCGCATCCTCACCCCGCGCCAGGCCCTGGATGCCGGCTCCGACTACCTGGTGATCGGTCGCCCGATCAGCCAGGCCGCCGATCCGGCCCAGGCGCTGGCGGACGTGGTCGCTCAAATCCGCGCTTGATCCGTAGGAGCGGGCTTGTCCCGCGATGAAACCGTCACCGGCTATGATTCGCTGCGTGTTCGATCGCGGGGCAAGCCCGCTCCTACAGAGGCTCGGTCGACTCCGGTTAAACCTTCAGGACCAGCTTGCCGAAATTTTCCCCGCTGAACAGCTTGAGTAGTGTCTCGGGGAAAGTTTCCAGGCCTTCGACCACGTCTTCCTTGCTCTTCACCTTGCCGGTTGCCAGCCAGCCGGCCATCTCCTGCGCTGCCTGGCCATAGTGGGCGGCGTGGTCCATGACTACGAACCCTTCCATGCGCGCGCGGTTGACCAGCAGTGACAGGTAGTTGGCCGGCCCCTTGACCGCCTGCTTGTTGTTGTACTGGCTGATGGCGCCGCAGATCACCACCCGTGCCTTGAAATTCAGGCGGGTGAGTACGGCATCGAGGATGTCGCCACCGACGTTGTCGAAATAGACGTCCACGCCTTTCGGGCATTCGCGCTTGAGGCCTTCGAGCACCTCTTCGGCCTTGTAGTCGATGACCCCGTCAAAGCCCAGTTCGTCCTTGAGGTACTGGCATTTCTGCTCGCCTCCGGCAATGCCCACCACGCGACAGCCCTTGATCCGGGCGATCTGCCCGGCAATGCTGCCCACGGCACCGGCGGCCCCGGATATCACCACGGTTTCACCGACCTTGGGCGCGCCGACTTCGAGCAGGGCGAAGTAGGCGGTCATGCCGGTCATGCCCAGGGCCGACAGGTAGCGCGGCAACGGCGCCAGTGATGGATCGATCTTGTAGAAGCCCTGGGGTTCGCCGAGGAAGTAGTCCTGCACACCGAGGGCACCGTTGACGTGGTCGCCGACGGCAAAGCCCGGGTGCTTGGAAGCAATCACCTGGCCTACGCCGAGGGCGCGCATCACCTGGCCCAGAGCGACTGGCGGAATGTAGGACTTGCCTTCATTCATCCAGCCGCGCATGGCGGGGTCCAGGGACAGGTAGAGATTTTTCACCAGCACCTGGCCTTCAGCGGGTTCGCCCACCGCTACCTGCTCGAAGCTGAAGTCGTCTCGGCTGACCGCCCCGATCGGGCGTTTGCTGAGCAGGAAGCGGCGGTTGGTCTGGGCAGTCATGGCGGGGTCTCTGGAATGAAGGGCAAAGTCTGTTGATAGACCCTCACAGGCGATCCGGCAAGTTGCGCAGGCGTTGCGAATGCCGGGCGATCCATGGCCGTGATCCTTCGCTTGCAGACAATCACCCGCAGCGATACCCCCTCAACCGGCGTCCTGATGATGCTGCCAATCGGTGGTGCGCGCTGACTAGACTCCTGGCCACAGACCACATTTTGTTCAGGAGCTAGCGATGAGCATGACGTTTTCCGGCCAGGTTGCCCTGGTCACCGGTGGTGCGGCAGGGATCGGCCGGGCCACGGCCCTGGCATTCGCCGCCGAGGGGTTGAAGGTGGTGGTAGCCGACCTGGACAGCGCCGGCGGCGAGGCGACGGTCGAGCAGATCCGTGCCGCCGGAGGCGAGGCCCTGTTCGTGGCCTGCAACGTTACCCGTGAGGTCGAGGTGCAGCAGTTGTTGGCGCAGACGCTGGAGGCCTACGGTCGCCTGGACTATGCCTTCAACAACGCCGGCATCGAAATCGAGCAGGGACGTCTGGCCGAAGGCAGCGAAGCCGAGTTCGACGCGATCATGGGTGTCAACGTCAAGGGTGTCTGGCTGTGCATGAAGCACCAATTGCCCCTGTTGCTGGCCCAGGGTGGTGGCGCCATTGTCAACACCGCTTCGGTCGCGGGCCTGGGCGCGGCACCGAAGATGAGCATCTACAGTGCATCCAAACATGCGGTAATCGGCCTGACCAAGTCGGCGGCCATCGAGTACGCCAAGAAGAAAATCCGCGTCAACGCGGTGTGCCCGGCAGTGATCGACACCGACATGTTCCGTCGCGCCTATGAGGCCGACCCGCGCAAGGCCGAGTTTGCCGCGGCCATGCACCCGGTCGGGCGGATCGGCAAGGTCGAGGAGATCGCCAGCGCGGTGCTCTACCTGTGCAGTGACGGTGCTGCCTTCACCACAGGTCAGGCGTTGGCAGTGGACGGTGGCGCCACGGCTATCTGAGTGCAGCCAGCTGGCTGCACGACAGGGTCTTGTGGCTGCGCCACAGGGCCAGGCCGACCAGCAGGCAGCCGATCAGCAGTGCCAGGCCGAACACCAGCAAGGCGGCACTGGCGCCGAGGCGGTCGACCAGCAGCCCGGTGAGGATTACCGGCAGGCTGAAGCCCAGGTAGGCGAGAAGGAAGAACCCTGCGCTGGCGCGGGTTTTTTCCTCGCCTGCCAGGCTGTTCACCGCTGACAGGCCACCCAGGTAGATAAAACCGTAACAGGCGCTGCTGGCGGCGATGCTGCCGAGCAGCACGGCGGCCAGCGCACCGGCGTCTGCCCCCCAGGCCAGCAGTGCATAGCTGCATGGCAACACCACCAGGCCGATTGCCGTTGCCCTGGCAGGGGCCAGCCGGCGTGCCAGGGGCTGGAACAACAGACCACAACTGATCACGCAAAAGGTCGAGAATCCGGACCAGTTGGCCAGTCCATGTTGCTTGAGGATGGACGGCAACAGGGCGATCACCAGCCCGACACAGGCCCAGGCCAGCAGGATCGCCAGGCCGTAGGCGAGGCTGCCGCTCGGATAGCAGGGCAAGCGCAGCAGCGGTGTCTTGCGCGGTGCGCGCTGATCCGGCAGGCGCCAGGCGGCGAGCAGGGCCAGGGCGGCGAGCAGCAGGTGCAGGTAGAAGCTGCCGGGGCGCAGCTCGGGGCCACTGAGCAGAAACACACTGGTCAGCGCCGCCCCCAGGCCAAAGCCCAGGGAGGTGCTGGCGGTGACCCAGGTGGCGGCACGCCGGTTATCGTTGCCGGGCATCAACTCACTCATGTAGGCAGTGCCGGTCGCCGAAGCCAGTGCGGTGCCGGCGCCGAGCATCAGGCGCGCCAGGCCCAGGGTTTTAAGGCCGGGTGCCAGCAACATGGTCAGGGTGGCGAGCATGGACAGCCCCAGGGCAACCAGGATCAGCGGACGTCGTCCAACCCGGTCGGCAAGGCCGCCGAGCAGCAGCAACACCGGCAGTACACCCAGTACGTAACCGGAAAAGGCAATCGCCGTTGCCCCTGCACCCTGTCCGGACAGTTCGGCATAGGCGGTGTACAACGGCGCCTGCAGGTTGACCGCAAAGGTGATCAGGCACAGGGCCACGGCGAGCAGGGCAGGGGAGCGCAGGGTAGGCATGGTTAACTCCTTGTCGATGGCGCGACTATCCCCTTCGCGCCTGTGCTGCCACAAGGCACACCCGTTGTGGATTTGTGGTTAACTGTTTGGACAAAAACAGCAAACACTTTGCCCATGAACCTTACCCTCGATCGCCAGTCTTCTACGCCGCTGGCGCAGCAACTGGCGGAGCAACTGCAGGCCTGGATCCGCCAGCGGCGCTTGCGCCCGGGCACGCGGTTGCCGTCGATCCGGCAACTGGCGCGGGAGCAGGGGGTCAGTCAGTCCTGTGTGATCGAAAGCTACGATCGCCTGGTGGCCGCCGGTTGGCTTGAGGCGCGCCATGGCGCCGGTTTTTTCGTGGCCGAACAGCGACTCAGCGAACCCGTGCTCGATCAGCCGCTACGCGACGAGGCCTTCGACGGTCGCTGGCAGCAGTTCAATGACGATAAGGCCGGGTTGCTCAACCTCTGCTGTGGCTGGGTGCCTGCCAGCTGGCGTGCCACCGAAGCGATTGCCCAGGCCGTACGGCAGGTCAGCCGAGGGCCGGTGGAGGACCTGATCGACTATTGTCCGCCCCTGGGCCTGGCCAGCTTGCGTAGCCAGTTGCACAAGCGCCTGGGACAGGTCGGCATCGAGGTGGCTGCTGAGCAGATCCTCACCACCCAGGGCGCCAGCCATGCCCTCGACCTGCTGGTGCGGGTCCTGCTCAAGCCCGGAGACAAGGTGCTGGTGGAAAGCCCGGGCTACTACAACCTGTACAACCTGTTGCGCCAGCACGGCATAGAAATGCTGGAGGTGCCGCGTACCGCCACAGGCCCCGACCTGCCGGTGCTGGAAGCGCTGCTGCAGCGCCACCGCCCGCGCTGCCTGTATATCAACAGCCTGTACCACAACCCCACGGGCAGCAGCCTGACGCCCAAGGTAGCTTATCGCTTGCTGGAGCTTGCCCGCGAGTACGACGTGCAGGTGATCGAAGACGATATCTATGCCGACTTCCAGGACGGTGCGGTCACGCGCCTGGTCAGCCTGGATGCCGAGCAGCGGGTGATCTACCTGGCCAGTCTGTCCAAGACCCTGAGCAGCTCGCTGCGAGTGGGCTACCTGGTGGCGCCCCCCGCGCTGATTACCCGTCTGGCCGAGTTGAAGATGGTCACCGGCCTGGGCACTTCACGCTTTACCGAGCAGGTGGTGGCGCAGATGCTGGCCAGCGGCACGTACCGCAAGAGCGTCTCACGCCTGCGCCTGCGTCTGGCCCAGCACATGGCCAAGGCACTGGGGCAACTGGAGGCTTGCGGCTGGCAGGTGTTTGCCGAGCCCTATGGCGGCATGTTCGTCTGGGCGCGTTGCCCGGGGCGGGATTTTGCCGCGCTCGACCGAGAGGCCCAGGCCTGTTCGGTGCTGCTGGCGCCGGGCAGCGCCTTTTATCCACAGGGCGATGCCAGCGACTGGCTGCGGATCAATGTCGCCTACGCCCAGGACCAGCGCGCCCAGGCCTTTTTCCAGCGCACAAGGCGACCTCCGCCGTCCTGAAAACGACTCGCTCGTAGCTTTTCGCCATTATTGCGGCGCCAACATCTTGTGCCGCGACCGCTGTCGTTGCCACTCTGCGGCTTTAAGTCTGCCGGTAGTGCGGCGCGACAGGGGGAGGTGCGATGAGCGCGGTCAAACGTGGTTTTTTTGCCAACCTGGGTATGGCGCGCAAGCTGGGCCTGGGCTTTGCCCTGGTCCTGCTGCTGACCGCCGTGGTGGCGTTCTGCGCCATTGCCGCGCTGCACAGCGTCGGCCAGCGTTTCGATGGCCTCAAGCAGATGACCGCGCTCAACACTGGCCTGCTCAAGGTGCGCTTACAGGAACAAGCCTTTGCCCTGCGCTCCGACCCCAAGGCGGTGGAAGCCTTGCATCAGGGGCTGGAGGCGCTGTTGGTGCAGGCCCGGGACCTGCCGCAATTGACCGGCAGCGGCGTCGAGCAGGCATTGAACGACTATCGCCAGACCTTCGATGAGTTCGTCGCATTGACCCAGTCCAAGGAGCTGGCGCTGGACATGGCCAGCTGGTCGGTCTCCAGCGTCGCCAACAACCTTGATGTGTTGCAGGCCGGGCTGGCCGATGACGGCACCTACACCCTCAAGGACAGTCAGGGCCTGCAAGGGGCCGAGTTCGTCGAGCAGTCTGGTCAGGTGGCCCAGGTCGCCCGCTTGATGCTCCAGGCCATGGACGAGGCGCGGGTTCGCCTGGAGCAGAATCGCAAGGGCAGCGAGGAAGCCCGTCAGGGTCGTATCGAACAGGCCGAGCAGGCTGGCGCACTGGTCGAGCAACTCAAGGCCGGGGTCAGCGATGCCGGTTACCAGACCGTGCTCAATGAAGTCAGCGGCCATATCGGCAGCTTCAGCGAAAAGCTCAAGGAGTACACCGATCTGCTCGGGCGCGAGCAGCAACTCAAGCAGTTGTTGCAGCAACGGGCCGAGCAGGTGACCGCCCAGGTCGACCAGGCCAGCCTCGCGCAAGAGCAGGCCATGCAGGATGAACTCAAGGGCAATGCCCTGTCGATTCTGCTGGCCTCACTGCTGGCGCTGTTCGTTGGTGTGGTGGCGGCCTGGCTGATCACCCGCGCGGTGGTCGGGCCGCTGCGACAGGTGATCGGGCGCGCCGAGCAGATCGCTGCCGGTGATCTGAGTGGCACCATCAGCGTCGATCGCCGGGATGAAATCGGTCAGTTGATGCAGGCCATGCAGCAGATGGGTGCGGGACTGAGCAGCATTGTCAGTGGCTTGCAGCAGGGTATCGAGCAGTTGGCCAGCAATGCCCAGTCGCTTTCGGCGGTGACCGAGCAGGCCAATCGAGAAGTCGGCAGCCAGAAGGAGGAAACCGAACAGGTGGCCACCGCGATGCAGCAGATGACCGCCACGGTTCATGATGTCGCGCGCAATGCCGAAGAGGCGGCACTGGCCGCCCAGGCGGCGGATGACAAGGTTGGCAGCGGCCAGCAGGTGGTGCGCCAGGGCATGCAGCGGATCGAACAACTGGCCCGTTCGGCCGAGTCGGCCAGCCAGGGTATCGAAAGCCTCAGCGCCGAAATCCAGACCATCGCGACGGTATTGGAGGTGATCAAGAGCGTGGCGGAACAGACCAACCTGCTGGCCCTCAATGCCGCCATCGAAGCGGCCCGGGCCGGCGAGCAAGGGCGCGGATTTGCCGTGGTGGCCGATGAGGTGCGGGCCCTGGCCCGACGCACCCAGCAGTCCACCGAGGAGATCGAGCGCCTGGTCGGCCGCTTGCGTGGCAGCGCCCAGGCCTCGGTGGCGCAGATCCAGGGCAGTAGCGAACTGGTCAAACTGGCGGTGGCTGATGCCCTGCACACTGAGAGTGCCTTGGGCAGCATTGCGGCAGCGGTGTCGCTGATCCAGCAGATGAACCAGCAGATTGCCGCTGCGGCAGAAGAACAGAGCTCGGTGGCCGAGGAGATCAGCCGTAGCGTCACCCAGATTCGCAGCAGCGCCGATCAGTCGGCGGTGGCGATGCAGGGCAATGCACGGTCCAGCATCGAGTTGGCACAACTGGGCAGCGACCTGAAGGGCATGGTCGGCCATTTCAGGCTGTGATGAGCAAGTGTGCAGCCATCGCAGGCTCCCACAGGAAAAAGGCTATGGCCTGTAGGAGCGGGCTTGCCCCGCGATGCGATGTAACTGACCGATT
>NZ_JALRNF010000039.1 GCF_030272895.1 Pseudomonas sp. BGr12 | reverse complement strand
TAGTCTTGTTTTCTTTTTAAAAAACCCCCCCCCCTTTCCCGGGGGTTTTTTTTTTTAGCCCCGGGGGGGGCCACCCCCTGCCTTCCGGGGATTGGGGGGGGGGGGGCCCCCCGCGATGGGCTCATCTCAATCTTCGCTGATGGTGATGTTCGGCATCGCCGGTGCAGCAGCTTCCTGCAACACGATCCGCGCGCCCACCTGGCGAGCCAGCTCCTGGTAGACCATGGCGATCTGGCTTTCCGGTTCGGCGATGGCGGTCGGCTTGCCACTGTCGGCCTGCTCGCGGATCAGCATCGACAGCGGTAGCGAAGCCAGCAGTTCCACGCCGTACTGGGCCGCCAGCTTCTCACCGCCGCCCTCACCGAACAGATGCTCGGCATGGCCGCAGTTGGAGCAGATGTGCACAGCCATGTTCTCGACCACGCCCAGCACCGGGATGTTGACCTTGCGGAACATCTCCACACCCTTTTTCGCATCGAGCAAGGCCAGGTCCTGCGGCGTGGTGACGATCACCGAGCCTGCCACCGGGACTTTCTGCGCCAGGGTCAACTGGATGTCGCCGGTGCCTGGCGGCATGTCGATCACCAGGTAGTCGAGGTCGTCCCAGGCGGTCTGGGTCACCAGTTGCAGCAACGCCCCGGAGACCATCGGCCCGCGCCAGACCATGGGGGTATTGTCGTCGGTGAGGAAGGCCATGGACATCACCTCGACGCCATGGGCCTTGAGCGGCACGAACCACTTCTGGTCGCGGACCTGTGGCCGGGTGCGCTCGGGAATCCCGAACATCACGCCCTGGCTCGGACCATAGATGTCGGCATCGAGAATCCCCACCCGGGCGCCTTCACGGGCCAGGGCCAGGGCCAGGTTGGCCGCGGTGGTGGACTTGCCCACGCCACCCTTGCCCGAGGCCACGGCGACGATGTTCTTGACGTTGGCCAGCCCCGGGATCTGGGCCTGGGCCTTGTGCGCGGCGATCACGCAGTTGATCTCGACCCGCGCCGAAGCGACACCCTCGATACCCTCGATGGCCGTTTGCAGGACCTGCGCCCAGCCGTTCTTGAACAGGCCGGCGGCATAACCGAGTTGCAACTGGACATTGACCTGCCCGCCCTGGATATCGATGGCCTGCACACAGCCGGCGCTGACCGGGTCCTGGTTCAGGTAAGGGTCGGTGTACTGGCGAAGAACGGCTTCGACGGCTGCGCGAGTGACGGCACTCATGGAGACTCCCGTGATAAGACTGAGCAAAACAGGCCACTATGCTAACCCGTGAAACAACGACGGATACGCCCATGGGGTGAAATAAATTTCCCGGCGTTTTATAGTGGCCGATCACCGTTTTATCTCTAGTAGCCGAAAAGTAGCCGAGCCCCCATGTCCGAGCCACGTCAGATTCTCGTCACCAGCGCCCTCCCCTATGCCAATGGTTCCATTCACCTTGGCCATATGCTCGAGTACGTCCAGACAGACATGTGGGTGCGCTTCCAGAAACTACGCGGCAACCAGTGCGTGTATGTCTGCGCGGACGACGCCCATGGTTCGGCCATCATGCTGCGCGCCGAGAAGGAAGGCATCACCCCCGAGCAGCTGATCGCCGACGTCCAGGCCGAACACAGCAAGGACTTCGCCGATTTCCTGGTGGATTTCGACAACTTCCACTCGACCCACGCCGAAGAAAACCGCGAGCTGTCGAGCCAGATCTACCTCAAGCTGCGTGAAGCCGGGCATATTGCCACCCGCTCGATCACCCAGTATTTCGACCCGGACAAGAAAATGTTCCTGGCCGACCGCTTCATCAAGGGCACCTGCCCCAAGTGTGCTGCCGAAGACCAGTACGGCGACAACTGCGAAAAATGCGGCGCCACCTACGCACCCACCGAGCTGAAGAACCCCAAGTCGGCGATTTCCGGCGCCACCCCGGTGCTCAAGGACTCCCAGCACTTCTTCTTCAAGCTGCCGGACTTCCAGGCCATGCTCCAGCAGTGGACCCGCAGTGGCACCCTGCAGGACGCCGTGGCCAACAAGATCGCCGAATGGCTGGACGCCGGCCTGCAGGAGTGGGACATCTCCCGTGATGCCCCGTACTTCGGCTTCGAGATCCCCGACGAGCCGGGCAAGTACTTCTACGTCTGGCTGGACGCGCCGATCGGCTACATGGCCAGCTTCAAGAACCTCTGCGCCCGTCGTCCGGAACTGGACTTCGACGCGTACTGGAACAAGGACTCCAAGGCCGAGCTGTACCACTTCATCGGCAAGGACATCGTCAACTTCCACGCCCTGTTCTGGCCAGCCATGCTCGAAGGCGCCGGCTACCGCAAGCCGACCGGCATCAACGTGCACGGTTACCTGACCGTGAACGGCTCGAAGATGTCCAAGTCCCGTGGCACCTTCATCAAGGCGCGCACCTACCTGGACCATCTGTCGCCGGAATACCTGCGCTACTACTACGCGTCCAAGCTGGGCCGCGGCGTCGACGACCTCGACCTGAACCTCGAAGACTTCGTGCAGAAGGTCAACTCCGACCTGGTCGGCAAGGTGGTCAACATTGCCAGCCGTTGCGCCGGCTTCATCCACAAGGGCAATGACGGCGTCATGGTCGACGGCGATGCCGCGCCGGAACTGACCGAGGCGTTCCTCAACGCTGCCCCGGCCATTGCCGAAGCCTACGAAGGTCGTGACTTTGCCCGCGCCATGCGCGAGATCATGGCCCTGGCCGACCGCGCCAACGCCTGGATCGCCGACAAGGCACCCTGGTCGCTGGCCAAGCAGGAAGGCAAGCAGGACGAGGTCCAGGCGATCTGCGCCCAGGGCGTCAACCTGTTCCGCCAGCTGGTGATCTTCCTCAAGCCGGTGCTGCCGGTACTGGCCGCCGACGCCGAGGCGTTCCTCAATGTCGCGCCGCTGACCTGGGCCGATCACCAGACGCGCCTGACCAACCACAAGCTGAACCCGTTCAAGGCGCTGATGAACCGTATCGATCCGGCCAAGGTCGAAGCCATGACCACCGCCAGCAAGGAAGACCTGGCCGCCAGCCAGACCTCCGTCGTCACCGGCAATGGCGAGCTGGCCAAGGATCCGCTGTCGCCCGAGATCGAGTTCGACACCTTCGCCGCCGTCGACCTGCGCGTGGCCCTGATCCTCAAGGCCGAAGCCGTGGAGGGCGCCGACAAGCTGCTGCGCCTGACCCTGGACATCGGTGACGAGCAACGCAACGTGTTCTCCGGCATCAAGTCGGCCTACCCGGACCCGGCCAAGCTCGAAGGTCGCCTGACCATGATGATCGCCAACCTCAAGCCGCGCAAAATGCGCTTCGGCATCTCCGAGGGCATGGTCATGGCCGCAGGCCCTGGCGGTGAAGAAATCTACCTGCTCAGCCCCGACAGCGGCGCCAAGCCAGGCCAGCGCATCAAGTAACCCCCACGCCCCGGACGATTGCGTCCGGGGCGTTCTCATCCTTGCCTCATTGCCGGATAATGGCGAACAGCCCTGGCAATGTGCACCCCCATGAGCGAACTCATCCTGGCCCTGATCAGCGCCGCGCTGATCAACAACCTGATCCTGCATCAGGGGCTGGCCATCGACCCTGCCCTGCACTACCCGGTTGACCAGGAACGCCGTCGGCTGCACGCACTGGGCCTGGCGACACTGGTGGTGCTGGTGCTGGCGACCAACCTGGGTCAACTGCTGTACCACTTTCTGTTGCTGCCCTTGCAACTCGACTACCTGCGCCTGTTCGTCTTGCTGCCCTTGGCAGCGTTGCTGATCGCCCCCGTGCTCGGGTTGTTGTCGCGAGCGCTGCCCAGCCTGCCATTTGCCGGGCTGATGCCCTTGCTGCTGGGCAATGTGGCGCTGCTGGGCCTGAGCCTGCAGGTCAGCGAAGCGGGCTATGGTGTAGTGCAGACCCTGGCCTGGAGCCTGGGTGGCGGGCTGGGTTTCTGGCTGGTCATGGCGCTGTTTGCCGACCTGCGCCGGCGCACTGACAACGACGCTGTACCCCTGGCCTTTCGTGGCCTGCCTGTCGAGTTGATCGGGGCAGGCGTCATGGCCCTGGCGTTTTTCGGCTTCAACGGATTATTTACATCATGAGTCTGATTCAACGCATCGACGCCCTGCTGCCGCAGACCCAGTGCGGCAAATGCGGTCACGCTGGCTGCAAGCCGTACGCTGAAGGGCTGGCCAAGGGCGAAGCGATCAACAAATGTCCACCGGGCGGCAGCGAAACCATCGCGGCCCTGGCCAGCCTGCTGCAGGTTCCGGTCATTGCCCTGGATACCGAACGCGGTAGCGCCCCCGCCCAGGTGGCCTTCATTCGCGAAGCGGAATGCATCGGCTGCACCAAATGCATCCAGGCCTGCCCGGTGGATGCCATCGTCGGTGCGGCCAAGCTGATGCACACGGTGATCAGCGCCGAATGCACCGGCTGCGACCTGTGCGTGGCGCCCTGCCCGGTAGATTGCATCGACCTGCTACCGCTGACCGCCAGCAGCACCATAGTGCCGATCGTCGGCGGATTTGCCCATGATGCGGATGCCCTGGCAGCACGTAACAGCAAGCGCAACCACGCGCGACGCCGTTTCGAGCTGCGCAATAGCCGCTTGCAGCGCGAGGAAGCACGCAAACAGGCGGAGCGCGCCGCCCGTAGCCAGCGTAGCGCCCAAGCCAGCACCAACAACCAGAGCGAAGTGGCTGACGACCCGATCAAGGCGGCTATCGAACGGGTCAAGGCGCAGAAGGCTGCGGCCGCCGATACGGCCCTGAAACAGGCCAAAATTGCCGCTGCCATGAGTCGGGCACAACTGAGCAAGGCCAGAACGGCCTTCGGCGCCAGCCCCAGCGAAGCGCAACACGCCCAGCTGGCCGAGCTTGAACGGGAAGCCGATCAGGCACAGGCTCGCCTGCAAGCCTTGCAACCGGCCACCGATCATGCAGCCCGCTGACCTCAGTGAACGCTTGCGCGGCACCATGTTGCTGGTGCTGCTGGCCTGCCTGCCAGGTGTGCTGGTGCTGCTCTGGCAGCACGGTTGGGGCATGCTGTTCAATCTGTTGCTGTGTGCCGGCGCCGCCCTGGCCTTCGAGGCGATCGCGCTCAAATTGCAGCAACGGCCGGTCTTGCCATCGCTCAATGACGGCAGCGCCCTGGTCAGCGCGACCCTGCTGGCCGTTGCCCTGCCCGCCTACCCGCCCTGGTGGGTACCGGTAACCGCCACGGCAAGTGCCATGCTGCTGGGCAAGCACCTGTATGGGGGCGTCGGCAAGAACCCGTTCAACCCGGCCATGCTGGGCTACGCGGTGGCCTTGCTGACCTTCCCGCAGCACATGACCCAGTGGCCGGGCACGCAACTGCTCGACCTGGGCACCAGCCTGCAGCATGTATTCGGCCTGAGCATCGGCGAACAGCCCGATGCCTGGGCACAGGCTACGATCCTCGACGGCTTGCGCCACAACCGCAGCCTGACCATGGATGAGCTGTTCGCCAGCCACCCAGGCTTCGGTCATTTCGGTGGCAAGGGCAGCGAATGGGTCAACCTGGCCTTCCTCGCCGGAGGCCTGTTGCTGCTGCAACGCAAGGTCATCAGCTGGCACACCCCGGTCGGCCTGCTGGCCAGCCTGTTCGTGATCAGCCTGCTGTGCTGGAACGGTTCGGGCTCGGATTCCAATGGCTCGCCGCTGCTGCATCTGCTCAGTGGCTCGACCATGCTGGCGGCGTTCTTCATCGCCACAGAACCCGTCTCCGGTCCCAGGTCACCCTGGGGCAGGCTGCTGTTCGGCGCGGGCGTGGGCCTGTTGATCTACCTGATCCGCACCTGGGGCAACTATCCCGATGGCGGCGCCTTCGCCGTGCTGCTGATGAACCTCGGCGTACCGGCCCTGGAGCGCTGGGCCGAACGTCGACAGGCGGTGTCAACATGAACCGTGCAGCGCTGCGCAGTGCGTCGCTGCTGTTGCTGGTCGGCCTGCTGAGCCTGGGTAGCGTCGTGGCCTGGCAACACTTCAGCGCCGGAGCTATTGCCCAGGCGCAACAACAGCTAAAGGCACAAACCTGGCTTAGCGTCCTGCCGCCATCGAGCTACGACAACCAACCCCTGCAATCCCCCCTGGTACTGGATAATCCGTCACTCGATCACAGCCAGCTACTGGCCGGCTATCGCGCCACCCTGGCCGGCAAGCCCAGCGCCGTGGTACTGCACAGCCAGAGCCAAGGCTATGGTGGACCACTGGAACTGCTGATCGCCGTCGACAGCCAGGGCCGCCTGATCGGCACCAAGGTCATGCGGCAACAGGAAACGCCGGGGCTGGGCGGCAAACTGGTGGAACCGGGCAACCACTGGCTGCAAACCTTCACCGGCGCCAGCCGCCAGACACTGCCCGATTCGGCCTGGGCGCTGAAACGTGACAACGGTCAGTTCGATCAGTTGGCCGGTGCCACCGTGACATCCCGTGCGGTGATCCAGGCGGTGCACGATGCATTGCGTTACTTCGACGAACACCGCCAGCCATTGCTCGAGGGCGCCCCTCATGAATAGACAATGGCTGGCCGCCGTATCCCTTGCCCCGCTGCTCGGCGCAACCGGCACGCTGGTCAACGCCAGCGTCATTGGCGCTTGCAGCGTGGCGCTGATTGCGGTGCACCACCTGGCCATGAAGCCCCTGCACCAGGGCCTCTCCCCCGCCAGCCAGTTGACCGCCAGCGTGCTGCTGGCCGCCGCACTGGTTACCTGCCTGGAATTGAGCCTGCGCGCCTGGGCCCTTCCCCTGTATCAAGCACTGAGTCCCTACCCGGCGTTGATCGCCGTACAATGCCTGGTATTCGAACATGCCCTGGGTCACAGCCGTCGCTGGCGCGAAACCGGCAGCGTGCTTTTGGGCTTTGCCGCCCTGTGCATCGCCCTGGGCGTCAGCCGCGAAGTACTGGCAGGCTGGGCAGGTGTGCGCCTGGCCGCGCTGCTGCCAGGTGGCTTGATCCTGCTGGGCCTGTTGCTCGCCCTTTACAACCGGGTTTGCCTGCAGCGAGCCCCCTCACGCCGTCAAGGAAAGCATTGACCCCATGAATGCCGCAAAACGCCTGGAAATCTTTCGCAGGCTGCATGAAGACAATCCTGACCCCAAGACCGAACTGGCCTACACCACGCCCTTCGAATTGCTGATCGCGGTGATCCTCTCTGCCCAGGCCACGGATGTCAGCGTGAACAAGGCAACCGCCAGACTGTACCCGATCGCCAACACCCCCGAAGCCATTTATGCGCTGGGCGTAGACGGACTGTCGGAGTACATCAAGACCATCGGCCTGTACAACAGCAAGGCCCGCAACGTGATAGAAACCTGCCGCCTGTTGATCGAGCAGCATGGCAGCCAGGTGCCGGAAACCCGTGAAGCCCTCGAAGCCCTGCCTGGCGTCGGTCGCAAGACCGCCAACGTAGTGCTCAATACCGCATTTCGGCAACTGGCCATGGCGGTCGATACGCATATTTTCCGGGTCAGCAACCGGACGGGCATTGCCCCGGGCAAGACTGTACTTGAGGTCGAGAAGGCACTGTTGAAGTTCGTTCCCAAGGCCTACCTGCTCGATGCCCACCACTGGCTGATCCTGCATGGCCGTTATGTGTGCCAGGCGCGCAAACCCCGTTGCGGAAGCTGCCGGATCGAAGACCTGTGCGAATACAAGCACAAAACCTCGGACGATTGAGAAGATAGTGAAATTCTTGACCTGTCGATTGAAAAAATCTTTTTTACCCGCTCAAGGATTCTCGCTATAAGGTGCGCCAATGGCCCTCTTGGCTTGGAGTGACTTATGAGCACCGATAAAGAAGACCTGGATGTAGTGGAAGACGACTTCGACGCCAGCGAGACAGAAGAGAGAGAGCCGGCAGAAGTGGCAAAGACCAACCTGAGCAAACGCCGCACCATCGACAACATGCTGGAAGAGCGCCGCCTGCAGAAAGAATTGGCCGATTTTGACTACGACCTGTAACACCCTGGATCGAGCCTGACCGGGCAACAAGCCCGCGACCCGGCCTCATCACTTACACAAAAGCCTCCTGCACGGAGGCTTTGTTGTTTTTGCCCGCGTCAGACCAGGCCGTTGCGCTGGGCCAGTTCTATCAGGTCGACCAGCGAACGGGCGTTGAGCTTGAGCAGCAAGCGTGTCTTGTAGGTGCTGACGGTCTTGTTGCTCAGGAACATGCCGTCGGCGATTTCCTTGTTGGTCTTGCCTCGCGCCAGTTGCTGCAACACCATCATCTCCCGCCCGGACAAGCGCTCGACCATGTCCGCCTCGCTGGCGCCTCCCAGGTTGGAGCGAACCGAATGCAAGGCCTGATTGGGAAAGTAGCTGTAGCCGGAGAGCACCGCCTTGATTGCACTGAGCAGTTCGGTGAGATCCTGCTGCTTGCAGACATAACCCGCAGCCCCCGCCTGCATGCAACGCATCGAGAAGTGCCCGGGAGCCTGGGAGGTCAGGACCAGCACCTTGATGCCCTGGCAACTTGTGGTGAGCCGGGCGATCACCTCGAGGCCATCGAGCTTGGGAATGCCGATATCCAGGATGACGATGTCCGGACTGTGTTCCCGTGCCAATTGCAACGCATCCACGCCGTTGTCCGTTTCCGCGATGACTTCATATCCATGCCGCTCCATCAGCATGCGCACAGCCAGGCGAATGACCGGATGATCATCCACGATCAGCACTTTATTCATGGGCAAATCCAATAGTTCGCTGTTCGAATTTCAAGCCCGCACAATAGCCTAGTCACACAACATAATGTATTACGCCATTGACGAACAAGTATGTATAAAGACAGAACCTACACACTTAAGAGACTATTCCTACAAATAAGATAATTGCAGGACACCCCATGTCCGTACGCTCCCAACAACAGCAACAGCTATAACTCTGACACTAAGGTAGCACCGTGCTGTCTAGACAGACCAGCTCACAAAGCCATTAGCCACGCAGGAAATATCCTAGACTTTTGCTTGATAAATACTCGAAATAAAAAACATATGAAATTTTCGAGCGCGCGCAGCAACAACTTCCTGATCAAGAAATGCCACCCTCTGCCAGTACTGCCTTTATCGGGAATAAATGAAGATTAACTTGAACTGCCGATGAGAGGTGGGAGGCATGAACGACTCAGAGCTGAAAAGCCCGCTGACGATCATCGCAATATTAGCCGGCATTATCGAAGCCTCGGCCCTGGCGTCGTTGCCATTCCTGAGCGAGCGTAGCCAGGGCATCTATACCTGGTTCCTCGTCGGCTTCCCGTTCTTTCTGACGGTACTGTTCTTTCTTACCCTGAACTTCAACTACAGGTCACTGTTCTCACCGCCGCCGGTTGATCCCGGCGCTATGCCAGACACCCACATTTCGCTCGCGGTAATGGATGAAACAGTTGTTGAAAGCGCCGGCCCCGACAGACTTCAGGACATGCAACCGCTCGGCGAGCCTGCCACACCCCCTGAACAGACGAGCATCACCATCTGCATGCGTGGCGCACAAACACCCCGACTGATCGAACTGTTTGCCGCCCAGGCGTTGAAACAGACACAACCACCCGACACCACCTGGATACTGTGCAATCTGGACGCTGGCACCCGGACCACACTGGTCACCCGCCCGATCGCAGAATAAAAAAACCCCGGACCAGGCCGGGGTTTTTCGTTCAGCGCGTCGCTTAGATCAGCGAACGGCCCTTGTTGGCAGCAATACGCATGCGCAGGGCATTGAGCTTGATGAAGCCCGCCGCGTCCGCCTGGTTGTAAGCGCCGCCATCTTCTTCGAAGGTTGCGATATTGGCGTCGAACAGCGAGTCATCGGACTTGCGGCCGGTGACGATCACGTTGCCCTTGTACAGCTTCAGGCGAACCACACCGTTCACGTTGACCTGCGAGGCGTCGATCATCTGCTGCAGCATCAGGCGCTCAGGGCTCCACCAGTAGCCGGTGTAGATCAGGCTGGCATACTTGGCCATCAGCTCATCCTTCAGGTGAGCGACTTCGCGGTCCAGGGTGATCGACTCGATGGCGCGGTGGGCGCGCAGCATGATGGTGCCGCCCGGGGTCTCGTAGCAGCCACGGGACTTCATGCCGACATAACGGTTCTCGACGATGTCCAGACGACCGATGCCGTTCTCGCCGCCGATGCGGTTGAGGGTGGCCAGTACGGTGGCAGGCGTCATTTCCACGCCGTCCAGGGCGACGATGTCACCGTTGCGGTAGGTCAGTTCCAGGTAGGTAGGAACGTCCGGCGCAGCTTCTGGCGACTTGGTCCACTTCCACATGTCTTCTTCGTGTTCGGTCCAGGTATCCTCCAGCACGCCACCCTCGTAGGAGATGTGCAGCAGGTTGGCGTCCATCGAATAAGGCGATTTCTTCTTGCCGTGACGCTCGATCGGGATACCGTGCTTCTCAGCGTAGTCCATGAGCTTCTCGCGGGACAGCAGGTCCCACTCACGCCACGGCGCGATGACCTTGACCCCTGGCTTGAGTGCGTAGGCACCCAGTTCGAAACGCACCTGGTCGTTACCCTTGCCGGTAGCGCCATGGGAAATGGCGTCGGCGCCGGTTTCGTTGGCGATTTCGATCAGGCGCTTGGCGATCAGCGGACGAGCGATGGAAGTACCCAGCAGGTACTCGCCTTCGTAGACGGTGTTGGCGCGGAACATCGGGAACACGAAGTCTCGGACGAATTCTTCGCGCAGGTCATCGATGTAGATTTCCTTCACGCCCATGGCCTGAGCCTTGGCGCGGGCCGGCTCGACCTCCTCGCCCTGACCCAGATCGGCGGTGAACGTCACCACTTCACAGTTGTAGGTATCCTGCAGCCACTTGAGAATCACCGAAGTATCAAGGCCGCCGGAATACGCCAGTACGACCTTTTTTACGTCCGCCATGCCATCACTCCACGGGGTTGTACGGAAAGCCGTTGATTCTACCGGCCTTGCGGCAAAAATTACAGTGGGGCGACAGCTTGTGACGACAAAGCGACAGGAACTGTCGAGAGCGCGACGGAAGGTCGCAGCTCAGGACTTGACCACCGGCTTGCCGGCTTCGGTTTGCGCAGCCGGTGCGGCGGCAGGGGTGGCCGGTGCCGAGTCGGCGGCTTGCTCTACCGGCTTCTCCACCGGTGTCACACGGTCCAGCTGGATATTGACCCGGCGATTGCGCGCGCGGTTGGCCGCCGAGTTGTTGGCCGTCAACGGGTAGCGCTCGCCGTGGAAGCGCACGGTGATCTGGTCCTCCGGAATACCGTGGGCCTTGAAGTAGTCCATGACCGCCAGGGCCCGGCGCCGGGACAGGTCGCGGTTGGTCAGGCGGTTGCCACTGTTGTCGGAGTGGCCGTCGATGTCGATGTGGTTGACCGTCGGATCAGCCTTGATGAAGTCCAGGATCACGTCCAGGCGCGCCCTGGCATCGGCATCCAGGTCGATACCGCCCCCGGGGAACCCGACCCGCGCCTGGCGAATCTGGTCATAGTTCATCGGCAGCAGCTTGGCCGCACACAGCTGGTATTCGCCATAGGCCTGGCTGAACTTGACCGGTAGCAGGCGAACTTCCATCGCCCGCCCCGCTTCACCGGCATAGTTGCGCACGACGGTGCTGCGCCCGTCGAGCAAGCCATTGATCAGGCGGCTGGCCTGGCCCTGGGTGCTGGTAAAGAGCACGCCGCTGCGCGCCATACGCACCGATCCCAGGTTGATGTCGCCACGACCGGGCTGCCAGGGCGCAGCCGCCGCCAGCAAGGACGCCGAGCCCGTGCCCAGTACATTGACGCTCGAACGCAGCTGGAACGTAGCCTGCTCGCCTGCGCGGCGCACGAACACGCCACTGCCGAAATCGGTGACCGGCTGGACCAGACGGCACTCGAACTGATCGCCTTCGACTTTCCACTCGATATTCTCCAGACGCGTCTGGAACGTGAGCGCCATGGCGGGCAGGCTGGCAAACACACTGAGCAGGGCTAGATAACGCTGGCGCACGGGCGGCTCCACAGATTTTCGGTATACCCGCAGGCTATCGGTCGGTCGGGGCAAAACTTGATAGCGAGTGCTCGGAACCGGCTTTTCCGGTAGCATTCATATTGAGTTCGACCCGCCTGGAATCCCCAATGTCCGACCGCCTGACCCTCCTGCGTCCCGATGACTGGCACATCCATCTTCGCGATGGTGCCGTACTGCCCCATACCGTCGGCGACGTTGCGCGCACCTTTGCCCGCGCAATCATCATGCCCAACCTGGTACCTCCGGTGCGCGACGCGGCCGAAGCCGGCGCCTATCGCGAGCGCATCCTGGCCGCGCGCCCGGCCGGCAGCCGCTTTGAACCGCTGATGGTGCTGTACCTCACCGACCGCACCCAGCCCGAGGAAATCCGTGCGGCCAAGGCCACCGGTTTCGTGCATGCCGCCAAGCTCTACCCGGCCGGCGCGACCACCAACTCCGATTCCGGCGTCACCAGCATCGACAACATCTTCCCGGTGCTCGAAGCCATGGCCGAAGTCGGCATGCCACTGCTGGTACACGGTGAAGTGACCCGCAGCGAGATCGACGTGTTCGACCGCGAGAAGCTGTTCATCGACGAGCACCTGCGCCGTGTGGTCGAGCGCTTCCCGACCCTGAAGGTGGTCTTCGAACACATCACCACCAGCGATGCCGTGCAGTTCGTCAACGAGGCCCCGGCCAACGTCGGCGCGACCATCACCGCCCAGCACCTGCTGTACAACCGCAACCACATGCTGGTTGGCGGTATTCGTCCGCACTACTACTGCCTGCCGATCCTCAAGCGCAACACCCACCAGGTGGCCCTGCTGGACGCCGCCACCAGCGGCAGCAGCAAGTTCTTCCTCGGCACCGACTCGGCCCCGCACGCCCGTCACGCCAAGGAAGCGGCCTGTGGCTGCGCCGGCTGCTACACCGCCTATGCCGCTATCGAGATGTACGCCGAGGCGTTCGAGCAACGCAACGCCCTGGACAAGCTCGAAGCCTTCGCCAGCAAGCACGGCCCGGACTTCTACGGCCTGCCGCGCAACACCGATACCATCACCCTGGTTCGTGAAAGCTGGACCGCCCCAAGCAGCCTGCCGTTCGGCGAGCAAACCGTCGTCCCGCTGCGCGCCGGTGAGCAACTGCGCTGGCGCCTGCTGGAGGAAAACGCGTGAGTGAAGACCTGTACGACGACCAGGACGGTCCAAGCGGTGGCCCACGCCACCCGATGGCTGAACGCTTTCGCGGCTACCTGCCGGTTGTAGTGGATGTGGAAACCGGTGGCTTCAACAGCGCCACCGATGCCCTGCTGGAAATCGCCGCCGTCACCATCGGCATGGACGAAAAAGGCTTCCTGTTCCCGGAACATACCTATTTCTTCCGCGTCGAGCCGTTCGAAGGGGCCAACATCGAGCAGGCGGCCCTGGAATTCACCGGGATCAAGCTGGATCACCCGCTGCGCATGGCCGTCAGCGAAGAGTCGGCACTGACCGACATCTTCCGTGGCGTGCGCAAGTCGCTCAAGGCCAATGGCTGCAAACGGGCCATCCTGGTCGGTCACAACAGCAGCTTCGACCTGGGCTTCCTCAATGCGGCCGTGGCGCGCAACGACATGAAACGCAATCCGTTTCATCCGTTCTCCAGCTTCGACACCGCGACCCTGGCCGGACTTGCCTACGGCCAGACCGTGCTGGCCCGGGCCTGCCAGAGCGCCGACATCGACTTCGACGGTCGTGAGGCCCACTCGGCGCGCTACGACACCGAGAAGACTGCCGAGCTGTTCTGCGGCATCGTCAACCGCTGGAAGGAAATGGGCGGCTGGCACGACTTCAACGACTGAAGTCGCAGGCATAAAAAAACCGGCCACCAGGGCCGGTTTTTTTACGCGTGGCGCTTACAGCTTGCCAGCGTTCTCGCTCAGGTAGGCAGCAACGCCTTCTGGCGAAGCGGTCATGCCCTTGTCGCCTTTTTTCCAGTTGGCAGGGCAGACTTCGCCGTGCTCTTCATGGAATTGCAGGGCGTCGACCAGACGCAGCAGCTCGTCCATGTTACGGCCCAGCGGCAGGTCGTTGACGATCTGCGAGCGGACAACGCCCTTGTCGTCGATCAGGAACGCGCCACGGAAGGCAACGCCGCCTTCGGACTCGACGTCGTAGGCCTTGGCGATATCGTGCTTCATGTCAGCAGCCATGATGTACGAGACGTGACCGATGCCACCGGCATTGATCGGGGTGTTGCGCCAGGCGTTGTGGGTGAAGTGCGAGTCGATCGAAACAGCGATCACTTCAACGTTGCGGTCGCGGAACTCGGACATGCGGTGGTCCAGGGCGATCAGCTCGGACGGGCAGACGAAGGTGAAGTCCAGCGGGTAGAAGAACACCAGGCCGTACTTGCCCTTGATGGCCGAAGCCAGGTTGAAGCTGTCTACGATTTCGCCATTGCCCAGCACGGCTGGAACGGTGAAGTCCGGGGCTTGTTTGCCAACGAGTACGCTCATTCGCTATCTCCTGATGGATTGAGTGAGGCTGCACAGGCAGGCTTGGCCGGCCTGGCAGACAAAAGGCCGGCCATGATACACCGCCTGAAGCCGCTCGCCGAATTTCAGCATTGCCGATCCTCGAAACGACCGCCGGTCGCCCTGGCACGGGCATCAGGATGATGTGCTTTGACAAGCATTCTCATTAACATTAAGCTTCTTCGCATTGAGCCTTTACCAGTGATGGTCTGCCCTATGTATGTGTGTCTTTGTGTTGGTGTAACCGACGGACAGATCCGCGATGCGATCTATGAAGGATGCTGCAGCTACAAGGAAGTCAGAGCCGCCACCAACGTGGCGAGCCAGTGTGGCAAGTGTGCCTGCCTGGCCAAACAGGTAGTGCGCGAAACCCTGACCGAACTGCAGGTCAGCCAGGCCATCCTGCCCTACCCTGTGGAATTTACCGCAGCGTAAATACAGCCCATTCGAAGAACCGGACCTCGTGTCCGGTTTTTTTATGCCTGTAATTCAATAAGTTAGGGTTAAAACGCGGAATGAAAACATTCTTATTCCGATTAATTTTTACTTATTATTCAATAACTTAGGTTTGACAGGCGAAGTTAGCGAGCTCAAACTTGTCCTTATAGGCACACTAACAGGGCAGGACCCCATCATGAAAGGCGACGTTAGCGTCATCCAGCATCTCAACAAGATCCTCGGAAACGAGCTGGTCGCAATCAACCAATACTTCCTGCATGCGCGCATGTACGAAGACTGGGGTCTGGATAAGCTCGGCAAGCACGAGTACAAGGAATCCATCGATGAAATGAAGCACGCTGACAAATTGATCAAGCGTATTCTGTTCCTCGAAGGCATCCCCAACGTCCAGGACCTGGGCAAGCTGCTGATTGGTGAACACACCAAGGAAATGCTCGAGTGCGACCTCAAGATCGAGCAAAAAGGCCTGACCGACCTCAAGGCCGCCATCGCCCACTGTGAAACCGTTGGCGACTTCGGCAGCCGTGAAATGCTCGAAGACATCCTCGAGTCCGAGGAAGAACACATCGACTGGCTGGAAACCCAGCTGAGCCTGATCGACAAGGTCGGCCTGGAAAACTACCTGCAGTCGCAGATGGGCGAGTAATCGCATCTGCTTCCAGCAGCAAAAAGCCCGCAGCGATGCGGGCTTTTTTGTGCCTGGTTGCGATCGGTGGGAGCGGGCTTGCCCCGCGATTGCGGTGAATCAGTCACATCGTATCGCGGGGCAAGCCCGCTCCTACAGCCAAAAAAAAAAGCCCCGCAGTGCGGGGCTCTTTGTCAGCGGGCCTGGGATCAGGCCTCGGCTGCCTTGGCCTTGGCCGCAGCGTCCTTGATCAGGGTCTGCAGTTCGCCGTTGGCGAACATCTCAGTCATGATGTCGGAACCGCCAACCAGCTCACCGGCCACCCACAGTTGCGGGAAGGTCGGCCAGTTGGCGTACTTTGGCAGGTTGGCACGGATTTCCGGGTTCTGCAGGATATCCACGTAAGCGAACTTCTCACCACAACCCATCACGGCTTGCGCCGCCTTGGCCGAAAAACCGCACTGCGGTGCATTCGGCGAGCCTTTCATGTAAAGCAGAATGGTGTTGTTGGCAATCTGCTCTTTGATTGTTTCGATGATATCCATGAAGCACCTCGCGGCTGAACTTTCCGACCTGTTTGTCGGCACGGTGACGCATTGTATCGGAAAGCCGAGCGCGACGCTCGGCCTTGCCGATATCAGGCCGCAACCACCTGCACCGGCACGCCATTGAGCGCCGCGTTGCCCGATACCGCATCGCGCCAGCGCTCATCGGTGAGGTCATTGGCGCTGGCCCCGGGCTGGTTGCGGGCGATGTCCATGCGCACACCGGCGCGGCCATGGCCAAAGCCATGGGGCAGGCTGACCACCCCCGGCATCATGTCGCTGCACGCCTGCACCTCGACCTCGATACTGCCCACCCGGGAGCTGACCCGCACCCGCTGCCCGTCGCTCAAGTGGCGACCGGCCAGATCGTCCGGGTGCATGAGCAAGTGATGGCGCGGCTTGCCCTTCACCAGACGGTGGTAATTGTGCATCCAGGAGTTGTTGCTGCGCACATGCCGGCGCCCGATCAGCAACAGTTGATCCGATCCAATCGGTTGTTGCCCGGCAAACCGCTGCAGGTCGATGAGAATCTCCGGCGGCGCGGCCTGGATGCGTTGGTTGACGGTCTTCAGGCGCCCGGCAAGGTTCGGCTGCAAGGGCCCCAAGTCGATGCCGTGGGGGTGTTGGTCCAGCGTCGCGATCGACAGGTTGAACGGCGAACCTTCGCCATAGCGCCCCTGGCGCAAGCCGATGTCGATCAGCTGCGCCGGCGGCAAGGTCGGTTTCAACGGCTTGTCGGCAAGCGCGGCAAAGGCCCTGGCCAGGCCGACGAAGATTTCCCAATCGTGCAAGGCCCCTTGCGGCTTGGGCAGGATCGCCCGGTTGAAGCGGCTGACATTGCGTACGGCCAACAGGTTGAAAGTAGTGTCGTAGTGATCGTTTTCCAGGGCCGAGGTGGACGGCAGGATCAGGTCCGCATAGCGGGTGGTCTCGTTGATATAGAGGTCGATGCTGAGCATGAACTCCAGGCCCTCCAGCGCACGCTCCAGTTGCCTGCCGTTGGGGGTGGACAGCACCGGGTTACCCGCCACCGTCACCAGTGCGCGCACCTGCCCTTCCCCTTCGCTGAGCATTTCCTCGGCCAGCGCTGCCACCGGCAACTCGCCCCCGTATTCCGGCAAACCGGACACCCGGCTCTGCCAGGCATTGAAATGCCCACCGGAGGTACTGGCCACCAGGTCCACCGCAGGCTGGGTACACAAGGCGCCACCGACCCGGTCGAGGTTGCCGCTGACCAGGTTGATCAACTGCACCAGCCAATGGCACAGGGTACCGAAGGCCTGGGTCGAGACGCCCATGCGCCCATAGCACACGGCTTTGTCGGCGGCGGCGAAGTCGCGCGCCAACTGGCGGATGACCTGCGCTTCGACGCCACACAGTGGCGCCATCGCTTCGGCGCTGAACGGTGCAATCGCCTCACGCACCTGGTCGAGCCCGTCGACCGGCAAGCTCGACGGTCGCTCCAGGCCCTCGCTGAACAGGGTATTGAGCAGGCCACACAGCAGCGCCGCATCGCCACCGGGGCGCACGAACACATGCTGGTCGGCCATGGCTGCGGTTTCGCTGCGCCGTGGATCAACCACCACCAGCTTGCCACCTCGGGCCTGGATCGCCTTCAGACGCTTCTCTACATCCGGCACGGTCATGATGCTGCCATTGGAAGCCAGGGGGTTACCGCCCAGGATCAGCATGAAGTCGGTGTGGTCGATGTCCGGGATCGGCAGCAGCAAGCCATGGCCATACATCAGGTAGCTGGTCAGGTGCTGTGGCAGCTGGTCAACCGAGGTGGCGGAGAAACGATTGCGGGTCTTGAGCAAGCCGAGGAAGTAGTTGCTGTGGGTCATCAGCCCGTAGTTATGCACGCTGGGGTTACCCTGATAGACCGCCACGGCGTTCTGGCCGTGGGCCTGCTGGATGGCCCAGAGCTTTTGCGCGGCGAACTCGAAAGCTTCGTCCCAGCCGATCGGCTCCCAGCTGTCGCCCACCCGCCGATGCGGTACGCGCAGGCGATCGGGATCGTTCTGGATGTCCTGCAGGGCCACGGCCTTGGGGCAGATGTGACCACGGCTGAAGCTGTCCTGGGGGTCGCCCTTGATCGAGCTGATGCGCGGCGCGGCGCCGGGCGCTTCGGTGACTTCGATGGTCAGGCCACAGATGGCTTCGCACAGGTGACAGGCACGGTGATGCAAGGTCTTGTTCATGGCCACCTCTTCCGGGTGTCTGGTGATGGGCCTGACTATGAGCCCGGACACGCAGTGCCACCAGCGAGTTTCGCCCCGTGAATCTTGCGGCATCAGGCGTAACGATGCGCCAGGGTTTGCCAAGCCGCCAGCGGGCAGTGTAAAACCCTTGTGCTGGCATAAAAAAAGCATCCGCCCAATGGGTTGCGGCATTGCCCACAATAAAGGCAGTGCACGCCCCACTTGGTATGACGCGACATTTAATTATAGTATTGCGTCTTCCCCTATTTCGTCGCCCCGTGCGGCTTTCGCCGCAGGTCACCTCCGTTGTTTCGAAAAACCGGCATCGTTGACCTGCGGTCTGTTGCAAATAAGGTAGTCAAACATGAGCGCTAGGCACTTTCTCTCCCTGATGGACTTCACAGCCGACGAACTGCTGAGCGTGATCCGTCGAGGCATCGAGCTGAAGGACCTGCGTAACCGCGGCGTACTGTTCGAACCCCTGAAGAACCGCGTGCTGGGGATGATCTTCGAGAAATCCTCGACCCGTACCCGGCTGTCGTTCGAAGCCGGCATGATCCAGCTCGGCGGCCAGGCCATCTTCCTGTCCCCGCGCGACACCCAACTGGGCCGTGGCGAGCCGATCGGCGACTGCGCCATCGTCATGTCGCGCATGCTCGATGCGGTGATGATCCGGACCTTCGCCCACAGCACCCTGACCGAGTTCGCCGCCAACTCCCGGGTACCGGTGATCAACGGCCTGTCCGACGACCTGCACCCCTGCCAGCTGCTGGCCGACATGCAGACCTTCCTCGAACACCGCGGCGCCATCCAGGGCAAGACCGTGGCCTGGATCGGTGACGGCAACAACATGTGCAACAGCTACATCGAGGCGGCCATCCAGTTCGACTTCCAGCTGCGCATCGCCTGCCCGGCCGAATACGAGCCCAATGCCGAGTTCCTGGCCAAGGCTGGCGAGCGCGTGCAGATCTTCCGTGAACCCAAGGATGCCGTGCAGGGCGCGCACCTGGTGAGCACCGATGTCTGGACTTCCATGGGTCAGGAAGAGGAAACTGCACGGCGCCTGGCCTTGTTCGCGCCTTACCAGGTAACCCGCGAACTGCTCGACCTGGCAGCACCCGATGCCCTGTTCATGCACTGCCTGCCCGCCCACCGTGGCGAGGAAATCAGCCTGGACCTGCTCGACGACCCACGCTCGGTCGCCTGGGACCAGGCCGAAAACCGCTTGCATGCACAGAAGGCGCTTCTCGAATTTCTTGTTGAACCGGCCTATCACCACGCATGAGTCAACCTTTACTGCTTAACCTGCGCAACCTCGCCTGTGGCTATGGCGAGCAGCGCATCGTCCAGAACCTCAACCTGCACCTCAACGCCGGCGACATCGGTTGCCTGCTCGGCTCATCGGGGTGCGGCAAGACCACCACCCTGCGCGCCATCGCAGGCTTCGAGCCCGTGCACGAGGGTGAGATCCAGCTGGCCGGTGAAGTCATCTCCAAGGCTGGCTTCACCCTGGCGCCGGAAAAGCGCCGGATCGGCATGGTGTTCCAGGACTACGCGCTGTTCCCGCACCTGACAGTGGCCGAGAACATCGCCTTCGGTATCGGCAAGCACCCCAACCAGCAGCAGGTGGTCAAGGAAATGCTCGAGCTGGTGAAGCTCGACGGGCTCGGCAAACGCTACCCACACGAGCTTTCCGGCGGTCAGCAACAACGCGTGGCCCTGGCCCGCGCCCTGGCCCCCGAGCCGCAATTGCTGCTGCTCGACGAGCCCTTCTCCAACCTCGACGTGGAACTGCGCCGCCGCCTCAGCCATGAGGTTCGCGACATTCTCAAAAGCCGCGGCACCAGCGCCATCCTGGTCACCCACGACCAGGAAGAAGCCTTCGCGGTCAGTGACCATGTCGGCGTCTTCAAGGAAGGTCGCCTGGAGCAGTGGGACACGCCCTACAACCTCTATCACGAACCCCTGACCCCCTTCGTGGCCAGCTTCATCGGCCAGGGCTACTTCATTCGTGGCCAGCTGACCAGCCCGGAGTCCGTGCGTACCGAATTGGGTGAATTGCGCGGCAATCGCGCTTACACCTTCACCCCGGGCAGCGCGGTCGACGTCCTGCTGCGTCCGGACGACATCCTCCATGCGCCGCACAGCGCACTGAAGGTACAGATCGTCGGCAAGAGCTTCCTCGGCGCCTCGACCCTGTATCGCCTGCAACTGCCGACCGGCAGCCAGCTCGAAGCGATCTTCCCCAGCCATATCGACCACCAGGTCGGGGCCGAGGTGGGCATCGAAGTGGCGGCCGATCACCTGGTGCTGTTTGCCGTGCCCGGTAGCGTGGCGGCGCAGCTGCCGGTGCCGGAGAACGGGGTTCGGCGCTACAGTTCGGCGGTGTGATTCCTTTCGCGGGGCAAGCCCGCTCCTACGGTGTGTAGGAGCGGGCTTGCCCCGCGATGCGTTGAGTCAGCCGCGACCAATCTCGGCAAATTTCGCCTGGGTATGTTCGGCCAGCACCGCCGCCGACAACTCCACCTCCAGCCCACGCCGACCAGCGCTGACATGGATGGTTTCAAATGACTGGGCAGACTGATCGATAAAGGTGCGCAGGCGCTTTTTCTGCCCCAGCGGGCTGATCCCACCCACCAGGTAGCCCGTCGAACGCTGGGCCGCTGCCGGGTCGGCCATTTCGCACTTCTTCACCCCGGCGGCATGGGCGAGCCCCTTCAGGTCCAGGCTACCGACCACCGGTACCACCGCCACCAACAGTTCGCCCTTTTCACTGCTGGCGAGCAAGGTCTTGAATACCCGCGCCGGCTCCAACCCCAGTTTTTCGGCAGCTTCCAGCCCATAGGAAGCCGACTTGGGGTCATGTTCGTAACTGTGGACACGATGTTCGGCGCGAACCTTTTTCAGCAGATCCAGTGCGGGGGTCATGCAGAACTCCAGACAGAAGGTGAATGCCATTTTCGCCCGGTACTTTAGGACAAAACCCCCGCGCCAGCCACAGCCGTCACAGACGAGCCCGTCACTTCGGTGTGGGAAATTCCGGTATCGACAGGATTGCCAACAGTCAGTTTGTGAATGACGGTTCACTTTCGACCTTTGACATAAGCGTTTCTTGTCTATATTTTTTCGATTCTGAATATAGCCATGCCCCGTATCGGTGCATTCCCTGCAGCCTGCCCGACCGAAATGGGGATTTTGGTCGGGCGTTTGTCGAGCGCTCACTGCGCCTCACAACAACAAGAACCGAGGTAACGAATGACGACGGCTCTACGACAACCAACACTTTCAAGCCAATGCATGGCCGAGTTTCTCGGCACCGCGCTGCTGATCTTCTTCGGCACCGGTTGCGTGGCGGCGCTCAAGGTCGCGGGCGCCAGCTTCGGCCTGTGGGAAATCAGCATCATCTGGGGCGTCGGCGTAAGCATGGCGATCTACCTGACCGCCGGGGTGTCCGGCGCGCACCTGAACCCGGCCGTGAGCATCGCCCTGTGCCTGTTCGCCGGATTCGAGAAGCACAAGCTGCCGTTCTACATCGTCGCCCAGGTCGCCGGCGCCTTCTGCGCGGCGGCCCTGGTCTACACGCTGTACAGCAACCTGTTCTTCGATTACGAACAGGCCCACGCCATGATTCGCGGCAGCCAGGCCAGCCTGGAGCTGGCCTCGGTGTTCTCCACCTACCCGCACCCTGCCCTGTCCACCGGCCAGGCCTTTCTGGTCGAAGTGATCATTACCGCCGTACTGATGGCGGTGATCATGGCCCTGACCGACGACAACAACGGCCTGCCCCGGGGCGCCATGGCCCCCCTGCTGATCGGCCTGCTGATCGCCGTGATCGGTAGCGCCATGGGCCCGCTGACCGGCTTTGCCATGAACCCGGCCCGCGACTTCGGGCCCAAGTTGATGACATTCCTCGCCGGATGGGGCGAAGTCGCCTTTACTGGCGGTCGTGATGTTCCCTATTTCCTGATTCCGATTTTTGCGCCGATCATAGGAGCGAGCCTTGGTGCCGCCCTGTATCGCGGCGTGATCGCCCGCAACCTGCCGGTTGCCCAGAGCGAAACCGCCCGGACCGACGCCAACCCTCAGGGCAATACCCAGGCCTCCTGATGCTTGGTCGGCGAGCTTGGCTCGCCCCGCCCTGATAACCACCCTATTGAGCGCAAGGCCAACGACATGACAGACACCCAGCACAAGAACTACATCATTGCCCTGGACCAGGGCACGACCAGTTCGCGGGCCATCATTTTCGACCGCGATGCCAACGTGGTTGGCACCTCGCAGCGTGAGTTCGCCCAGCACTACCCACAAGCCGGCTGGGTCGAACACGACCCGATGGAAATCTTCGCCACCCAGAGCGCGACCATGGTCGAGGCCCTGGCCCAGGCCGGCATCAGCCACGACCAGGTCGCGGCCATCGGTATCACCAACCAGCGCGAAACCACCGTGGTCTGGGACAAGGAAACCGGTCGCCCGGTGTACAACGCCATCGTCTGGCAGTGCCGGCGCAGCACCGAGATCTGCGAGCAGCTCAAGCGTGACGGCCTGCAGGACTACATCCGCGAGACCACCGGCCTGGTCACCGACCCGTACTTCTCCGGCACCAAGCTCAAGTGGATCCTGGACAACGTCGAAGGCGCCCGCGAGCGCGCCGAACGCGGCGAATTGCTGTTCGGCACCGTCGACAGCTGGCTGATCTGGAAATTCTCCGGCGGCAAGGTGCACGTCACCGACTACACCAACGCCTCGCGCACCATGCTCTTCAACATCCACACCCTGCAGTGGGACGAGAAGATGCTCCAGGTGCTGGACATCCCGCGGGCGATGCTGCCCGAGGTGCGCAGCTCCTCGGAAGTCTATGGCCACAGCAAGAGCGGCATTGCCATTGCCGGTATCGCCGGCGACCAGCAGGCCGCACTGTTCGGCCAGATGTGCGTCGAGCCCGGCCAGGCCAAGAACACCTACGGCACCGGCTGTTTCCTTTTGATGAACACCGGCGACAAGGCGGTGAAATCGTCCCACGGCTTGCTCACCACCATCGCCTGCGGCCCCCGTGGCGAAGTGGCCTACGCCCTGGAAGGCGCGGTGTTCAACGGTGGTTCCACCGTACAGTGGCTGCGCGACGAACTGAAGATCGTCAACGACGCCCACGACACCGAGTACTTCGCCAGCAAGGTCAAGGACAGCAATGGCGTCTACCTGGTGCCGGCCTTCACCGGCCTGGGCGCCCCCTACTGGGACCCTTACGCCCGTGGCGCGCTGTTCGGCCTGACCCGCGGGGTGAAAGTCGACCACATCATCCGCGCCGCCCTGGAGTCGATCGCCTACCAGACCCGCGACGTGCTCGACGCCATGCAGCAGGACTGCGGCCAGCGCCTGAGCGAGCTGCGCGTGGACGGTGGTGCCGTGGCCAACAACTTCCTCATGCAGTTCCAGGCCGACATTCTCGGTACCTGCGTCGAGCGCCCGCAAATGCGCGAGACCACCGCCCTGGGCGCCGCCTACCTGGCAGGCCTGGCCTGCGGTTTCTGGAGTGGCCTGGACGAGCTGCGTGGCAAGGCGGTGATCGAACGCGAGTTCAGCCCGCAACTGGATGATGCGGAGAAAGAGAAGCTGTATGCCGGCTGGCTGAAGGCGGTGGACCGCACCCGGGATTGGGAGCCGCACGAGGAGTAGACCTTCGTAGCCCCTTCGCGGGGCAAGCCCGCTCCTACGGGGGCGGGCTTGCCCCGGGATTGATTCGGTGACTGGTCGTCAGCCAATTCCTCCGGCATCATGGAGAAATTTGCCCGGCAGCCCAGAAGGACCGCCCATGAATCTGCCCCCTCGCCAACAACAAATCCTCGAACTGGTCCGTGAACGTGGCTACGTCAGTATCGAAGAAATGGCGCAGCTGTTCGTCGTTACACCGCAGACCATCCGCCGCGACATCAATCAGCTTGCGGAAGTGAACCTGCTACGTCGCTACCATGGCGGCGCGGCCTATGACTCCAGCATCGAGAACACCGCCTACGCCATGCGCGCCGACCAGATGCGCGATGAAAAGCAGCGTATCGCCGAGGCCATCGCCTCACAGATTCCCGACCATGCCTCGTTGTTCATCAATATCGGCACCACCACCGAATCCATCGCCCGCGCCCTGCTCAACCACAATCACCTGAAGATCATCACCAACAACCTGCATGTGGCCTCGATCCTCAGCGCCAAGGATGACTTCGAAGTGCTGCTGGCCGGCGGCAATGTGCGCCGCGACGGCGGCGTGGTCGGCCAGGCCAGTGTCGACTTCATCAACCAGTTCAAGGTCGACTTCGCCCTGGTCGGCATCAGCGGCATCGACGAAGACGGCAGCCTGCTCGATTTCGACTACCAGGAAGTGCGGGTCTCCCAGGCGATCATCGCCAATGCCCGCCAGGTGATCCTCGCCGCCGACTCCAGCAAGTTCGGGCGCAACGCCATGGTGCGCCTGGGCTCGATCAGCCTGATCGATTGCCTGGTCACCGACCAGGCGCCAGTGCCCGCCCTCACCCAGTTGCTCAACCAGTTCAAGATTCGCCTGGAAGTGGTCTGAGGCCAGCAGCGCTGCCACCGCTGGGGTGGCAGCCGTCATGTTCGTTATTTTTCATTTAATTGTCATCTGATCAGTATTTTCTATGGAAAGTGACTGGCAGCAGGCATTCTCTTGCGCTAGTATTTTCGAATATGAACATTGATGTTCAATTTCGCTATTAGAACGCCTTTGAGGATGCCCTCCGTGCCGCACTCCAGCCTGTCATCGCCCGCCCTGGCCGATATCTACGACCTCGCCGTGATTGGCGGTGGCATCAATGGCGTCGGCATTGCCGCCGATGCAGCCGGACGCGGCCTGTCGGTGTTCCTTTGCGAAAAGGACGACCTGGCCAGCCACACCTCCTCGGCCAGCAGCAAGCTGATCCACGGTGGCCTGCGTTACCTGGAGCATTACGAATTCCGTCTGGTGCGCGAAGCCCTGGCCGAGCGCGAAGTGCTGCTGGCCAAGGCGCCACACATCGTCAAACCGATGCGCTTCGTCCTGCCGCACCGCCCGCACCTGCGTCCGGCCTGGATGATCCGCGCCGGCTTGTTCCTCTACGATCACCTGGGCAAGCGCAAGCAGCTCGGCGCCTCGCGCAGCCTGCGCTTTGGCCCGGGCAATCCGCTCAAGCCGGCGATCAGCCGCGGTTTCGAATACGCCGACTGCGCCGTGGATGACGCCCGCCTGGTGGTGCTCAATGCCATGGCCGCCCGCGAGCACGGCGCCGACATCCGCACCCGCACCCGCTGCCTGAGCGCCAGCCGGGTCGATGGCCTGTGGAATGTCCAGCTGCAACATGCCGACGGCAGCCAGCAGTCGATCAAGGCTCGCGCCCTGGTCAACGCAGCGGGCCCATGGGTCGCCAAGTTCATCGAGGACGACCTGCAGCTCAAGGCCCCCTACGGCATTCGCCTGATCCAGGGCAGCCACCTGATCGTGCCGAAGCTTTATGAAGGTGAACATGCCTACATCCTGCAGAACGAAGACCAGCGGATCGTCTTCGCCATTCCCTACCTGGAACGCTTCACCCTGATCGGCACCACCGACCGTGAATACACCGGCGACCCGGCCAAGGTCGCGATCACCGAAGCCGAGACCGACTACCTGCTCAAGATCGTCAACGAACACTTCAATCACCAGCTCAGCCGCGCAGACATCCTGCACACTTTTGCCGGCGTGCGGCCGCTGTGCAACGACGAGTCCGACAACCCCTCGGCCGTGACCCGCGACTACACCCTGGCGCTCTCGGCCAGCAACGGCGAGGCGCCGTTGCTGTCGGTGTTCGGCGGCAAGCTGACCACCTACCGCAAACTGGCCGAGTCGGCGATGGGCGAACTGGCGCCGTTCTTCACCCAGATGCGCGGCAGCTGGACCGCCACTGCACCGTTGCCAGGCGGCGAAGACATGACCACCCCGCAAGCGCTGGTCGATGCGATCCTGGCCCGCTGTGGCTGGCTGCCGGCAGAGATTGCCAAGCGCTGGGCGCGCACCTACGGCAGCCGCGTCTGGCGCCTGCTCGAAGGCGTGCAGGGCCCTGAAGACCTGGGCGAAGCGATCGGCGGCGGCCTGTTCACCCGCGAGGTGGACTACCTGTGCAGCGAAGAATGGGCGAGCAGCGCCGAAGACATCCTATGGCGTCGCAGCAAGCTGGGGTTGTTCACCACGGCGGCCGAACAGCAGGCACTCAAGGACTACCTTCAGCGCCTGGCACTGAACCGCGCCCGCGTTCAGGCCGCCTGATGCTGATTGCCTACTGATCCCTGTGGAAGCTGGCATCGCCAGCACTACTGACGACGCGAATCGCCTGGCACCGCGTCGATTCCATCGCCGGCTACGCCAGCTCCCACAATGAGTCAGCCGTGGGAGCTGGCGTAGCCGGCAATATTGACGACACAAAAACGGCGCTACATTCGGATTTCCGAACGACAAACACGCTGACATTCGGCGAGCCGGACGAATAACCCCGCCACCAAAACTTCAAAAAAGATTAATACCCTGATTTTCCGGGCCCTCGTGATCGAAGTCAGGGCTTGGCACGAGTCATGCTCTACACTCAGTACCCGAATGCGCAACGCTTCATTGCAGTGTTCGCTGAACGACGAGCCCGCCAACGGCTCCATAAAAAAAACAACGTCGAGGAAATTTTGATGCGTATCGTTCGTCATCTGTTGGGTGCGGCCATCGCCGCTGCCGTGATCAGCTCGCCGGCCATGGCCGAGGAGCTCACCGGCACCCTGAAGAAGATCAAGGACTCGGGCACCATCACCCTGGGGCACCGCGACTCCTCCATCCCGTTCTCCTACCTGGCTGGTAAACCGGAGCCCGTAGGCTATTCCCACGACATCCAGCTGGCCATCGTCGAGCACCTGAAGAAGCAGCTCGCCGCCCCGGACCTGAAGACCCGCTACAACCTGGTCACCTCCCAGACCCGTATCCCGCTGGTGCAGAACGGCACCGTCGACGTTGAATGCGGCTCCACCACCAACAACGTCGAACGCCAGCAGCAAGTTGCCTTCTCGGTCGGCATCTTCGAAGTGGGTACCCGCCTGCTGACCAAGGTCAAGGATGGTCAGCCAAGCTACAAGGACTTCCCGGACCTGGCCGGCAAGAACGTGGTGACCACCGCCGGCACCACCTCCGAGCGCATCCTCAAGGCGATGAACGCCGACAAGCAGATGAAGATGAACGTGATCTCGGCAAAAGACCACGGCGAAGCCTTCAACATGCTCGAAAGCGGCCGCGCCGTGGCCTTCATGATGGACGACGCCCTGCTGGCCGGCGAAATGGCCAAGGCCCGCAAGCCGGCCGACTGGGTCATCACCGGTACCCCGCAGTCCTACGAGATCTACGGCTGCATGGTGCGCAAGGACGACCCTGCCTTCAAGAAAGCCGTCGATGACGCCATCGTCGCACTGTACAAGTCGGGCGAGATCAACAAGATCTACGACAAGTGGTTCATGCAGCCAATCCCGCCAAAAGGCCTGAACCTGCAGTTCCAGATGAGCGACGAGCTCAAGGCGCTGATCGCCACGCCAACCGACAAAGCTGCAGACGAAAAGAAGTCCTGATCCCCAGCTAGTTAGTGTCTAACCTTTCATCCGAGGGCGCATGTCGCCCTCGGATGCTCGAAGGTGCCCGTGAAACAACCGATCTGAGGGGAAATCCCGATGAATTACAACTGGGACTGGGGCGTATTCTTCAAGTCCACCGGCGTGGGCAGCGAAACCTATCTGGACTGGTACGTCACCGGTCTGGGCTGGACCATCGCCATCGCCATCACTGCCTGGATCATTGCGCTGCTGCTGGGTTCGGTACTCGGCGTCATGCGCACTGTCCCGAACCGCGTGGTATCGGGTATCGCCACCTGCTACGTGGAACTCTTCCGCAACGTACCGCTGCTGGTGCAGCTGTTCATCTGGTACTTCCTGGTGCCCGACCTGCTGCCGGAAAACCTGCAGGAATGGTTCAAGCAGGATCTCAACCCGACCACCTCGGCCTTGATCAGCGTGGTCATCTGCCTGGGCCTGTTCACCGCTGCCCGTGTCTGCGAACAGGTGCGCACCGGTATCCAGGCGCTGCCGCGTGGCCAGGAATCGGCCGCCCGCGCCATGGGCTTCAGCCTGCCGCAGATCTACTGGAACGTGCTGCTGCCGCAAGCCTACCGGATCATCATTCCGCCGCTCACCTCGGAATTCTTGAACGTGTTCAAGAACTCCTCGGTAGCCTCGCTGATCGGCCTGATGGAACTGCTGGCCCAGACCAAGCAGACCGCCGAATTCTCAGCCAACCTGTTCGAGGCCTTCACCCTGGCCACGCTGATCTACTTCACCCTGAACATGGGGCTGATGCTGTTCATGCGCATGGTCGAGAAGAAAGTCTCGGTGCCAGGCCTGATTTCCGTAGGGGGTAAATGATGGAGCTGGATTTCTCAAGCATCGGCCCTGCCCTGCCGGCCCTTTGGGACGGCATGCTGTTGACCCTGCAACTGATGGTCATGGGCGTGGTCGGCGGCATCGTGCTGGGTACCCTCCTGGCCCTGATGCGCCTGTCGTCGAGCAAGCTCTTGGCCAACGTCGCCGGCTTCTACGTCAACTACTTCCGCTCCATCCCGCTGCTGCTGGTCATCACCTGGTTCTACCTGGCGGTGCCCTTCATCCTGCGCTGGATCACCGGCGAAGACACCCCGGTCGGTGCCTTCACCTCCTGCGTCGTGGCGTTCATGATGTTCGAGGCGGCCTACTTCTGTGAAATCGTCCGCGCTGGCGTGCAGTCGATCTCCAAGGGCCAGATGGGCGCAGCCCAGGCCCTGGGCATGACCTACGGCCAGACCATGCGCCTGATCATCCTGCCCCAGGCGTTTCGCAAGATGACCCCGCTGCTGCTGCAACAGAGCATCATCCTGTTCCAGGACACCTCGCTGGTCTACACCGTCGGCCTGGTGGACTTCCTCAACTCCGCGCGTGCCAACGGCGACATCATCGGGCGCTCCCATGAGTTCCTGCTGTTCGCCGGCGTCGTGTACTTCCTCGTCAGCTTCTCCGCTTCCTGGCTGGTCAAGCGTCTGCAGAAAAGGATAACCGTATGATTTCCATCAAGAACGTCAACAAGTGGTACGGCGACTTCCAGGTTCTGACCGACTGCAACACCGAAGTCAAAAAAGGTGAAGTGGTGGTGGTCTGCGGCCCTTCCGGTTCCGGCAAATCGACCCTGATCAAGTGCGTCAACGCCCTGGAGCCGTTCCAGAAAGGTGACATCGTGGTCGACGGCACCTCGATCGCCGATCCCAAGACCAACCTGCCCAAGCTGCGCTCGCGGGTCGGCATGGTGTTCCAGCATTTCGAGCTGTTCCCGCACCTCTCGATCACCGAGAACCTGACCATTGCCCAGCGCAAGGTCCTGGGCCGCAGCGAAGCCGAAGCGACCAAGAAGGGCCTGGCCCTGCTCGACCGCGTCGGCCTCAGCGCCCATGCCAAGAAGCATCCCGGCCAGCTCTCCGGTGGCCAGCAGCAGCGTGTGGCCATCGCCCGCGCCCTGTCGATGGACCCGATCGTCATGCTGTTCGACGAACCGACCTCGGCCCTGGACCCGGAAATGGTCAACGAGGTACTGGACGTCATGGTCGAGCTGGCCCACGAAGGCATGACCATGATGTGCGTGACCCACGAGATGGGCTTTGCCCGCAAGGTGGCCAACCGGGTGATCTTCATGGACCAGGGCCGCATCATCGAGGATTGCCAGAAGGAAGACTTCTTCGGTGACCCGAGCGCACGCCACGAGCGTACCCAGCACTTCCTCAGCAAGATCCTGCAACACTGAGGACACAACACTGTTGTTTCGGCGTACGCCGGATCGGCAGTGTTGTTAATTGTCACTGTTTGCCCGGTGTACGCCGGGCAGGCAGTGCTGTTCGTTACAAGGTTACTGTGATGAAATGCGATCCTTCGCTTTTTCGCCCAGCCAAGCCTGCCCTAGCCGTGAAACCCCGTCTGATCCGCCAGTTGTTGCTGCCTCCTTTGATCGTCCTGCTGATGATCGGCCTGGGAGTGGCCGGTTTCATGATCAGCGAACACAACGGCATCCGCAGCTTGAGCGAGAACGGCGAGCGCCAGCTCGAGCTGCACGCGCGCGCGGTCGAAAGTGAAATCAGCAAATACACCTACCTGCCCAGCCTGCTGGAACTGGAAGACAGCGTCTCCCACCTGCTGACCGACGCCAACGGCGAAAACCGCCAGACGGTCAATGAATACCTCGAAGGCCTGAACCGCCGCAGCCGCAGCCGGGCCATCTTCGTCCTCGACACCACCGGCCGGGTCCAGGCCACCAGCAACTGGCGCGATGCCGACAGTTTCCTCGGTGAAGACCTGTCGTTCCGCGCCTATTTCCAGGACGCCGTGCGTGGGCAACCGGGCCGTTTCTACGGCATCGGCAGCACCACCGGCGAGCCGGGCTACTACCTGGCCCACGGCCTGGAAGAACACGGCAAGATCATCGGCGTGGCGGTGATCAAGGTCCGCCTGGAGGCCATGGAAGAGCGCTGGCAACGGGCGCGCCTGGAAGCCTTCGTCAGTGACGAGAACGGCATCATCATCCTCTCCAGCGACCCGGCACGGCGCCTCAAGTCGGTGCGCCCGCTGACCCCGGAGATCAAGGAACGCCTGGCGCGCAGCCTGCAGTACTACTGGTGGCCGCTGAACGAATTGCAGCCGCTGTCGCGAGAAAAGCTCGCCGACGGTATCGAAAAACTGAGCTTTCCGGCCAATGCCGAACTGGGCGACGGTCGCCACGAAGTCGCCTACCTGGCCCAGACCCGGCGCCTGAGCGACACCCCCTGGCACTTCACCCTGCTCACCCCCTTGCAGGACCTGCGCCGCGAGTCGGTGGTCCAGGGCGTGCTGGTGGCCATCGCCTTCGCCTTGCTGGCGATCCTGCTGATTGCCTGGAACGAACGGCGCAAGGTAATCGCCACTCGCCTGGCAGCCCGTGAAGCCCTGGAAGAAGCCAACAGCCAACTGGAGCGCAAGATTGCCGAGCGCACCGCTGACCTGCGCGCCAGCAACGACCGCCTCAAGGGCCAGATCCGCGAACGCCGGCACGCCGAGCAGACCTTGCGCCACGCCCAGGACGAACTGGTGCAGGCCGGCAAGCTGGCGGCCATCGGCCAGATGTCGACCAGCATCGCCCACGAACTGAACCAGCCGCTGGCGGCCCTGCGCACCCTGTCGGGCAACACCGTGCGCTTTCTCGAGCGCGGCGCCCTGGAGACCGCCAGCACCAACCTGAGCACCATGAACGACCTGATCGACCGCATGGGCCGGATCACCGCCAGCCTGCGCTCCTTTGCCCGGCGCGGCGACGACAGCGGCCAGGCGTCGCTGGCCAAGGCGATCGAGGCCAGCCTGCAGGTCCTGGGCAACCGGGTCGCCGGCTGCCACCTCAAGCTGCACAGCAACTACGAAGATCAGCAGCTGGCCATCGACCAGACCCGCCTGGAACAGATCCTGGTCAACCTGATCGGCAACGCCCTGGACGCCATGGCCGCGCAACCTGCGCCGCAGTTGTGGCTCGAAGGCGAACTGCAGGGCGACAAGTACCGCCTGCGGGTACGCGACAATGGCCACGGTATCGACGACGAAGCGCGCAAGCATCTGTTCGAACCTTTCTTCACCACCAAACCGGGAGAGCACGGCCTGGGCCTGGGCCTGACCCTGTCCGCCAGCCTCGCCGCCGCCGCCAAGGGCAGCCTGAGTGTCGAACATCCCGCCAGTGGCGGTACCGCGTTCGTCCTCGCCCTGCCCCTGGTCAATGCCCCCACCGAATCTGCCGAGTCCCTATGAACCAAGCACCCCTAACCGTCCTGATCGTCGAAGACGACCCGCATGTGCTGCTCGGTTGCCAGCAGGCCCTGGCCCTGGAAGACATCGCCTGCGAAGGTGTCGGCAGCGCCGAGGAAGCCTTGCAACGCGTCGGTGATGATTTCGCCGGCATCGTGGTCAGCGACATTCGCCTGCCCGGCATCGATGGCCTGGAACTGCTCGGCCGCCTCAAGGCCCGCGACAACAGCCTGCCGGTGGTGCTGATCACCGGCCACGGCGATATCGACATGGCCGTGGGGGCGATGCGCAACGGCGCCTACGACTTCATGGAAAAGCCCTTCGCCCCGGAACGCCTGGTCGAAGTGGTGCGCCGTGCCCTGGAGCAACGCGGCCTGGCCCGGGAAGTCTTCGCCCTGCGCCGCCAGTTGGCCGGGCAAAGCACCCTGGAAGGACGGATCATCGGTCGCTCGCCGGCCATGCAGAACCTGCGCGAGCTGATCGCCAACGTCGCCGATACCTCGGCCAACGTCCTGATCGAAGGCGAGACCGGCACTGGCAAGGAACTGGTCGCCCGCTGCCTGCACGACTTCAGCCGGCGCCAGGGGCAACCGTTCGTGGCCCTGAACTGCGGCGGCCTGCCGGAGAACCTGTTCGAAAGCGAGATCTTCGGCCACGAGGCCAATGCCTTTACCGGCGCCGGCAAGCGCCGCATCGGCAAGATCGAGCACGCCAATGGCGGCACGCTGTTCCTCGATGAAGTCGAGAGCATGCCGATCAACCTGCAGATCAAGCTGCTGCGGGTCCTGCAGGAACGGACCCTGGAGCGCCTGGGCTCGAACCAGAGCATCCCGGTCGACTGCCGGGTGATTGCCGCGACCAAATCCGACCTCGACGCCCTGGGCCAGAGCGGCCAGTTTCGCAGCGACCTGTACTACCGCCTCAACGTGGTGACCCTGGAACTGCCGCCGCTGCGCGAGCGCCGCGAAGACATCCTGCAGCTGTTCGAACACTTCCTGCAGCTGTCGGCGCTGCGCTTCGACCGTGAAACCCCGCAACTGGACAGCCAGACCCTGTCGCGGCTGATGGCCCACGATTGGCCGGGCAACGTGCGCGAACTGCGCAATGTCGCCGAACGCTACGCCCTGGGCCTGCCCGCGTTCAAGAAGAGCGGCGCCAGTGCCAACCAGGGCCTGGGCTTTGCCGAGGCCGTGGAAGCCTTCGAGCGCAACCTGCTCAGCGATGCCCTGCAGCGCACCGGCGGCAACTTGAGCCAGGCCAGCCAGGAGCTGGGCATGGCCAAGACCACCCTGTTCGACAAAGTGAAGAAGTACGGCCTCGGATAACCCGCCAAGACATCGGAAAAGTACGTGGACCTGATACTCAAAGCCTGCCTGGGCGCCGCCGTGGTGGTGATCCTTGCCGCCCTGGCCAAGACCCGCAACTACTACATTGCCGGCCTGGTGCCGCTGTTCCCGACCTTCGCCCTGATTGCCCACTACATCGTCGGCAAGGGGCGCTCGCTGGACGACCTGAAGACCACCATCCTGTTCGGCATGTGGTCGATCATTCCCTACTTCGTCTACCTGGTAGCGCTGTATGTGCTGGTGGACCGCCTGCGCCTGGAGCTGTCATTGGCGCTGGCGGCGGTGGCCTGGCTGATGGCGGCGACGGTGCTGGTCAGTGTCTGGGTGAGGTTGCATTGAGGCTCATCGCGGGGCAAGCCCGCTCCTACTGTGGGAGCGGGCTTGCCCCGCGATCAGTACACCGCCAGAGGGGTATCAGCCAGCCGTTGCGTCTCCAGGTACGGCAACACCGCGCCCAGCAACGCGCCCTTGAACTGCGCCTGGAAGCGATGGGCCAGGCCCGGGATCAGCTTCAATTGACTGTCCCGCAGGTGCGCGGCCAGGTGCACCCCATGCATCACCGGCAACAACGGGTCGGCGGTGCCATGTACCACCAGGGTTGGCAGGCGTAGCTTGTCGAGCAACTCGACCCGACTCGGCTCGGCAAGAATGGCCATGATCTGGCGCTCGACGCCTTCAGGGTTGAACGCCCGGTCATAGGCAATCGCGGCCTGCTCCAGCAACTCCTGACGATCGTCCTTGACCTGCGGACTCCCCAGCGCCGCCAGCAGATCGGCCTGTTGTTCGAGGGCCGCTTCGCGGTTTGGCGCTTCGCGCCGGGCCAACAACTGCAGCAGTGCCGCGCTTGGCATCGGCAGCCCCTGTGCACCGGAACTGGACATGATCAGGGTCAGGCTCTCGACCCGCTGCGGCGCCAGGGCCGCCAGGTGCTGGGCAATCATCCCACCCATGCTCACACCCAGCACATGAAAACGTTGCACATGCAGGGCATCCATCAAACCCAGGCCATCTTCAGCCATGTCCGTCAGGGTGTAGGGCGCAGCCACCTGCAAACCCAGCTTGTAGCGCAGCAGTTCGAAGGACAGGCTGGCACTGGCCGGTGCCTGGTTCCAGGCCGACAGGCCGATATCGCGGTTGTCGTAGCGGATCACCCGAAAGCCCTGCCGGCAGAGGGCGACCACCACCTCATCAGGCCAGTGGATCAACTGCCCGCCCAGGCCCATCACCAACAGCAGCGCAGGATCGGAGCGACGGCCGATGCTCTGGTAGGCCAGGCTGACCTGTGCCAGCTCGACCCGTTCGGTAGGCACATTGACGTCGCAGCGTGCCGCGGCAAAGGAAGGCACGGCGCAGACCAGCGCCAGGAACAATAAAAAAGCCCGCATGAGTGAAACACCAGAATGCAAATCCCCAGTAGATCGTGAGTCTGATGACTTTCATTCAAGCGCGCTGCCACAGTTGCGTGACAGTTTGATGAACCCCGCCCAACGGCAGCCAGCGTTATGTACCGCACCGCACCGTGCCACTTGCTTCCAAATCCGCAATGCCAGTACCGGCACAACCTTGATTGCGGACTACCTTCATGAGCGATTCCACCGAAACCCCGGATACCCTCTCTTTTGCGCCCGTCAGTTTCATTGCCGCCCGATTGAACGGCGTACCTCAGGACATACTCAATCGACACAGGAAGCATCGCGACACCTTCACCATCCTCCTTGCCGAGGCAAACAGTACGCATCAGGTCATACAGACGCTGCTACGCAAACAACTCAGCACGGAGCCGAGCACCACCGGCCTGCGCTTCAACACCAGCAACACCTTTGTCAGCCTCGCCGCCCTTGCCGCCTATAACCGCCATCATCCCCGGGCCCCGACCGACCTGGACACCCGCGCCCAAGTCGTGGGCACAGAAGCCCAGAGCCCGTTGCTGCGCCTGACGCCCACTCAGTTGCTGGCCCGGCTCGGTGAGCTGGATCTCCCGGCGGCTATCCGGCAAGCGTGGAACAGTTATTGGAATGCACGAGCCAAGGGTACGCCCGTCAGCCGGCAAACCCACGCCCAGGACCAGTACCTGGGTATTTTCAGGGCACGCTGGGAAGCTGTGGTGGCAAGCGGTGAACTCGATACCCAGCAGCAACGCCTGGTTTCCGGCGTACTGAACGACCCGGAATGGCTGCGCCTGGGCAGCAAGCAACTCTTTATCGAAACCCCCGCCATAGCGGGAAAGGCGATACCCGGTGCGTTGGTGTTCAGTATCGAGGACACCCCCCTGCGAGTGCTCTATATACCGGGCAGTCAGCAGACCTTTACCGCCCATGCGACCGGGCAAGCACTGGAAGCCGCCTTGTTGCATAACAGCAGCACCAGTGACGCGACAGCAATTGTCAGCTTCCACCGTCAAGACAGCCTTGCAGCAGGATTCACTACCCTGTTCAACGACCTGCTCCAGGTCCGGCTCGACGCCCTGGCGTTCGATCCGGGCGCTGATATTCAAACCCATGCAGAGCTTGCCCTTGGCAAGCTTCACGCGGTCGACGCGGCACAACGCAACGCCAACCTGTTCCATGCCCTGCCGGCAACTGAACCGGAACTGGACAGCGACGCTTCAGAGGCCTCATTTTTCGATTTTGGCCATCTGTCCATCGAAGTGCCCTATAGCGTCCGCGCGGAGCAGATCAAGAAACAAATGAATCTGCTGGACGCACTCGACGAAGAAAAACTGCAATCCCTCAAGACCTGGCAGGCCACTTTGGAAGGGGCTCGCAGCAAAGCCGACCTAGCCATGGAACCA
The DNA here is from genome assembly GCF_030272895.1 of Pseudomonas sp. BGr12. Lineage (GTDB taxonomy): Bacteria > Pseudomonadota > Gammaproteobacteria > Pseudomonadales > Pseudomonadaceae > Pseudomonas. Next base: position 31,574 of record NZ_JALRNF010000039.1, on the reverse strand, counting down.
CTGCTGCAAGCCAACGCCTGGCTGTCGTTCAATGCATCGCAAACCGATGACGACCCACCGTTGCTGTCAGCTCACCATGAGGGACTGCGCGCCCACGCCCAGATCCAGAACCTGCTGGGCCAGATCGACGATGAGGAACGCCGGTGGATCGAGAGCGTGCTCGACCAACCGTCGTCCTTTCCGAAACCAGGCTCCGACATCATCGCCGCACACCCGGAACTGAGCGAAACGACACAGCGGGACGGCACCGAGAGCACCACCAGGACGCTTATCAGCGACTGCGTCATCATCACCCTGAAGAATCAGCAAGCCCCTACCAGCCTGTTATTGTTCTGGCCGGGCGCAATGGGGGGACTACTGCGCCTTGCCAACCAGGCCGAGCTGGAGCGCTGCCTCGGCGTTGTCGATCCAGGCAGCCAGTCTGTCACCCTGGTCCCGCTTGCCGGCGATATCCTGGGCCAGGTCCTGACCCATCATCTGCTGCGCAGCAAGGCTGCGGCGCAACGACTTTCGCCTATGGCCGACAGCACGGTCGGCGACCAAGCGCTATCGCATCTTGGAGAAGCACTGGCCCACTCCTTGCGGGTTCCTGGCCATGGTGCCCGTGAACTGGCCCTGCGACTACTGGAAGAACAACGGGCCACTGTCACCCTCAGCAGCCTGAGCATGCCTTGGCTGGAAAATCTGACCGACGCCGAGCGTAGCGCCTTCAAGTCGAGTGCCCAGGACTACCTTCAGGCCATGCGTAGCGCCCAGGCCCTGATTGCCCGCGACCTGCCCAATCGTCCGCTGTTCTGCCGCCAGTACATCAGGCAGCGCCTGAAGCAGGACATCCCGACTTATGACGACAGTGAAATCTCCATCGACCTTCCGCACAGCACCTCCTGGCGCAAGGACCCCGTGAGCGGTGGCGGCACACCTGGTGGCGTGCCGTCAAAGTCAGACCTGGTTGCCAGTCCGGCACGACAAACCCTGACGCTGGACAATCTGTTCCTGGAAAACATCGACACGGCCATGAAGAATCGCCTGTACTTCATGACGCTGCAGCCGAGCAGCACAGACCCGGTCATCGCTCAGGCCCTGAACAGCACGATCGATAAGACCTATCTGGAAGACCTAGCCGAAGACCTCGACCTGGCCCAGAAATATGAAGATCGGATACTGGCCACCTATCGCGGTACCAACGAAAGCGAATTTGCCCGCGCCTTTCGCCGCGAGTGCCTGACCGAACCCTTTCGCCAAATGCTCAAGATGCACAGCGTCCATGCCAGGGCTAATGGCAACCTGGACGCACATGGCAAGGTTATCTTCGATATCGCCATCGACGCCGGCCACACCGACGACTATCAGGTCAGCGGCCATGACATTCGCTTGATCCCTGCCCGGCTCACCGTGGGCGGACAAGACACAAACGATGGTCCCACAACACTCTCCGGTGTCACCTTCATCAACGACCAGACCAGTGGCATTACAGTGCTCTACTGCCCTGACCACCCCAGCAAGCTGATTCGCCAATTCAGTTCACTGGAGTCAGCGCGCGAAGCCTTGTATGAATCGACCAAACAGAGCGGTGAAATCGACTACCTCACCAGTCGTGCCTTGCAGGGCGACCCCACCTCCCACGCGTCGCGGATGCGCCAGGCCATCGAAAAACGCTTTTCCGGCATTATCGGCCTGGGTTCGGCATGGCTGTCGAACATCTCATTGGCCCAGACCCTGCTCAATGCCCAGGAAGGCAGGGTATTGGAGGCCCATCGGTTGACCTCGCGCTCCAACGAAACGTTATGGCTGGAGAATTTCGCCTACCAGAGCGGCATGATCTTCAACTACATCAAGATGGCAATCGGCTTCGTTCCGCTGATCGGTACCGCAGTCAGCGTGTACGACATGTTCGACGCTTGCGCCCGAGCCGCCTCGGCGCTGGTACATGGCCAGGTAGGGCGCGCCATGGATGAATTGGAACAAGCGCTGTTGTGCTTCATCGATGCGGCCATGGATGTGCTGCCCACCCTGGTAGTCAAAGGCAGCGCCGCGCGCCGACTCACCCGTTTTCGCCAGCTGAATTCACTGCAAGGCGGCCAGGGTACGGGGCCCAAGTCGAGCACGGCCAGCGCCAGCAAACGCCTGGCGCGCTTCGCAGGTTATGAATACCCGTTCCCATTGGACTTGCAGGATCTGCGCCCCGCAAAGCAGGGCAAGTACCGCGGCGTCTACCGGCATGCCGAGGGTGACTTCATCCTGGTCGAAGACCGCCTTTGCCAGGTGGAATGGCTGGAGACGGAACACACCTGGCGTCTACGTGGTACCTCGCGCAAGACCTGGAAAAGGAACATCGCCCTGAATGAGCAGGGCCAGTGGGATACCCACTTCGCCTTGTACGGCGTCCATCTGCACGGCGGCGGTTCGGGTGGAGGGCAAGCACTCGGTCACCTGGCCGAGCAGTTGGACCCGTACTGGCCTGCCGCCATTCGCCAAAGGCTGCCGCGCTTCTGGACGGACCGTTTGTATCGTCGCCAGCACATGCTCAAAGCCCGGGGCCTGCAGGACGAAAACCGGCTGCAAACTTCGCTGCAACGCTCCAACGCCAGCTTCATCGCATACGACGCGGCGGCTCCGGCCGCTCAAGTGGCCCTGCGCACGCAGATGAAAGCAAACTGCCTGGCCGATATCGATGCGGCAAAAAACGCGTTCACTAGCTGGGATGAACTACTGAAAATCGCCAATCGGACAGACAAGCAACTGTGCATGCTACAAAAAGTACGCAGCGCCAAAGTCGTCTGTGATCGACTGCACCACCTGATCGAACTGGCCCGGGACGAATCCCTGGGCAGCGTGCACAAGGCAGTGAACCTCCGCTTGCAACTGGCCCAGGTAGACGACCTGGTCGATCAGGCGCCTTTGCTGCGCAGGTTGCGCAGCGAATCGGTGACGGTTCTCCAGGCAAAGTCGCAGATGGCCGCACACAAGCTGCAATTGGTCGACTGGTACAAGGCCCTGGACTTTCCTGCGCCTCGGCCAGGCAGGCGCGCTGCCGACTTCAATCAACGGCTGAACAGTATAAAGTCCGACTTTACCGAGCGCCTGAAGGCGGCAGAGCACATACAGGACGCCGACAATTACCAAACGGCAGTGGCTGAAGCCAACCAGCAGTTCGAGAACCGACTGACCAGGCTGGGAGACAATTTCGACATCAACGCGGAGTATCTGCAGGAGTTCGCCAGGCACGAGATATTCAAACACGCCTACCAACGCCTGGAAAAGCGCTTGAACAACACGCTTTTCATCCTCTTTAACACTTTGCACCTGATGGTTGCGGCAAAACACTACGGCAACACTTCAGTCATTGCCGAGTTTTACCTGCGGCGCTTGAATGCGATCGAAGAAGACGTGGCGCAAGTCCAGGGTACCCTGGCAGACATGTATGAGGTGACCACCTCCTCCGAACAGCGTCGAGCGATTCAAGACAGTGCCCTGCGCGTGTACCGCCAGTACAAACTGGAACTGCAAAGCACCCATGCCAGTTTTCCCGAACTGTTCGACGGGCACTACCTGAAGCAGCTACATGAGAATCTCGATGAGTTGCTCCTGCAGACCGAAAAATACATTCGGCGATTGCCCGGCCAGCCACGCCCCTCCCGCGGGCGAAGCAGCCCACGGCTGTTTCAGGTAGAGGATGGCAATTTCTATATTGGCGATTTCACTCCCGCCACAGGCAGCGCGCCTGCACGCATCACCGCGCACAACCCGGACGGCGGTGCTGTCAGACAATTCGAGCCGGTTGGCGAACGCTGGAGACCCTTGATCACTCCCCCCCCCGCTCGGCCACACGAGCTGCGCAACCTCAAACAAACAGCCGCCGCGTTGCTCAAGGATCTGGACAGCTTCCGTCGCAATGTACACACCAGCATCAAACCGACCAGCAGCCCCTATCAACTCAACGACATGATGACCATCAAGGCCAATAGTCTGGAAAGCTGTGCCAATCGTATCGAGGCGCTAGGCGGCACACTCACCGATACAGCTGATTTACGCCAGCAGGCAACCTTACTGCGTCAGGAAGGTACAGCGTTGCTCGTTGCTCAGATCAAGGCCAGTCAGCAACCCAATGCAGGTTATCTGGTCGACCTCCTCACTCATGGCCAGATCAGGATCCAGCGACCGAACAACCGCCAGTTGCTGCGTACCCGCGACTATCTCCAGGAGTATGAGGTTGTAGACCTGAAATCGGCTGGCGAGCCTGTCTTGTGGTATGCGCACTTCCACTACCGCGACCTTGATACACCGTTCGAGCGCTTCAGTGCCGCTCATCTCAAACGGGTGGAGGATCGCTTCAAGGGCCCGCAATGGCAACAGACCCAGACCGGAGGCGGCAACCCCCCGGATGACATCTGGCGCGGGGTGATCAGGGCAGAAGTGGCAAACCAGTATTTCGCGGACCTGTAGACCTTGGCTCAAACGAGGGCGAGCCCACAAGCTCGCCGTCGTTTGTCTCAGGCCAGTGCGCTACGCAGTTGCCGCGCCGCCGCCACCATGTTCACCAGGGCCGCCTCGGTCTCAGGCCACGCACGGGTCTTCAGGCCACAGTCAGGGTTGACCCACAAGCGCTCGGCCGGAATGCGCTTCACCGCCTTGCTCATCAACTTGACCATCTCGGCGGTGTCCGGCACCCGTGGCGAGTGGATGTCGTAGACTCCCGGACCGATGTCGTTGGGGTAGTCGAAAGCCTCGAACGCCTCCAGCAACTCCATGTCCGAGCGCGAGGTCTCGAGGGTGATCACGTCGGCGTCCATGGCGGCGATGGCCTGGATCACGTCGTTGAACTCGCTGTAGCACATGTGGGTGTGGATCTGGGTTTCATCGCGCACGCCGCTGGAGCACAGGCGGAAGGCCTGCACGGCCCAGTCCAGGTAAGCCTGCCAGTGTGCCCGGCGCAGGGGCAGGCCTTCGCGGAAGGCGGCTTCGTCGATCTGCACGATCTTGATACCCGCCGCCTCCAGGTCCTGCACTTCGTCGCGAATGGCCAGGGCCAGTTGCTCGGCCTGGGTCTGGCGCGACACATCTTCGCGCGGGAAGGACCACATGAGCATGGTCACAGGGCCCGTCAGCATACCTTTCATGACTTTGCGGGTCTGGCGCTGGGCGTACTCGATCCAGCTCACGGTCATGGGTTGCGGACGGCTCAGGTCGCCGAAGATGATTGCTGGTTTGACGCAACGCGAACCATAGCTCTGCACCCAGCCGAAGCGGGTGAACAGGTAGCCGTCCAGTTGCTCGGCAAAGTATTCGACCATGTCATTGCGCTCGGCTTCGCCGTGCACCAGCACGTCCAGGCCCAGTTGCTCCTGTACCTGCACGGCGTGGCGGATCTCACTGTACATGGCATCGGTGTAGTCGTTGGCCGATAGCTTGCCTTGCTTGTAGGCCTGGCGTGCCAGACGAATGGCCGAGGTCTGCGGGAACGAGCCGATGGTGGTGGTCGGGAACGCAGGCAACTGCAGGCGCTGGCGTTGCGCCTCGATGCGCTGGGCAAAGACCGACTGGCGCTGGCGGTCGGCGGCAGTCACTGCGGCCAGACGGGCTTGCACCTCGGGCTTGTGGATGCGCGGCGACTCGCTGCGGCTGCGCTGCACGGCGCGGCTTGTGGCCAGGGCGTTCTGCACCAGCGGCAGGTGCGGGGAGTCGACAGCCTTGCCCAATACGGCGATCTCTTCGCACTTTTGCACGGCGAACGCCAGCCAGCTCTTCAGCTCGGTATCGAGCTTGTCTTCCCGCGCCAGGTCCACGGGGCTGTGCAGCAGCGAGCAGGAGCCGGCCACCCACAGGTTGGCGCCGAAGCGCTGGCGGGCCAGTTGCAGTTGCTCCAGCGCCAGGTCCAGGTCACAGCGCCAGACGTTGCGGCCATTGACCACGCCCAGGGACAGCACCTTGTAGGTCGGCAGGCGATCGAGCACGGTCGGCAATTGCTCGGGCGCACGTACCAGGTCGATGTGCAGGCCGTCTACCGGCAGGCCCACGGCCAGGCCAAGGTTGTCTTCCAGGCCACCGAAATAGGTCGCCACCAGCTTCTTCAAGGGCGAGTACTGGAGGATGTGGTAGGCACGCTCGAAGGCGTTCTTCCAGTCCTGGGGCAGGTCCAGGGCGAGGATCGGCTCGTCGATCTGCACCCATTCCACGCCCTGGCGCGACAGGCGGCTGAGGATTTCGCCGTAGACCGGCAGCAGGCGCTCCAGCAGGTCGAGCTTGTCGAACTCGCCGCCCTTGGCCTTGCCCAACCACAGGTAGGTCAGCGGGCCGATCAGCACCGGCTTGACCGCATGGCCGAGGGCGCGGGCTTCGGCGACTTCCTCGAACAGTTGCTCCCAACTGAGCAAAAAGCGCTGGTCGGCGGAAAACTCCGGGACCAGGTAGTGGTAGTTGGTGTCGAACCACTTGGTCAGCTCTTGCGCATATTGCGCCTGGCCGTGCTCACCGCCACAGCAGGTGGTGGCGCCACGGGCCATGGCGAACAAGGTGTCGAGGGTAGGCAGGCCGTTGGCATCCAGGGCCTTGGCAAAGCGCTCGGGGATCGCGCCGAAGGTCAGTGAGTGAGTCAGGACCTGGTCATACCAGGCAAAATCGCCCACCGGCAGCAACTCGATACCGGCGTCTTTTTGCAGTTGCCAATGACGGGCACGCAGTTCACGGCCTACCGCCTGCAGACCGGCCTGGTCGAGGTCGCCTTTCCAGTAGGCTTCCTGGGCTTTTTTCAGTTCGCGGTCGGCGCCGATGCGCGGAAAACCGAGGTTGTGGGCCAGTGCCATGACAATCGAGCTCCTTGTAAAAGATGAGGCTATTGTCGACAGCCAGGGTAACTTGAGACAAACTCAATAAATTCGTGTTCGTCTTTAGAATTGTTCATGGAGAACGCTGTGCTGGAAATCCGTCACCTCAAAACCCTGCATGCCCTGCGCGAGGCCGACAGTCTGGTCGAGGCCGCCGAGCGCCTGCACCTGACCCAGTCGGCGTTGTCCCATCAGTTCAAGGAACTGGAAGAACGCTTGGGCATGCAGTTGTTCATGCGCAAGACCAAGCCGATCCGCTTCACCAGTGCCGGCCTGCGATTGCTGCAACTGGCGGACGCCACCCTGCCCCTGCTGCGCACGGCCGAACGCGATATCGCCCGCCTCGCCGGCGGTACGGCCGGGCGCCTGCACATGGCCATCGAATGCCACAGCTGTTTTCAGTGGCTGATGCCGACCATCGACCAGTTCCGCGACGCCTGGCCAGAGGTGGAACTGGACCTGGCCTCGGGCTTCGCCTTCGCCCCGCTGCCGGCGCTGGCCCGCGGCGACCTGGACCTGGTGGTGACCTCCGACCCGCTGGAGTTGCCCGGCCTGACCTATGTGCCGCTGTTCACCTACGAAGCCATGCTGGCGGTGGCCAACCAGCACCCTCTGGCCAGCAAGCCCTATATCGTGCCCGACGACCTGGCCAGCGAAACCTTGATTACCTACCCGGTGGAGCGCGATCGCCTGGACATCTTCACCCGCTTCCTGGAGCCGGCCGACGTCGAGCCTGCGCAGGTGCGCACGGCGGAGCTGACGGTGATGATGATGCAGCTGGTGGCCAGCGGCCGCGGCGTCTGCGGCATGCCGCACTGGGCCCTGCACGAGTACAGCTCGCGCGGCTATGTGAAGGGCAAGCGCCTGGGCGAGAAAGGCCTGTTCGCCACCCTGTACGCGGCGGTGCGCACCGACATGCTCGATGCGCCCTACATGCGCGACTTCCTGCTGACCGCCAAGGACACGTCCTTCTCCACCCTCGACGGCGTCAGCGCGGTGCGTTGAGCCTCAGATGGTCCGGCGTTGCTCCTGGACCAGGCGTAGCGCCAGGCCGGCAAGCACGAAGCCCATGACATAACGCTGCAGCACCATCCACAGCGGGTAACGCACGAACCAGCCGGCGATGCCTGCGGCGAACAGGGCGATCAGCAGGTTGACGGAAAAGCTCACGGCGATCTGGGTCAGGCCCAGGGCCAGGCTCTGCAGCAGCACCGAGCCGTTTTCCGGGGAGACGAACTGCGGCAGCACCGACAGGTAGAACACCGCCACCTTGGGGTTCAGCAAGCTGGTCAGAAAACCCATCAGCACCAGCCGGGACGGCGAGTCCGGGGCCAGCTCACGGGGCTCGAACGGTGAGCGTGCACCGGGTTTGACTGCCTGCCAGGCCAGCCACAACAGGTAGCCGGCGCCGGCCCATTTGAGCAGGTCGTAGGCCAGGGGCACGGCCATGAACAGCGCGGTCAGGCCGACGGCCGCGGCGGTCATGTGCACCAGGAAACCGCCCACCACCCCCAGTAACGAGGTGACACCCGCCAGGCGTCCCTGGCAGATCGAGCGGGAGATCAGGTAGATCATGTTCGGTCCCGGGGTCAGGACCATCAGCAGCGCGGCACCGATAAACAACAGCCATTCGTGAACAGGGATCATCAGCATTCCTTTGCAAGTGAGATCAGGCGGGGGACTTAGTTAACGTCCGAAACAGGGGCAGAATCAAGTCCCGGGTCAAGGGCGCCAGCTCCAGGCTCAGCGGCTTGCGCGCCGAGACCCAGACCGCCTCTTCGATTTCCGCGGCGGGCTCGACCGGCATCACGGTGTGCACCTGGAACAGCTCGGCCTGGACCTCGAAACCCGGCTCGTTGGCCGCCGGGGCACTGAACTGGCCCAGGTGCCGTGCCTCCTGCGGATCGATCACCAGGCCCAGTTCTTCGAACAGTTCACGGGCCAGGGCGCTGACCGGCGACTCTGCGGCCTCGATCTTGCCGCCAGGTTGCATGAAGGCCTTGGTGCCGCGCTTGCGCACCAGCAGGGTGCGACCTTGCGGATCGATCAGCAGGGCGGCGGCGATGCGGATGGTTTTGCTCATGGGAGGCTCGTGACGGGGAAAGCGGGCAAGGATCACATGTTGGTGCAGGCCTTTCAAATCTTGTGGGAGCGGGCTTGCCCTGCGATCAAGGACTGTCCGTCACAACGCATCGCGGGGCAAGCCCGCTCCCACAGGAGGCCACCACCGCCTGACGAACGCCCCTTGCAACCCCACGCCGTTGGTCGCATAAACAGCCCATGAACCTGCCCGCCCTGAACCACCCGGCACTGGACGCCTTCCACCCCGCCGTACGCGCCTGGTTCCAGCGTCGCTTTGCCACCGTGACGGCCGCCCAGGCCCGGGCCTGGCCGTTGATTCGCCGTGGCCAGTCGTTGCTGGTGGCCGCACCGACCGGTTCGGGCAAGACCCTCACCGCCTTCCTGGCGATTCTCGATGAACTGTTCGAGCAGGGCCTGGCCGGCGGCGAGCTGCCGGACCAGACCCAGGTGGTCTATGTCTCGCCCCTCAAGGCGCTGTCCAACGACATCCAGATCAACCTGCAGGCGCCCTTGGCCGGTATCAATGAAGCCCTGATCGAGCACGGCGCCGAGGCGCTGGACATCCGCACCGCGGTGCGCAGCGGCGACACCACGCAGAAGGAACGCACGGCCATGCGCCGCAAGGCGCCGCATATCCTGGTGACCACGCCGGAGTCGTTGTATGTGCTGCTGGGCTCGGAATCCGGGCGCCAGGGCCTTGCAAGCGTGCACACGGTGATCGTCGACGAGATCCATGCCCTGGCCGGCAACAAGCGCGGCAGCCACCTGGCGCTGAGCCTGGAGCGTTTGCAGGCCCTGTGTGGCCGCCCCTTGCGGCGCATCGGCTTGTCGGCGACCCAACGCCCGGTGGAGCGTGTGGCGGACTTTCTGATGGGCAGCGGACGCACCTGTGCCATCGTCGATATCGGCCATGCCCGCACCCGCGACCTGGCCCTGGAGGTACCGCCGGTGCCGCTGGCTGCGGTGATGGCCACGGATGTCTGGGAGCTGGTCTATGACCGCCTGGCAGCGCTGGCCCGCGAACACCGCACCACCCTGGTGTTCGTCAACACCCGGCGCCTGGCCGAGCGCCTGACCCGGCACCTGAGCGAGCGCCTGGGCCTGCACGCGGTCGCCGCGCACCACGGCAGCCTGGCCAAGGAACATCGCCTGGATGCCGAGCAGCGCCTCAAGCGCGGAGAGTTGCAGGTGCTGGTGGCCACCGCCTCGCTTGAACTGGGCATCGACATCGGCGAAGTCGAACTGGTCTGCCAGATCGGCACGCCTGGCTCGATCGCCGCCTTTCTGCAGCGGGTCGGGCGCGCCGGCCACCAGGTCGAGGGCACGCCCAAAGGCCGTCTGTTTCCCCTGTCGCGGGACGACCTGATCGAATGCGCGGCGCTGCTCGACTGCGTGCGCCGCGGCGAGCTGGACCTGCTGCACGTGCCCAGGGCGCCACTGGACGTGCTGGCCCAGCAGATCGTCGCCGAGGTCAGCTGCCAGCCCTGGCAGGAGCAGGCCTTGTTCGAGTGCCTGTGCCAGGCCATGCCCTACGCCGACCTCGACCAGGCGCACTACCAGGCCTTGCTGCGCATGCTCGCCGAAGGCTTCAACGGCCGCCAGGGCGTGCGCAGCGCCTACCTGCACCGCGATGCAGTCAACGCCAGCCTGCGCGGGCGGCGCGGCAGCCAGCTGACCGCATTGACCAGCGGCGGCACCATCCCCGACAACGCCGACTATGCCGTGCTGCTCGAACCCCAGGGCCTGAACATTGGCAGCGTCAACGAAGACTTCGCCGTGGAGAGCATCGCCGGCGACATCTTCCAGCTGGGCAACACCTCCTACCGCATCCTGCGGGTGGAAAGCGGCAAGGTCCGGGTCGAGGACGCCCGGGGCCTGCCGCCGAGCATTCCGTTCTGGCTGGGCGAGGCCCCGGGGCGCAGCGATGAACTGTCCTTCGGTGTGGCCCGCCTGCAAGGCGAGATCGACCGGCGCCTGGCTGAATCGGCAGGCCGGTTGCAGCCGACGCTCGACTGGCTGCAACAAGAGATCGGCCTGGACCCGGGCAGCGCCGGCCAGTTGCTCGACTACCTGAGCCGTACCCGCCAGGTGCTCGGTGCCCTGCCCTCGCAGTCGACCCTGATCATGGAGCGCTTCTTCGACGAATCCGGCGGCACCCAGCTGATCATCCACACCCCCTTCGGCAGCCGCATCAACCGTGCCTGGGGCCTGGCCCTGCGCAAGCGCTTCTGCCGCACCTTCAACTTCGAACTGCAAGCGGCGGCCAGCGAAGATGCCATCGTCCTGTCGCTGTCGGCCAGCCACAGCTTCGCCCTGGACGAGGTGTGGCGCTATCTGCATAGCAACACGGCCGAATCGATCCTGGTCCAGGCCCTGCTCGATGCGCCCTTGTTCGGCGTGCGCTGGCGCTGGAATGCCGGCACTGCGCTGGCCTTGCCGCGCTATGTCGGCGGACGCAAGGTGGCGCCACAGATCCAGCGCATGAAAAGCGAAGACCTGATCGCCGCGGTGTTCCCCGACCAGATCGCCTGTCTGGAAAACCTCGTCGGCGAACGGCAGATTCCCGACCATCCACTGGTGGAGCAAACCCTCGACGACTGCCTGCACCAGGCCATGGACTGCGACGGCTGGCTGGCCTTGCTGCGACGTATCGAGCAGGGCCAGGTCAGCCTGATCAGCCGCGACCTGCCAGCCCCTTCGCCCCTGGCTGCGGCCATTCTCAATGCCCGGCCCTACACCTTTCTCGACGATGCGCCGCTGGAAGAACGCCGCACCCAGGCCGTGCTCAACCGGCGCTGGAGCGAGGTGCAGAGCAGTGATGACCTGGGCGCCCTGGACCCCGAGGCCATCAGCGCAGTACGTGCCGAAGCCTGGCCTGCCCCCAGCCGCTGCGACGAGATGCATGAGGCACTGATGAGCCTGGCCTGTATCAGCCAGGAAGAAGTGCAGGCCCATCACGACTGGCAGGCCTGGCTGACACAGCTTGCCACTGCCGGGCGGGCGGTTTGCCTGCACCTTGCTGCACAGCCCAGCCTGTGGCTGGCCCGCGAACGCCTGATGGTGCTACGGGCGGTTTATCCGCAGGCTGACATGTCCCCGGATGTTCCCCCGCTGCCGGGGTTCGAGCACTCCGTGGACAGTGACACGGCGCTGGTCGAGGTATTGCGGGCGCGCCTGAGTGGCTTCGGTCCGCTGACCCTGGCGCAGATCGCCGCGCCCTTGGGCTTGCCGGTCAATGCGCTGGAACAGGCCCTGGTTCGCCTGGAGACGGAAGGCTACGTGATGCGCGGCTACTTCAGCCCGGGCCAACAGGACCTGCAATGGTGCGAGCGGCATCTGCTGGCACGCATCCACCGCTACACGGTCAAGCGCCTGCGCCGGGAGATCGAACCGGTCAGCCTGCAGGACTTCATGCGTTTTCTGTTCGACTGGCAGCACCTTTCGCCCGCCACACGCCTGCAAGGTCCGGCAGCAGTCAGCGAAGTGCTGGAGCGGTTCGAGGGCTATCCGGCGGCAGCCAGTGCCTGGGAAAGCGATCTGCTGCCCAGCCGGATCAAGGACTACAGCCCGCGCTGGCTGGACGAGAGCTGCCGCGCCGGCAAGCACGTCTGGGCGCGCCTGGCCCCCGTCGCGGCCAGCAGCACCCTGCGCAGCACGCCGCTGGTGCTGCTGCCGCGCCCGCGCCTGAACCTGTGGCGCGCCTTCGGCCCGGCCCTGGACAGCGAACACCTGAGCCCCCGGGCGCAGCGCGTGCACACGGCCCTGGGCGAACACGGCGCCTTGTTCTTCGACGAGCTGGTGCAAGACGCCCACCTGCTGCCCAGCGAACTGGAAACCGCCCTGCAGGAGCTGGTGGCCGCCGGCCTGGTCAGCGCCGACAGCTTCGCCGGCCTGCGCGCCTTGATCACCCCGGCCAGCAAGCGTCAGGGCCGCAGCCATCGCCGTGGGCGCGGGCCGCTGTTCGGCGGCATGGAGGACGCCGGGCGCTGGGCCCTGCTGCGCAAGGCCAGCGCCGTCGACAACCGCGATGAGAGCCTGGAGCACATCGCCCGTACCTTGCTGCGCCGCTATGGCGTGATCTGCTGGCGACTGCTGGAACGTGAGGCCGACTGGCTGCCCGGCTGGCGTGAGCTGCTGCGCTGCTACCATCGCCTGGAAGCCCGCGGCGAAATCCGTGGCGGGCGCTTCATCAGCGGCCTGGCCGGCGAACAGTTTGCCTTGCCCGAAGCCGTGGCGTTGCTGCGTGAAGTGCGCCGGCGGGCGCCGGACGGCGCCCTGGTCGCCCTCAGCGCCAGCGACCCGTTGAACCTGGTCGGCACCTTGCTGCCCGGCACCAAGGTGCCGGCCCTGAGCGGCAATCGCCTGCTCTACCGCGATGGCGTGGCGGTCGCGAGCCTGGTGGCCGGCAAGCTGCACTACGAGCCTCAGGTCGATCCGCAGGAACAGGGTGAAGTGCGTGACCGGCTGATCCGCGAGCCGGGGCTTTGGTGAATCCCCGGCTTGCCGATGAATCATTCTTCAGCTGACCCGGCGCAAAGCTTCATCTTTGCGCACTGGCGCAAGCGCGCCCAACCGGGCTAAGGTCAAGGATTGCCCAGGCCCTGAGCCTGACCGCGCCATCGCAAGGAGCCCGCATGAGCCTGTCACTTCTCAGCCGCTACGCCTTTTTTGCCGCCTGTGTGCTGTTCACCCTGGTGAGCCTGCCTTTCCTTCACCATGAATGGCTGTGGCCGTTCACCCTGACCACCGCCATCCTCAGCCTCATCGGTGTATTCGACCTGTTGCAAAGTCGCCACGCCGTACGGCGCAACTACCCGATCCTGGGCAACATCCGCTACCTGGTCGAAGGCATCCGCCCGGAAATCCGCCAGTACCTGCTCGAAGCCGACAGCGACGCCCTGCCCTTCTCCCGGGCGCAGCGCTCGCTGGTCTATGCCCGGGCCAAGAACGAAGCCTCCGACAAGCCGTTCGGCACCCTGATCGATGTCTACCAGTCGGGTTTCGAGTTCATCGGTCACTCCATGCGCCCGGCGCCCTTGAGCGACCCAGCCTCGTTCCGCGTCACCGTCGGCGGCCCGCAGTGTAGCCAGCCCTATTCGGCGTCGGTGTTCAACATCTCGGCCATGAGCTTCGGCTCGCTCAGCGCCAACGCCATCCGCGCCCTGAACCAGGGCGCCAAACTGGGCAACTTTGCCCATGACACCGGCGAAGGCAGCATCAGCCCCTATCACCGCGAAAACGGCGGAGACCTGACCTGGGAGCTGGGCAGCGGTTACTTCGGCTGTCGCACTGCCGACGGCCAGTTCGACCCCGAGCGTTTTGCCGAACAGGCCCGCGACCCCCAGGTGCGGATGATCGAAATCAAGATGAGCCAGGGCGCCAAGCCGGGCCATGGCGGCATCCTGCCCAAGCACAAGGTCACCCGCGAAATCGCCGAGACCCGTGGGGTGAACATGGGTGAAGACTGTATTTCACCCTCCCGCCACAGCGCCTTCTCCACCCCGATCGAGATGATGCAGTTCATCGCCCGCTTGCGTGAGCTGTCCGGCGGCAAGCCGGTGGGCTTCAAGTTCTGCCTGGGTCACCCCTGGGAGTTCATGGGCATCGCCAAGGCCATGCTGGAAACCGGGATCCTGCCGGACTTCATCGTCATCGACGGCAAGGAAGGCGGCACCGGCGCCGCCCCGGTGGAGTTCACCGACCATATCGGCGTGCCCCTGCGCGAAGGCCTGCTGTTCGTTCACAACACCCTGGTGGGCCTGAACCTGCGCGACAAGATCAAGCTGGGCGCCAGCGGCAAGATCGTCAGTGCCTTCGACATCGCCAGCGTGCTGGCCATCGGCGCCGACTGGGCCAACGCCGCGCGCGGCTTCATGTTCGCCATTGGCTGCATCCAGTCGCAGAGCTGCCACACCAACAAATGCCCGACCGGCGTCGCCACCCAGGATGCCCTGCGCCAGCGCGCCCTGGTGGTGCCGGACAAGGCCCAGCGGGTCTTCAACTTCCACCACAGCACCCTCAAGGCACTGGCCGAAATGCTCGCCGCCGCCGGCCTCGAACACCCTTCGCAACTGGAGGCCAGACACCTGGTGCGCCGGGTCTCGGCCACGGAGATCAAGCTGTTCTCGCAGATGCATGTGTTCCTCAAGCCCGGCGAATTGCTCAGCGGCAACATCAGTGGCGAGTTCTACTCGCGGATGTGGCAGATGGCCCGGGCGGACAGCTTCGAACCCAATACCGAGGTGGCGGCCTGAGGCAGAGACATTCGGTAATACCCTGACTTTGCATTCGCCGACAAAACTTGCAACCCTCCCCGCCGCCGATCGGCCTGCCCGGTCGGCGCGCAACCTTTGCCTGCGGGCACCTATCCTCTACTGAAACACCCTGGCCAAGGCTTTGCTCATGAACAACGGTCGCGACCATCGCATCGACTTCTTTCGCGGACTGGCGTTGATCTTCATCTTCTGGGACCACATCCCCGGCAACCCGCTGGCCAACCTCACCGTGCGCAATATCGGCTTCAGCGACGCGGCGGAGATCTTCGTGTTCCTGGCCGGCTACGCCGCCGTGCTCGCCTACGGCAAGATCGCCTTGCGCGACGGCTGGCTGGTGGCCAGTGTGCGCATCCTGCGCCGGGCCTGGGTGCTGTATGTGGTGCACATCTTCCTGCTGGTGCTGTTGATGGGCATCGTTTTCGTCGCCAACAACCATGTCGAGACCCGCGACATGATCCAGGAGATGGGCCTCTATTACTTCCTCAGCAACCCGCAACAGGCGCTGGTGGACGAACTGCTGCTGCGCTTCAAACCCAACCTGATGGACCCGCTGCCGCTGTACATCCTGTTGCTGCTCGGCCTGCCGCTGGTGTTGCCGGCGATGCTGCGCAAGGTCGAATACGTGGTCGGCCTGTCGGTGGCGCTGTACTTGCTGGCGCCGATGTTCCAGTGGAACCTGGCCGCCCAGGAAGGCGGGGTGTGGTTCTTCAACCCGCTGGCCTGGCAATTGCTGTTCATCCTGGGTGGAGCGGCGGCGATCCATTCACAGCGCGCACAAACCGCCGAGACTCGCCCGGCCTGGCGCCAGCCGCTGTTCATCGGCGCTGCCGCCTACCTGCTGGTGTGCGCCGCCATCGCCCTGTCCTGGCGCTGGCCCGCCGTGCACGATGCGCTGATGCCCAAACAGCTGGCCGAGTGGTTGTACCCGATCAGCAAGACCAACCTTTCACCGGCGCGGCTGCTGCACTTCCTCGCCCTGGCCTACTGCACGGCCAAGCTGTTGCCTCGTGGCGCCTGGGTAGAGGGCTGGCTGGCGCAACAAAGCTGCCGGATGGGACGTTATTCGCTGGAGGTGTTCTGTTTTGGCGTGCTGCTCGCGCCCCTGGCAGACATGGCCAATGCCCTGGCCGATGAGCACTGGTCGATGCAGTTGCTCACTGCATTGGCAGGGGTGGGGTTGATGGTGTTGCTGGCTGCCTGGCTGGACCTGAACAAGCGCTTGAACAAGCCCATGCCGGTGCAGGTCCCCCTGTAGGAGCGGGCTTGCCCCGCGATAGCGGTATGTCTGGCACATCGCATCGCGGGGCAAGCCCGCTCCTACCGAGGGGCGCATTGTTACTTCCGGATGTTTTCAGGCTGGTCAATTTTGGTCCTAGGAAATACCCTACCGCGTCTGTCGATCCCGTTCTGATTGCCCTCGGAAACCGGTCCTTCTAGGCTCCGTGGGTCGCTTTCGGTTCAGCGATCGGGTGTGGAAACCCGAGAGTCATTCAGGATTTGCCGTTATGGCGGCTGTGCGCGGGAGGCTATTGGCCTGCCGAGTTTCCTGTATGCCTCGGTTTTCCACCCCGCGTACAGCTGCCACCTTACGTGTGGAAACGGACGGAGCAGCTCCTATGCATACAGGAGTCAGAATGAAAAAGATCGTTCCAGATCCACCCACCTCACTCTACCCCACCCTCGGCAAACCCTTCGGCGACTACGCCGCCGGCCACCCGCAACTCTTTTCCGTAAACGCCGGCATCGCCCCGCACGACGCGCTGGTGCATGCCTCGCTGTACCTGCGTTGTGCCTACGACACTGCGTACAAGTCTCTCGACGGCGTCGACACATCGGCCAAGGGTTTCCTGTGGTCGACCCTGCATTCGGTGGAGATGGCCAAGGGGCTGGTCGAGGCCTTGCTCGATGCCCTGGAGAACCGGGCGTTGAACCCGCTTTGACAGCATCGCGGGCAGCGCACTGTGCATCGATGGTGTGCAACACCGATACCGGTCAGTCGAATGCACACTCGGCAGGATCGGACCCTGCGCACGTCCCCCCTTGCCAACTGGAGCCGCCAACCGGCATTACGCTCTTTTTCAGGGTCAAGCTTATGCTGGATTGGTTATCGCCTTTGTACTTGCATACCACGGCATCCGACTTGATCGAGGCATTGGCAAAGGTAAAGGTCTTCAGGTCGCCTTCGTCCGCCGAAGGGCTTTCGCCCTCCCAGCCGCCAGGGGCGCTGTAGGAGAATCCGAGGCCCTTCGGCGCCTGGCTGATACTGGCTGCAGCAGGGCAAGTCCCGGCGTTGGCGGGGGCTGCGCTCATGAAGCCGATGAGCAACGTCGCAATCATGGCTTTGGGCATGTGACGGTGCTCCTTTACGACGTAAGGAGTTAGTAGCATGCGTCTGAAACACAGGAAGAGAAACTGATAAAAATGACAGTTGCCTGAACTGTCTCATCATGCACCGGGCGACAAGCCAGCAGGGTCGCCATGGCCGGTGGGAGCGGGCTTGACCCGCGATCGAGGGCGCAGCACTCGTCAGGTGTATTGCCCGGTCGGGCTTCATCGCGGGGCAAGCCCGCTCCTACGGGAGCGGGCTTGTTACATCAGGACGCGGAACGTGCCAGTTGGGCGTTGTCAGCCTTGGGCGACAGCTTGAACACGAAATACAGCACGGTCAGCAGGACCAGGAACGCCGGGCCGACGTACAGGGCCACGCGGGTTTCCTCGAAGTAGGCCATCAGGCCGACCACCAGGATCAGGAACGCCAGCGCCAGGTAGGAGCTCAGCGGCCACAGCCACATGCGGTACTTGAGCGCCTGGCGCTCGGCGGTGGACAGGCCGGCACGGAACTTGAGCTGGGCCAGCAGGATCATCACCCAGGTCCAGATCGCGCCGAAGGTGGCAATGGCGGTGACCCAGACGAAGACCTTCTCCGGTACCAGGTAGTTGGCCAGCACGCCCAGCAGCAAGGCGGCGATGGACAGCAGCAGCGCATTGCGCGGCACACCGTTGCTCGAGGTACGAGCGAAGGTGGCCGGGGCCTGGCCGTTCTGCGCCAGGCTGTAGAGCATGCGCCCGGTGCTGAAGATGCCGCCGTTGCAGGACGACAGCGCCGCGGTGATCACCACGAAGTTGATGATGCCGGCGGCGGTCTTGATGCCCAGACGCTCGAAGGTCATCACGAACGGGCTGCCCTGGCTGCCGATTTCGTTCCAGGGGTAGATCGACAGGATCACGAACAGCGCACCGACATAGAACAGCAGGATGCGCCAGAACACCGAGCCGATGGCCTGTGGAATGGTTTTTTGCGGGTTGCGCGCTTCACCGGCGGTCAGGCCGATCATTTCTACGCCCAGGTAGGCGAACATCACCATCTGCAGCGACATCAGCACGCCGGTCATACCATTGGGCATGAAGCCGCCATTGCTCCACAGGTTGGAAATGCCCATCGCCACACCGTCGTTGCCGAAGCCGAAGGCGATGATGCCGATACCACCCAGGACCATGGCAATGATGGTGACGATCTTGATCAGGGCGAACCAGAACTCGAACTCACCGAAGGCCTTGACCGCGATCAGGTTGATCGCGCCCATGCTGCCCAGGGCCGCCAGGGCCCAGATCCAGCGTGGTACGTCAGGGAACCAGATGCCCATGTAGATGGCCACCGCAGTGATTTCCGCCACGCAGGTCACCAGCCACAGGAACCAGTAGTTCCAACCGGTGAGGAAGCCCGCCAGCGGGCCGAGGTAGTCCTGGGCGTAACGGCTGAAGGAGCCTGCAACGGGATTATGGACGGCCATTTCACCGAGGGCGCGCATGATCACCAGGATCGCCAGGCCGCCGATGATGTAGGACAGCATGATGGCCGGACCGGCCATTTCGATCGCCTTGGCCGAGCCGAGGAACAGGCCGACGCCGATACAGGCGCCCAGCGCCATCAGGCGAATGTGCCGTTCGCCGAGTTCTCGCTTGAGTGGGCCGCCCTGGACGGTCTCACCGTGAGAAGGATGGTTGCCGACTGGCATAGAAATACAACCTCATTTTGTTATTGGATATAAACCGTTCGTGCAGGCCAGGCACCGCCGATAGGCGAATACGCTGCCTTGCCGGGCACCGCCTTGTGAGCGGGACCCGCCTGCCAGAGCACCGGGCGCAGGCAGAGCGAAAGGGCCGAGCAGTATAGGAAGGCCTCTGTAGGGCATTTCACTATAAAGAGCAGGATATTTGGCGAGAACTCTCGGCAAAAACCCTATTCACGGAGGGGCATTCCCCGTGTTTTCTCCACTGCAGTCAACAGGGCGGCTAACATAGCACCAAAACAGGGCATTACAACCTCAACCAAAGACGCATGCCCTACGCTGTTTCAGGAAGTGCCTGACAATCAGCACAAATTTTTCACCGAACCCGGGCACCGTCTAAGCTTCAGGCAAGCAAGACGAAAATACGTAGCCGGGCTGAAGAATATGGGCGCATTGTGGCAATCGGAACCTGAAAGCAAGGAAGCTCCCCCTGAATCTCTCGAAGAATCGCCTACGCCAAAAAGCCCCCGCCAACGTCATCTGTGGTGGCGGCTCGTATGGCTGGTGCTACTGCTCGCCCTGATCGCACTGGGCCTTGCCGTCGCCAAGGAACTGCAGACCTCGCGCCTGCAATCGCGCGAGCTGAGCCAGTTCGCCTCGACCTTGACCTATTCCCTGCAACCGGGCCCCAGCGACGCGATCATCTACCCCGGCAACGGGCCCTTCGACCAGCGCCTGGGCTACAGCGCATTGGGCGAGTTCCTGCCGCGCCTGCTCAAGCGCGACTATGTGATCAGCGACCAGGTGCGTTTCTCGCCGGCGTTGATGGACTACACCGAGCACGGCCTGTTCGTGCCCTACAAGGAAAAGATCCAGACCGGCCTGTCGATCACTGACTGCAAGGGCGACATCCTCTACCAATATCAATACCCGCAGTACCTGTACCCGGACTTCGACGCCATCCCGCCGGTCATCGTCAACAGCCTGCTGTTCATCGAGAACCGCGATCTGCTCGATCCCCACGACCCCTACGCCAACCCCGCCGTGGACTGGCCGCGTTTCGCCAAGGCGGCCTACAGCCAGGTGGCCAAGTACCTGGCATTGCCCGGCCAGTCGGCCGGTGGCAGTACCCTGGCGACCCAGCTGGAGAAGTACCGGCACTCCCCCGAAGGCCTGACCGTCTCGGGCAGCGAGAAAATCCGCCAGATGATTTCCGCCAGTGTGCGTGCCTACCAGGGCGGGCCACAAACCCTTGAAGCACGCCAGCGCATCGTGCGTGACTACCTCAACAGCGTGCCGCTCTCGGCGGTGCCCGGCCATGGCGAGGTGCATGGCATGGCCGAGGGCCTGCGGGTCTGGTACGGCGCCGACTTCGCCCAGGTCAACCAGGCCCTGGCATCGTCTGCCAGCGACCCGGCGAGCTTGGCCGCACGCGGCCTGGCCTTGCGCCAGGTGCTGTCGCTGATGATCGCCCAGCGGCGGCCGTCGCACTTTCTGACCAAGGGCCGCAACGAGCTGGCCGATCTGACTGACAGCCATATCCGCATCCTGGCCGCCGCCAGCATCGTCGATCGGCCGACAGCCGATGCCGCCTTGGCCAGCAAGGCCACCTTCCGCGACTGGGTCGCCCAGCCCACCATCGTGCCGATCGTCACCAACAAGGGCATCAGCGTCGCCCGCAGCCGCCTGTCGCTAGCCCTGGCCCGGCCGCTGTACGACCTCGACCGCCTCGACCTGTCGGCCACCAGCACCTTGCAGTCCGACCTGCAGGGGCAGGTCAGCCAGTACCTCAAGGACCTTGCCGACCCGGAATTCGCCGCCAAGACCGGCCTGTTCGGCGAGCGCCTGCTGACCCCGACCACCACCACCCAGGTGCGCTACAGCTTCACCCTGCTCGAACGCACGGCCAACGGCTCCCGGGTACGGGTGCAGACCGACAGCACCGACCAGCCGTTCGACATCAACGAAGGCAGCAAGCTGGAGCTGGGCTCCACTGCCAAGCTGCGGGTACTGACCACCTACCTGCAAATCATCGCCGAACTGCACGACAAGTACGCCGAGACCCCGGCTGCGGACCTGAAGAAAGTCGAAGTGGCAGAGCTGGACTTCATCACCCGCTGGGCCATCGACTACCTGATCCAGAACAAGGACCGCAACATCACTGCGATGCTCGACGCGGCGCTCAACCGCAAGTACTCGGCCAGCCCCTACGAAGGCTTCTTCACCGGTGGCGGCATTCACGTGTTCGCCAACTTCCGCAAGGAGGACAACAACCGCATCCCTACCCTCAAGGACGCACTGCGCGAATCGATCAACCTGCCGTTCATCCGCCTGATGCGTGACCTGGTGCGTTACAGCACCTACCAGGCCCCGGGCAACAGCGCCAAGCTGCTCAGGGACGATAGCGAGCCGCGCCGCCAGGAGTACCTGGCCCGCTTCGCCGACAAGGAAGGCACCGACTACCTGCGCAGGTTCTGGAAAAAGTACCGCAACAAGACCTCGCAACAGCGCCTGGATACCTTCATGGACAGCCTGCGAGTGACCCCGATCCGCCTGGCTGCCGTGCATCGCTACCTGTTCCCCGAAGCCGACCAGGCCACCTTCAACGCCTTCGTCCGCGCCCACCTGAAAAAGAACCTGGAGGAAACCAAGCGCAAGCCGACCAAGCAGGACACGGTGACCGACGAGCGCCTGGACGACATGTACTATGCCTACGGCCCTGGCAAGTTCGACCTGCCCGACCAGGGCTTCGTCGCCAAGGTCCACCCGCTGGACCTGTGGCTGCTGGGCTATCTGCTCAAGCACCCCAGCGCCAGCTTCCAGGACGCCGCACAGGCCAGCCAGTTCGAGCGCCAGGAAGTCTACAGCTGGCTGTTCAAGAGCAAGCACAAGGGCGCCCGCGACAGCCGCATCCGTACCCTGGTGGAGATCGAGGCGTTTCTCGATATCCACCAGCGCTGGAAAAGCGTCGGCTATCCCTTCGATCACCTGGTACCGTCCCTGGCCACCGCCATCGGCAGCTCCGGCGATCGCCCGGCGGCCCTGGCCGAGCTGGTCGGGATCATCCAGAACGACGGTATCAAGCTGCCGACCTTGCGCATCGACACCCTGCACTTTGCTGCCGACACCCCTTACGAGACGCGCCTGACCGGCGACCCCGACCTGGGCCAGCGGGTGCTCTCGGTGGAAGTCGCCCGGGCCCTGCGTGGCGCCCTGTCGCAAGTGGTCGACGCCGGTACCGCGCGGCGGGTATCGGGCAGCTTCAAACTCAACGACGGCACCCCGATGGTGCTGGGCGGCAAGACCGGCACCGGCGACAACCGGATCGAAAGCTTCGGTGCCGGCGGACGCCTGATCGGGTCGAAAGCGATCAACCGCACGGCCACCTTCGTGTTCTTCCTCGGCGACAACCACTTCGGCACCCTCACCGCCTTCGTACCGGGCCAGGCCGCCGAGTCCTTCAAGTTCACCTCGGCCCTGCCGGTGCAGGTGCTCAAGGGCATGGCTCCGATCCTGATGCCCTACCTGCAGCCGGGCAGCCACACCCTGTGCAAATCGCCAGACGTCGCGCAGAAATAACCCCTTGAAACAGTCCCCGGGCGCACCTGCTGCGCCCGGCTCGACTTACCGCCGGTCACGCCATGAGAATTATTCTCACTCTCATGCTTGCGTTAAGATATATCTTGAGTAATATCTAAAGATACATCGTACACAACGGAGATTCCCCATGCGTGACCACCACCCCCACCGTGACCACGGCGAACGCCACGACGGTTTCGAGCGTCGCCACAGCCGCGAGCGTGGCGACCGCGGCCCCCGGGTGTTCGCCCCCGGCGACCTGAAACTGCTGCTGTTGTCGATGCTCGCCGAGCAGCCCTGCCACGGCTATGACCTGATCCGCCAGATCGAAACCCTGTTCGATGGCAGCTACAGCCCAAGCCCCGGGGTCATCTACCCGACCCTGACCTTCCTTGAAGAAAGCGAGCTGATTACTGGCCAGGTCCACGGCAGCAAGAAGCGCTACAGCGTCACCCCGGCAGGGCTTGAGCACCTGAATGAGCAGGCCGTTGCCCTGGATGGCGTGCGCATGCGCATCGAGGTCAGCAAACGTTCCCTGCGCGGGCACGATCGCCCGCAGGAAATCCACGAAGCGGTGCACAACCTGCGCCATGCCCTGCAGATGCACAGCGGCCGCTGGACCCCGGAAGAAATCGAGCGGGTGCGCAACCTGCTCAACACCACCGCCAAGGCCATCGTTGCCGGACCGGCCACGGCTCCTACGGAGAAACCCGAATGAGTGTCAGCGAAACCAGCGCGATTCATCGCGTCAACCACGAGATCAAACACCGTCGCCTGGATGTGCTGCGGGTCACCGACCTGACCCCGCGCATGCGCCGCATCACCCTGGGCGGGCCGCAACTGCAGGGCTTCACCAGCCTGGGCAGCGACGACCACGTCAAACTGCTGTTCGCCTGCTCGGCAGAAGAACAGGCGGCATTGGACAACCTCGACTTCAGCCGCGACGGCGTACGCCCGACCATGCGCGAATACACGCCACGGCGGATCGACCTGGTGGCCGGCGAACTGGACATCGACTTCGTCCTCCACGGCGACGGCCCCGCCTCCACCTGGGCGGCCCAGGCTCAGGTCGGCCAGGTGCTGAACATCGCCGGCCCGCGTAGTTCGATGGTGGTTGCGGATATCTTCGACAGCTACCTGCTGGTCGGTGACGAAACCGCGATTCCGGCCATTGCCCGGCGTCTGGAAGAGTTGCCTGCCACGCGCAAGGTGGTGGCGCTCATCGAGGTCGAAGATGTCCGGGAACAACAGACGTTGCAGAGTTCGGCACACGTGGAGGTGATCTGGGTACAACGGCATCGGCAGGATCTGCTTGAGGTGCTCAAGGCACTGCCATTGCCCGAAGGTCGGCTCTACACCTGGGTTGCCCTGGAAAAAGCCCTGACGCGCCAGGCCAAGCGCCTGCTGATCGAGGACAAGGGCGTGCAGGAAGATCTGATCAAGGCCGCCGCCTACTGGCGCCTCGACCCGCACGACGACGCCTGATCCGCCACCTTCAGGGTTGCGTCCTGGCCTTGGCCAGGCGCCCGCCCTGCCAATGATCCAGGCCGAGCAACAGCAGGCCGATGGCGATGAAGCCGAGCAGGATCGCCAGGGCATTGATCAGCACCTGGGTAAAGCCCAGGCTTGCCACATCGATGAACGGATAGGGATAGAACCCTATCGTGTGCCCGCGCAGCAGCGCATAGGCGAAATACACCAGCGGATACAGAAGCCAGGCCAGCAGGTGCCGGGGCCGCAAGCTGCCCTTGTCCACGCAGCACCACCAGTAGACGACGAACAGCAGCGGCATGACATCGTGCAGCAACTCATCGGCCAGCCACTGCCAGCCCTCTGGCTGCCACAGGTGGCGCAACAGCAGGCTATAGGCCAGCCCGACCAGGACGATACTGGCGGCGATGCCCGAGCTGGTCGCCGGGGATAGAAAGAAGCGTCGTGCAGCCGATTCCCGGCCGAACGCCGCATGACTCAGCACCACGGCCACCAGGGTGTTGCTCAACACGGTGAAATAGCTGAAGAAGTTGACCAGGCCGCCCAACAGACTGGCCTGCTCCTGCCAGCGCACCCAGAACACCAGGTACATCTGGATCGCCAGGGCGCTCCAGCCCAGGCAGGCGGCCAGGCCGATGGCCACTTCGCGGCGCATCACCGGCCTAGCGACCGCGCTGCAGCTTGAGGTACAGGCGCTCGACCTTTTCCCGCGCCCAGGGCGTGCGGCGCAGGAAGGTCAGGCTCGACTTGATGCTCGGGTCACTCTTGAAGCAGCGGATGTCGATGCGCTGCGCCAGCCCTTCCCATTGGTAGTGCGCCACCAGCGCGGTGAGGATCTGCTCCAGGGTCACGCCATGCAGCGGATCGGGGTTGGCGGTACTCATGCCTGTGCTCCAGCGAATCAAAGGTGCGCACCTTAGCCCAGTGACGGGTGGCAAGTCTTCAGACTTTTCACAATCAAGGTCCGGATAACAAACATTCTAGTGTGGGCAAAGGCTCTAGCCAGCGGGTGGGCGTTTAATTGATGAATGCAATGTTATATTGTATCAACACTAGAACACTGCCAAGGAACCTTGCTGCCCATGCGTCACCTGCCCCTGCGACTCTCTCCCCTCGCCGCCACCCTCTGGCTCGCCTCGCCGCTGAGCCAGGCACTGGAGCTGGACACCCAGGTCATCACCGCCAACCCGCTGGGCAACAGCGAACTGGCCGCCCCCACCAGCGTGCTCGAAGGCGACGACCTGACCCTGCAACAAAAAGGCAGCCTCGGCCAGACCCTGAACAACCAGCCCGGGGTCGCCTCGACCTGGTTCGGCCCCGGCGCCAGCCGCCCGGTGATCCGCGGCCTGGATGGCGACCGCATTCGCATCCTGCGCAACGGCGTCGGCGCCCTGGATGCCTCGTCGCTGTCCTATGACCACGCCGTGCCGCTGGACCCGGCGACGGTTGAGCGTATCGAAATCGTTCGCGGCCCCGCTGCCCTGCTCTACGGTGGCAACGCCATTGGCGGCGTGGTCAACAGCTTCGACAACCGTATTCCCACTTCGCCCGTCGACGGCATCCATGGCGCCGGTGAATTGCGCTATGGCGGCGCCGACACCACCCGCAGCAGTGCCGGCAAGCTGGAAGCCGGCGATGGGCGCTTTGCCCTGCACCTGGACGCCAACAGTCGGCAGTTCAACGACCTGCGCATTCCCGGTTACGCCCGCAGCGCCAAGGTCCGCGATGCCGACGAACCGGGCAGCAAGCATCGCCTGGAGAACAGCGATGGCCGTCAGGATGGCGGTGCAATCGGTGGGGCCTACCACTGGGACCATGGCTACACCGGCCTTTCCTACAGCCGCTACGATTCCAACTACGGTTCGGTGGCCGAGCCTGGTGTGCGCCTGGACATGCAGCAGGACCAGTACGGCTTCGCCTCCGAACTGCAGGACCTGGACGGCCCCTTCAGTGCACTGAAGTTCGACCTGGGCTACACCGACTACCAGCACCGCGAACGAGAAGGCGGCGAGGTGCACACCACCTTCAAGAACAAGGGCTACGAGGCCCGGGTCGAGGCCCGGCACCAACCCCTGGGGCCAGTTGAAGGCGTGATCGGTGCCCAGGTCAGCCGCAGCGAGTTTTCTGCCCTGGGCGAGGAAGCCTTCGTTCCGCAAACCGATACCGACAGCCTGGCGCTGTTCATGCTTGAACAATGGCAGGCCAGCGAACGCCTGAACCTGAGCCTCGGCGCTCGCCTGGAGCACACCCGGGTCGATCCCGACAGCCTGGGCAGCGAGCGCTTTGCCCATGCCGACAGCGCCAGCAGCTTCACGGCGGCCAGCCTGTCGTCCGGGGCGGTCTTCGAGCTGACGCCGATCTGGTCGCTGGCTGCGACCCTGGGCTACACCGAACGCGCGCCGACCTTCTACGAGCTGTATGCCAATGGCGTCCATGTCGCCACAGGTACCTTCGAGATCGGCGATCCGGGGCTGAGCAAGGAGAAGGCGATATCCAGCGACCTGGCCTTGCGCTTCGACAACGGCGTGCACAAAGGCAGTGTCGGGGTGTTCTACAGCCATTTCCGCAACTACATCGGCCTGCTGGCCAGCGGCAACCTGCGCGAAGGCCATGACCACGGCCATGAAGACCACGACCACGATCATGACCACGAACACGCCGCCGACGTGCCCGAGTACCTGTACCGTGGCGTGCGTGCACGCTTCTACGGCATCGAGGCCCAGGATCGCTGGCAACTGGCGCAGAACCGCTACGGCAGCTTTGCCCTGGAATTGTCCGGCGACTACACCCGGGCCAAAAACCTGGACAGCGGCGAAGACCTGCCACGCATTGCCCCACTGCGCCTGAACAGCGGCCTGCTGTGGGAGATGGACCGCTGGCAGGCCCGTTTCGATGTGCAGCATGCCAGCGCCCAGCACCATAAACCGGCCAACGAAACCAGCACCGACGGCTATACCACCCTGGGCGCCAGCCTTGGCTACCGCTTCGACATCGGCCAGAGCCAGTGGCTGGCCTTTGTCCGCGGCGAGAACCTCACCGACCAGACCGTGCGCTACGCCAGCTCGATCCTGCGCGATATCGCCCCGGCGCCGGGGCGCAGTGTCGAGGTTGGCCTGCGTACCAGCTTCTGATTCAACCCGGGAACAACTGGCTTTGTAGGAGCGGGCTTGCCCCGCGATGCGATGCGACTGACACACTGCAATCGCGGGGCAAGCCCGTTCCCACCTCTTATACAGTAGTTCCCACTGGCACTGTTACCGATCCGGCAACGGTGCCTCTTGTTGAATTGACTTTTTTTCTTACAAATTCAGCTATATCCTCCCCGCCGCAAGCTGAACCGCTTCAGTTAGCTCCCCTGTAGCTTTATCGCCGACGTTCACCAGAGCACGGCGCACTTGCCGTTTTTTCCATAATCAAAAGATAGCGCTATCTCATGCCTCAGATTCATCGTTTCCGCTTTTCCCTGTTCTCCGGCCTGGCCATCGCCAGCCTTGCCCCCTGCACCCAGGCCGCGGCCATGTTCGCCAGCGACTCGCCGTGGATGCTCGGCGACTGGGGCGGTACCCGCACTGAGCTGGCGGAACGCGGCTACGACTTCACCCTGGGCTACACCGGCGAGATGGGCGCCAACCTGCACGGCGGCTATGACGACGACAAGACGGCGCGCTACAGCGACCAGTTCACCTTCGGCACCCACCTGGACCTGCAGAAGCTCCTCGACTGGCACGATGCCGAGTTCCAGCTGACCGTCACCGAGCGCCACGGCAACAACATCAGCAACGACCGCATCAACGATCCGCGGGTCGGCGGTTTCACTTCGGCCCAGGAAGTCTGGGGGCGCGGCCAGACCTGGCGGCTGACCCAGATGTGGATCAAGCAGAAATACTTCGACGGTGCCCTGGATGTGAAATTCGGTCGCTTCGGCCAGGGCGAGGACTTCAACAGCTTCCCCTGCGACTTCCAGAACCTGGCGTTCTGCGGCTCCCAGGTGGGCAACTGGGCCGGTGACATCTGGTACAACTGGCCGGTCAGCCAGTGGGCGCTGCGGGTCAAGTACAACCTCACCCCCGAGCTCTACGCGCAGATCGGTGCCTTCGAGCAGAACCCTTCGAACCTTGACCGTGACAACGGCTTCAAGCTCAGCGGCAGCGGCACCCAGGGCGCGCTGTTCCCCATCGAGCTGGTCTGGAGCCCGCAGGTTGCGGGCCTGAAAGGGGAATATCGGGCCGGTTACTACTACAGTAATGCCAAGGCAACTGATGTCTACAAGGACAGCAACGACCAACCGGCGGCACTGAGCGGCCAACCCTATCGCAGCAGCTCGAGCAAGCATGGCATGTGGCTGGGTGCCCAGCAGCAGGTGACGTCGTTGGCCTCCGACCATTCCCGTGGCCTGAGCGTGTTTGCCAACGCCACGTTGCACGACAAGAAGACCAATGCCATCGACAACTATGTTCAGGCAGGTGTGGTGTACAAGGGGCCCTTCGATGCCCGCGCCAGGGACGACATCGGTTTCGCCCTCGCCCGCGTGCACGTCAACCCCGCCTACCGCAAGAACGCCCAGGCCCTCAACCAGGCCCAGGGCCTGGACGACTACGACAATCCCGCCTACCGGCCGGTGCAGGACACCGAGTACAGCGCCGAGCTGTACTACGGCATCCACGTCACCGACTGGCTGACCGTGCGCCCGAACCTGCAGTACATCCGCCATCCCGGTGGCGTGGAGCAGGTCGATGACGCATTGATCGGCGGGATCAAGATCCAGAGCAGCTTCTAAGCCAACTACCGACAATTTTTGATCTAACGGAGACAACACGATGAGCACAGAAGGTGCCTTGAGTAGAACCCGCTGGCTGCCGCGCCTGATTGGCGTGCTGTTGCTGCTGATGGGACTGGCCCTGCTGGCAGGTGGCATCAAGCTGAGCCAACTCGGCGGCTCGCTGTATTACCTGATCGCCGGACTCGGCTTCGCCCTGGCCGGCATCCTGTTGCTGGCCCTGCGCCGCAACGCCCTGGGCCTGTATGGCCTGGTGCTGCTGGGCAGCACCCTGTGGGCACTGTGGGAAGTCGGCCTGGACTGGTGGCAACTGGTGCCGCGCCTGGCCCTGTGGTTCGCCCTGGGCGTGGTGCTGTTGTTGCCCTGGGCCCGTCGCCCGCTGCTCGGCAACCCGTCGAAGGTCAACACCGGCCTGCTGAGCCTGGCCGTGGTGCTGTCGGGGGCCACCGCCGTGGCCAGCCAGTTCACCCACCCGGGCGAGGTCAAGGGTGAACTGGGCCGCGACACCACCGAGTTCGCCAGCAATGCGCCGCAGATGCCCGACGGCGAGTGGCAGGCCTATGGCCGCACCGAGTACGGCGACCGCTATTCGCCGCTGCGCCAGATCACCCCGCACAACGTGCACCGCCTGGAAGAAGCCTGGCGCATCCGTACCGGCGACCTGCCGACCGACAACGACCCGGTGGAGCTGACCAACCAGAACACCCCGCTCAAGGTCAACGGCATGCTCTATGCCTGCACCGCCCACAGCAAGGTGCTGGCCCTGGACCCGGACACCGGTGCCGAAATCTGGCGCTTCGACCCGCAGATCA
The DNA here is from genome assembly GCF_030272895.1 of Pseudomonas sp. BGr12. Lineage (GTDB taxonomy): Bacteria > Pseudomonadota > Gammaproteobacteria > Pseudomonadales > Pseudomonadaceae > Pseudomonas. Next base: position 1,727 of record NZ_JALRNF010000039.1, on the reverse strand, counting down.
AGAGCCCCGTGGGCTTCAAGGGCTTTGCCCACATGACCTGCCGTGGCGTCTCGTATTATGACGAGAACAACTACGTCAGCATGGATGGCAGCCCGGCACCGAAAATTTCCGATGCCGGCATGGCCGTGGCCCGCGCTTGCCCGCGTCGCCTGTACCTGCCGACCGCCGACGCCCGCCTGATCGCCCTGAACGCCGACACCGGCAAGGTCTGTGAAGGTTTCGGCAACCAGGGTGTGATCGACCTGACCACCGGCATCGGCCCGTTCACCGCGGGCGGCTACTACTCCACCTCGCCGGCGGCGATCACCCGTAGCCTGGTGATCATCGGCGGCCATGTCACCGACAACGAGTCGACCAACGAGCCGTCCGGCGTGATCCGCGCCTATGACGTGCACGACGGCCACCTGGTGTGGAACTGGGACAGCAACAACCCGGACGAAACCGCGCCCCTGGCCCCCGGCAAGACCTACAGCCGCAACTCGGCCAACATGTGGTCGCTGGCCAGCGTCGATGAAAAGCTCGGCATGGTCTACCTGCCCCTGGGCAACCAGACCCCGGACCAGTGGGGTGCCGACCGCACCCCGGGCGCCGAGAAATTCAGCGCCGGCATCGTCGCCCTGGACCTGGCCAACGGCAAGGTCCGCTGGAACTACCAGTTCACCCACCACGACCTGTGGGACATGGACGTCGGCAGCCAGCCGACTCTGGTCGACATGAAGACCGACGACCGTTTCAAACCTGCGCTGATCGCCCCGACCAAACAAGGCAGCCTGTACGTCCTCGACCGTCGCGACGGCACCCCGATCGTGCCGATCCGCGAGATCCCGGCCCCGCAAGGCGCCGTCGAAGGTGACCACACCGCACCGACCCAGGCCCGTTCGGACCTCAACCTGCTGGGCCCGGACCTGACCGAACAGGCCATGTGGGGCGCCAGCCCGTTCGACCAGATGCTCTGCCGCATCCAGTTCCGCGAGCTGCGCTACGAAGGCCAGTACACCCCGCCGTCGCTCCAGGGCAGCCTGGTCTACCCGGGTAACGTCGGCGTGTTCAACTGGGGCAGCGTCTCGGTCGACCCGGTGCGCCAGCTGCTGTTTACCAGCCCCAACTACATGGCCTTCGTGTCGAAGATGGTGCCACGCGCCGACGTTGCCGCCGGTAGCAAGCGCGAAAGCGAAACCAGCGGCGTGCAGCCGAACACCGGCGCGCCGTACGCGGTGATCATGCACCCGTTCATGTCGCCGCTGGGCGTTCCGTGCCAGGCGCCATCCTGGGGTTACGTGGCCGGTATCGACCTGCTGACCAAGAAAGTGGTGTGGAAGCACAAGAACGGCACCAGCCGTGACAGCTCGCCCATCCCCATCGGTCTGCCGATCGGCGTACCAAGCATGGGCGGTTCGATCGTCACCGCCGGTGGCCTGGGCTTCCTGAGCGGCACCCTGGACCAGTACCTGCGTGCCTATGACACCAACACCGGCAAGGAGCTGTGGAAATCGCGCCTGCCGGCCGGTGGCCAGGCAACGCCCATGACCTATACCGGCAAGGGCGGCAAGCAATACGTGCTGGTGACCGCCGGTGGCCACGGCTCGCTGGGGACCAAGATGGGTGATTACATAATCGCTTACAAACTCGCCGAGTAAATCTTCGCGGGGCAAGCCCCCGCCAGTAGGAGCCGGCATGGCCCCCGATTGCCCCCCCCCCAGGAAACCACCCCCCCCCCCCCCCCACAA
>NZ_JALRNF010000038.1 GCF_030272895.1 Pseudomonas sp. BGr12 | reverse complement strand
GGCCGGCGAGCGCCGCAGGGCCAGGGACGGCCCTTCGGCGCGCCCCCGCGGGAGCAAGGGTGGAAGGAGGGAACCCGTAGCGAAGCGCAGGGCCGTATGCAGGGACAGGGGGTTTTGCCCACTTTTGCCCCGTCAAAAGTGGGTCGCCGTAAAGGGCGAAACCAGCCGGTGGCGCCGCTGCAGACAATGGATATGCTCACCATCTTCAGTGCCATCGCATCGACTTGGCGTCTTGCGAGATGATCCGTTTGCGAGGGTGGCGCTGACTCACCTTTCCGCCCTTACGGCGGGTTACTTTTGTCGGGGCAAAAGTAACCAAAACCCCTCGTCCCTACATCCGGCCCTGCGCTTCGCTACGGGTCCCTTCCCTCCGGCATTGCTCCCGCCGGGACGCACCGACGGGCCATCCATGGCCCGACGGTGCTTGCAGGCCATCCATGGCCTGCACCCAGCTACGCAACGCCTCCACTCAGCCTCCTGAAGGGACGAATCGCGTCGTCTGGACTGGCGATGTACGAACAGCAAAGGCAAAGGCAAAGGCAAAATCGAAGTTTCACGCCGACTGCCGCTGCGCCGCCTTCAACCCACTGCCCTTGCGCACCTGCTGCTCATGCCCCTGGCGCAAGCGCAGCGCCACCACCGCCGCCACCACCAGCAACACGGCGATGAACTTCAGGCCGTTGCTGGCATTACCGGTGCTCTGTTCGATCATGCCCATCACCGATGGGCCGAAGAAGCCTCCCAGCAGCCCGCAGGAGTTGACGAACCCCAACCCGCCGGCCAACGCAGCGCCTTTGAGCCGCGACGCCGGGTACAGGAAGATGATCGACTGCACCACGAAGAACATCAGCGCCGAGAGGCAGAAGCCCAGCAGGCTGATCACCGGCCCCGCCTGCGAGGCAATGGCCAAGCCCAGGGCCATGGTCAGCAAGCCCGTCACCAGGATCCGCCGCGCACGCTGGGCATTGCTGGCAAAGCGTGGCAGCAGGACCGCACCGGCTGCCGCCGCCAGCCAGGGCAAGGAGGTCAGGCAACCGACCTGCACCACGCTCAGGTCACCGTACTTGCCGATAATGCCCGGCAGGAAAAAGATCACCGTGTAGATGGTGATCTGGTGACAGAAGTAGACGAAGATCGCCAGCAGGATCTGCGGGGTCAGGCATTGCTTGAGCGAATGCCCGCCGTGCCCGGCACCCTCCTCGGCCTCGCTGGCCAGCTGACGTTCGATCTGCTGCGCTTCGGCCAGGCTCAGCCACGGCGCCTTGCTCGGCCGGTCCGGCAGTTTCTTCCATACCACGTAGGCGAAGAACACCGCCGGCAGGCCTTCGAGCATGAACATCCATTGCCAGCCATGCCAGCCCAGGATGCCATCCATCTGCATCAGCGCCGCGCCCAGCGGGCCGCCGATGATGTTGGCAAAGCACACGCCGAGCAGGAAGTAGCCGGTGGCACGGGCCCGTTGTTCGCGGCCGAACCAGTAGGTGAGGTAGAGCATCACCCCGGGGAACAAACCGGCCTCGGCGATACCCAGCAACAGGCGCAGCACGTAGAACGAGGTCTCGCCCTGGACGAAGGCCATTGCTGCCGAGATCAGGCCCCAGGTCACCATGATCCGGGCGATCCAGAAACGCGCGCCGACCTTGTGCATGATCAGGTTGCTGGGCACCTCCGACAGCGCGTAGGTGAGAAAGAACAAGCCGGCGCCCAGTCCGTAGGCAGCGGCTGAAATCCCCAGGTCGACATCCAGTTGATGCTTGGCCAGGGCGATGTTGGTGCGGTCGAGAAAGCTCAATACATAGGCGGCGATCAGCAACGGCATGAGTTTGACGAACAGCAACCGGTTGAGGGTCGCCGAGTCGCGGGGCACAGTCGGTTCTTCGGGCATTGTTGTAATTGTCATGGCACGAATCTCTATGTGGCAGCAGCGGTGGGAGTACCCCGGACCCCGGGTCCGGGGTGTGCGCACAAGCTAGAAATCGACTTCGTAGCGACCCTTGAGGTCGAGCATTTCCCGCGCCTCGTCAGGCGTGGCGACGCGTCCGCCCAGGGCCTCGATCACGGTGCGGATGCGCTTGACCTGGTCGGCGTTGGACGCCGCCAGTTTGCCCGGACCGTCCCACAGCGAATCCTCGAGACCGACGCGCACGTTGCTGCCCATGGACAGGCCCATGGTGCCCAGCGGAATCTGGTTGCGCCCGGCGCCGAGGATGGACCACTCGTAGGCATCGCCGAACAGCCGGTCGGCGGTGCGGCGCATGTGCGCCAGGTCTTCGGGGTGCCCCCCGATGCCGCCGCGCAGGCCGAACACCGACTGGATGAACAGCGGCGCCTTGAGCAGGCCGCGCTGGAGGAAATGCGCGGCGGTGTAGAGGTGGCCGATGTCGTAGCACTCGATCTCGAAGCGGGTGCGGTTCTCGGCGCAGGCGTTGAGGATGTAGGCGATGTCGCGGAAGGTGTTGCGGAAAATGCGATCGTCGCTCTCGGCCAGGTACGGCCGCTCCCAGTCGTGCTGGAACTCGGTGAAGCGGTCGAGCATTTCGTACAGGCCGAAGTTCATCGAGCCCATGTTCAGCGACGCCAGTTCCGGCTTGAGCTGGGCCACCGGTTGCAGGCGCTCTTCCACACCCATGGTCGGCGCGCCGCCGGTGGTGATGTTGATCACTACGTCGCTCTGGGCCTTGATCTGCGGCAGGAACTGGCGGAACAGCTCGACGTCCTGGCTCGGCCGGCCGTCATAGGGATCACGGGCATGCAGGTGGACGATGGCGGCCCCCGCCTCTGCCGCGCCAAGGGCAGCGTCGGCGATTTGCTGCGGGGTGACCGGCAGGTACGGCGACATCGAAGGGGTGTGAATGGCACCGGTGACGGCACAGGTGATGATGACCGGGCGTTGCTTGGACATGCGTATTCTCCGTTGTTGTTCTTGGCGAGAAAGCAGTGCAGGGCGGCTCAGAGGTATTCGACGTTGCCATCCACGCTGATGGCCTGGCCGGTGATGTTGCGGGCGGCGGGTGAACAGAGGAACAAGGCGGTGGCGGCGACGTCTTCGGCGCTGACCATGCGCTTGAGCGAGATCTTCTTCAGGTACTCCTCGCGCATCTGCGCCTCAGGCACCCCCACCTGTTCGGCGCGGGCGCGAATCACGCCGTCCATGCGCGGGCCCTCGACGATGCCGGGGAGCAAGGCGTTGACACGGATATCGCTTTCGCCCAGTTCCGCGGCCAGGGATTTCATCAGGCCGACGATGGCCCACTTGGTCGCCGCATAGGGCGTGCGCCAGGCATAGCCCAGGCGCCCGGCCACCGAGGCGATATGCAGCAGGTGGGCGTGGGGCGAGTCCTTGAGCAGCGGCACCGCATGGTGGGCGAAGCGGTACTGCGCGGTGAGGTTGATGTCGATGGTGCGCTGCCAGTCCTCGTCGCTGATGGCATCGATGCCGGCGGTGGGCCCGGCGATGCCGGCGTTGTTGACCAGTACATCGAGGCCGCCGAACTGCTCGCGCTGGACCTTGAACACCGCCTCGATCTGCGCCGCGTCCGCCACATCGGCACGGGTGGCGACAGCGTCGGGGTAGCGGTCGCGAAACGCCGCGATCGCCGCTTCGCTGACGTCGCAGACATGTACCCGCGCACCTGCTTCGAGATAGGCCGCCGCCAGGACTTCGCCGATACCGGCAGCACCGCCGGAGATCAGGACACGCAAGCCCGGATAAGGTGTCAGGCGATTGAGAACGCTCATGCTTTTTTCACTCCAGTGACAGACGACCGCGCACGGTCGTTGGTGACGAGCAGGCGCGCCAGGGAGTCGGCGGCCTGCATGATGTCGTCGGTGACCGCCGCCCGCGCCGCTGCCGCATCCCGGGCTGCCAGCGCCGCAACGATGCGGTCGTGGGCTTCCATGGAGCGTTGCAGGTGACTCTTGTCGGGCGCTACCAGGGCAAAGCACGGGCCCATGTGCAGCCAGAAATTCTCGACGGCGGCGACGGTCAGTTCGGCCCGGGCCACGGCGTAGATGCGCCGGTGAAAGGCGAAGTTGCCCCACAGGTAGGCCGGTACGTCGACGGCATCGACGGCGGCCTGCATCTGTTCGCACAGGTCGGTGATTTCGGCGAGGTCGGCGGCGCTGAGCAAGGCCACTGCTTTTTCCGCCAGCAAACCTTCGAGGGCCACCCGCGCATCGCGGATCTCGCGCAGGCGCTCCGGAGTCATGACCCGCACCCGCAGGCGCGAGGTCTCGGTGACTTCGAAGGCGTTTTCGGCGCTCAGGCGGTGCAGGGCTTCGCGCACCGGCATGGGGCTGGAGCCCAGGGCTTCGGCCAGGCCGCGGATGGTGAGCTTTTGTCCTGGCTGGAAGCGACCGCTCATCAGCGCTTCACGAATCTGCCGGTAGACCTGGTCTTGCAGGGTATCGCGGGACACCTGGCGCAGGGTCGGCAACAGGATCGGACGATCTGTCATGGAGTAATGCCTGTGTTGTCGTTCTTGTGGTTGAAAATATGTGATCACAAATCAAATATGTCAAATAATTTTCGTCCACAGCACTAGACTTCAACCTGCCCCCCGCCCCTACAGGCAGCCGCTATCATGGCCCCGATGCGCTTCGCCGCCCTGCCCCTCCTGTTGCTGAACTGCGGCCCGTCGGCACTTGCCTACGAATCGGACTTCCATTTCGGCCTGACTTACTGGCTGGCCGTGCAGGCCGGTTACGATCATCAGCAAAGCCACGACATCGCCCGCGGTGACGAACTCACTGACACCGGGCAGCTCGACGCCAAGCACGCGATCATCTGGCAGCTGTGCATCCGGCGTAAGGAAAACGCCAGCAATCTCACCCGCTACCTGCACTTTCGCGCGCAACAGCCGCCACCGCAGCTGCCTGATGCACGCCCGGTCGATCATGCTGCCCATTTTGCCGAAGGACAGATCAAGAGCGTGGTCGCCGAAACCGGCCATGGCACCGAGGAACACCTGCTCAAGTTCGGCCAGGCATTGCATGGCCGGCAGGACTCCTTCTCCCACCAGGGCATATCGGAGCCGCACTGGCCCTGCCCCACCGAATGGATCTGGACCCATGCCGTGGATCGCGGCGGCGCGCTGTCGCATCACGCCGACCGTACCTATGCCTATCCAGGGCAGTGCCTCGATGCGGCCAGGTCCAGCTATGACTGGTTGCTCCGCTACCGCGAGAAGATGAACCTGTCCACCTCCCCGAAAGCGCTTTCAGCGCTTGAACCACAGGTACGTGATTTCTGCAGGCGCCAGACGCGCACCGGCAAGTACCAGTGGCTCACCGCACAGGCGGTTCCCCAGGCACGGGCGATTGCCGGCAACACCAGCCTGTCCGATGGCGAGCAGAGCTTCTTCGGTGTTGCGCCTATCGACTTGCGCCCCGCTGCAGCTCAAACGGATAGCGTCGCCAGTGCGGTTCCGGCCTATGAACGTCAGGTCACCGGCTTCAGCCTCGACCCCGAGGCCGACGCGCTGTTGCAGTCGGTGCTGGGCAGCCTGTCGGTCGAGTCGTCGGAGCCCGCCAGGCAATGGGCCAATGCGTTCATGCAGGCCTGGCTGGCGACCCCGGCGGAGCACTTGCCCCAGGCCTTGGCACCGTTCTTCGGAGGGCGTGTCCTGGGCTTCGAGGATCAACCCATCGACCGACTGCTACGCCTGCGTATGACCGACCGTGGGCTGGCGGACTCGAAAGACGTTCCACCGGGGAAATTCCTTGGCACCGCCCAAGGGTTCGTCACGGCCGATGCGACGGCCTGGCGGCCCCTGCTGGTACCGCCCAGGGGACAGAAAATCCCGGCCCTGGTGGGCAATGTCGAGGATGGCAGCATCGGCCTGATCGCCGTACTCAGGAGTGCGCCCAATGCCGTGTTGATCCTCAAGGCCACGCCTGCCGGCCAGGGCTATGCGATCGACGAGTTGGAGGTGCAGGTGTTCCATTGAGCCATCGTGAATGGGACCCCGGAACTACACTGTGACCAACGATGCCTGCTGCCAACAACAGAAGGGACACTGTGGGTGCGACCGCATTGCGGTCCACCGCAGCCTGGATGAGATGTCGACAACCACAACTGTCGAGTGATCTCCCATGAAAACCGATGGCCCAACCCTTCAGTGGCTCTCCTCGCTGATCCAGGTGATCAGCGTTGTGGTGGGCGTGGTGATGAGCGTCATTAGTTTCAACAGCGCCCGCGAAAGCGAGGCGACAGCGCGTAAGCTTGAGGCAGCCAAGCCCTTCTACGTGTTACGTCAAAACCTCTACCATGAGGTGGTCAAGGTCGTCGGGATTCTGGTGAACCCGCAATTTCACACGACCGACGAAATCAACAAGGCCAAGGCCAGGTTCCGCGAACTGTACATCGCCGAACTGAGCATGGTCGAAGCACCCGAGGTCGAGGCGAAGATGAAGGCGCTGGCGGCCAAGATCGATCCCACCCTGCTGGCCATGACCGAAGAACAAATTGCCGCCTACCAGCTCGCCCATGCACTGCGTGACACCTTCACGCACGACTGGAAGGCGGACCAGCAAGACTCGATGAAGCGCTAACGTTCTCTGCCGCACAGTCGGCCGGCAACATACATTCAGGTCAAGGACGATCCAGCAACATCACTGCGGTGATGCAGGCAAAGGCGATGCTGCGGCACTCGTCATCACAGGGAAAGTACAGCCGCACCCGACCGCAGTGCCAGTCAACGCTGCGCACCACCCCCGCTTGGGTGTCCATTACCCCATACTCCGCCGGGAAGCAGCCGTACAACACCACGGCATCGCCAGGCTGGTACAGACGCAGGCGCTCTTTGTTGTTCTCGTCCATGGCGACAGGCTCCGACCCGGGTATCGGCATCTTCGCCAACACCCGCCACCAGCGCTACTGACAAAAATGTCAGGTCAACGTTTGACCAGGGTGGTCCAGTAGCGCGTGCGCGACTGCACCGTGACCGGCAGGCTGGCTGTGAGCCAGGCGAGGATACGGTCGGTGTCGTCGAGCTGGAAGGTACCGGTCACCCGCAGCGTTTCCAGTGCCGGCTCCCAGCGCAGCACGCCCGGGCGATAGCGCGAGATCTCGCGCAAGAACTGCCCCAGCGGCTGGTCGTCGACGCTGAGCATGCCATCGCGCCAGTCCGGTGCACGGGGATCGAAACGCCCCATGGCGCCGCTGCCGTCGGCGTACAGGGTCAACTGGTCGCCGTACTGTAGCGCCAGTGCCATGCCCTGGGCCGGGCTCACCTGCACCATGCCCTGCAGCACGCCGATCCGGCACCGGTCGGCATCGCGACGCAGGCACACCTGCGCCTGCCCGACCGTGACCTGGCCGAGGCCGAAGTCCGCGGTCAGCGGTTGCGCACGGCTGACGCTGAGGGCAATTTCACCTTCGACCAGTGCCAGGCGATGGTGCTTGAGGTCCAGGCCCACGGCGGTTGCGGTGTTCAACTGCAACACACTGCCATCGACCAGGCGCACCCCACGCCGCTGGCCCACCGCGGTGCGCAGGTCGGCACGCCAGGCGGCCAGCGACAACGGCTGGCTCAACAGCCAGCCGCCCGGGGCCAGTACCGCCAGGGCCGCACCACACTTGAGCAGGGCACGTCGGCTGTCGCCGGCACGCGTCATAGGTCGACCAACAGGCAGTGGTCACAGTACAGACCCTGCAAGGTCTGCTCGGAAAGGGCCACCGCTTCGCTCATGTCAACGCACCTGCACGGGAAAGGAATCAAATGAGATTGATACTATTTAATACCCGTGCACAAACCAAGTGCCTTGCGCAGCGGCGATCCCTCGTCGCTGCGCAGGTGATGGCTATCGCGTGGCCTGGAAGCGTGGGCACTGCCCTTCCAGCCGGTAACGCATCGTTACCAGCTGCCCGGACGTATCCTCGTAGGTCATCAACATCGGCGCCGCCTCGCAGCCGCGGGCCATGGGGGTCTGTTCGATCAGCCGGGCGACATCCACCGATGTGCCGTAGCGGTAGTCCTGAACAGCCGGGACGGTCTTGCCAGTTCTTGCCGCATAGGCCTGCACTGCCTGCTCATGGGCAACCAGACGCGCATCCTTCACTTCCGGTGCCGAGGCCAGCGCGCTCTGGCCGGCCAGCAGCAACAGCGCTGCCACTACCAAACCTTGCTTGCGCTTCATTTCAGCGTACCTCACAGGTGATGGAACGAACTGCTGGGTCAAACAGCTTCGAGCTTACGCCTGCATTGGAAATGGGGCTACAAGGCGATATCCAGTGCCTGACGCAACTGTGCGCCACGGTTGTCGGAGGCAGCACTGACCAGCGCGTAGTTGTAGTCGCCCCGGGACCAGTAACGCGCCTGCAGCTGCCCCTCGGTACGCTCGCCGCTGGGCATGCGTGCATAACGTTCACTCGGTGAGCGCAGGAACAGGCTGACCCGCTGACCGCGGGCATCTTCGAACACCAGCAAGGCGGCCGGGCCCTGCTCGTTGCTCAGCAGCCGCGCGCCCAACGGGGTAAAGCCGTAGGCCGACAGGTCCGGCAACCTGCCGACATGCTGAAAGTGCTCACCCAGCCAGGCCTGCAGGCGTGCCGGGTCGCGTGCGCTGAGGTCCAGGGTGCCGGCAGCGGCGAACAATTTGTGCGCCTGCACGGCATCGGCCATGGGAGGGTTGGCCGCCACCAGGCTGGCGTCGCGCACTTGCCAGCCACCCAGCCCGCCGATACCCAGGGTCAGCAACAGCACGGCGGCACTGGCCCAGCGCCGCTGCCGGCGTTGGCGCAACGACCGGCGCACGGCGGCAGGGTCCAGCCGGGGGTTGGGCGCCTGCCCGGCAAAACCGGACAAGGCTGCACGCAGGTGCCGGGCATCACGGCGCCAGCCATCGACCCGCGCCGCCTGCTCGGGATTGGCGGCCAGGTACAGCTCTACCGCACGACGGCGCGCAGGCTCCAGGCGCTCGTCGACATAGGCATGGAGTTCTTCTTCGCTCGGGATCAACGGACTCATTTCAACCTCCGCAACGCCGCAGGCGTCGCATTGCCTTCGGCCAGTTCGCGCAGCGCCGTGCGCGCCCGCGACAAACGTGACATCACCGTGCCGATGGGCACCTCCAGGGCCTGGGCGGCCTCCTTGTAGCTCAAGCCTTCGACGCTGACCAGCAACAGCAAGGCGCGCTGTTCCACCGGCAGGCGGGCAAAGGCGGCCAGGCCCGACTGGGCCAGGACGATGTCCTCGGTGGCATTGCCCGCCTCCTCGCCCCGTCCGAACCAGGCCAGCCAGCGCGCATGACGCCGCTCGCGGCGCTTGCCGTCGATAAACTGCCGGTAGAGGATCGAAAACAGCCAGGCGCGCAGGCTGTCCTGCCCGCGCTGCTGGTCGCGGCGGCTCAAGGCGCGCTCGACCGTGGCCTGGACCAGGTCATCGGCGCTGCTGGTCTCGCGGGTCAACCACAAGGCGAAGCGGCGCAGGCGCTCGAGCATCTCGCGTAATTGGTCGTCGTCTAGTTCGTTCATTGCCAGGGTCTTGGCCTGTAGGCGATCAGTGTACGAGGCAGACGCCCGAACATTGAAAATATTCCACGACGCTGGAATAAATCTGCGCGCCATGCGTCGTACCGGCTCATTCACTGACCCGGATCGCCGCCATGAGTTCTCCTTTGCACGGCCGCCCCCGCCTCCTGCGCCTGGCTGCCATCGGCCTGGGCCTGGGCGCCCTGGCCGCAAGCTTTGCCTATGCCGCCGGCTGGATAGGCGCCGAACGCCTGACGCCCAAGCGCATCATCGACACCTTCGAAGCCCAGGCCGGACACTTCCCCGGCTACCGTAAGAATCATGCCAAGGGCCTGTGTGTCAGTGGCTATTTCCAGGCTAACGACCAGGCCGCCGGCCTGTCCCGGGCACGGGTGTTCAGCCAGCCGCGGGTGCCGGTGATCGGTCGTTTCGCCATCGGTGGCAGCAACCCCTACGCCGCCGACACCAGCGTGCCGACCCGCAGCCTGGCGCTGCAATTGAGCAGCGATGATGGCCAGGTCTGGCGCACCGGCATGAACACCCCGCCGGTGCTGGCAGTGAGTACCCCCGACGCCTTCTACCAGCAGGTGCTGGCCATGACCCCGGACCCGGCCACCGGCAAGCCGGACCCGGCGCGGGTCCAGGCGTTCTTCGCCGCGCACCCGGAGAGTGCCGCGTTTCGCCAATGGGCCAAGGACTACAAGGCACCGGACAGTTTCGCCAACTCCAGCTACAACAGCATCAACGCCTTCGCCCTGGTCGATGCCCAGGGCACGCGCCGCTACGTGCGCTGGAGCCTGGTGCCGCAGACGCCATTCGCCGCCCTGCAAGGCCAGGTCGATGACCGCGAGTACCTGCAGCACGACCTGCACCAGCGCCTGAGCCAAGGCCCCTTGCGCTGGACCTTGCGCCTGACCCTGGCGGCCGCTGGTGACGCGGTCGACGACCCGGCCCAGCCGTGGCCTGCCGAGCGACGCAGCGTCGACGCCGGCACCCTGGTGATCGAACAGGTCGATGGCCCCGAACAAGGCGCCTGCCGTGACCTCAATTTCGACCCGCTGATCCTGCCTGCCGGCATCGAACCTTCGGCCGATCCGATCCTGGCCGCCCGCTCGGCCGCCTACTCCGAGTCCTTCAATCGCCGCAGCCGCGAAGCCACTGCATCGGGAGCACACCCATGAAATCCGTACCCGCCGCCTTCCATCCCCTGGCGCGCCTGCTGCACTGGCTGATGGCGCTGTTGATCCTGGCGATGCTGTTCGTCGGCGTGAGCATGGTCGTCGACCTGTCGCCGCGCCACACCCTGCTGATCAGCCTGCACAAGGCCATTGGCCTGGCGCTCTTGCTGCTGGTGCTGGTGCGCATCCTGGTGCGCCTGACCCTGCCCCATCCGCCGCTGCCCAGCGACCTGCCACGGGTACAGCGCCTGGCCGCCGGCGCCTCGCACTGGCTGCTGTATGCCCTGATGCTGGCCATGCCGCTGATCGGCTGGGGCATGCTCTCGGCAGGCGGCTACCCGCTGCCGCTGCAACTGCCCGCGCTCCTGCCCCACGACCTGCACCTCTATGCCCTGTTGCGCAAGGCCCATGGCGTGCTGGCCTACGTGCTGTTCGCCACCGTGCTGATTCACCTTGGCGCGGCGCTGGTGCATGGCCTGGTGCGGCGCGACGGGGTGCTGCGCAGCATGTGGCCCGGCCCGCTTGGAAAAGATCAGGCCGACAGCAGCCATTAACGATTGTCGATCGCGCAGCGTCCTGTCTCCCGTTGTTTTCCGGCACAATGCCAGCCTTGCCTCAACTGCCTTGGATAGCCCATGAACAGCGCACAGGACCCTGCGACACTTTCCAGCCATGCCGACGCCGGCTTCGACCTGCGCCCGCTGCTGGTCGCCAACATGGCCTGCACCATGGCGATGATGGCCTTCGTGTCCCTGATCGGCCCGATCGCCCGCACCCTGGGCCTGGCCACCTGGCAGGCCGGGGCGGCGGTGACGGTGGCCGGGGTGATCTGGATGCTCCTGGCCCGCCCCTGGGGCCAGGCCAGTGACCGTCTCGGCCGGCGCCGGGTGCTGTTGATCGGCACCGCCGGCTTTACCCTGGCCTACTGGATCCTGTGCCTGTTCATCGATGTGGCCCTGCATCTGCTGCCCAGTGCGACCCTGGCCTTCATCGGCCTGATCCTCGGACGGGGCCTGATCGGCGCGTTCTATGCGGCGCTGCCGGTGGGCGGCGCGGCACTGATCGCCGACAACGTCGCACCAGAGCATCGCGCCCGCACCCTCGCCTCCCTGGGCGCGGCCAACGCGGTCGGCCTGGTGCTGGGCCCGGCCCTGGCCGCCTTGCTGGCGCGCCACAGCCTGAGCCTGCCGTTCTATGCAATGGCGGTGTTGCCGATGCTGGCGTTCGTGGTGCTGCTGCTCAAGCTCAAGCGCCAGGAACTGCACCTCAAGCAGCCGCCACGCCCGGTGCGCCTGAGCGACCCGCGCCTGCGACGCCCCTTGCTGGTGGCGTTCGTGGCCATGCTTAGCGTCTCGGTGGCGCAGATCACCGTCGGTTTCTTCGCCCTCGACCGCCTGGGCATGGACCCTGCGCAAGCCGCACAAACAGCGGGCATGGCCCTGACCCTGGTGGGTGTGGCGCTGATCCTGTCGCAAATGCTGGTGCGCAAACTGCAGTGGCCGCCGCTGCGCATGATCCGCGTCGGTGGCAGCGTTTCGGCACTGGGCTTCATCGCCTGTGCATTTGCCGACAGCGCCACACTGCTGGGTACCTGCTTTTTTATCGCCGCCGGCGGCATGGGCTGGGTTTTCCCGGCCTTCTCGGCACTGGCGGCCAATGCCATGGACGCCTCCGAACAAGGCGCCACGGCCGGCTCCATCGGCGCGGCACAGGGGCTGGGCGTGGTCATCGGACCGCTGGCCGGCACCCTGATCTACGCCGCCGATCCACGCCTGCCGTACCTGATCGTCGGCGCCTTGTTACTGCTGGTAGGGTTGTGGCCTCAGCCATCGCCTCCATCCGTACAGACGGGCCGCTAAAGCCTGAAATAATGTGCTTTAATGCTCCGCCCAAAATTATTGACACATAAGGCGGCTATGGACACGGGGACACGACTCAAACTGGTGCGTGAACGCAACAAACTCTCCCAGCGGGAGCTGGCCCGCCGTAGCGGCCTGACCAACTCGACGATCTCGCAGATCGAGCAAAACCGCGTCAGCCCTTCGGTCAGCTCCCTGAAGAAGCTGCTCGAAGGCATTCCCATGACCCTCGCCGAGTTCTTCAGCTTTGATGAACCACCGCGCGAGGAGCGTTTCGTATTCCGCTCCACCGAGCAGCCTGACCTGGGCAACAGTGGCCTGCGCCTGTTGCTGGTCGGCGCCAGCGTCGAAGGCCGGCAGATGCGCATGCTGCGCGAACTGTACGCGCCGGGTGCCGACTCGGGCGATGAGCCGATCGTGCACACCGAGGGTGAAGAATGCGGGCTGGTGACCCGGGGCACCATCGAACTGCGGGTCGATGGCCAGGTGAGCATCCTCAACTCCGGGGATGGCTACTACTTCCCCACCACCCTGCCCCACAGTTTCAAGAACATTGGCCAGGACGAGGCGGAAATCATCAGCGCCAACACCCCGGCGAACTTCTGATCCCCAGTGGGAGCGGGCTTGCTGTGGGAGCGGGCTTGCCCCGCGATGCGGCGGCTTGATCAACCGCGGGTCAAGCCCGCTCCCACAAAGACAGTGGCGCCTACATCCAGCCCAGCCAGCGCCACCAGGTGGCGGCAAACACCAGCATCAGCACATAGCCGATCAGCGTCACCAACACCCCGACCCGGGCGAACTGCCGGGCCGTGAAGGTCTCCGTGCCCAGGCACACCATGTTCTGCGGCGCATTGATCGGCAGGATGAAGCCGTAGCTGACCACAAAACCCAAGGCCATGGTCATGCCCAGCCGGCTGAAGTCTCCCGGCAAGGTCTGCAGCACCGCGATCAGGATCGGCAACAACGCCGAGGTCAGCGCCGTGGCGCTGGCAAAGCCCAGGTGAATCAGGATCAGGAACGCCCCCAGGATCGCGAACACCCCCAGGGTCCCCAGTTGATCCAGCCCGGTATGGGCCACCACCTGCGCCCCCAGCCATTGCCCAGCCTGGGTGGTGAGCAAGGTGGTGCCCAGGCTGATGCCGACGCCGAAGACAATCACCGTGCCCCAGGGAATCCGCGCCTGCACATCCTTCCAGGTCATCACGCCCAGGCGCGGCAGCAGCAGGATCACCAGGCCCGCATAGGTGGTCGAGGTGGTGTCGAAGCGATGCAGCTTGCCCTCGGTGGCCCAGGCCAGCAGTAACAGCAGCGAAACCGCAAGCAAACGCTTCTGCGCCCCGCTCATGGGCCCGAGCTCGGCCAGGGTGCGGGCGACCGCCGCCTTGCCCCCGGGAATGCTGTCGCTCTCCGGCGGCAGCAACTTGAGCACGATGAAAATCAGCACCGCCGACATGATCACCGCCCAGGGCGCACCGGCGATCAGCCAGTCGATCCAGGACACCCGGGCACCGAGCATCTTGTCCATGAAGCCCACGGTCAACAGGTTCTGCGCCGCTGCGGTCTGGATGCCGATGTTCCAGATGCTGGTGCCCTGGGCGACGATGATCATGATCCCGGCGGCGATGTTGGAGCGCTTGTCGACGCCAAACGCGGCAATCACCCCCATCATGATCGGCACCACACAGGCACTGCGCGCCGTGGCACTGGGCACCACCAGGCTGAGCAGGATGGTCACCGCCACCGCCCCCAGCAGGATGCGCCGGGTGCTGACCCCGACGCTGGACAGGGTCACCAGGGCGATGCGCCGGTCAAGGCCGGTGTGGGTCATGGCCGCGGCAATGAACAAGGCGCCGACCACCAGGGCCAGGGCACTGTTGGAAAACCCGGTCAGGGCCAGGCTGATGGCGGCCGACGAGCCATAGGTGACGGAAGGGTCGGCCACAGTCGGCGCCGTACCGAGCAAGAATGCCATGAGCGAGGTGATCATGATCGCGCTGGCTTCGTACGACACCGCCTCGCTGATCCACACCACCACGGCAAAGGCCAGGATCGCCAGGACCCGCTGCCCCGCCACCGGCAGGTCGGCCGGCAAGGGCAGCAACAGCACGCCGATCAGGGCGGCGACCCCCAGCAACAGGCCGACCGGAATCTTGACACCCGCGGATTGCGCACCCGGTGCGCTGGCCGACGAACTCATGGGACTCTCCCCGCAATGCATGAATGGCCATCATCGGTCACTTGCCACCGTGACGAACTGATTCGCATCAACATCGGTATGAACCAACATTGTCAGACAAAATGTAGTGCTAGAAAAAAATCACTACAAAACCTGTTGACGCCGTTCGTCGCCCCTTGCATGATGAGGCCGTCTCCCCGATCGGGGACACTGGCAAGGGTGTTCCAGGCAGCTCCAGGGATCCATGAGCTGAATGCGGATGGGTACTGCCCAAAAGGCAGAATGTGAAAAGCCCCCAGTTGTGACGCTGCTGTAGCAGCTTTCTTTCAACGCTACATGATGTGCGCCGAGTTTGAACTCAACTATCGATACT
This sequence comes from Pseudomonas sp. BGr12, assembly GCF_030272895.1. Classification (GTDB taxonomy): domain Bacteria; phylum Pseudomonadota; class Gammaproteobacteria; order Pseudomonadales; family Pseudomonadaceae; genus Pseudomonas. Next base: position 53,334 of record NZ_JALRNF010000038.1, on the reverse strand, counting down.
CCAGGGGGCTTTATGATGAATCTGAACAATCAACCGACTGTCGAAGAATTGGCCCGGCTGTTCGCCGCTCGCAAGGACACCCTCGACAGCCACATTCTCTGGGTGTGCCAGGCCGGCGAAGTCCGCCTCGACAAACTGGGCACGCTGACCGACGAGGCGCAGTTCGAGCAACATACCCCGAACATGCGTGCGCGGTTGAAGATGTACCGCCGTGGCCAGGGCTACGTGGGCAAGAAGGCCGCCGCTGACACCCAGTACGTCGGCCGCGTACTGCAGACCCTGCAGAGCGAGTGGGCTGCGCTGCAGAACAAGCCGGGCGTTGCGGTCATCGATCGCCTCTGCTGATAACCCGATCGTGTGAACAAAAGGCGGGCCCATGGGCTCGCCTTTTTGCTGTCTGGTTTACACCGACCTGTAGGAGCGGGCTTGCCCCGCGATTGCGATTCGTCTGTCGCACCGCAATCGCGGGGCAAGTCGAGTCGTCCCACCGCCGCTCCTACGGATTACGCGCTGCATTCTGAGAGCTGCGTAGGAAGTTTCTGTTTCGATTTTCCCCGCGTAAAAAGCCGTTTTTCCCATGCTAGGTTCCGGGTTCCATTTGCCCAAGGAATCAGTGCATGTCTACAAGGAACGATTTTCCAACCGACAGCATCGCCCATCCACTGGCAGCGCACGCTGCACTGGCGGTCGAGGGGTGAAGCATGGGCAAGCGTTCGAATATGTTCGGCCGGGGCGAAGGGCTCCACGGTGACAAGACCACCACCGGTGCCACCTGTATCAGCAGCCTGCCACAAGCTGCCCATGGTGGTCGCGGCGTCCTGCGCAAGGGCGACGTCACTACCGAATGCCCGAAGTGCGGGCAGTCCGGAAAAATTGCCGAAGGGGATTCACGCTTCACCTTCCATGGGAAACCGGTGGCCGTGGATGGCATGCTGGTGGCCTGCGGCTGCCCGCCTGGCAGCAATCGGCTGATTGCCCCCTTGGGCGACTGGATCGGGCCGGACAGGCCCTCCGCTAACCGCGCCGCCGAACCCGCCAGCCGGGCGCCGACGGCGTCACCCCCGCCTTCAAGTTCCGGCTTCTCTCCCGCCAACCACGCCTCACCAACCATGTCCGCCGCACCGGGCACGCTGGAACCTGGCTTCTATGTAGTGCCGCGTAGCATGTCGGGCCAACAGGTGCTGGCCCAGCTGGGTGGCGAAACCCGCTACCTGTCGGCCCGGCTGCACCGGCTCAACCCCACCTTTGCCCAAGGCTTCAAAGCCGGCGAGCTGTTCGTCATTGGCGATCCGCACAACGGTACGGCCTGTACCCGGGAAGAAGCCGACCTGATGGCTGCCGCTGCCCGGGTCCGCGAGGTGCTGGCGCCGCTCACCGAGGACGAGGCCAACTTCATGGCCCGTTACCAGGGCGAGATTGCGGGGGTGCTTGATGGGGCGAGCGAGTCCATGGGCGTCGGCCAGTCGATGCTCAAGCAAGGGTTGCGGCAGGTCGAAGGCACCTTGCATGCGGTGGAACAACTGTATCAACGCTCGTTCATCACCCACGGCAATTTGAAAAGCCCGGAGTTCTTCGCCTCGCGCCAGCAGGTGCTCCGGCAACTGGATGGGCAGTTGCGAGGCTCTTTCCTCAACAAAGCGCTGAACCTTGGCAGTTACGACGTGTTGCGTCGCGACCTGGGCATTTCGACCAAGAGTCTGGTGCACCACTGGAGCCGAGCCGGCGCGCCCGGGCAGATTCCCGGCTATGCCACGCACCTGGATCAGGTGGCGAAGACGGCGAAATACCTCAAGTACGGGGGATACGTCGGGGTTGCGCTCGGTGGCGGTGCGTCGGTGCTCAAGGTGCAGGAGGTGTGTCGTGCCGGCGAGACGGAGGAGTGTAAGAGGATTCGATTTACTGAGGCAGGGAGTTTTACGGGTGGGCTAGGCGTTGGCTCGCTTGGTGGATACGCGGGAGGAAAGGTAGCGATGGCCGTATGTGGTTTCGCAGCCGCGGCTGGTCCAGTCGGCGTCGCTGTCTGTGGAGTTGTACTGGTAGGAGGCGGATCACTAGCCGGGGGAGTTGGCGGCGGGTCATTTGGAGAGTGGGTGGGAGACATACTCTACGAGGTGCAAAGTGATTGATATCAACACCTGGCCGCCGGGCATTGCCCTCGCCTTCGGTTTAGCTCCGTTCATAATCGGCTTGTCAGGCGTAGCCATCGAAACCTACACCGCCCGCAGTCGTGACTTCGACCTCATCATTGCAAGCCTTTCAAACAGTCGCTGGCTCAAGCTACAGATACCGTTCTGGGGGACGACGAGCTTGAGATCACGCTGTTATCTGCTGACTACTATCACCGGCGCGTTTCTCTATCCCAAGTTATGCATTCGCTTGGGGATGATGGACGCAGAAGACTTGCGCAACTTTCCACCGCGGCTGCGGCGTCGATTGCTGGTGAGTTCCTGGCTGATCATCATTGGCTGCGCCTGGCTCGTAATCGGCGTCGCCTTGATCAAGCTCTCCCCAACACGGTGAAATTTCAGTCACAAAAAAACCGACGCACTGTCGGTTTTTTTGTGACTGATCGACTCAGATCGTCAGCGTCCAGTCATAGTCCACGATCAGTGGCGCATGCTGGGAGAAGCGTGGCTGACGTGGCAGGCGCGCGCTTCGCACGAAACGGCGCAGGCCCGGGGTCAGCAGCTGGTAGTCGAAACGCCAGCCCAGATTGAGCATCTCGGCCTGCTCGTTGTCCGGCCACCAGCTGTACTATTGCCGAGGTCAGGGCCAATGACGGGCAGTCGTATCACTATTCGCTGACGTGGCGATTGATCAAATAATGATCGGTGGAGCAGCCCCTGAAGAGGCGAGCCCATAGGTTCGTCTTTTTGCTGTCCGGCTTCTTCCTGCGGACTTCGTTGTATTCCGACAGTCATGTAGGGCATTTCTGTTTCGATTTTTACCGCGTAAAAAGCCGATTTTCCCATGCTAGGTTCCGGGTTCCATTTGCCCAAGGAATCAGTACATGTCTACAAGGAACGATTTTCCAACCGACAGCATCGCCCATCCACTGGCAGCGCACGCTGCACTGACGGTCGAGGGGTGAAGCATGGGCAAGCGTTCGAACATGTTCGGCCGGGGCGAAGGGCTACACGGCGACAAGACCACCACCGGTGCCACCTGCATCAGCAGTCTGCCGCAAGCGGCCCATGGTGGTCGCGGCGTCCTGCGCAAGGGCGATGTCACCACAGCATGCCCGGAATGCGGGCAGTCCGGAAAAATTGCCGAAGGCGACTCGCGCTTCACCTTCCACGGGTTGCCGGTGGCCGTGGACGGCATGCTGGTGGCCTGCGGCTGTCCGCCCGGCAGCAACCGACTGATTGCGCCGCTGGGCGACTGGATCGGGTCGGACAGGCCCACCGCCAGCCGCGCCGCCGAACCCGCAAGCCGAGCGCCGGCAGGGTCGGCAACGCCCTCAAGCTCCGGTTTCTCTCCCGCCAACCACCCCACGCCAGCCATGTCCGCCGCGCCAGGCACGCTGGAACCTGGCTTCTATGTGGTGCCGCGCAGCATGTCCGGCCAGCAGGTGCTGGCTCAGCTGGGCGGCGAAACCCGCTACCTGTCGGCCCGCTTACACCGGCTCAATCCGACCTTTGCCCAAGGCTACAAGGCCGGCGAGCTGTTCGTTATTGGCGATCCGAATAACGGTACGGCCTGCACCCGGGAAGAAGTCGACCTGATGGTTGTCGCCGCCCGGGTCCGGGAAGTGCTGGCGCCGCTCACCGAGGAAGAAGCCAACTTCATGGCCCGCTACCAGGGCGAGATCGCCGGGTTGCTCGATGGCGCGAGCAAGTCGATGGGTGTCGGCCAGGCGATGCTCAAGCAAGGGCTCGACCAGGTCAAAGGTACCTTGCATGCGGTGGAACAACTGCACCAACGCTCATTCATCGCCCATGGCCATTTGAAAAGTCCCGAGTTCTTCGCCTCCCGCCAGCAACTGCTCCGCCAGCTTGAGGCGCAGTTGAAAGTCTCCTTCCTAAATAAACCGCTGAACCTCGGCAGTTACGACGTCCTGCGTCGTGACCTGGGCATCTCGACCAAGAGTCTGGTGCATCACTGGAGCCGAGCCGGTGCGCCCGGGCAGATTCCCGGCTATGCCACGCACCTGAATCAGGTGGCGAAGACCGCGCAGTACCTCAAATACGGGGGATACGTTGGGATTGCGCTCGGGGGCGGCGCATCGTTGCTCAAAGTGCAGGAGGTGTGTCGCGCCGGGGAGACGGAGGAATGCAAGAAGATTCGATTCACTGAGGTGGGGAGTTTTTCTGGCGGGTTGGGTGGCGGGGCGTTTGGAGCCGGTCTTGGAGGCTATGCCGCATATTTGACCTGTGGGATTGTAACCGCTGCCACCGGAGGTTTGGGTGGGGCAATCTGTGGCATCGTCTTGGTTGGAGGTGGTTCGCTGGTCGGTAGTGTCGAAGGGGGTAAAGGGGGCGAGCTCATCGGGGAGGAGATATACAATTGGATTGGACAATGATGACTGATTTCTATTACTCCTGGCATCCGGGCATCCGGTTCGCCTTCCTATTCACGCCTTTTGTGATTGGCATGTCAGGGGTCGCAATTTCCTGTCACATAGCCTGCAGCCGCAGCTTCAGCATCATGCTTGCAGCGCTTCCCAACTGCCCCTGGCTCTTGCAGCAGATACCCATCTGGGGAGTTACGAGCCTGAAATCACGTTACTATCTGGTCAATACGATCTGCGCTGCAATGCTCTATCCGCCATTTGGTATCCGCAGAGGGCTACTAAATGCCGAGGAAGTGCGTAATTTTCCTCCTGGCTTGAAACGTCGGATGGTCATCTCGGCCTGGTTGGTCATCATAGGTTCAGCCTGGTTCTTTCTGGGCGTTGGCCTGATCAAGCTTTCGGAAGTCTGAGCCACTCTCCAGAATCGAAGCCCGTCCCTCAAGGGTCGGGCTTTTTCCATTACAAACGGACTACAATGCCCGCTTTCCTTCAAGAGCACGCCCATGAACAGCCCCGCATTCGGCACCGGCGACGCCTCCTACCAGGCCGCCGGCGGCATCGACGGCCTGCGTCGTCTGGTCGATGATTTCTACCGGCTGATGGACCAGTCACCCGCTGCCCTTCCAGTACGCCGGATGCACCCGGACAACCTGGACGCGTCACGGGACAAGCTGGCGTGTTTTCTCAGTGGCTGGCTCGGCGGCCCGGCGTTGTTCAAGGAGCGCTACGGCTCGATCGCCATCCCGGCCTTCCATGCCCAATGGCCGATCGACGAGTCCCACAGCGAAATCTGGTTGAGTTGCATGGAACACGCTATTGCCCTGCAGGACTATTCGGCGGAATTCGCCGAATACCTGCTGCGCCAGTTGCGCGTGCCGGCCCAGCGCATCGTCCAGGCCAGCCGCAACCGCCACGCTCAGGCCTGACGCCGCAACGGCGCCTGCTCCAGCGGCAACAGCCCGGTGAGCAGCGCCCGGGCGCGGTCCACGCCCCAGACCATGGCCCGGCTCATGGTTTCGCCCGGCCGGCTGTGGTAGTACTCCTCGATCATCGCCTTGCCATGGGCGGTATAGATGCCGAGGAACAACTGCGTGGCACCGGTACGTGACAGCCTGACCTGCACGTCGATACTGGTGCCATCGCTGAGCGCCTCGTCATGGCTGCGGCTGTGCAGTTGCGGGTCAGCCCACTTCCAGTAAGTCTCTTCCCTGATACGCATCGATCACCCCCTGTTGATAGCCGGACAAGTAAGACACAGCCGCGCGATTCAGGCGAGCGCCGAATCCGCAACCCTTGAGCAAGGTCAATCAATGCATAAAAAACCCCGCCACGAGGGGCGGGGTGATGAGAACCGGTTCACTTTTTCGCCGGGAACCTGGGCATGAACCGGCCCTTCTTGGCGCGCTGCAGATGGCTGGGCTTGATCTGGTCCGAATCGTCCAGGGTCATGTGGGCAAAGCCCAGCTGGAAGGCGGCCTGGCCGCAACGTACCTGGCTGTTGATTGGAAATTCGTCGCCGTTGTCTTCGATGTAGGAATTGCTCATGCCCCGTCTCCCTCCAACAACGGGCCGGTACCGGCAAACAGATGATTGCCCGAAAAAATACCGCCCCAAGTGCCCCTGAGACTAGCCGGTCATTTGTGGACCGCCCGGGCAAAAAGCCGAAACCCCGACCAATGGCCGCGCCATTTTGTCGCACCCACCGCTTTAGCGCAGCTTGACGGCGGTGCCGGTGACGAACACCACGACCATTCCGCCACGGGCCGAAGGCATGCTGATTTCATAGTCCAGGCCCACCACGGCGTCGGCTCGCAGGTCACGGGCGCGGGCCTTGATCTCGTCGGTGGCCTGGATACGCGCTTCTTTCAGGGCGCTTTCCAGGGTTTGCGAGCGGCCACCGAAGAAATCCCGAAAGCTTGTGAATACATCACGTACCACGTTGATGCCCTGGACCGATTCGGCGCTGACCACATCCAGATAGGTTTCGATCTGCCGCCCTTCGACGGTACCGGTAGTGGTGATGATCATGTTGCTCTCCTTCGCGCTTGCAAGCGGTGTACGGACAAAAAGGCGATGGTAGCAAAACCGCCACGCTCAGCTGGCTTTGTCTAACAGCCCCTGCCCACCTAGACTTGCAGCCACCGCCACTGGCGTCTCTGCACGGTGCGCCCATGCCCTTCGCCCCTGCTCCGCCGCGCGCGTCCTGGGGCGAACTGCTGCACGGACGCAATGCCCTGCACACTATCGCCCTGGCCGGTGGCGTGGGCCTGTACGCGATCAATGTGCATATCGTCACCACCATCCTGCCGACGGTGATCGCCGATATCGGCGGGCTGGCACTGTATGCCTGGAGCACCACGCTGTTCGTGGCGACCTCGATCATCGGCTCGACCCTGTCGGCGCAACTGCTCGCACGCCTCGGCCCCCGTGCCACGTTCCTGCTGGCGCTGGCGGTGTTCGCCGCAGGTTCGGCGCTCTGTGCCCTGGCGCCGAACATGCCGCTGCTGCTGGGCGGACGCAGTGTCCAGGGCCTGGGCGGCGGCACCCTGTTTGCCTTGAGCTATGCGCTGATCCGCCTGCTGTTCGAGGAACGCCTGTGGCCCCGGGCCGTGGCCCTGATCTCCGGCATGTGGGGCATGGCCACCCTGTCCGGCCCGGCCATCGGCGGCGTGTTCGCCCAGGCGGGCCTGTGGCGCTGGGCATTCTGGGCCTTGCTGCCGGTGGTGGCGGCACTCGCCGTGGTGGTCGGCAGGCAGCTTGATCGCAATGTCTCGACAAACGCCTGCCCCGGCCCTCCCCCCTATGCGCTGATCGCAGGCGTCGTGCTGTCGGTGCTGGCCCTCTCGGCTGCGAGCCTGGCCGAGCGCTTGTCGTGGAACCTGCTGGGCATCGGCATGGGCCTTGCCATCGTCGTGCTGGTCGCCCGCCGCGACCGTGGGCCGGAACGCCGCTTGCTGCCCGCCGGTGCCTACTCGCTGGGCAATCGCCTGGGGGTGCTCTACGCGATCATGTGCCTGTTGATCGCAGCCATGACCACCGAGATCTTCGTGCCTTACTTCCTTCAGCGCATCCATGGCCTGGGCCCGCTGGCCGCGGGCTACATGACAGCGGTCATGGCCGGCGGCTGGACCCTGGCCGCCCTGCTCGGTGCCGGTTGCACGGGCGCTGCGGCCGAGCGCCTGATGCGTCTGGGGCCGGCAATCATCCTGCTGGCGTTGCCGGCGCTGGCCCTGATGACACCCCGCACGCAGTGGCTGAGCCACCTCGCCGGCTGGCTCAGCTACTGCCTGGCCCTGGCCGGGGTCGGGCTGGGCATCGGCCTGGGCTGGCCGCACCTGATGAGCCGGGTGCTGGGCGCCGCACGTGCGGGCGAAGAAACCCTGGCCTCGGCCTCGATCACCACGCTGCAGCTCTACGCCACGGCACTGGCCGCCGCCCTGGCCGGCGTAGTCAGCAACAGCGCCGGGCTGGTCGACCCCGGTGGCGTGGCAGGCGCACGGCAGGCGGCGGCCTGGTTGTTCGGCCTGTTTACCCTGGCGCCGTTGCTGGTGCTGGTGCTGGTCAGGCGCGTTCCTGGTCGGCGACCCGGGCCACCAGCAGGCGCGGACCGAAGACATTGATCAACAACCCGGCCATCACCAGCATCGCCCCCCACCCCTGCAGGGGCGTCAGCCGCTCGCCCAGCAACAGCGCCGATGAACTCAGGCCCACCACCGGCACCAGCAGCGAAAACGGCGCCACCTTGCCGGCCGGGTAGCGCGACAGCAAATGGCTCCACAGGCTGTAACCCAGCAAAGTGGCGACAAAGGCCAGGTAGGCCAGCGCCAGGATCGAACTCCAGCCGATGCCCAGCAGCGCGCTTTCGATGCGCGCCGGCCCTTCCAGCCACCAGGACAGGGCGAAGAACGGCAGTGGCGGAATCAGTCCGCCCCAGATCACCAGGGCCACCAGGTCGACCTTGCCAAAGCGCCGGGTGATGATATTGCCCAGGGCCCACATGGCCCCGGCGCACAGGGTCAGGATCAAGGCCAATAGCGGCACGCTGGCGCCATTTTCGCTACCGATCAACGCCAGGCCACCGGCGGCTACCAGCAAACCCAGCACGCTGGCGGCGCGCAGGCGTTCGCCCAGGAACAGCGCCGCGAAAAACAGGGTGAAGAACGCCTGCGACTGCAGCACCAGCGAGGCCAGGCCCGGCGGCATGCCGCTGCCCATGGCCTGGAACAGGAAGGCGAACTGGCCCAGGGATATGGTCGCCCCGTAGGCGATCAACCAGCGCCAGGGCAATTGCGGTCGCTTGATCAGGAAAACCGCCGGAAACGCCACCAGGGCAAAGCGCAACGCCCCCAGCAACATCGGCGGCAGTCCGTCCAGGCCCACCTTGATCACCACGAAATTCACGCCCCAGGCAACGATCACCACCAACGCCAACAGCAAGTCCTTTAACGGCATAGCCCCCGACCTTCCTTGTAATATTTCGCAACATCGTAGGAGTTTGAAGGGGGGATTGCATCTGTTCATTGCGACTTTGGGGGAGCTGAAAGCGACTAGGGGACCGTTCGGCGGGTGGGGCAATAACGGCATATTTTTATGCTGTAATTGATTTTGTAGACTACTTCACCTTCCGAGGGTACTGCCATGAAGACCAGACTGTTCGTTGCGCTGCTGCTGGCGGCGTTGTGTGCATTTCCTGCCCTGAGCCCTGCCGCGCAACCTGCTGCGCCTGCGGCAGAGTCCGCCGCCCTGACCACGCGCCTGGCCCTGCGCGACTTGTGGGTGGAGCATATTTTCTGGATCCGTAACTACGTCATCGCCAATCAGGCCGGCAATCGCCAGCAAGCCGATGTCGCCAGCCAGGAGGTGGTCAGCAATGCCACGGCGATCGCCAACAGCATTGCCCCGCTCTATGGCCAGCCGGCCGCCGACCAGTTGCTCAAACTGCTGGCCGGGCACTGGGGTGCGGTCAAGCAGTACAGTGATGCCAGCGTCGGCAATTCGGCCAAGGACAAGCAGGCCGCTGTGGCCGACCTGACCAGCAACGCCAAGGCCCTGGCCAAGTTCCTCGCCACGGCCAACCCCTATTTGCCGGAAGCCACCCTCAATACCCTCCTCGCCGCCCACGGCGGGCACCATATCGCCCAGATCGACGAACTGGGTAAAAAGGACTACAAGGCAGAAGCCACCACCTGGAAACACATGCGCGAACATATCCTCGCGCTGGCCGACGCCTTGACGGCGGCGCTGGTCAAACAGTTCCCGGACAAGTTCTAAGCGAGGTCCACCGATGTTCGAAGGCCTGGGACGTACCCAACAGGATCTGCTCTCTGCCCTGCTGTACCGGGCAGAGGGCATGAGCATCGAAGCGCTGGCCAGCCAGCTGGCGGTCACCCGTACTGCGGTGCGCCAGCACCTGGCGGCACTGGAGCGTGACGACCTGGTGGTGCGCGGCGGACTGCGCGCCACCGGCCGGCGCCCCGAGCAGTTGTACCAGCTCAGTGCCCGTGGCCATGAACTGTTCCCGCGCCACTATCACCTGCTGGCCAACCTGTTGATCAGCGAAGTGGCCGATGTGATCGGCCATGAAGCCCTGGTCGCCCTGCTGCGCCGCCTGGGCGAGAAAATGGCCCGCGACCTGAGCGCCACTCGCCTGGACGAATCGCAGATCGCTGCGCATATGAAGGAAGTCGGCTACGAAGCCGAGGTGTTCTTCCGCTCAGGCGATACGGAACAGATCGTCGCCCACAACTGCGTGTTCCATCAGCTGGCCGAGGCTCACCCTGAAGTCTGTGAGCTCGACCTGGCGCTGATCGGCAGCCTGGGTGGGGGGAAGGTGCAGCACCTGGAATGCATGCTGCGCGGGGGGCAGGTGTGTCGCTTTCAATTGGTGCGCGACGCCTCATAGCTTGGCGATCGAGACCTCGGTGGATTTGACGAAGGCAATCACCTCGCTGCCGATGCGCAGTTCCAGCTCATGCACCGAACGGGTGGTGATCACCGAGGTGACGATACCGGCGGAAGTCTGCACATCGATTTCCGACACCACCGGCCCTTCGATGATCTCCTTGACCGTGCCCTTGAACTGATTGCGTACGTTGATCGCCTTGATGGTCATGCTCTGCTTCCTCGTCCTGGGTGCACTGCCACGCAGTGCTTGAGGTGCAGAGTGCCTCGCGCCGTATAAAATTAAAAAGAATAAATAATTACTTAATTATAACCAAAACGCATGTAACACCTACGACTTTGGTCGAAAGGACATCAGGGTTGCATCCCCCGAACGCCAAGGATTACGGGCCTGAACGCTTCAGTGATAGACCCGCTCGATAGCGCCATCGACCCTCTTGATTAGTCCTACTTTCCGTACGGAAATACACTACCGTTCATCCGCGTCATCCGAGTCCTGCGCCAGACAGGGCCTTGCACCAATCGTGATCACCCTCAGCCAACTGCGCTTGCGACGCCTTGTTGCCGGGCATGCCTATGCCCGCTGCTGTGTGCAGCCGCCAGAATAAGGAGATACCCATGGGACTCGGCAGACGCCAGTTCTTCAAGCTCTGCACCGCCGGTGTCGCCACGGCCACCTGTGCGACCCTGGGCTTCGCGCCGGGCATGGCCCAGGCCACCCAGTCGCGCCAGTACAAGCTGCTGCGCGCCAAGGAAACCCGCAACAACTGCACCTACTGCTCGGTGGGCTGCGGGATCCTCATGTACAGCCTGGGTGACGGTGCCAAGAACGCCAAGGCACGCATCTTCCATATCGAAGGCGACCCGGACCACCCGGTCAGCCGCGGCTCGCTGTGCCCCAAGGGCGCGGGCCTGGTCGACTACGTGCACAGTGAACAGCGCCTGCTGTACCCCGAGTACCGCGCGCCGGGCTCGGACACGTGGCAGCGCATCAGCTGGGAACACGCCATCGAGCGCATCGCCCGGTTGATGAAGGATGACCGCGACGCCAACTTCATCGAGAAAAACGCCAAGGGCACCACCGTCAACCGCTGGCTGACCACCGGCATGCTCTGCTCCTCGGCGGCCAGCAGCGAAACCGGCTCGCTCGACCAGCGCTTCACCCGCGCCCTGGGGATCCTTGGCACCGACAGCCAGGCGCGGGTCTGCCACGCGCCGACCGTGTCGGCCCTGGCGCCGACCTTCGGCCGTGGCGCCATGACCAACAACTGGGTCGACATCAAGAACGCCAACGTGGTGCTGATCATGGGCGGCAACCCGGCCGAGGCGCACCCGGTGGGCTTCAAATGGGTGATCGAGGCGAAGATCCGCAACGGCGCCAAGGTCATCGTCGTCGACCCGCGCTTCAACCGCAGCGCCGCAGTGGCCGACATCTACTCGCCGATCCGCGCCGGCTCCGACGTGACCTTCCTGATGGGCGTGGTCAACTACCTGATCAGCCATGACAAGGTCCAGCACGAGTACGTGCGCCACTACACCAACGCCAGCCTGATCGTGCGCGAGGACTACCACTTCGACGACGGCCTGTTCAGCGGCTATGACGCCAGCAAGCGCAGCTACGACCGCAGCTCCTGGACCTACGAGCTCGACGAAAAGGGCTACGCCAGGCGCGACCTGACCCTGCAGCACCCGCGCTGCGTGTGGAACCTGCTCAAGGCCCACGTCAGCCGCTACACCCCGGAAATGGTCACCCGCGTCTGCGGTACACCCAAGGACGACTTCCTGCAGATCTGCGCCATCCTCGCCTCCACCAGCGTCCCGGACAAGACCGCCACCTTCCTCTACGCGCTGGGCTGGACCCACCACACCAACGGCGCGCAGATGATCCGTGGCTCGGGCATGATCCAGCTGCTGTTGGGCAACATCGGCATGGCCGGTGGCGGGGTCAACGCCCTGCGTGGCCACTCCAACATCCAGGGCTACACCGACCTGGGCCTGCTGTCGCTGCGCCTGCCCGGCTACATGAACCTGCCGTCCGACGAGCAGAAGGACCTGGCCACCTACCTCAAGCAGACCACCCCGACTGCGCTGCTCGAAGACCAGGTCAACTACTACAAGCACACGCCGAAGTTCTTCGTCAGCCTGATGAAGAGTCTCTGGGGCGACAAGGCCACCCGCGACAACGACTGGGGCTTCGACTGGCTGCCCAAGTGGGATGACAGCTACGACGTGCTCAACTACAGCAACCGCATGTACGAAGGCAAGGTCAACGGCTACATCGCCCAGGGCTTCAACCCGATCGCGGCCTTCCCCGACAAGAACAAGGCCCAGGCGGCATTGGCCAAGCTCAAGTTCCTGGTGATCATCGACCCGTTGGCCACCGAGACCTCCAGCTTCTGGCAGAACCACGGCGAGGAACACGACGTCGACAGCGCCTCGATCCAGACCGAAGTGTTCCGCCTGCCCTCTTCCTGCTTTGCCGAGGAAGACGGCTCGATCGTCAACTCCGGGCGCTGGCTGCAGTGGCACTGGGCCGGCGCCGCGCCGCCCGGCGAGGCCTGGCACGATGGCAAGATCCTCGGCCATCTGTTCATGAAACTGCGCGAGCTGTACCAGGCCGAAGGCGGCGCCAACCCGGCGCCGATCCTCAACATGGCCTGGGACTACGCCGACCCCTTCGACCCCAAGCCCGAAGAAGTGGCCAAGGAGTCCAACGGCCGCGCCCTGGCCGACCTGCACGACGAGCAAGGCCAGCTGATCCTGCGCAAGGGCCAGTTGCTGAGCGATTTCTCGCAGTTGCGCGACGACGGCAGTACCCAGTGCTTCAACTGGATCTTCGCCGGCTCCTGGACCGAACAGGGCAACCAGATGGCCCGCCGCGACAACGCCGACAGCGGCCTGGGCTGCACCCCGGGCTGGGCCTGGGCCTGGCCGCAGAACCGGCGCATCCTCTACAACCGCGCCTCCGCCGACCCCCAGGGCCAGCCCTGGGACCCGAAGCGCAAGCTGATCGGCTGGGACGGCACGCGCTGGAGCGGGGTCGACGTGCCCGACTTCGCCGTCAACGCCGCACCGGGCGGCAAGGTCAACCCGTTCATCATGCTGCCTGAAGGCCTGGGCCGGCTGTTCTCGGTGGGGGCCCTGAACGATGGCCCGTTCCCCGAGCACTACGAACCGACCGAAAGCCCGCTGGCGCACAACCCGCTACACCCGAAGGTGACCTACAGCCCCACCGCGCGCCTGTACGAAAACGACCGCCAGCGCATGGGCAGCCGCGAAGACTTCCCCTATGTGGCGACCACCTATTCGATCACCGAACTGTTCCGCCACTGGACCAAGCATGCGCGCCTGAACGCCATTATCCAGCCCGAGCAATTCATCGAGATCGGCGAAAAGCTGGCGGCCGACAAGGGCATCGTCCAGGGCGACACGGTCAAGGTCAGCACCCAGCGCGGCTATATCAAGGCCAAGGCCGTGGTCACCAAGCGCATCCGCCGCCTCAGCGTCGATGGCCAGGCCGTCGACACCATCGGCATCCCCTGCCACTGGGGCTACGAAGGTGCCACCCGCAAGGGTTTCCTGGCCAACACCCTGACCCCGGGCGTGGGCGACTCCAATACCCAGACGCCGGAATACAAGGCGTTTCTCGTCAACATTGAAAAGGTCTGAGGGGCGAAACCATGTCCATGCAATCCCAAGACATCGTCCGCCGCTCGGCCACCAGCGTGCTGACCCCGACGCCCCAGGCGCGCGATCATCAGGCCGAAGTGGCCAAGCTGATCGACGTCAGCATCTGCATCGGCTGCAAGGCCTGCCAGGTGGCGTGCAACGAGTGGAACGACCTGCGTGACGAGGTCGGCCACAACGTCGGCGTCTACGACAACCCGGCCGACCTCTCGGCCGACACCTGGACGCTGATGCGCTTCGATGAAGTCGAGGACGAAAGCGGCAAGCTCGAATGGCTGATCCGCAAGGACGGCTGCATGCACTGCGCCGACCCCGGCTGCCTGAAAGCCTGCCCGCAACCGGGGGCGATCATCCAGTACGCCAACGGCATCGTCGACTTCCAGTCCGAGCACTGCATCGGCTGCGGCTACTGCATCGCCGGCTGCCCGTTCGATGTGCCGCGCATCAGCCAGAAGGACAACAAGGCCTACAAATGCACTCTGTGCGTGGACCGCGTATCGGTGGGCCAGGAACCGGCCTGCGTCAAGACCTGCCCCACCGGCGCGATCAACTTCGGCAGCAAGCAAGACATGCTGCACCAGGCCAGTGAGCGGGTCAGCGAACTGCAGGGCCGGGGCTTTGCCGGTGCCGGTATCTACGACCCGCAAGGCGTGGGCGGCACCCACGTGGTCTATGTACTGCAGCATGCCGACAAACCGCAGCTGTACCACAAGCTGCCCACCGACCCACGCATCAGCAGCGCCATCCATGGCTGGAAAGGCTGGCTCAAGCCGGTGGCCGCGGCGGCCTTCTTCGCCACCCTGGCCGGCACGCTGTTCCACTACATCGGCGTGGGCCCCAACGAAGTCGACGAACAGGACGAGAAACGCGACGAGGAGACCCACGCATGAACACCGACAAACTGATCCTGCGCACCCGCTTCATCGACCGCGCCTGCCACTGGTTCATGGTGATCTGCTTCTTCGCCGTGGCCCTGTCGGGGCTGTCGTGGTTCTTTCCGTCGTTCAATGGCCTCAACGCAGTGTTCGGCACCCCGCAGCTGGCGCGCATCCTTCACCCCTTCATCGGCGTCGTGGTGTTCGTGCTGCTGATGTTTCTGTTCGTGCGCTTCGTGCGCTACAACCTGCCAGAGCGCGAGGACGTGAAGTGGTTCAAGAACGTCAAGCAAGTGCTGGCCGGCAAGCATGACCCGGCGCTCGACATCGGCAAGTACAACGCCGGGCAGAAGGTACTGTTCTGGGGCATCATGGGCCTGATCACGCTGTTGCTGATCAGCGGCGTAGTGATCTGGCGGCCCTGGTTCGCCCCGCTGTTCTCCATCCCCACGATCCGCATCGGCCTGCTGCTGCACGCCGTCGCCGGCATTGCCCTGATCCTGCTGATCATCGGCCATGCCTACCTGGCGTTCTGGGTCAAAGGCTCGATTCGCGGCATGCTCACCGGCTACGTCAGCCGTGCCTGGGCCAAGACCCACCATGATCGCTGGTACCGGCAGATCAGCAAGCAGGACAAGCCCGGGAGCCAGCCATGAGTATCCAGATGACCCCGGTACAGACGCCCACCGGTGGAGTCAACGAGATCGTGCCGGTGCTGCTGCCCGCGCTCAAGGAGCGCTACGCCAAGCGTGCCGCGCGCTTGATGCAACTGGCCCAGGGGCACGCCATGGGCGACTACCTGGACTTTTGTGCACGTATCGCCCAGGCGCAGCAACAGCTGCTGGAACAAATGCCAGTACCCGCGGCACAGGTGGCCGGCTTGAGTGAGCGCCTTGGCAGCGGGCAAGCACCGCTGGCGAGCAGCGACTACCCGCGTGACCCTTACTGGCAGCAGCTGCTGCAGGCGCTGATCGAGCGGCTCTACCCCGAGGCCAATGCGACGGTGCGCACGACCCTGGACACCTTGCGCCGCTACACATCGACAGAACTGGAAGTGCTGGCCAGTGCCTTGCTGGCAGGTGAGCATGAGCAGGTCGACAGTGGCCAGGCGCTGTTCCTCTGGGCGGCCTTGTCGCTGTATTTCACCCAACTGGCCAGTGCCTTGCCGGCCAGCGCCAGGGCTCATCTTGGCGAGCAGCGCCAGCACTGCCCGGTGTGCACCAGCGCGCCGCTGGCCAGCGTGGTCATGACCGGCGCCCAGGCGGGCCTGCGCTACCTGCAGTGCGGTCTGTGTGAGTGCCGCTGGCATATGGTCCGGCTCAAGTGCAGCAACTGCGAAGCCACCGGCGCCCTGGACTATTGGTCGCTGGACCGGCAGGACGCGGCGATCAAGGCTGAGAGCTGCAATGGGTGTCACAGCTACCTGAAGGTGTTCTACCCGGAACGGGACCCTGACCAGGACGTGCTGGCCGATGACCTGGCCAGCCTGGCGCTGGATGCCGAGGTGGAACGCGAGGGGTATGGGCGTAGCGGGGTCAGCCCGTATCTGTTTCCGGGCTGAGTGCCCGGATCGCAGGCTTCGCCAGCTCCCACAGTGCCTTTGTGGGAGCTGGCGAAGCCTGCGATGGGCTGCACAGCAGCCCCACCTAACATCAATATGTCTTAGTACCTTTTGTACTCAGACCTTGCAGCTGAAAGCATAAGTCCTGACGAGGCACCGCCCTCATCGCGATTCATCAGATCCGACTCTTCACGCTTTGCTCTTTTCACCAGCGGCAGCCAGTCAGGCAATTGCCCGACATTACCGACAGGTTTGAACTGAGCGTGATCGAAGGCATATAAACCGGTCTCATCAAAAGCAAACTTTACATTCAAATCATTGCGTTGCGCGGTTGATCTAATGTCATTGCCGAGGTTGTCCAGCAGCAATGGATCGGCGTCTGCATTCTGCCAGTAGCCGAGTACCATATGTGCCTGCTGTGTCGACGTCTGGGTTGCATAAACAACACGCAGGGTCCGCTCAGGAACACCCAACAAGCGCAAGGTGAAGTACTTCGCCAGGGCAAAGTCCTCGCAATCGCCCCGGCCCTTTTCCAGGGTTTCCAGGGGTGATGCCCAGTAGTCGGCCTGCTGCCATACATCGATATCTTCGCCGTAGCGAATCGTACGGTTGAAAAACTCGTTCACCCGTTGAAGCTTTTCACGATCGGAAAGCTCGGCCGAATCGCTGATCAAGGCACGCCAGTCGCTGACACGCTGGACGCCTTCCGGACTTGGCTGCATTTCATCGACTGAAAGTGGCTTGGCGATGGCGCTCCCCCACAACATCCCCCAACCGAGCAATAGAACGGAAAGTTGTTTCAATTGTCGCCCAAACTTTTTGGAATTAAGGATATTCAGTTTTATCAAGCAGTACCTCACTTAATAATAAATGGTTCCTACAGGGAGACGCCTAAGACGGGTCGCACCTTAAGGCATGGCATACCAACAATCAAGGTGCGTCCGTCGGACATTTTCGAGGTACCCCATCAGTCCGATGAGCTGTAACAAAACCGAACTGCTCTGCGTCTATTAAAGGCACACCTCAAGTCCCGCACCTCCTGAGGAAACCACCATGAAACTGACAATAAAAATGTCAGTCGTGGTTGCAGCTGCGGCAGCAATGATGGCCACGGCTGCCACTGCGGCGACCCAGACTGAAGACGCGAGCAGTCTGCGACTACATACTCAATCGGCTCAAATGTTACTGGCCGAGGACGGCAGTAACCGCGTCCTCGATTATCATCAGCAAAATGCCATGGCAAGGAGTCAACTCAACCAGGAATCCGGCGAACGCTATGTACAAATGATCAAGGAACAGCCCACTGCCTCCGGCGTCGACTCGATGCAGGAAGCGCTTCCACCTACCGAGAAATCAGCCCCTCGGCTGACCGATCCGATCACCAGAGACAGAGAAGAATACCGCAGCGCCCATTGACCCCTGGCACGGACCCGAGCGCATGAAAATCCCCTATCGCACAGGGACGTGCCCTAGGATCCTCTGCACAATCGCCTGGCTATCCACCCCGCGGTCCTGGACCAGCAGCGCCTGCAGAACACGGGATGTCAGTTCCAGTTGATCGATGTAGCGACTGCAATGCATACATTGTCGCAGATGAATAAACACCCAGTTCCTGTCGCCCAGGCTCAATGTTCCGTCAATGAATTCGGAAGCCAACTCTGAAATATCGCGACAATTCAGCATTTCCCGTCCTCTTGAAAATGACTGAGCATCAATTGCATACGTTGCCGTGCGCGGTGCAGCAACACACGAACATATCCCTCGGTCAACCCCAGGGCATCTGCGATTTCCTTGTATTCAAGCCCGGCAAGTTCACGCATGATGACCACACTTCGCTGGGCACTGGGCAGTTCATAGAGGTGCTTACGTATACAGGCTTGAAGTTCAACCTCGGCCAGTAGCTCCTCCGGGCTTTCATGGTGCCACTGCTTGGGCGGCGCGGCCCAGGCGCCCTCGTGGTCGAAGCTGGAAAGAATCGGTGAGTGGTGATCGATATCCCAGCCTTCCAACGACATCTCCCGTCCTTGCTTGCGTCTTATCGAGAGGGCTTCATTGATGGCAATTCTCGCCAACCATGTGCGAAACTTTGAACGCCCTTCGAATGTTCCAACACCGGCGACAGCTTTTAACCAGGTTTCCTGGGCAACATCATTTGCAGCATCCGGCCCCACCAGGGGAATTGCAATAGTGATAAGAAAGGCGTGATGAACTTTTATCAAACTTTCCAATGCCTGGGCATCACCCTCGCGTAGCCGCTCGATCAATTCCTGCTCATTGTCCATGACCTGGTCTCCCGACCTGCTCCGGCAACAAGTACCCATACGGCTTCAGGCACCTCTGGAATTCAACCCACTAGCACTTTGACACCTCAGCGGATGAACGCTTAACTACCATCTGGCCACACTGGAACCTCGGACGAACCAAAGGCCACGACAAGGTTACTACCAAAGAAACAAAAAACAGACAACCTTCAGCCGGGACAAATACTTATAACTTAACAACCCTGTCCATCACGCTGTAATACCGAATTTACATTCGCCTGCCACCAGGGGGAGGCGGATCGTGCCAATTTAACACGCCATAATTGGATCCTAGAACACCTCCCCCGTTACGCAAGGACCGTTCATTTACTTGAATTTTCCGCCAAACGATTATCGTTACATATACAATTCGCCCACCCCTCTTAGTACCCATAACAACAAACAGAGCCAATACAAAGCCCTGGCACTTAAACTTATTAACTCACATTAGTTTCCTGGATGCTGACAATCACCAGAGCCCGATCAGCCCTCCGGCAGTACGCTATTCTGATCAGCGAGCAGGATGCCGAACCCATGCTCATGACCTTCGTGGAGTTTGTGTTGTACGGCCTGCTGGCCAACCTGTTCCGCCGCGCGGTGATCGACTCGCCGCAGGTACAGCACTGGTTGCGCCGCAGTTTTGCGGCAACTTTCGCCGGCCTGGGCCTGAACCTGGCGTTCGCCCAGCGCTGAGGAGCGCGTGCGATGAATGGTTGTGAGGTTCTGATCGTTGGCGCCGGCCCCACCGGGCTGGTGCTGGCCTTGTGGCTGAGCAAACTGGGCGTCAGGGTACGCATCATCGACCGCACCGCCGGCCCTGGCACCACCTCCCGGGCCCTGGCGGTGCAGGCCCGGACCCTGGAGCTGTATCGCCAGCTCGACCTGACCGCGGCGGTCATCGAGCGCGGCCACCAGGTGCCGGCCGCCAACCTCTGGGTCAAGGGAGAAGCGGCGGCGCGCCTGCCCTTCAGCGCCATCGGTGCCGACCTTACACCCTTCCCCTTCCTGCACATCTACCCCCAGGATGAACACGAGCAATTGCTGATCGATCGCCTGCAAACCTTCGGCATCGAGGTGGAACGGCAGACCGAACTGCTGGGTTTCAACCAGGACGAACAGGGCATCAGTGCCCAGTTGCGCCATGCCGGCGGCCTGGAGGAGCGCTGCGATGCCGCTTACATCGCCGGCTGCGATGGCGCCCGCTCGACGGTGCGCAAGGCGCTGGACATCGGTTTTCCCGGCGGCACCTACCAGCAGGTGTTCTATGTCGCCGATGTCCAGGCCTCGGGGCCGGCGCTCAACGGCGAACTGCACGTGGACCTGGACGAGGCCGACTTCCTGGCGGTCTTCCCCCTGGCCGGCAGTGGCCGGGCACGGCTGATCGGCACGGTGCGCGACGAACGTGCCGAACACCCCGACCAGTTGCATTTCGAGGATGTCAGCCAGCGCGCCATGAGCCACCTCAAGGTGCAGGTGGAGCAGGTCAACTGGTTTTCCACCTACCGCGTGCATCACCGGGTTGCCGAGCAGTTCGGCCGCCAGCGCGCCTTCCTCCTCGGCGATGCTGCCCATGTGCACAGCCCGGCCGGCGGCCAGGGCATGAACACCGGCATCGGCGATGCCATCAACCTGGCCTGGAAACTCGCCAGCGTGCTGCGCGGCCAGGCCCGCGACAGCCTGCTGGACACCTATGGCATCGAACGCAGTGCCTTTGCCCGCCGCCTGGTGGCGACCACCGACCAGGTGTTCAACTTCATCACCGCCGACGGGCGCCTGGCCACCTTGCTGCGCACCCGACTGGCGCCGCTACTGATCCCGCGGGTGGCGGCATTCCGTTCAGCCCGCGAGTTTCTCTTTCGCACCGTTTCGCAGATCACTCTCAACTACCGCGATATGCCCTTGAGTGTCGGCACTGCGGGTCAGGTGCAGGGCGGCGATCGCCTGCCCTGGGTGGCCGAGGGGGGACGCGACAACTTCAGTGGCCTGAACCGGATGTGCTGGCAGGTACAGGTCTACGGCGCGGTCAGTGCCGACCTGGTGAAGTGGTGCGGCGAGCGCGGCATCCCCGTGGACGTCTTCACCTGGAGCGACGCCCACGAGGCGTCCGGGCTGATGCGCGATGCGGTGTACCTGCTGCGCCCGGACAGCTACATCGCCCTGGCCTGGAGCAATGCCGGGGCGCAGGTGTTGCAACACTACTTCGACGAACGCGAACTCACCCCGTAGGCACGCTTTGCCCCGCAATTGTGGGAGCGGGCTTGCCCCGCGATTGCAATCTGACAGTCACACCGCATCGCGGGACAAGCCCGCTCCCACACGGTAGGTGGTCACCGCGCACAACAGCAGCCCCACCAGCGCCAGCGTCCCGCCGACCAGGCCGATATCCTCCAGCCCCACATGGGTACTCACCAGGCTGCCGATCAACGCCCCGGCGCCGATGCCGATGTTGTAGATCCCGGAAAACATCGCCATGGCCACATCGGTAGCATCCGAAGCCAGGATCAGCACCCTGGACTGCAGGGCCAGGCTGAAGCACATGATGGCAATGCCCCAGAACACACTCAGGGTACCCAGCAGGCGGAAATCACCCGACAACGGCAGCAACAGCAGCAGACATGCCGCCAGCATCGCAATGGCCGCCAGCAGGAAACCACTGGGGAAGCGCTCGCTGTAGCGGCTGAACAGCACCGAACCGAACACCCCGGCGCCACCGAACAGCAACAGCAACAAGGTGGTGCGCTCGCCGCCGACCTGCGCGACGTTCAGGGCAAAAGGCTCGATGTAGCTGTAGGCGGTGAACTGCGCGGCGATCACCAGGGCCACCAGCACATACACGACCACCAGCGCCGGGCGCTTGAACAGCACCGGTACGCTACGCAACGAGCCGGAGTTCTGGCTGGGCAGCAACGGCAGCGACTTGACCAGGCAGATCAGGGTCGCCAGGGCTACCCCGGCTATCGCCAGGAAGGTCGTGCGCCAACCCAGTGCCTCCCCCACCACCCGGCCCAGGGGAATGCCCATGACCATGGCCAGGGTAGTGCCGGTGGCCAGCAACCCCAACGCCTTGGCCTGCTGCCCCGGTGGCGCCACCCGCACTGCCAGCGACGCGGTAATGGCCCAGAACACCGCATGGGCCAGGGCGATGCCGATACGGCTGAGCAACAGCATGCCGAAGCTCTGGGCCACGCCCGACAGCAAGTGGCTGAGGATGAACAGCACGAAGACGATGATCAGCAACCGGCGTCGCTCGATGTTGCGGGTCAGCAGCATCATCGGCAGCGAGGCCAGGGCCACCACCCAGGCATAGATGGTCAACATCAGTCCGACCTGGGCGGTGGACATCTGAAAACTTGCGCCGATGTCACTGAGCAGCGCCACCGGCACGAACTCGGTGGTGTTGAAGATAAAGGCCGCCAGGGCCAGGGCGATCACACTGAGCCAGCTGCCGGCTCGCGCTTGCACGGGGGTATTCATGGGTAGCGTGTTGCTCCGGATCGATTGCAGTCGCCGGGCGCAATCGGGCGCCCAGCCTGAAGCACCCATGCCCGTAAGGCCTGGGTGGAAGCGTGTACGCTGAGGAATTGGTTATAAGTATGCGGGGTAGCGCTTGCGCCAAGGATAGTACGTCAGGGCCGGGGCTGTCACAACCGCACCACGGCCCGGCAGTTTTGCCGGGCACTGCTACACTGAAGGCGCTGAATGGAGGAACCTGCCATGTCCGACAAAGAAATCACCACGCTGCTGACCCTGATCGACCACCGGCAAACCACGCTGGCCAGCGCCTGCAAGGAGATTGCCGACTGGATCGACCGCCAGGGTGACCTGCCAGCCGCCGGCAAGATCCGCGCCAGCCTCAAGGCCGTGGAAGCCGACGAAGCACTGGTCAAGAAGACCCTGACCTCGCTCAGGATCGACCGCCCGCTGCCGCGTTTTCGCTGATCGCAGGCGCGAGGCAAAGGTGCCCTTGCCAGGATCCCGGGTGCGAACCAGCCAGCCACAGCCGCTGGTGATCGAATGCCCGCAGGATCCGGCGCGCCCATGAACATCCTCTACGATGAACGCCTCGACGGCCCCTTGCCGGCCGTCGACAAGCAGGCCCTGCTGCAGGCACTGCGCACGCAACTGCCGGACCTGGACATCCTCGTCAGCGAAGAAGACCTCAAGCCCTACGAATGCGACGGCCTGTCGGCCTACCGCAGCACGCCCCTGCTGGTGGTGCTGCCCCGGCGTATCGAGCAGGTCCAGGCCATCCTCGCCCTCTGCCATCAGCGCCAGGTGCCGGTGGTGACCCGCGGTGCCGGCACCGGCCTTTCCGGCGGCGCCCTGCCCCTGGCCCAGGGCGTGTTGCTGGTGATGGCGCGCTTCAACCGGATTCTTCAGATCGACCCGGTCGCGCGCACCGCCCGGGTGCAACCGGGAGTGCGCAACCTGGCGATCTCCCAGGCCGCGGCGCCTTATGGCCTGTACTACGCCCCCGACCCGTCTTCGCAGATCGCCTGTTCCATCGGCGGCAATGTCGCGGAAAACGCCGGAGGCGTGCACTGCCTCAAATACGGCCTGACCGTGCACAACCTGCTGAAGGTCGAGATCCTCACCGTCGACGGCCAGTGCCTGACCCTGGGCGCCGACAGCCTCGACGCCCCGGGCTTCGACCTGCTGGCGCTGTTCACCGGATCCGAAGGTCTGCTCGGGGTGATCACCGAAGTCACGGTCAGGTTGCTGCCACGCCCGCAGGTGGCCAAGGTGCTGCTGGCCAGTTTCGATGCGGTGGAACAGGCCGGCGCTGCCGTGGCCGCGATCATCAGGGCCGGGATCATCCCCGCCGGCCTGGAAATGATGGACAACCTGGCCATCCGCGCCGCCGAAGACTTCATCCACGCCGGCTACCCGGTCGACGCCCAGGCCATCCTGCTGTGCGAACTCGATGGTGTCGAGGCCGATGTCCACGACGACTGCGAGCGGGTCCGCACCTTGCTGCATCAGGCCGGCGCCCGCGAAGTGCGCCAGGCCCGGGACGAAGCCGAACGGGTCAGGTTCTGGGCCGGTCGCAAGAATGCCTTTCCCGCCGTCGGACGCATCTCGGCCGACTACTACTGCATGGACGGCACCATTCCCCGCCGTGAACTGCCCCATGTACTGAGCGCCATCGCCCAGCTGTCGGAGAAATACCAGTTGCGGGTCGCCAACGTCTTCCATGCCGGCGACGGCAACATGCACCCGCTGATCCTCTTCGATGCCAACCAGCCCGGCGAGCTGGAACGCGCCGAGGCCTTCGGCGGCGAGATCCTCGAACTGTGCGTGAAGGTCGGCGGCAGCATCACCGGCGAGCACGGGGTCGGGCGGGAGAAGATCAACCAGATGTGCGCCCAGTTCAATCCGGACGAACTGACCCTGTTCCATGCGGTCAAGGCCGCCTTCGATCCACGAGGCCTGCTCAACCCCGGCAAGAACATCCCGACCCTGCACCGCTGCGCCGAGTTCGGGGCCATGCATGTGCACGCAGGCCAGTTGCCCTTTCCCGACCTTGAGCGTTTCTGATGACGACCGCCGACCAGGACGCCAGCGCCGACCTGCTGGACCAGGTCGACCAGGCGCGCGCCCGGAGCACCGCGCTGCAGATTCGCGGCGGCGCCAGCAAGGCCTGGCTGGGGCGCCCACAACAAGGGGAAGTCCTCGACACCCGCCGCCACTGCGGCATCGTCAACCATGATCCTTCAGAACTGCTAATCACCGCCCGCGCCGGCACACCCTTGCGTGACATCGTCGCTGCCCTGGACGCCGCCGGGCAAATGCTGCCCTGCGAACCACCCCACTGTGATGACGGCGCCACCCTCGGTGGCATGGTCGCGGCGGGCCTGTCCGGACCGCGACGGCCCTGGGTCGGCTCGGTGCGCGACTTCGTCCTCGGCACCCGGGTGATCACAGGCCTTGGCAAGCACCTGCGCTTTGGCGGCGAGGTGATGAAAAACGTCGCCGGCTACGACCTGTCGCGGCTGATGGCCGGTAGCTTCGGCTGCCTCGGGCTGATCAGCGAGGTGTCGCTCAAGGTACTGCCCAAGCCCCGCTGCCAGGCCCATGTCGCCCTGGCGCTGGACGCCCGCCAGGCCTTGCAGCAACTGGCGCAATGGCGCCAGCAGGCGCTGCCCATCAGCGCCGCCTGCCACGACGGTGAAATATTGCGCCTGCGTCTTGAGGGCGGTGAAGGTTCGGTACTGGCCTTTCGCGAGCGCCTGGGCGGCGAGGATTTCGCCGCCCACTGGTGGCACGACCTGAACCATCGACGCCTGGCGTTTTTCCACGACCCGCGCCCGCTCTGGCGCCTGTCCCTGCCCGACAACAGCCCCCTGCTCGACCTGCCCGGCGCGCAACTGCTGGACTGGGCCGGCGCCCAGCGCTGGCTCAAGTCCGACGCCAGCGCCGAGCAGGTCCGCGCCAGCGTCAGCCGCCTGGGCGGGCATGTGACCTGCTACAGCCCGGGCTGCACCGACAGCCCCTTCCAGCCGCTGCCACCGTTGCTGCTGCGCTATCACCAGCAACTCAAGCAACGCCTCGACCCGCAAGGGATCTTCAACCCCGGCCGGATGTACGCGGAGCTCTGAGCCATGCAAACCCGCTTGAGCGATGCCGCCAGACGCCTGCCCCGCGCCGAGGAAGCCGAAAGCATCCTGCGCACCTGCGTGCACTGCGGGTTCTGCAACGCCACCTGCCCGACCTACCAGTTGCTCGGCGACGAACTGGACGGCCCGCGCGGACGCATCTACCTGATCAAGCAAGTGCTCGAAGGCCATACCCCCACGGCCAGCACCCAGCTGCACCTGGACCGCTGCCTGTCCTGTCGCAACTGCGAAACCACCTGCCCGTCCGGCGTCGACTACCACAACCTGCTGGACATCGGCCGCGCCGTGGTCGACCAGGCCGTGCCCCGCCCGCCCCTGCAACGGGCCCTGCGCAGCGGCCTGCGCCAGCTGGCGGCGCGGCCTGCGACCTTCAGCCGCCTGGTGTGGCTCGGGCGCAGGGTCGAGCCGCTGTTGCCCGCCCCGCTCAAGGCCGAACTGCCCCACTCGCCCAGGGTCGCCCAGCGGCGCCCACCGCTGCGCCACGCGCGGCGGGTGCTGATGCTCGAAGGCTGCGTGCAACCGGGGCTGTCGCCCAACACCAATGCCGCGGCCGCCCGCGTGCTCGATCGCCTGGGCATCAGTGTGACCGCGGCTACCGAAGCCGGTTGCTGCGGCGCCGTCGACTATCACCTCGACGCCCAGCAGGCCGGGCTGCAGCGTGCCCGCCACAATATCGACGCCTGGTGGCCGGCCATCGAGGCCGGGGCCGAAGCCATCGTCATCACCGCCAGCGGCTGCGGGGCCTTCATCCAGGACTACGGCAAACTGTTGCAGGACGATCCGCTCTACGGCCCCAGGGCCCGGCGTGTCAGCGAACTGGCCAGGGACCTGGTGCAGGTGATCGCCGCCGCGCCGCTGGAACAGCTGGGTTGGCGCAGCGACCAGTTGCTGGCCGTGCATTGCCCCTGCACCCTGCAACACGCCCTCAAGCTTGGCGGCGCCGTCGAGTCGGTGCTCAGGCGCCTGGGCTTCGCCCTCACTGCCGTGCCCGACGGCCACCTGTGCTGCGGCTCGGCCGGCACTTACTCACTGACCCAACCGGTGCTGGCCCGGCAGCTGCGCGACAACCGTCTCGATGCCCTGGAAAGCGGCCATCCGGACCTGATCGCCACCGCCAACATCGGCTGCCAGGTCCACCTCGATGGCGCCGGGCGAACGCCGGTCAAGCACTGGATCGAAGTGGTCGACGACGCATTCGCGCACTTGCCAACCCTGGCATAAGCTCAATCTGGATTCACAGGTGCACGGCTGCACCTTCCACCCAACGAGGACTTCCCATGCGTAACCTTCTGCTTGTCGCACTGCTGGTCGCCAGCCCCCTGGCACTGGCCAAGACCGAATGCACCACGGCCGACAAGGCCCAGTGGCAAAATTCGGACACCTTCCAGCAAGACCTGAAAAAACAGGGCTACGAGATCAAGAAGTTCAAGATCACCGATGGCAACTGCTACGAGATCTATGGCTGGGACAAGGACAAACGCAAGGTCGAGATCTACTTCGACCCGGTCACCGGCAAGAAGGTGAAAGAAGAAGTGGAAGACAAAGGCGGAGCCTACTGAGTTGAGCGGCGACACCCTGCGCCTCTGGGACCCGTTGGTGCGGTTTTGCCACTGGTCGCTGGTGGTGGCCTTTGTCGGCGGTTATTTCCTCACCGAGGAAGGTGAAGGTTGGCACCGCTGGCTGGGCTACTACGCGGTGGCCATTGTCCTGGTTCGCGTGCTCTGGGGCTTTGTCGGCACGCCGGCGGCGCGCTGGGCGGACTTCTGGCCGACGCCTGCGCGGCTCAAACAGCATGCGCAGGCGCTGGTCAAGGGCGAGAGCCACCACCGCCTTGGCCATTCGCCCATCGGTGCGCTGGTGATGGTGCTGATGCTGCTGTTGATGGTCGGCCTGGGCGTGACCGGGTTTCTGCTGGAGGAAGTGGACTACTTCTGGGGCGAAGACCTGCCGCGGGATATCCACGAATACATGGCCAATACCTTGCTGGCCCTGGTGTGCGTGCATATCGTCGCAGCGCTCATCGAAAGCCTGCGCCTGAAGGAGAACCTGCCCCTGTCGATGATCACCGGCAGGCGACGCAAACGCTGACTAGCCACAATCAACTGCCTGTAGGAGCGGGCTTGCCCCGCGATACGATGTCACTGACCGTACGCAATCGCGGGACAAGCCGAGTCGTCGCGCCGCCGCTCCTACATGACCTCAGAAGCGGAAGTTGGTGCTCAGCTCCAGGGTCCGTGGCGCGCCCGGGGTGATCAGGTCGACCGAACCGTGGGCCGAGGCGTAGTAGTCGCGGTCGAAGACGTTACGCAGGCGCAACGCCGCATCCCACTTCGGCTGGTTGTACAGCAGCGCCGCATCCACGGTGGTGTAGGACGGCATCACCACCACGTTGTCCAGCGCGGTGTAGCGCTCGTCCACGTAGTTGGCGCCCATGCCCACCCGCCAGGTTTCGCTCAGCGAACGCACCAGCCACAGGTTGGCGCTGGTGCGCGGGGTCAGGGTCGGCGTCTGGCCTTCGTTCGCGACACCGTTGGTGAAGCTGTTGGACTTGGTGATTTCCGCATCCAGGAAGGCGAAGCCGCCGTACACCTGCCATTTGTCCGTCAGCTGGCCACTGACCGTCGCCTCGAAGCCATCGGTGCGCTGCTCGCCTGCCAGTATCACGTTGGCCGGGTTGGCCGGGTCGGCGGTCTTCATGTTGGTGCGCTCCAGGCGGAACAGCGCCGCGGTCACCGACAGGCGATTGTCGAGCAGGTCCCACTTGGCACCGACTTCATAGTTGGTGGTTTCTTCAGGCTCCAGCCCCTGGTTGCTGGTACTCAGGGCGAACACTTCGGACGATGGCTGGTAGGAGCGGCTCACCGACACGTAGTAGGACTGGATCTGGTCCGGCTGGAACACCAGGCCGACGCGTGGGCTCCAGGTGGTGTCGGTACGCGACAGGTCGTTACCGGTCAGGTCGTCGGAATACTCCTGGTCGAACACGTCGTAGCGTACCCCCACCAGCGCTTTCCACATCGGCGCCAGGTCGATCAGGTCCTGCACGTAGAAGCCGGCGATGTCCTGGGTGGTGGTGCCCTTGGCGGTCTGGCGGTTGGCCTGGAACGGTACATCGACCAGGGCGTCGCGGAACACCGGCACCTGGGCTACGTTGCTCTGGCTGAACACCGACTGGTCCTTGACCTGGCGACCCAACTCGACACCGTACAGCAGGTTGTGGTTCATCCCGGCCAGCAGCGCCTGGTGCTTGAGCTCGGTCTGGTTGAACCAGCCGTCTTCGGTCCGCTGCACGTTGCCGCGGTTCAGCTTGACCAGCAACTCACCGTTGGGGGCGGTGACGAAGCGGTTCGCACTGGAATCGGCCAGGGTGTTGTTGCGGTCCAGGTCGTAGTGGTAGTAGCGGCTGTTGTTGCTCAGGGTGAAGTCATCGTTGAGGCGATAATCGACACCGGCGGTGAAGGAGAACACCTCACTGCGGGCGTAGTCATCGTCCGGATCACCGGCACCGAAACGCTTGTCACGGTCCACGTCCACCGGACGGTCGCCCAGGGCCGGGATACCGAAATCGATCAGGCGCTTGTCGTACAGGTAAGTGGCGCCTACGGTCAGGTCCAGGTCGTCGGAGAGCTTGAAATAAGCGGTCGGCGCAATAGCCTTGCGGTCGATGTAGCCGTCGTCGCGGAAGGTGTCGCTGTCTTCCAGCGCGCCAGTAATACGGAACGCCTTGTCGCCGTGCTGCTCGTCGGCCCAGCCGGCATCGAACTGGGTGCGGCGCTTGCCTTCGCTGTCGAAGGTCACGCCGACTTCATGCACCGGGCTGAAGTTGGGCTTCTTGCTGACGTTGTTGATCAGGCCGCCGGAAGAGCCGCGCCCGTAGAGCACTGCCGCCGGGCCCTTGATCACCTCGACCCGCTCGACGTTGGACAGGTCGCGATAGTACAGGGCGTCGTCGCGCATGCCGTCGACGTACATATCGCCAATGGCGCTGAAACCACGAATGGTGACCTGGTCGCGCTGGCCGTCACCGTTGGACAGACCGATACCGGGCACGTTCTTGAGCACGTCCTCCATGGACTGCGCGCCCTGGTCCTTGATCACACTCTGCGGCACCACGTTGACCGTCTGCGGAATGTCACGCAGCGGTGCATCGATCTTCAGCGCACTCTTGGTCTCGCTGGCTTTGTAGCTTTGCTCTTCGTAGCTGCTGTTGACCGAGGTTGCCGGAATGGCCAGGGTCTCGGCCTGCAGCGCTGGAGCGACCAGCACGCTGAGTACAGAAAGAGAGGCCGGGTGAATGCGCGAAAATGCCACCGTTCGTTCCTTTTTGTAAAGATTGTAAAGAAGAACGTAAATGGTAACGATTTGTAAATGCGAAGTGAATACTATTACTGCAAAGTATTTTTACATTTTGCGCAAAAAAGCCAGGCTGCCGTCCTTGACGGCAGCCTGGCTTTTTGAATGGTTTAACGTGTTGGGGAGAGTTTGATCAGGGCGACGCCTATCGCGAGCCAGATACACCCGATATTGACCAACCAGGCAGTCATCAACAATCGACGCCGCAGCCTCGGTGGAAAATTACGCAAATCCTCTGCATCAACCACGCCCAAGCGGACGCAGAGCTTCGGATAGATCATCACTCCGGCAATTCCAGCCAGCAAATACCAGCGCGTTTTGAAATCTGTCGCTCCCCAGAAAGGAATCCGCTGTGTGAGCCGGCTGGTATTTGGAAGACTTGCAATGATGCGGTCGAAGTCACGGGTGCAGGCCATGTAGGTGTTCATCGCCACGCCAGACATAGCGATCACGAAGGGGGCCAACATGAAGGCGAAAGCCCACCAAGAGCTCCAGAACCCGTTCATGGATATGTCTTTTCGTATAAAAACTCCCCAAGCCATTCGCCTCCTGCGCCAACACTCAAACCTCCTGCAAGTGATCCAGCTCCGACAAATACAATTCCACAAACGGCCACGCCGACAGGACCTGCCGCGGCTGCGAAACCACATACGGCCATGGCTACCTCTCCTCCCACATAGGCACCCGCCGCGCCACCAACTAGCCCTCCTGAAAAACTGCCTGTCTCGGTAAATCGAATCTTCTTGCATTCCTCCGTCTCGCCAGCACGGCAAACCTCCTGTACCTTGAGCATCGATGCACCGCCACCAAGCGCAACCCCGACGTACCCCCCGTACTTGAGGTACTGCGCCGTCTTCGCCACCTGATCCAGATGCGTGGCATAACCGGGAATCTGCCCGGGCGCACCGGCTCGGCTCCAATGGTGCACCAGGCTCTTGGTCGAGATGCCCAGGTCACGACGCAACACGTCGTAACTGCCAAGGTTCAGCGCCTTGTTGAGGAAGGAGCCTCGCAACTGCCCATCCAGTTGCCGATGCAATTGCTGGCGCGAGGCGAAGAACTCTGGACTACTCAAATGGCCATGGGTGATGAACGAGCGTTGATGCAACTGCGCATAAGCGTGCAAGGTGCCTTCGACCTGATGCAGCCCTTGCTTGAGCATCGCCTGGCCAACGCCCATCGACTCGCTCGCTCCGCTAAGCAACCCGGCAATCTCGCCCTGGTTACGGGCCATGAAGTTGGCCTCTTCCTCGGTAAGCGGTGCTAGCACCTCACGGACCTGAGCGGCGGCGGCCATCAGGTCGGCTTCTTCCCGGGTATAGGCCGTAGCGTTATGCGGGTCGCCAATAACGAACAGCTCGCCGGCTTTGTAGCCTTGGGCAAAGGTGGGATTGAGCCGGTGCAACCGCGCCGACAGGTAACGGCTTTCACCGCCCAGCTGGGCCAGCACCTGCTGGCCGGACATGCTACGCGGCACTACATAGAAGCCAGGTTCCAGCGTGCCCGGTGCGGCGGACATGGCTGGTGAGGCGTGGTTGGCGGGAGAGAAGCCGGAACTTGAAGGCGGGGGTGATGCCGCCGGCGCCCGGCTGGCGGGTTCGGCGGCACGGTTAGCAGAGGGCTTGTCCGGCCCGATCCAGTCGCCCAGCGGCGCAATCAGTCGATTGCTGCCAGGCGGGCAGCCGCACGCTACCAGCATGCCGTCCACCGCCACCGGCATCCCGTGGAAGGTGAAGCGTGAATCCCCTTCGGCAATTTTTCCGGGCTGTCCGCACTTCGGGCATTCGGTAGTGACGTCGCCCTTGCGCAGGACGCCGCGACCACCAT
The DNA here is from genome assembly GCF_030272895.1 of Pseudomonas sp. BGr12. GTDB lineage: Bacteria > Pseudomonadota > Gammaproteobacteria > Pseudomonadales > Pseudomonadaceae > Pseudomonas. The sequence goes on along the minus strand of NZ_JALRNF010000038.1, from coordinate 21,700 downwards.
GGGCAGCTTGCGGCAGGCTGCTGATACAGGTTGCACCGGTGGTGGTCTTGTCGCCGTGGAGCCCTTCGCCCCGGCCGAACATGTTCGAACGCTTACCCATGCCTCACCTCGCGACCGTCAGTGAAGTGGGATGGCAGGTCGCTGGGTTGTCGTTCCTTGTCATGAGCAGGTTCCTCGGGCAAATGGAACCCGGAACCTAGCATGGGAAAAACGGCTTTTTACGCAGGGAAAATCGAATCAGAAGCGTCCTACATAGCTCTCAGAAGACTGCGCAGTCCGTAGGAGCGGGCTTGCCCCGCGATACGGTGTAACAGCCAAATCGCAATCGCGGGGCAAGCCCGCTCCTACAGGCAGCCAGACAGCAAAAAGGCGAGCCCATGGGCTCGCCTTTTCGTACGCTGCACGCAGGCCATCAATGCATGTGTTCGTGCCCACCCTGCATGGCTTCGGCGTTCAGGGCACGTACCGGCGCCTTGACCTCGATGCTCTGCTTCTGGCCCTTGGCATCCTCGACCACCAGGGTCAGCGGCACCTGCTCGCCTTCCTTGATCTGCCCGTTCAGCTGCATGAGCATCACGTGATAACCGTTGGGGTCGAGGCTGACCGGCTTGCCGGCCGGCAGGTCGACGCTGTGCACCTGCTTCATGCCCATGACGTCGTTGTCCATGGTCATCTGGTGCACCTGGACGATCTTCGCCACCGGCGATTGCACGTCCACCAGCTTGCTGTCGCTGCTGGCGGTGAGGGTCATGAAGGCGCCGGTGGATTGCTGGTGCGGCACGGTGGCACGCACCCAGGCATCCTTGACGGTGGTTTCGGCCATGGCCGAGAAGCTCAGGCCGACCAGGGCCAGGGCGGCCAGGCCGCGTTTGAACGAATGGGCTGGGTGACGCATCAACATACCTCCATGACCGTGAGCAGATCTTCCGTACACTCTTTGGCGGTCAGTGAATGGGACAGTCCCAGGCGCAACTGGCCACGGGAGTCGAAGACGTAACTGGTCGAGGTGTGCGAGATCGTATAGGTATCGCCACTGGGGACCTTTTCGAAGAACACGCCGAATTCCTTGGCGGCGGCGGCAGTCTCTTCAAGGGTGCCGGAAAGCGCCACGAACGACGGATCGAAGGCCTTGACGTAGGCATCGAGCACTTCCGGGGTGTCGCGTTCCGGATCCAGGCTGATGAACACCACTTGCAGGAAACCGCCATCGCGGCCCATCAGCTTCTTGATCTGCGCCGCGCGCGCCAGGGTGGTCGGGCACACGGCCGGGCACTGGGTGAAACCGAAGAACACCATCGGCATCGAGCCCCAGAAGCTCGACAAGGTCCGGGGGTTGCCCTGGGTATCCTTGAGTTTGAACGAGCGACCGAGGATCTGGTTGCTCATGTCCTTGCCGTACTTGAAGTCGAGCGCACCACCGGAGCGGGGGTCGCAACCTGCCAGAACCCCGAGGCTCAGCAGGCTGATCCCGGCCATGACCTGGCGCCGGGTCAGTAAATCAGTCATGTAACCATCCTTTTGGGAGGGTGTTGCACCTCGCACGCGAGGCCTGTCGTGAAAGCGCGACATTTTGTCATGGGCGTTTGCCAGGGTGCCAGCACCGATCGCTCCCGTACGTCTGTAGCCCTTGGTTTCCGGGGTGCGGCCCCTTGTCGCAGGATGTGACAAGAAGCTGATTCAGACCGCCTGCAACGAATTTTCCTGTTCGTCGGCAACCGCGGTGCAGAGAGGTTTCGCCTACCGCTATATATTTTTGTATATTGCGATATCGATGGCCAGGCGCGGTTGGCAGACATGCTGTATCAGGACGCGGTAGACGTAGTGAACGACGCACCCTTTGCAGTGCACAGGGTCACGGAGAAAAAGCCCAACGAACCCGGGCGGCGCAACCGCGCCCTGATCCTGCGCGTGGCCGCCCGGACCTTTGCCCGCAAGGGCTTCGCCGCCACCACCTTAAGCGAAGTGGCCGAGCTCAGCGGCTTGCCCAAGGCCAACGTCAATTACTACTTCCACTCCAAGCACAACCTCTACCAGCAGGTGCTCGACAGTGTCACCCAGCGCTACCTGGATGCCTTCGCCCTGCTGCGTGTCGAGCAGGATCCACTGGAGGCGCTGGAGCGGCTGATCCGCGCCAAGCTCAAGATCATCCGCAGCCAGCCCTGGGCAGCGAAGGTCTTCGTTGCCGAGATGCTCCATGGCGCGCGGTATTTGCCCGCTGAACATGCCGGGCGTTTGCAGGGGGAGATCCAGCGCGCGCTTGCCTGCCTGCAGGCATGGATCGACAACGGCCAGTTGGCGGCGATTGATGCCCGCTACCTGCTGGTCACGCTATGGTCGACCACCCAGGCCTATGCCAACTTCGGTGCGCGGTTGACCGCCGATGCGTACAAGGACAAGGCCAGTGGCGCCGAGCTGGATGAAGCGCTGGCCAGTGTCAGCCGCCTGGTGTTGCGGGGGCTGCTGCCCCGCTGACTCCGATCTGTAGGAGCGGCGGTGCGACGACTCGACTTGCCCCGCGATTGCCTGTACCACCGTAATCGCGGGGCAAGCCCGCTCCCACAGGGCATTCACAAACCAACTACAGGGTATTTCAACATTTAATTTGTGCATACCAGGACCTTGTCGATATGGTGTCAGTGCCTCCCCAAGCGGCGCCGGCCGGCGCTGCCAGGCACGGGGACACAACAACAAGTCGAGATTTTCCATGTCGAAATCCTCCTACTACGCCCCTCACGGTGGGCACCCGGCTCAAACCGAGCTGCTGACTGACCGTGCCATGTTCACCGAAGCCTACGCCGTCATCCCCAAAGGCGTGATGCGTGACATCGTCACCAGCCACCTGCCGTTCTGGGACAAGATGCGCATGTGGGTCATCGCCCGCCCGCTGACCGGCTTCTCGGAAACCTTCTCGCAATACATCGTCGAACTGGCGCCGGAAGGCGGCAGCGAGCGCCCTGAGCTGGACAAGAACGCCGAAGCGGTGCTGTTCGTCGTCGAAGGCGAAGTCGACATCACCCTGCAAGGCAAGCCCTACACCCTGAAAGAAGGCGGCTACGCCTTCATTCCGCCGGCTGCCGACTGGAGCCTGCGCAACACCAGCGGCAAGAACGTCACCTTCCACTGGATCCGCAAGCACTACCAGGTCGTCGAAGGCCTGGCCCTGCCGGAGGCCTTCGTCACCAACGAGAAGGACATCGAGCCGATCCCGATGCCCGGCACCGACGGCGCCTGGGTCACCACCCGCTTCGTCGACATGGCCGACATGCGCCACGACATGCACGTCAACATCGTGACCTTCCAGCCGGGCGGCGTGATTCCGTTCGCGGAAACCCACGTCATGGAACACGGCCTGTACGTCCTGGAAGGTAAAGCGGTGTACCGCCTGAACCAGGACTGGGTCGAGGTCGAGGCCGGTGACTTCATGTGGCTGCGCGCCTTCTGCCCGCAGGCCTGCTACTCCGGTGGCCCGGGTCCGTTCCGCTACCTGCTGTACAAGGATGTGAACCGTCACATGAACCTGGTCCTCAACCCTCAGCGTTAAGCCCAGGCTCGTTGCACCGAAAGCCCGCCGTCACTGGCGGGCTTTTTCGTTTGGCCGGCCCTGGCCTATGCTTGATTCGACCGCTCGCCCGCCCATGCTGGAGCCTGCCGCAATGAAACCCGCAATCCGCTGCGCCACCTTGCTGGCCTTGCTGCTATGCAGTGGCGTACAGGCCGATGACTGGCAACTGGCCAGGGACGAAGACGGCATCCAGGTGTACCTGGACCAGGTGCCCGGCTCGAAGTACCAGCGCTTTCGCGGCGTGACCCGGATAAAGGCCAGCGTCAGCACCTTGGTCGACCTGCAGGAGAACCTGCGGGTGGCCTGCAAGTGGCTGTATGGCTGCGCCACGATGCGCCTGCTGGATGTCGAGGGCGACAGCACCTGGGTCTACCTGACCACCGACCTGCCCTGGCCGGCCAGCCCCCGCGATATGGTGATCCGGGTGCAGACCGAACGCACCGACGACGGCGGCCTGGTCCGGCGCCTCAGCGCGGTGGCCGGCAAGGTCGAGCGCATGCCCGGGCTGATCCGCGTCAGGCAGCTAAAAGGGTTGTGGACCCTGGTGCCCAAAGGCGAGCAGCTCACCGAAGTGACCTATCAGTTGCAGGCCGAACCTGCCGGGGACATTCCTTCGTGGCTGGCCAACCAGTTCGTCATCGATGCGCCGATGGTGTCGCTGCGTACCTTGCGGGCAGTGGCGGAGCGGCAAGGGGTGCGTTCGGACGATGAAACGCAGGAACCTTGAATCGACAATCCGGTGCTAGCGTTTTTGCGCGGACTGGTAGACACCCCCACGTTCGCGCTTGCCCACTGCAACCACAACGATCACCACCCGATCATCCTCGACACGATAAACCAATCGATAGCCGGAAGCTTTCAGCTTGATCTTGTAGTGGCTGGGCAGTTCTCGCAGCGCGTCGGCTTTTACATGAGGCGTTTGCAGGCGTTCCCGAAGCTTTTTCTTGAACTGCTCACACAGGGTGTGTCCAAGCTTTTCCCACTCTTTGAGGGCCGAGGGTAAAAACTCGAGCTTATAAGTCATCCAGGTTTACCGGGACGGGCACTTCATCCTTGCGTGCCTTGATGAGCTCCGCGAGGTCCAGGTCATCCAGGCGTTCCATCATGGCTTCGTACAATGCTGCCGGAACCATGTACCCCATGACCCGGTTATGGTTCAGCACCGCAACCGACATTCCCCCGGCGTCCGTCAGCACAGCCGAGGGGTTTTTCTTGAGTTCGGAAACACTGACGGCAACATCAGCAAGGATGTTTTGCATGGAAAAACCAATATTCAGACCTTTATTGAGGTCTTTATAGCGACTTACCCTCCCCCCTGCAACCTGAAGCCGATGAATGCTAATCCCCAGGGCTACACCTCATGGGCCTCCAGCAACCCCGCCAGCACCCCGGCCAGTTCCTTGACCATCGGGTCGGCCGTCGGCCGATGGACGATGACGATCTCGTAGCTGTCGATCACCGGCAGGCCGTTCTGTTCGCCCAGCACCCGATGCTCGCGGGTCGCCGCCCGTGGCGGCAGCAGGCTGATGCCCATGCCGTCGGCCACAGCCGCCTGGATGCCGCTGAGGCTTGAGCTGGTGAAACTGATGCGCCAGCGCCGGCCCATGCCTTCGATGGCGTTGATCATGTCGTCGCGGTACAGGCCCCGCGGCGGAAAGGTCACCAGCGGAATCGGGTCCAGTTCGATGGACGGGCTCTGGGCGCTGTCGATCCATTGCAGTTCTTCCGGCCAGCAGGCCACCCCTTCGCGACTGTTGCGCCGTTGCTTGAGCAGCACCAGGTCGAGTTCGCCGTTGTCGTAGCTCTGGCTCAGGTCACGGCACAGGCCGCTGGTGACTTCCAGCTTGACCTGCTGGTACTTGCGGTTGAAGGCCGACAAGGCATTGGTGGTGCGCCCGCCGACGAAGTCCTCCGGCACCCCCAGGCGCACGGTGATGCCGACCGTGGCGCCGGCCAGGGCTTCGAGCATCTGGTCATTGAGGGCCAGCATGTGCCGGGCGTAACCGAGCAGGGTCTGGCCGGCATCGGTGGGCAGCACGTCGCGGTTGCCGCGCATCAGCAGGCGATGCCCGACCATGTCCTCCAGGCGCCGTACCTTCTGGCTGACCGTCGACTGGGTCGAATGCAGGCGTGCGGCGGCGGTGGTGAAACTGCCGCAGTCGGCCACCACCACGATGGCCCGCAGCAGGTCGAGGTCGAACAAGGATCTATTCGGTTTTACACTGATGTTCATGCGGATATTTAACTTCTAAATGAATCACCCGGTTTCTATCATGCGCCCATTCACAGGACAACACACGGAGACCGTCCCATGCGCCAGGAGCACCTCACTGTCTTTTTCGCCTGGCTGCTGGCCATGCTGACCTCGATCACCGCCAATGCCGAAGGCGGCGTGCTGGAGCAGCAGTTGCGCGAGGCCGCCGCAAGCGGCGATGCGGCCCGGGTGCGCAGCCTGCTCGACCAGGGCGCGAACCGCGAATCGCGGGACAAATCCGGGCGTACCCCGCTGCTGCTGGCCACCCATCGCAACCAGGTCGAGGCGGCGCGGGTGCTGATCGAAGCCGGTGCCGACGTCAACGCCAAGGACAACATCGACGACAGCCCGTACCTGTACGCCGGCGCCCGCGGCTTCAACCAGATCCTGCGCCTGACCCTGGCCGCCGGTGCCGACCTCAAGAGCACCAACCGCTACGGCGGCACCGCGCTGATCCCGGCCGCCGAGCGCGGGCATGTGGAGAACGTGCGGACCCTGATCGAGGCCGGTGTCGAGGTGAACCACCTCAACCGCCTGCACTGGACCGCGCTGATGGAGGCCATTGTGCTCAGCGATGGCGGGCCACGGCATGTGCAGATCGTCGAGTTGCTGATCAAGGCCGGAGCGGACGTGAACATCGCCGACAAGGACGGCGTGACGCCGCTGGCCCATGCGCGCCAGCGCGGCTACACGGCCATGGAGAAGCTGTTGCTGGCAGCGGGTGCCCGCCCCTGAGGGGGTTCGGGCACCTTCATCGGGATCGCTAGTCCTGGGTGGACTGGCGCTCCACTGCCACCGGTGGTGATGCCGGCTCGTCGCTGTTCACCGAACGGCGAAAGCCCTTGATCGATTCCCCAAGGTCGGCGCCCAGGGTCTTCAGGCGCTTGCTGCCGAATACCAGCAGCACCACCAGCAGCAGGACGGCCCAGTGTTTCCAGTCGAACACACCCATGCCTTGCCCTCCTTCGCTTATTCGATGGCTTCGAACGGCAGGCCCACGTAGTTCTCGGCGATGTTGACCAGGCCGGCATGGGAGTTGAAGAAGTACTCGCGGTCAGCCTCCTGCATCTTGTGGTCCCAGGCGTCCTTGTGCGCGCCGAAGTCGTGCAGCAGGTTGGTCATGAACCAGCTGAAACGCTCGCCCTTCCACACCCGACGCAGCGCCAGTTGCGAGTAGCGCTCGAGCAGGTCGGTGCGCCCTTCGCGGTAGACCTTGACCAGGATCCGGTACAGGTAGCACACGTCCGAAGCCGCCAGGTTCAGGCCCTTGGCACCGGTGGGCGGGACGATGTGGGCGGCGTCGCCGAGCAGGAACAGCTTGCCGTACTGCATCGGTTCGACCACGTAGCTGCGCAGCGGGGCAATGCTCTTTTCCAGCGACGGCCCGGTCACTAGATGCTGGGTGACATCCTCGGGCAGACGCGCCCTGAGCTCGTCCCAGAAGCGCTCGTCGGACCAGTCGTCGACGTGGTCGGTCAGCGGCACCTGCAGGTAATAGCGGCTGCGGGTCAGCGAGCGCTGGCTGCAGAGCACGAAGCCACGCTCATGGTGGGCGTAGATCAGTTCATGGTTGACCGGCGGCGTGTCGGACAGCAGGCCGAGCCAGCCGAACGGATAGACACGCTCGTAGTGGGTCAGCACCGACTCGGGAATGCTCTTGCGCGCCACGCCGTGGAAGCCGTCGCAGCCGGCGATATAGTCGCAGTCGATGCGATGCAGTTGGCCATCTTTCTCGTAGGTGACGTATGGCTGCTCGCCTTTCATCTCGTGCGGCTGCACCTTGTCGGCCGAGTAGATGATCGGCGCGCCGCAGGCTTCGCGGGCCTGCATCAGGTCGCGGGTCACTTCCGTCTGGCCATAGACCATCACGGTCTTGCCACCGGTCAGGGCCTTGAGGTCGACATGGATACGCCGGCCACCCACCAGCAACTCGACGCCCTCGTGCACCAGGCCTTCGGCGTCCATGCGCTCGGCCACACCGGCTTCGCGCAGCAGATCGACCGTGCCCTGTTCCAGCACCCCAGCACGGATGCGGCCCAGCACATAGTCCGGGGTCTGGCGTTCGAGAATCACGGTGTCGATGCCGGCGTTGTGCAGCAACTGGCCGAGCAACAAGCCCGAAGGACCCGCACCGATGATGGCTACCTGTGTCTTCATTGTTTTTGTCTCGCATGAGGTTCCGGCGCCGCCCTGGCGGCATCCGGAAATCTTGTTGTTGTGTGCCCTTGCATTTTTGCTGACAAAAACCGTTTAAAAAGGTGATATTCCTTCTGGAAATTGCACTTTTGAAAATTTCGTTCGATTATCGATTACTGCAGTGGAACCTTGAACATGACCCGATCCAGCCTTCCTGGCGTTCCGGTATTCAAGCTGTACGGCGAAAACCAGGCCTGGCCGACCCCCGACCTGCTGCACTGCGAATCCATCCCCGCGCGCAGCAGCCTGCACCATTGGGAGATCAAGCCGCACCGCCATGCCGACCTGTTCCAGCTGCTGTATGTGCGCCGCGGCCAGGCGCGCATCGAGATCGAAGGCAAGCGCAGCGAGGTGCGCGAGGCGGCGATCCAGGTGATCCCGCCGATGACCGTGCACGGCTTTCAGTTTTCCGCCGACATCGACGGCTACGTGCTGACCCTCGGCGCGCCGCTGGTAACGCAACTGGAGGCGCAACTGGGCGCGCCGCTCACCGTCCTGGCGTCGGCCGGCTGTTACCCGCTGGGCCGTGACCGGCGCACCTTGCAGACCCTGATCCAGGTGCTGCACCAGGAATACGAAGGCAGCGCCCCGGCCCGTGAGCTGTTGCTGCATTCGCTGGTCACCAGCCTGATGGTCTGGATCAGCCGTCGCCGCCAGCAGATCGGCCCGCCGGGCAACCGCGACGAGCGCAACCAGCAATTGCTCGCACGCTTCATCAAACTGGTGGAGCAGCACTACCGCGAGCACCTGCCCGTGGAGCAGTTCGCCCACCGCCTGGGGGTCTCCAGCGTGCACCTGAACAGCCTCTGTCGCGAACTGACCGGGCAGACCGCGCTGCAGGCCATCCACCAGCGCCTGCTGCTCGAAGCCCGGCGCAACCTGATCTACACCAACATGAGCATCAGCCAGCTGTCCGACCGGCTGGGCTTCAGTGACCCGACCTATTTCTCGCGCTTCTTCCGCCGCCTCAGCGGCCAAACCCCCAACGCCTTCCGCCAGGCCGGCGCCGCCGGCGATCGGCCGCCGTGTTGAGTCAGGAGGAACCAGGTCGTCAGGTTTTACGACCGCTTCGCGGCCGATCGCAGCCTGACGGCAGCTCCCACAAGGGCCGCTGCCTTCCTCTGTGGGAACTGGCTTGCTCTGTGGGAGCTGCCTTCCTCTGTGGGAGCTGGCTTCCTCTGTGGGAGCTGCCTTCCTCTGTGGGAGCTGGCTTGCTCTGTGGGAACTGGCTTGCTCTGTGGGAGCTGGCTTGCTCTGTGGGAACTGGCTTGCTCTGTGGGAACTGGCTTGCTCTGTGGGAACTGGCTTGCTCTGTGGGAGCCGGCTTGCTCTGTGGGAGCTGGCTTGCTCTGTGGGAACTGGCTTGCTCTGTGGGAACTGGCTTGCTCTGTGGGAGCTGGCTTGCTCTGTGGGAGCTGGCTTGCTCTGTGGGAGCTGGCTTGCTCTGTGGGAACTGGCTTGCTCTGTGGGAACTGGCTTGCTCTGTGGGAGCTGGCTTGCTCTGTGGGAGCTGGCTGGATCTGTGGGAGCTGGCTTGATCTGTGGGAACTGGCTTGCTCTGTGGGAGCTGGCTTGCTCTGTGGGAGCTGGCTTGCTCTGTGGGAGCTGGCTTGCTCTGTGGGAGCTGGCTTGCTCTGTAGGAGCTGGCTTGCTCTGTGGGAACTGGCTTGCTCTGTGGGAGCTGGCGAAGCCTGCGATCGACTGCGCAGCAGTCGCAACCCGGGATCTCGCGACTTTTGTGCAGGCCGCGGAAATTTCTTAACAATTAACCGCAGCAAGCGGCGATAAAAATCATCATTGCAATCACAAGCCATTGATTAATAAGGAATATAAGACCTGGCACGATCATTGAGAGCAACCCCGTGAGCGTCACAGCCGACGCATCACTTATAAAAACAAGGTTGACCCTCTCATGCTCAAACGCACCTCCCAGCACCTCACCGCCGGCCTGCTGCTGGCCGCCTCTGCCTTGCCGCTTCACGCCACTGAAGGCGGGGTATCTTCCTGGCCCATGGGCATCGAACTCTACGGCATGGGCATCCTGCCGCCACCGGGCACCTACGGCCAGTTGTTCGTCGGCAACTACCTGGCCGACAGCCTGCGCGACAACAGCGGCGCCAAGGCCGCCGGCATCGACTTGCGCGTCACCACCCTGGTCCCGCGCTTCGTCTGGGTCACCGAGCACAAGATCCTCGGCGGCGACCTGGGCGTGCATGCCCTGTTGCCTCTGAACGACATGCGCCTGAACGTCGACAACGGCCCCCATGACCACAAGCGCGGCATCGGCGATGCCCACCTGGGGCCGGTGATCGGCTTTCACCCAAGCGACAAGCTGCACATCGCCACCGGCGTCGACTTCGTCCTGCCCACCGCCAGCGAGTACGACAAAAACGACCTGATCAACCTCGGCAACCACTACTACACCGTGCAGGCGGTACTGGCGATGACCTACCTGGACCCCGCCGGCCTGAACGCCGACATCCGCCTGATGCATGACTACAACTTCGAGAACCGGGCCACCCATTACCAGTCCGGCCGCGAACTGCACGCCGACTACACCCTGGGCTGGGGCCTGGGCAATGGCTGGGTGCTGGGTGTCGGCGGGCATGCCTACCAGCAGATCAGCGACGACAAATGCAGTGCCGACGACTGCGCAGCCGCCGCCCTGGTCGAGGCCAGCGACGGCAACCGCGGCCGCTCGTTCTCCATCGGCCCGGCGGTGCAATACAGCAGCCGCCAGGGCTGGATGTTCAGCGCCAAATGGCAGGATGAGTCCGGGGTGCGCAACCGTGCCGAGGGCCAGACCTACTGGTTCAAGTTCACCACCGCGCTGTGACCCTCGCCCCCGGGTCAGCTACCCTTGAGCCGGTAGCTGACCTGGGCGCGGCTCATGCCGAGCATCTGCGCCGCGGCGGTGACGTTGCCAGCGGAGCGCTCCAGGGCCAGTTGCACCAGGCGCCGCTCCAGCGCCTCCAGTGAGGTCCCCAGCACCCGCTCCTGCCCGGCGAAGAATGCCTCCAGGCTGACCAGCTCCGGCGCCCCGCCCTGCGCCGCCGGCGGCTCGCCGTCGGTCGATGGCGACGGCGCCTGGGCCGCCACCTTGCCCCTGGCCAGCCGCCCTTCGGCGGTCAGGCCGATGGCCCCATCCATCAGCGGCGCTCCGGCCTCGGCCAGGTGCACCACATCAATCGCCTCGCCATCGCTGGCGGCGATCACACCGCGCTCCACCAGGTTCTGCAGCTCGCGGATATTGCCGGGAAAGCGGTAGGTCAGCAGCGCATTGACCAGCCGCGTGCTGAAGCCCGCCAGCTGCCGACCGTGACGCTGGCTGAAGGTGCGCAGGAAGTAGCTCATCAGCAAGGGGATGTCTTCCCGACGCTCGCGCAAGGGCGGCAAGTGGATGGGGAAGACATTGAGGCGATAGAACAGGTCTTCGCGAAAACGCCCGGCCTCCACTTCCCGACGCAGGTCCAGGTTGGTGGCGGCGATCACCCGTACATCGACCTGGATCGGCGCGCTGCCGCCGACCCGCTCGATCTCGCCCTCCTGCAGGGCACGGAGGATCTTGCTCTGGGCATGCAGGCTGAGGGTGGCGATCTCATCGAGGAACAGCGTGCCGCCGTGGGCCCGTTCGAAACGCCCGGGGCGCGAACGCTCGGCACCGGTGTAGGCGCCGCGCTCGACCCCGAACAACTCGGCCTCCACCAGGTTCTCCGGCAGGGTCGCGCAGTTCAGCGCCACCAGCGGGGTGTGCTGGCGCTTGCTGGCCTGGTGCAGGGTACGGGCGAACAGCTCCTTGCCCACCCCCGACTCGCCCGTCAGCAACACCGTGGCCTGGGTCGGCGCCACCCGCTGCAGCAACTGGCTGGCGGCGACGAAACTGGCCGAGATGCCGACCATCTGTTTGCCATCGGTCGGCACCTCGAGCTCGGCCACCCGTGGATCGCCCCCCGTGTGATAGGTACTGCGGCTGAGGAAATCGCCGGGGTCCAGGTAGGCCAGGTCGACATCGATGTCGTCCCACTGCTCGGCCGGCTTGCCGACGATCCGGCAGGCGCCATGGCCCATGGCCCGGCACTGGTGCTCGCGGAACACCACCAGGCGCCCGAGCAGCGACGAGGCATAGCCACTGGCATAGCCGATTTCCATCCAGCACGCCGGCTCCCCGCCCAGGCCGTAGGCGGCAATGTGCTCATCGACTTCCAGGGAGTTGTGCCAGAGGAACTCGGAATAGAAATGCCCGATGTTCGAATCGATCTCGAAGCGCACCACTTCGACATTGACCATGCCTTCGAGCATGTGCAGGCGCGGGCCGGCGCTGTAGAGGCTGGCGTGATCGCCCTCGGGCCACTGTTCGCTGACCTGCGCCGCATCGCGGGCACCGGCCTGCCAGCCGATGCGGGTCAGCAGGCCGCGCGCCTTGTCCAGGCCCAGGGCCTCGATCAGTTCGCGGCGGATGGCGCCGAAGGCCGAGCCTTGCAGCAGCATCATGCGCTGGCCGCACAGCCAGATACTGCCGTCCTGCGGGGCGAAGGCCACCGACTGCGCCAGTTGCTCGGCCGACGGCAGGCCAGTGCTGCCGAATTGATGGGCGCGGTCGACGATCAGCCGCTTGTGACGGCCCAGTACCTGCTTGAAGAAGTCTTCGTCCACAGGACGGCCAGGTTTGCCAGCTGTTGTTGGAGTCATAGGCAATGAACGCGAGGCAGAGGTAAAGGCCCCAGTATGCCGCCGACCCCGGCGGGGTCAATCGGCCGTCAGTCGCAGGTCGCGGTCAACAGCAGAAAACGTCCGATAACCGCCCGGATTTTGTCGATGCAGAGCTTTCTGCAATCGCTGACTTCTCTGCATAAATTTTCGCGGTCGCCGACATGCAAACCGGCCTGAAACGCATCGGGAAATATATAACTCATTGTTTTATAACGATTTAAACAAAGAAAACCAGCATGGCACGATAGTTGTTATGGGCTGTTCATCGCAATGTCACAACAAGAGAGAAGCCGATGACACCCTCCCGCCCTGCCTACCAGAATCTCCACCTGCAACCCCTGGCCGGCCAGTGGCGCGCCGGCAGCGCCGAGCGCTCACTGACTGTCGTTGACCCTTTCACCCAGCAGGCCCTGCTGCATATCCCCCTGGCCAACCGCGACGACCTCGATGCGGCCTACCGCGCCGCCGCACAGGTCCAGGCCGGCTGGGCAGAACAGCCACCGGCCGCACGCGCCAGGGTGATGCTCGAGGCGGTGCGCATCTTCGATGAGCGCCGCGACGAGATCATCGACTGGATCATCCGCGAATCGGGCAGCACCCGGATCAAGGCACAGATCGAATGGGGCGCCGCCCGCGCCATCATCCTCGAGTCGGCCAGCCTGCCCTCGCGGGTGCACGGGCGCATCGTCGCCTCGAACATTCCCGGCAAGGAAAGCCGCGTGTACCGCAAGCCACTGGGGGTGATCGGGGTGATCAGCCCGTGGAACTTCCCCCTGCACCTGACCGCACGCTCCCTGGCCCCGGCCCTGGCCCTGGGCAACACCGTGGTGGTCAAGCCGGCCAGCGACACCCCGGTCAGCGGCGGCCTGTTGCTGGCGCGCATCTTCGAAGAAGCCGGATTGCCGGCTGGAGCACTGAGCGTAGTGGTCGGTGCCGGCGCCGAGATCGGCGACGCCTTCGTCGAGCATCCGCTGCCGGCGTTCATCTCCTTCACCGGCTCCACCCAGGTGGGTCGCAACATCGGTCGTATCGCCAGCGGCGGCGACCACCTCAAGCACCTGGCCCTGGAGCTGGGTGGCAACAGCCCGTTCGTGGTCCTGGCCGATGCTGACCTTGAGCAGGCGGTCAACGCCGCCGTGGTCGGCAAGTTCCTGCACCAGGGCCAGATCTGCATGGCGGTCAACCGCATCATCGTCGAGCAACCGCTGCTGCAGGCCTTTACCGAACGTTTCGTCGAGCGGGTCAAGGCCCTGCCCTGTGGTGATCCAAACCTGCCCGGCACGGTGATCGGTCCGGTCATCAATGCCCGGCAACTGGCGGGTCTTGAAGACAAGATCGCCACCGCCCTGGCCGAAGGTGCGCAACTGCTGCTGGGCGGCCAGGCCCAGGGCAATGTGCTGCCGCCCCATGTGTTCGGCAATGTCAGCGCCGAGATGGATATCGCCGCCGAAGAAATCTTCGGCCCGCTGGTGGGCATCCAGGCCGCGCGCGATGCCGAGCACGCCCTGGAACTGGCCAACCGCAGCGAGTACGGCCTGTCCAGTGCGGTGTTCAGCGCCAGCCTGGAGCGCGGCGTGCAGTTCGCCCAACGGCTGCACGCCGGCATGACCCATATCAACGACATCCCGGTCAACGATGAGCCCAACGCGCCCTTCGGTGGCGAGAAGAACTCGGGCCTGGGCCGCTTCAACGGCGACTGGGCCATCGAGGAATTCACCACCGACCACTGGATCACCGTACAGCACCAGCCGCGCGCTTATCCGTTCTGACTGCTGTGCCCACACCCCATAACAATAAGGAGTCTGTAATGTCCCTACTGCCCAACCGCCAGGCTATGCGACGGACCGTCAACGCCTGCCTTGCCCTGCCCCTGCTCCTGCTTGCCGGCACCGCCGCCGCCGATGGCGACGGTGTGTGGAAAGGCGGCGACAACGTCTATGCCAAGGTCTGCGGCCACTGCCACGAGGCCCAGGTCGGCCCGCAGCTCAAGGGCCGGCAACTGCCGCCGCCCTACATTACCGCCATCGTGCGCAACGGCTTTCGCGCCATGCCGGCCTTCCCCGCGTCGTTCATCGACGACAACGCCTTGCAGCAGGTGGCCGAGTACTTGTCGGCAAGCCCTGCGCCTGCGACCAAACCCTGAGGGCCCGGCCATGATCCAAGTCGAACGTCGTTCGCTGCTCAAGGGCATGGCCCTGGGTGGCCTGGCCGGTGTGGCCATGGGCAGCTCGGGCCTCACCCTGGCCAACAGCGTGCTGGGCCGCAGCGCGCCCGGGCAGCTGCCGGTGCTGGCGTTGGTCGGCGCCGGTGCTGCCGGCGCAGCCTTTGTCCAGGGCCTTCAGGCAAGCCCGGCTGCCGCGCAGGTGCAAAGGCTGTCGGCGGGCCTGGAGCTGCAGGCCTTGCTGCAACTGCAACAGCGCTTGGCCAGCGGTCGGCCCCAGCGCTTGATCGGCCTGCTCGATGACGCCAGCGCCACCCTGCTGGTGGACCTGGCGCGCAGCGCCGGTGCCCGCGTGCAGTGGCTGGGCCAGCACAGTGCCAACGCCCAGCGCTCCGAGCATCGCCTGCTCAGCGCCCAGTCGGCGCACGGCTGTGCCCTGCAACTGGGCCAGCAACTGCACCACTGCGGCCAGGGCTTCAGCCTGCACGAGCAGCGCCTGCACAGCCCGTTGCCGACCTTGCAGACGAGCACCGCCAGCCGCACCAACGGCGACGACCAATGGGCAGCCAGCCTCGGCTACGCACTGGCCGTGCTCGGCAGCACCGACACCGGCCAGGCACCGCGCATCGCCAGCCGCGCCACGGCACCGACCGGCACCTACGTGTCGTTCTCGATCGAAGTCTGAAGGATTCTTCCATGAGCCAAGCAACCCCCAACACCCTGCTGCCGCGCGGCGTCGATGCCGCCCGCTTCGAGCAAGCCATCGCCCAGTTCCGCGCCCTGCTGGGCGACGACAATGTCCTGGTCAAGGACGAGCAACTGATCCCCTACAACAAGATCATGATGGCCGTGGACAATGCCGAACACGCGCCCTCGGCCGCCGTCACCGCCACCACCGTGGAACAGGTGCAAGGGGTGGTGAAGATCTGCAACCAGTTCAAGATCCCGGTGTGGACCATCTCCACCGGCCGCAACTTCGGCTACGGTTCGGCCGCACCCGGCCAGCGTGGCCAGGTGATCCTGGACCTGAAGAAAATGAACAAGATCCTCCACGTCGACCCCGAGCTGTGCACCGCTCTGGTCGAGCCGGGAGTGACCTACCAGCAGCTCTACGATTACCTGCAGGAACACAAGCTGCCGCTGATGCTGTCGTTCTCGGCGCCTTCGGCCATTGCCGGGCCACTGGGCAACACCATGGACCGTGGCGTCGGCTACACCCCCTACGGTGAACACTTCCTCATGCAGTGCGGCATGGAAGTGGTGCTGGCCAACGGTGACGTCTACCGCACCGGCATGGGCGGGGTCAAAGGCGACAACGCCTGGCAGGTGTTCAAGTGGGGCTATGGCCCGACCCTGGACGGCATGTTCACCCAGGCCAACTACGGCATCTGCACCAAGATGGGCTTCTGGCTGATGCCCAAGCCACCGGTGTTCAAGCCCTTCGAAATCAAGTTCGACAACGAGTCGGACATCGCCGAGATCGTCGAATTCATCCGCCCGCTGCGCATCGCCCAGGTCATCCCCAACTCGGTGGTGATCGCCGGCGTGCTCTGGGAGGCCTCCACCTGCAACACCCGCCGCAGCGACTACACCAGCGAGCCGGGGGCCACCCCCGACGCCATTCTCAAGCAGATCCAGAAAGACAAGAACCTCGGCGCCTGGAACGTCTATGCCGCGCTCTACGGCACCCAGGAGCAGGTCGACGTCAACTGGAAGATTGTCACCGGCGCCCTCAAGCAACTGGGCAAGGGCCGTATCGTTACCCAGGAAGAAGCCGGCGACACCCAGCCGTTCAAGTACCGCGCGCAGTTGATGTCCGGGGTGCCCAACCTGCAGGAGTTCGGCCTGTACAACTGGCGCGGCGGCGGTGGTTCGATGTGGTTCGCCCCGGTCAGCCAGGCCCGTGGCAGCGAGTGCGAAAAGCAGCAGGCGCTGGCCAAGAAGATCCTCAACAAGCACGACCTGGACTACGTCGGTGAGTTCATCGTCGGCTGGCGCGACATGCACCATGTCATCGATGTGCTGTACGACCGCAGCAACCCCGAGGAAACCAAGCGCGCCAACGCCTGCTTCGCCGAGCTGCTGGATGTGTTCGAGCAGCACGGCTACGCCGTGTACCGGGTCAACACCGCCTTCCAGGAGCGGGTGGCGCAGAGCTACGGTCCGGTCAAGCGCAAGGTCGAGCATGCGATCAAACGCGCCCTGGACCCGAACAACATCCTCGCCCCGGGCAAGTCCGGCATCGACCTGGCCAACCCTTTCTAACGTTTTACTGCCCCGCCAGGCCCGGCCTGGCGGACTGCTTTTGCCAACAGGAACCCACATGATCCGCAAGCAATTCGTCACCGCCAGCGCCCTGCTGCTGGCAGCGCCCCTGTGCCTTGCCCAGGGCGATGCCACCCAGGGCCAGGCCCTGTTCAAGGCCCAGTGCGGCTACTGCCACAGCACCGAGGCCGGCAAGCACCTGATGGGCCCCAGCCTGCAGGGCGTGGCGGGCCGCGCCAATGCCCAGGCCCCGGGATTCAATTATTCGCCCGCGTTCAAAGGGGCGCAGCTGAGCTGGAATGACGCCAACCTCGACGCCTGGCTGACCAGTCCCGCGGCCCTGGTACCGGGCAACATGATGATGTTTCCAGGACAGGCCGATGCCCAGGCGCGCGAGCACCTGATCGCCTACCTCAAGCAACTGAAGTAGCGCGGCCGATTCAAGCCATGGGCAGGAAGCGACGATCTATAATCACAACTTCCTTAGCCCTGGACCTACCCGATGGCACAACCGCCGACGCCCGCGACGCAATCGCGCCTGCTGCTGCCCATGGCCTGCAGGCGCCCCAGGCGTACCGTTGTGCTGTGTTTTCTTGCCGCCTTCGCCATCACCCTGGTGCTCGCCGGGCGTCAGTACTGGCAACTGCACCAGCGTGAACTGGAAGACCGCCAGCACAACCTGCACCTGCAGGCGCTGGCGATCGAAACCGCGATCGCCAACGGCAAGAGCCAGTTGCAGTTCCTGCGCAATATCGCCGAGCGGGTGCTGATCGAGGGCCAGAACCAGCCCTCTATGCGCCGCAACGATGCCATCGAGCTGGCCATGCTCAACCGCAGTCACCCGGTGTGGGGGCTGCCGGTCCCCAAGTCCGACGCGCCGGTACGGGCCATCGGCGATAATCAGCTGACGAACATCGAAGGCCTTGGCCGTGACCCGCAGCAACTGGTCGAAGACCTGCACCTGTCGCGGGCCATGAGCCAACTGCTGCCGGCGCAGTTCCAGGCCGGGATGGACCTGGCGCGCATCCTGTTCCTGACCACCTCCGGCATCGTCATTGCCTACCCGCCGGTGGCGGACACGCAACTGGAACCGATCCTGCGCAAGTTCACCAGCTCGCCACTGACGCACCTCAACCGCGCCTACAGCGAAGACCTCGACATCGATTTCTCCCCCCTGCCCGGCACCGACTTCGGCCCCCTGCCGCACCTGTTGCTCAGCTCGCCGGTCTACCTCAATGCGGTGATGCGTGGCGCGCTGATCTACGACCTGCCGCAGACCCGCCTGCAGGCGTACCTCTACCAGACCACCGAAAGCGACGAGCAACATGCCCTGATCGATGACCAGGGCACCCTGATCGCCTCCAGCGCCCAGACCTTCACGCCCCATGCAGGCAACTGGCTGGACACCCTCCCCGCGCCGCCCAGGCCGCTGGCGGTGCCGACCCTGTTCCAGCGCGACCACGGCATGGTCAGGCTCGAACAGGGCTACCTGCAGTACCGCGAGCTGGAAGGCGCCGACCTGATGCTGGTCAACTACATCAGCGCCGCCGACCTGCGCGCCGCGGTCAACAGCCAGATCGACATCTTTTTCCTCGGCGTCTGGGCCGCACTCGGGCTGTTGATGGCGCTGACCCTGTACGTTGTCGACCACCTGTTCAAGGGCCAACTGCACCAAAACCTGCAACTGCGGGAAATGGGCCTGGTCGACGGCCTGACCCAACTGGCCAATCGCCGCCGCCTGCAGGCCGACTTCGGCGGTCTGCTCCAACGCCTCGCGGACGATCAGCCGGTGGCCCTGTGGATGCTCGACATCGACCGCTTCAAGCACATCAACGACAGCTGGGGCCACAGCGCCGGCGATGAGGTGATCAAGCACATGGCCACCTTGTTGCGGGCCCTGGTGCGGCCCCAGGACCTGGTGGTGCGCTATGGCGGCGAAGAGTTCTGTGTACTGATGCCGGAGATCTCGCTGGAACAAGCCACCCGCATCGCCGAACAGCTGCGCATCGCCACCGCCCAGTCGATTTGCGTGCCCGATGCCCATACCCTGCTGGCCAATGCGCCGTCGCTGGAAATCCACCTGACCGTGTCCATCGGCGTGGCGGAACTGCGTGGCGACGGCTGCGAGACCCTCGATGCCTTGATCGCCACTGCCGACCGGCGCCTGTACAGCGCCAAGAAGAGCGGCAGGAACCGGGTGATCAACCAGGATTGAAGGTCGGGCCTGCATGTTTTTTGTCGCCGGCGGCTTGCTGGCCTGGCAAACCCGAGCCTTAAGCTCGGCCGGGTGTGCCATAACGACAAAAACGGAGACACCATGCCCCTTTCCTTGCTGTTCCCACCGGCTCGCCTGGCGAGCCTGGTTGCCCTCGCCTGCCTGAGCCAGGCCGTTCACGCCGCAGCCCCGGCCGGCGCCGCGGGCGCCAGCGAGCAGACCCGCAGCAGCAACGCCGCCGTGCTCGGCCAACGGCCGTTTGCCAATGACGCCGACTATGCCGCCGTCAGCCGCGGGCTCATCGCGCCGTTCAAGGGCCAGGTGCTGGACGCCAGCGGCAGGCCGATCTGGAGCCTGGCCAAGTATGACTTCCTGAACCAGAAGGACAGCCCCGCCAGCGTCAACCCGAGCCTCTGGCGCCTGGCCCAGCTCAACACCCATGCCGGCCTGTTCGAAGTGGTGCCCGGGCTCTACCAGGTCCGCGGCCTGGACCTGGCCAACATGACCATCATCGAAGGAACCGACGGGCTGATCATTATCGATCCGCTGACCAGCGCCGAAACCGCCCGCGCCGCCCTCGACCTGTACTACCAGAACCGTCCGCGCAAACCGGTGGTGGCGGTGATCTACAGCCACACCCACACCGACCACTTCGGCGGCGTGCGCGGGGTGATCGACGAGGCCGACGTCAAGGCCGGCAAGGTCAAGGTGCTGGCGCCGTCGGGCTTCATGGAACACGTGATGAGCGAGAACGTCTACGCCGGCAATGCCATGAGCCGCCGCGCCCAGTACCAGTTCGGCCTGTACCTGCCCCAGGGCGAACAGGGCCAGGTGGATGCCGCCATCGGCAAGGCCGTGGCCATTGGCGGCACCATCACCCTGATCGAGCCGACCGACCTGATCAGCCAGCCGTTCGAGACCCGGCGCATCGCCGGCGTCGACATCGAGTTCCAGCTCACCCCCGGTACCGAAGCCCCCTCGGAGATGAACTTCTACCTGCCCGGCTTCAAGGCCCTGGGCATTGCCGAGAACGCCTCGCAGACCATGCACAACATCCTCACCCCGCGCGGCGCCCAGGTACGCGACGCCAAGGCCTGGTCGCAGTACCTGGATGCCAGCCTGAACCGCTACGGCGACAAGACCGAAGTGCTGTTCGGCCAGCACAACTGGCCAACCTGGGGAGCGGAACCGGTGCGCACCCTGCTCGCCGACCAGCGCGACATGTACGCCTTCCTCAACGACCGTACCCTGCACCTGCTCAACCAGGGCCTGACGCCGATGGAGATCGCCCAGAACATGCAGACGCTGCCGGGCGAACTGAAGAACAAGTGGTACAACCAGGGTTACTACGGCTCGCTCAGCCACAACTCCCGTGCCGTGTACCAGCGCTACATGGGCTTCTACGACGGCAACCCGGCCAATCTCAACCCGCTGCCGCCAGTGGAAAGCGCGCGCCTGTACATCGAGGCCATGGGCGGCGGCGAAGCGGTGCTGGGCAAGGTCAAGGCGGCCATGGACAAGGGCGAGTATCGCTGGGCCGCCCAGTTGGGTAACCAACTGGTGTTCGCCGAGCCGGACAACACCAGGGCTCGTGCCCTCCAGGCCCAGGCCCTGGAACAGCTGGGCTACCAGAGCGAGAACGCCAACTGGCGCAACATCTACCTGACCGGCGCCATGGAGTTGCGCAACGGCGTGCCAGACAGCCCGGGCAGCTCGGTGTCGGTGGACATGGTCCGCGCCCTGACGCCGCAGATGTTCTTCGACTACCTGGCGGTGCGTGTCGATGTCGACAAGGCAGTAGGTCATGACATGAACCTGAACTGGCGTTTCAGCGAGCCGGACAAAGCCTTCAACCTGACCCTGCGCAATGGCGTACTGACCCACCGCGAAGGCCTCAACCCCAAGGCCGATGCTGGCCTGACCATGAGCAAGGCGACGCTTGAACAGATCAGCCTCAAGCAACTGGACTTCCCCACGGCGATGCAAAAAGGCCTGATCAAAGTCGAAGGCAACGGCAAGAAGTTCGCCGAACTGCTGGCGACCCTCGACACCTTCAGCCCTCAGTTCAACATCGTCACCCCGTAAGGTTCATCATTCATCGGTAGGAGCGGGCTTGCCCCGCGATTGCGATCGGTCAGTTACATCGCATCGCGGGGCAAGCCCGCTCCCACAGGGTGAACTGCACCCCAAAAGTTGGACACCCATCCAACCTTTGGGGTCAGTTCAGGGGCCTCAGCCTTCCGCTGTGGGAGCTGGCAGTGCCAGCGATCGACTGCACAGCAGTCGCAATCCGGGCACCTCATTGAACCTGGAAGAACGAGGTCGCCAGGTTTGCGA
>NZ_JALRNF010000037.1 GCF_030272895.1 Pseudomonas sp. BGr12 | reverse complement strand
CCGCAGATCGCCGGCACCGTGCCGGCGCGGGTCAGCAGCACGCGGGCCAACGACCCTTACGGCCACATCGACCTGCACGGCCGCTACAAGGTGCGCTTTCTGTTCGACCGCGACAGCTGGCGGTTGGGCGAAGAGAGCCTGTGGCTGCGCCTGGCACGGCCTTACGCCGGAGACACTCACGGCCTGCACCTGCCGCTGCTGGCCGGCACCGAAGTGGCGGTGGCCTTCGAACAGGGCGACCCGGACCGCCCCTACATCGCCCACGCCCTGCACGACGACCAGCACCCGGACCACGTCAACCTGCGCAACTACAAGCGCAACGTGCTACGCACCCCGGCCAACAACAAGCTGCGCCTGGATGACACCCGGGGGCAGGAGCACATCAAGCTCAGTACCGAGCACAGTGGCAAGAGCCAGTTGAACCTCGGGCATCTGGTCGATGGCCAAAAGCAGAAGCGTGGTGAAGGCTTTGAGCTGCGCAGCGATGGTTGGGGCGCGCTCCGGGCGGGCAAGGGTTTGTTCATCAGTGCTGATGGACAACCCAAGGCCCAGGGCCAAGTACTCGATATGAGCAGTGCGATAGCCCAGCTGAACAGTGCCCTGGAGCTTGTGGCAACCCTGGCACAGAGCGCCGCGGCATCGGGTGCGCTAGCGGCCGATGTTCAATCACAGCAAGCGCTCAAATCAATGCTTGCGGGTCTCGCCGATGCAGGGCTGGTAGCCTCCGCGCCTGCCGGCATCGCACAGACCACGCCAGGTAATCTGCAGCTATCGAGCGGGCAGACCCTGACCGCTACCGCAGGCGACAGCGCCGATTTCAGCGTCTTAAAACGCTTCAGCGTGGCAGCAGGCCAGGCCATTAGCCTGTTTGCCCAGAAGCTGGGGTTGAAACTCTTCGCGGCCCGCGGCCCGGTGGAGATCCAGGCGCAAAGCGATGCCATGACCTTGCAGGCCGAAAAGGCGCTGACGCTCAACAGCATCAATGGAGAATTACTCCTCAATGCCCAGCACGGCATCACTCTGGTCAGCCGTGGGGCCTACATCAAGCTCAAGGACGGTTCGATCGAATTCGGCGCGCCGGGGCAGATCGGCATCCGCAACGACCATATCACCTGGGGCGGGGCGGCCTCGCTGGACACGGCGCTTGTCCCCATGACCCTGCAGGACCCCGTGTACCAATACCCCACCCAGGGACGTTTCCAGGTGCTTGACCAGGTGAGCCAGGCGCCCAAACCCCATGTCGCCTATCGCCTGGAAGCCGGCGATGGCAGCGTCGTGCGCGGCGTCACCGACGAGAACGGCTACAGCCAGCCTCACCACGGCATACAAGCCCAGAACATCAGGTTGTTTTTTGAATGAGCAAGGAGAGCGCGAGCATGTCCGACACCGAGAAACCGGCGGGTGAAGGCCGGACGTCCAGGCAGGGCGCCGTCACGCAGGTCCTTCACCAGTCCGTGCAGTGCTATTTCCGCCCCGATACGGAGGAACTGGTGTTTGTCGCCGATGACCAGGCTGGCGCGTTCGAGCAGCACTGGCAGGGGATGCTGGTGGACATGGATGACTATCACCAGGCCAATGCTGGTTACACCAGCGCCCTGCAGCGCTACACCCAGGCGTATGCCCAGCCCGGGGGTTCAGCCCTGGCCATCGAGGCACAACTGATGGCCGTCATCACGGCTGAAGATCAGCTGGAGAAGCAGCGAACGGCGCTGCAGGAAAAGCTCGGCACGTTCTCGATGGCGGGCATGAGCTATGACGACGTGGTCGAGTTGCTGCCCATCGGCGATACCCGCAACACGGGCAAGGCACAGGGCAAGAAAGGCAAGGGTAAGCAGCCGGTAGGCCGGCGCTATGTCTACGTGAAAAAGGGCTACTACGACAACAGCCAGAAAAGCAAAGGCCTGCGCAATGTGTCGCTCAAGTCCCGCGACAAGCAAGGCGCGATGGAGAGTATCTACAGCCGCGACAAGCAGGGTCGGGTGCGGATCGACGGCGACAAACTCAAGAAGCAACTGACGACGCTGAAGACACCGGCACTGAAACTGGAACTCAAGGACCTGGCCCGCTGGACCGGGATGGAAGAACAGCTCGATAGCCTGAACAGCGAAGGCACAGTCGACTGGAAGCCGTTCGGGTATGAACTCTTCGGCTGGGCCGAAACCTGGAACGAAAGCCTGCAGACTGAACACGCCGTCAATGACAACGTCGACGTCTCGGCCGCTGCCCAGTTCATGCGCTACGCCAGCAACGTCGGCGCCAGCGCCGAGTACGACCCGCGCACGGGGCAGGCTGCCTTGAAGGGCGAAGGGAAGGCCAGCTTCACCGTGGCATCGGGCACTGCCGAACGAGAAACCTTTGTACCGGATAAGCTCGGCTGGTCACTGGCCTACACCACTTCGAAAGGCCAGGCGTTCGACCTGGGCATGCTGCGCCTGTGTGTGAGCTCGTCCCTGACCGGCTTCATCGGTGCCTCGGTGATGGTCGAGGGCCAGTTGCAAGTGGTGGTCCAGGGTGACCAGCAAATGATGGCCGGTCAACCCGGTGGACGGCTGCCACGCTTTACCGAGCGCAGAACCACGGGTGCCCGGTTTCATCAGCAGATGAACAGCGAAGACGAGGGGCTGACGCTATCGGCTGAGGCGTTTGCCGGCGCCCGGGTAGAGGGGCAGCTCAAGGGCGCCTTGCAGTGGCTCAAGCCCGCTGCGCCGCCGGATCTGGATGGCAGCCTCGCAGGTGTATTGAAGTCCAGCGGCCAGTTCACCGACTTCTGCAGCATCAGCCCGAACATTGCCGGTATGACGGGCATAGGTGGTGGTGGAAAGTTCCACTGCACCTTTATCAACGGCAAGTTCTGCTTTCATGTGGCCGCCAGTTTGTGTTGGGGCGTGGGGGCCAAGGGTGGGCTGGTTTTGGAGGTGGGGGTTAACAAAATTGCGGAGTTTGGGGCTTGGTTAATTTATCAACTGTATAGACTGGATTATGGTTTTTTAGATTTGATAAAAAGTGATGCTTTTATGGCGTATAGCCAATATTGCGTGCTTCAGGCTATATCTGCGGAGGTTGATTATTATAAGTTTTTTAATAAGATGAAAGAAGGTTCTGATTCTGTTGCTCGCGATTTCAAGAAGGTCGTCACAGTCATTATTGATGAGAATAAAAAGGAACTGGAAGGTTCGAGTCGGCGAAATCAATTGGCTGAAAATGTTAACGGCTGTCCAGAGAGGCTGTTGGGCTATACTCCTGAGGCGAAGGGGATACTACTTTATCTACTAACTCGTCATGGCGTTTGGGATCTTTTTGATCCGGGGAATCGTAGCCCTGGTCTTATTCCCGATATCTATGGGCGGCGCAAGGAAGCTGTGATCCATGTGCTCAGTAGCATTCAGACACGTTCCGAATGGCAAAAAGTCTTGTGTCGCATGACGCCAGACGGAATTAGTATGTCCGATGATAATGACTTAGTTGTTGTCGAGCAGCAGGAGCAGTACTTGATTGGTTTTCTTCAATTGGGCTTCAATCGTGACCAGGGCCTTTATAAAGCAAAGGCAGAATTGGTGGCTATTCGCGAGCGATTGAAGTCGGAGATTTCCTGGGGGCATGCTCTGGCCATGAATTTTACCAGGTACTACCAGCTTAATACTGGTCCTAATCCTCACTATCCACAGTGTTGCGATTTTGGATCTGATGAAGTTTTGGCTTGATTGGCTAGATTCAGGAGGTCGTATGTCTTCCCGGTTTTTTTGTGTTGGGTTGATGGTTGTCTCGGTTTTGGTTGGTTGCGATAACGTCAAATCAGTAAGTGGGGCTGAAGAAAGTGTTGCTCAGGAAGATCTACGTCGGTTCATTGGTGAGGCAATAAGCAATTTTGTTTTCGTTGAGGGCGGTGAGTTTCTGATGGGGGACTATGGTCTGCAGTATGGGTCGGAACGACTGCCTTATGATGCTGATGAAGATAGTAAGCCGTTGCATCGAGTAGAGCTCAGTAACTATTCAGTCGACAAGTTCAAGATTACCAATCGGGCCTATCAGTTTTACTTGAGAAGTAACGGATTGCAGTTGAGAGTTGTAGGTGAGTGGGATGAAAGGGACTGGAGAGATAGAAATACGCCACCGAATACACCTGCACACCTGGACTGGTATGAGGCAGAGCAATACTGCAGCTGGTTGGCACGTGTCAGTAAATTGCCTATTACCTTGCCTACGGAGGCACAATGGGAGTATGCAGCACGCAGCCGAGGCCAATTTTTGATGGTGGCCACGGATGATGGCACCTACAAGGCAACTAATGACCCTGTAACCAGGAATTGGGAGAGCGGCCCCAGGGGGATTAATATTTCCAGTTCGTGGGATCGGGCAGCCTATGCCAAGGAGATGGGATGGAAGACGGGCACCTTTACACCCTTGCCAGTAGATAGGTTTCCTCCTAATCCATTGGGGTTATACGCGATGTCCGATAATGGCCTGGAGTGGGTCAAGGATTGGTACGATCCTGATTATTATAGTTACTCTCCGGTAAAAGATCCGCAAGGGCCTGATGAGCCAGTATTCAAAGGGTTAGCCTCCAATAATAAGCACGCCAAAGTTCTGCGGGGTGTTGCTTATGCTGATCCGACGTGGGGGGGAGGGGTCAATGTTCAGCGAAGCTACATGAATCCGGATGGGTATCGTCAAAGCTTGGGGGTGGATGAAGAGGTTCTTTTCATAACAAATAAAACTGCACGTTGCGTTGTGAATAGTCCGAAGCCCGTTAGTTGAGTGGGGTGGCGACTGGCTCGCCCTCAAAGTGAGTGTTTTTTTGTGAGTGTCTTTTGATTTTTCTTTGTCGATGACGGCTTCACTGTTGCCGTTGGCCAGGAGGTGCTATGAAAGTGTTGTCAGTGATCAAGTATGTATTTTCCACAATCGGTGTCCTGTCGCTGTTAGGCGCAGCCGCCGCCTACAAAAGCTCAAGCGATTTTCTCGATGAAGCCGTGCCTGCGTCAGGTAAGGTTGTGGCATTGGTGAAAAGTAGAAGTAGTGACTCTGTCAGTTTTTATCCGGTCATACAGTTTCTCGACGAAGAGGGCCGCTCTTTCGAGTTCAGGTCCAATGCGGGAAGCAATCCGCCTACCTTTTTAGTCGGCGAAGAAGTCCGGGTGTTGTACGCGGCCGAACATCCTGAAGATGCCAAGGTCGATGCCTTTTTTGCCCTTTGGGGCGTGAGCCTGGTCCTGGCCGTGATCGGAGGCCCCTTCTTATTTATTGGCATGCTTATGGTCACGATCGGTCGGCTGAGAACACGCAAGCACGCCTACTTGCAAAAAAATGGCGTGGCAATCGAAGCGAAGTTTCAGTCCGTCGAGCGCAATTTTCGTCTCTCGGTCAATGGCCGAAACCCTTACCTGATCATGTGCCAGTGGCTCAATCCACAGACTTCGCAAGTACACATGTTCCAAAGCGAGAACATCTGGTTCGATCCTTCCCTCTATATAAAGGACGAATCCATCCGGGTACTCATCGAGCGAAACAACCCCAAGAAATACCATGTCGATATTTCATTCCTTCCCAAGGCCGCGGGTTGATCGCCGTGTCGTGCTCATGGATGTGGAGGCAGTAACGTGACGGTGGACCTGCGTGCCTTACCCGACAAGGTCCAGCTTCCGACGCCCCCGGGCAAGGGGCGCTGGAGCCTGGTGATGCTGCTGATCACCTTGTTGTGCAGCGGCTTGGTGGTGTTGTTCTGGCCTGGCGATCAATCGCGCAATTCGGCCTGGTTCTGGTGCTGCGCGGTGGTTTTTCCCATGCTCTCGGGGGTGCTGGTGTTCGCCTTGCGTCTGCTGGCCTACGAGCGCCAGTACAACTTTGCCCAGGGCTGGAACCAAAGCCACGGGCAGCAGGAACACGCCTTGATCCGCCAGGGCCAGCGTGCCATTGCCGTATTGGCAACGTCGTACTGCTCCCCCGCTGGCAACAACCGCCTGGCCCAGGCCCTGCGTAGCGGCAGCACGCCTTTGCAACCGGTTTATTTACCGCAGCGGTTGACGACCTTGCGCCTGAGCCGGCTGCCTCACCCTATGCAGCAGACCGCGGGGCAATCCGGTGTGCAACGGTTGCAGGGCGTGCTGCAACAGGTAATGCGGGGGTTGGACGAGGACTTGCTGCGGCTCAAGGCTCCGGTACTGGTGCGCATCAGGCACAACCAGCTGTTGACGGACGCCGAGGTGCTGGCGGTGTGGCACTCCTGTGCAAGCGACGACATGGCTGTTGAGCAGGTGATATTCGCAACGCAGGACGACGGCCTGTTCTGGCTGGATACCTGGCTCGACGAGCTCGGGGCGCCCGCACTGTTGTTGTCCATCGAGATCAACTTGTTCGCCGAGCCCGTCGCCGAACAAGCCGAATCGGTTTCAGCGGTGTTGCTCGCGCTCGCTGAGCGGTGTGCCGGGCAGGGGCCAGAACCTTCGGCCTGGATTCATCGCCCCGTATCAATGAGTAGCCAGGCCGGCTCCGTACAGGACGTGCTGTGTTGGGGGCGGATTGAAAACACGACCTCCGAGTTTTTTACTTGGCAGTTGCAGGTGCCCGACGCCTTGCTGAGTGAAATGAACATTGTCATGAGCGGCACCGGCTATCCGCTCGACAGTGAAAAATGCAATCGACTGGACGACTCGTTCGGGTTGCCGGCCAGCGCGGTCGGCAATATCGCCATGATCATCGCCAGCGAGCAGGCAGTGGCTGACAGCCAGCCGCAATTGGTCATGTTGCAGGATGCCACACCGCACTGGTGTGTCGTGCGACCGGCCTGATGATGTGCTGCAAGGAAAAGTGATGAATAAGCAAATCAGTGTCTGGATCCTGGTCTTTTGTCTGTTTGCAGTCGGGGGGCTGCTGATCTGGATCGACAATCCAATCGTTGCATTAGCGGATGAAGTGAGTCGACTGCAATGGACCGCCGGGTTACTGCTGGCGTGTCTGCTTATCTTGCTCCTGGATGGCCTTGGCATAGTCGGGATCAAGAGGCTGGCGGCACTGGAGTTCTTCTCTCGCGTTCAGCAGACATTTTTGCGGCCGCTGCCTGAGCCTGCCAGCAGTGAGCCTGCCAAGGATGCCATCCATCAGCACCTACGCGACCACTACGGCCTTTTCTGGCGCCGCAAAGTCCGCCTGCTGCTGGTCGTCGGCGAACCCGAGCAGATCGCCGCCATCGCCCCCGGCCTGGCCGAGGAAGGGTGGCTCGAAGGCGACAACACCCTGCTGCTGCACGGCGGCAGCCTGCAGGCCGAATTCAGCGCCGACAGCCTCCAGCTGTGGCAGGCACTGAGCCGCTGGTGCGCCCTGGACGGCGTGGTCTGGGCGCTGGACAGCGCCCAGAGCCAGGACGCCACGGCCCTGGCCATCGCTGCCCGGCGCCTGCGCAACCTGGCCAAGGCCCTGCACTGGCACCTGCCGCTGCACCTGTGGCAGGTCTGCGCCAGTACTTGGGAGCAGGCCGGGCGCGCCACCCAGGCGGTGGGTTGCCGCTTGCCGGCGCGCCTCACCTCGGCACAGCTGCAAGAGCAACTGACTCAGCTGCAACAGCCCCTGCGCCAACTGGGCTGGACGCAGGTCAACGGCAACATGGCCCACGACTTTCTCCTGCGCCTGGCCCGCGACCTGCAGGCCGAGAGCATTGGTCGCTGGCAAAAGGCCCTGGCGCCGCTGCTCGGTGAGTTCGCCCGCGGCGTGCCGCTGCGCGGGTTGTGGTTCAGCCTGCCGCTGGCGAAGGTCGCCAGGCATGGGCTCAAGCACCACTGGCCGCAGGACCCGGCCTGGGCCGGGGTACTCGCTGAGCCGGCGCACCCTGGCCGCCGCCTGGGCTGGCCGCTGCCACGCCTCGGCTACGCCCTGGCGCTGGGCCTGGCGGCGCTGTGGGGCGCCGGGATGCTGCTGTCGTTCGCCAGCAACCGCGCGGTCATTCTGCATGTCCAGGACTCGCTGGCGATCCTGGAGCAAACCGCGCCTGCCGGCACTGGACAGGTTCAGGCCCTCCGTGAGCTGGTACGCGAGCTGGACCGCCTGGCCTACCGCCGTCAACACGGCGCGCCCTGGCACCAGCGCTTCGGCCTCGACCAGACCCCGGCGCTGCTCGACAGCCTGTGGCCACGCTATGTCGAGGCCAACCAGCGCCTGCTGCGCGACCCGGCGGTGGCCAGGCTGCAGCGGCAACTGCAGGCCTGGGTCGAACTGCCCGTCGACAGTCCCGCCCGCGCCGAACGCGCCGCCACGGCCTACGACCAGCTCAAGGCCTACCTGATGCTGGCGCAGCCGACCAAGGCCGACGCGGCGTTCCTGGTCAAGACCCTGGGTGCCGAGCAACCGGCGCTGTGGCAGTTCTACGGCGAACAGCTGGCGGCGAACCCGGCCTGGGCCATCGAAGCCGATGCGGCGCTGGTCGCCCAGGTCCGCCAGGCGCTGCTCGGCCAGCTCGGCCAACGCAATGCCGAGGCCAGCCTGTACCAGCAGGTGCTCGACCAGGTCGGCCCGCAGTACCCGGCCCTGGGCCTGGCACAACTGGTCGGCGACACCGAGGCCCAGCGGCTGTTCAGTGCACGCGCCAGCGTGCCGGGGGTGTTCACCCGCCAGGCCTGGGAAGGCCAGGTGCGCGCGGCGATCGAGACCATCGCCAGCGCCCGCCGCGAGCAGATCGACTGGGTGCTCAGCGACAACCCCGGCGACATCGCCGCCACCCTGAGCCCCGAGCAACTGCGCGAACGCCTGACCGCCCGCTACTTCGAGGACTACTCCAACGCCTGGCTGGACTTTCTCAACAGCCTGCGCTGGCAGCCGGCCGCGAGCCTGGCCGAGGTGATCGAGCAGTTGACCCTGATGAGCGATGCGCGCCAGTCGCCGCTGATCGCGCTGATGAACAGCCTGGCCTACCAGGGCCAGGCCGGCAGCCGCGGCCAGGCCCTGGCCGACTCACTGCTGGCGTCGGCGCGCCAGCTGGTCGGCGAGGACAGCTCGGTGCTGATGGAGTCGTTACCCGCCGGCCCCTTGGCGCCCACCTTCGGCCCGTTGCTGAGCCTGCTGGGCAAGGATGCCGAGGTCCGGAACAGCGCCGACAGCCTCAGCCTGCACAGCTTCCTCACCCGGGTGACCAGCGTGCGCCTGAAACTGCAGCAGGTGAGCAACGCCAGCGACCCCCAGGCGATGACCCAGGCCCTGGCGCAGACGGTGTTCCAGGGCAAGGGCGTGGACCTCACCGACACCCGCGACTACGGCAGCCTGATCGCCGCCAGCCTCGGCGCGCAGTGGGGCGGGGTAGGCCAGACGCTGTTCGTCCAGCCCTTGGAGCAGGCCTGGCAGCGGGTGCTGCAGCCGTCGGCGGCGGGCCTCAATCGCCAGTGGCAACGCGCGATCGTCAGCGACTGGCAGGGCGCGTTCACCGGCCGCTACCCGTTCGCCGCCACCGGCAGCGATGCCTCGCTGCCGATGCTCGGGCAGATGATCCGCGCCGACGCCGGGCGTATCGAGCAGTTCCTCCAGCGCGAGCTGGGCGGGGTGCTGCGCAAGGAAGGCAGCCGCTGGCTGGCCGACCCGCGGCACAGCCAGGGGCTGCGCTTCGAGCCGCGGTTTCTGGCGGCGATCAACCAGCTCAGCCAACTGGCCGACGTGCTCTACACCGACGGCGGCATGGGCCTGAGCTTCGAGCTGAGCGGCAAGCCGGTGCGCGATGTGGTGCAGACCCGCTTCGTCCTCGACGGCCAGGCCCACCATTACTTCAACCAGAAGGAAAGCTGGCAGCGCTTCGCCTGGCCGGGCTTGAGCGACCGGCCGGGCACCAGCCTGACCTGGACCAGCGTGGACAGCGGTGAGCGGCTGTTCGGCGACTACCAGGGCACCTGGGGCCTGATCCGCTGGCTGGAGCAGGCCCAGGTGACGCCGCTGGACGATGGCGACAGCCGCTACCGCCTGGTGCTCAAAGCCCCCGACGGCCTGGGCCTGACCTGGCACCTGCGCACCGAGCTGGGGGCCGGGCCGCTGGCGCTGCTCAAGCTGCGTGGCTTCACGCTTCCGCCACGGATCTTCATGGAGGAGGGGGGGGCGGTGCCCGCTTATGCGTACAACGGGAGCCATGAATGAACCTGCAGTCATTGATCGAAACTTGCCTGGGCGACCGGGATCCACTGGCGCTTGCCCGTGACCAGGGGCAACGCTGGGAGGCTTGGTTGCAGCCCATCAGCGAGCATGAGCCCGTGGGGCAGGACCCAGGCTACAACGACGATTTCCAGCGCATGCGCGCGGAGGTCAACAAGCTTTCCGGAGCGGACACCGAGCGGGTCGTGCAACTGGCCCAGCAGTTGCTCAGCCAGACCTGCAAGGACCTGCGGGTGGTCACCTATTACCTCTGGGCGCGTTTGCACAGGGACGGCGAAGCCGGTCTCGCCGATGGGCTCAACCTGCTGGCCGCACTGATCGAGCGTTATCCGGCCACGGTACTGCCGACCCGGCCCAACGGCCGCAAGGCAGCCCTGGAGTGGCTGGCCAGCGCCAAGGTACTCGATTGCCTGTCGCGTTTTCCGCAAGTAGTGAAGGTCGAAGCGCAATGTACGGTCGCGGCACTGGCCTGGCTGGAGCACGGTCTTGCTGCCTGGCCGCAGGACCAGCGCCCGAGCCTGGGCGGACTGTGCAGTGCGCTGTCCATACGCCTGACGCAAAGTGGCGGTGTCGACGCGGTGGTACCGCAGACCAGTGCCAGTCAGGTATCGAGTGTTCACGTCGCCGGCCCGAGTGTCGCGGCCATCCAGTCCGGACGCGACCTGCTGGACGCCGGTCGATTGATGGCCGGCTACCTGCGCGAACAGCCCGAGGGCTGGCTGGCGGCACACCGTTTGATGAAAAGCCTGCGCTGGGACACGGTGCACCAGCCCCCGCCGCAGGATGCCAACGGCATCACCCGTCTGGCACCGCCGCGCAGCGAATACCGGGCGCAACTCAAGCGCTTGTACCTGCAACAGCGCTGGGATGAACTGCTTGTTCAGGTAGAGAAGGTCTTTGCCGAGGGCGTGAACCACTTCTGGCTGGACCTGCAATGGTACCTGCATCAGGCACTGGGCAAGCAACCCGCGCCGGCAGGCAGCTGGGCGGATATCGTCGAACGCGACCTGGGCATGTTCCTCGAGCGCCTGCCAGGCCTGGAGCTGCAGAGCTGGAGCGACGCAAGCCCGTTCGCCGAGCCGACCACCCGCGAGTGGATCACCCAGCAGGTCAGCGCCAATCGCTCCGCGCAGTGGTTGGCTGCGCCGGCGATTGCACCTGCCTCGGCGGACAGCGAAATCCTCGCCCTGGAAGACGAAGCCCTGGCGCAGGCCGACAGCGAAGGGGTCGAGCGGGCGCTGGGCTGGCTCGCCGCGCGCCCCGAGGTGCGCAGCGGACGCCAACGTTGGCTGCTGCGCCTGCTGATGGCGCGGGTCGCCGAGCAATACGGCAAGAGCGAACTTGCCGTCCACCTGCTCGACGACCTTGAGGTCACTGCCCGGCGCCAGGCTATGACCGAGTGGGAGCCAGCGCTTGATTTTGAGGTCAAGGCGCGCCTGCTGAAGCTGCTGCGCCTGAGGTCGCAACGCAACGATGTCGACAAGCCTGCGCTGGCTCGGCGAATGGACGCCCTGCTGGCCGGACTGGTAGCCATCGACCCTGTACGCGCCGCCGTGCTGTGCGGCTAAACCCGAGTGACCAGGATTTTCACTGTGAACACCGACAATCTGACCCTGCGCTATTTCGATGCCGAGATGCGCTATCTGCGCGAGGCGGGCAAGGAGTTTGCTCAAGCCTTCCCTGACCGTGCCGCCCAACTGAACCTGGATCGCCCCGGGGCGGACGACCCTTATGTCGAGCGCTTGTTCGAGGGTTTTGCCTTTCTGATGGGACGGCTGCGCGAGAAACTCGACGACGACCTGCCGGAGTTGACCGAAGGCCTGGTCAGCCTGCTGTGGCCCCATTACCTGCGCACCATCCCGTCGCTGGCGATCATCGAGTTGCAACCGGAGCTGGCGCAGATGAAGTGCGATATGGTGATTGCCAAGGGCTTCGAGGTGTTGTCGCATCCCATCGGGCCGCGCCAGACCCGTTGTCGTTACACCACCACCCAGGACCTGAAGCTGCAGCCCCTGGCGCTGGAGTCGGTGCGACTTGACCACGAGCCCGATGGACGTTCGTTACTGCGCTTGCGCTTTGCCTGCGGGCCGTTGAGTGACTGGAGCCAGGTCGACCTCAGCGCCCTGACGCTTTACCTCAACGCCGACGCCGCGCTGGCCAGTGCGTTGCACCAGGCGCTGACGTTGAACACGCAGACGATATACCTGAGGCTGCCTGGGCAAGACGGTCGCCGCGCACTGCACGCACGCTTCGTGCCCAAGGGTTTTGCCGACGAGGACCGACTGTGGCCCAAGGGCGACAGCGCCTTCAGTGGCTACCAACTACTGCTGGAGTACTTCACCTTTCGCGAGAAGTTCATGTTCGTGAGCCTGTGCGGGCTGGAGCAGATGACGCCCGAGGCAGGTACCCCCTGGTTCGAGCTCGAGGTGGTGTTCGACACGGCATGGCCCCATGGGTTTGTACCCGGTACCGAACACCTTCGCCTGCATGCCGTGCCGGTGATCAATCTGTTCCCCCTGGAAGCCGACCCGCTGAGCACCGACCCATTGCAGAGCGATTACCTGCTCCGGCCGATGCGCCTGCAGGACGGCCATACCGAGATCTACTCGGTGGACCAGGTCACCGCCTCGGAAGATGAGGTGCGCCACGAATACGTGCCCTTTACCAGTTTTCGCCACAAGGGCGGCATGCTGCGTGACCAGGCGCCGGAGCGTTACTTCCATACGCGCCTGCGCCGGGGTGCCAATGGTTTGCACGATACCTGGTTGATCCTGGGCGGGGAGGGCTTCGACAAGCAGGCGCTGGCGGGCAAGGGCGAGAAGTTGTCATTGTGCTTGACCGGCACCAATGGCCAGCTACCGCGCAAGGCGCTGCAAAGCACCTTGCTGGAGACCCAGGTGCACACCAGCCAGGTCAATCTGCGGGTGCGCAACCTCTGTGCGCCGACCTTGCCCTGTTATCCACCCAGCCGGGATCGCTTTCACTGGCGGGTGCTCAGTCACCTGGGCTCGAACTTCCTGCCCATGCTCGATAACGCCGAAGTGCTACGCGGCACCCTGGCGCTGTACGACTGGAAGGGCAGTGAACTCAACCGTCGGCGCCTGGAGGCCATCGTCGAGGTCAAGCATCACCTGATCCAGCGTTTCGAAAAAGGCTTCCTGCTGCGCGGGGTGGACATCGAGGTCACCCTGGATGCCAATGGCTTCTGCGGTGAGGGTGACATCAGTCTGTTTGGCGAGATGCTCAATCGCTTCTTCGCCCTGTACGCCGATATCCATCTGTTCAATCAGCTCACCCTGATCCTGCAACCGACCGGCAAGTGCCTGCAATGGCGTGAGAATCACAGCCAGCGAGTGCCCGGATGAAGGTCGACGACGTATTGCAAGCGCTGCGAGGGCGGGTGAGCGAAGCCAATCTGTTTCGCTTTTGCCAGTTGCTGGAGCAAATGATGCCCGACCATTCACCCCTGGGCAGCAGCACACACCCGGCTGATGATCCGGTGCGCTTTCGGCCTCACCCTGGCATGGGGTTTCCGGCTGGCGAGCTGAAGGCCATTGAAATGGGCCGGCATCCGGCCACGGTACGGACCCGTTTGCTTGGGCTGTATGGGGTCGATTCACCCTTGCCGACGGCCTACCTGGACGACATTGCCCAACGTCGGGAGGGGCACCAGGCGCTCGAAGCCTTTCTGGATATATTCAATCACAGGATCTTTACCCAGTTTTACCGCATCTGGCGCAAGTACTCGTATCCCGCCACGTTCCAGGCAGGCGGCGGCGATGCGACTTCCCAGTGCCTGCTGGGGCTTGTCGGTCTGGGCATTCCAGGGACCGGCGAGCGGATCGCCACGCCAATGTCACGCTTTCTGGCATTGCTCGGCGTTATGCGGCTACCGACGCGCAATGCCGAAGGTATCGCGGCCCTGGTCAAACTCTTGGCCCCCAAAACCCGGACCGTAGTCACCGCGCACTGGCCACGAAAAATCATCCTGGCGCAGCCGGCCGGTCTGTCCCGCCGCCATCCGACCGGCCTGGCGCAACGTGTCCCGTTAGGGCGGGTCGGCCATGACGCCAACAGTGAGCTGCACCTGGAGCTGTTCACCGAGGATCAGGAGGAAGCGCGCGGTTGGTTGCCCGCAGGCGCATTGCACAGCGACCTGCTGGTGTTGCTTCGGGTGTACCTGGGGTGGCGTTGTACCGCCAGGCTGCAATTGTCGCTCCCGGTGCACAGCCTTCCACCCGCTGTGTTGGGGCAGGCCCCGGTGCTGTTGGGCATGACCGCTGTGCTGGGGTTGGGAAATGCCCCCAGGCAGGCGGCTCGGCGCGACACCCTCACCATCAACCTCGGCCGTTACAGCGGCCTGCAGAGCAACCCTCGGATCAGGGAGATACATCATGTGGCGTACGGTTTCTAATGCAGTGTGGCTGGTCGCGCTGGCGGCATTGCTCGGCGGCTGCGGTCTGACCCAGACCCTGACCGACAGCAGCACATCCACAGCCCGGGCCATTTTCTACACACAGGTCAAAACGCTTCATCTGGATTTCAGTGGGCGGGCAGCCACGAACAGGGACGTGACGGATATGAGCGACCTGTCAGTGCCGACCATGGTGCGTATCTATCAATTGCGCGAGCGCAAGGCCATGGAGCGGGCGACCTACGACGACCTGTTGCACAGTGGCAACAGGGTGCTGGGCGCCGACCTGCTGGATGAACGGGCCGTGGTGGTCAAACCCGGTGAAGGTGCTCAGATGAGCATACCCCTGGATTCGGGCGCAGCGTTCGTCACGGTGGTAGCGTTGTTTCGAACGCCCGACTCAGACCAGGACACCTGGCGCCTGACCCTGAGCCGCAACGACCTCGATCCGGACCGGCCGCGAGTGATCGAGCTGAGCGAGGATCGCCTGGCCCTACGCCCCAGGAATAGGGAGCAGACGAAGTGAATCCATCGCTTTATGAAGTGCTCCTGCAAAATTTCGACGGTGAACTGGCGCTCGATCAGGTCGCCGAAGAGGACCAATTGACCTTGTCGGTGCTGGATAATCTGCAACGCATCCTCAACAGCCGCGCCGGCACGCTCAGCCACCTGCCGGACTACGGTCTGCCTGACATGGGCATGGTCCTGCAGGGGCTTCCCGCCACGGCGCACCGGCTGATGCACACCCTGGTCGATACCCTGCTCAGGTACGAGCCACGCCTGGCAGCGGTGAGTGTTGACCTGCTGGCGCAAGCACAGCCTGGCCACCTTGAATATCGCCTCGATGTGCAACTCACAGGCGGTGAGCGAATGTCGTTTGCTACGACGCTGGCACCCGAGGGCAATGTACTGGTGCGTCACCTGAAGCGACAGCAGTACTTGTCGAAGTCGTGAACCTGAAAGGGAAGTGGGCTGGATGACGGCACTATTTGAGATGCATCTTCGAATCGGCGGCGATCCCGGCGGTTACAGGGAGTTCACCCTGTTGCGTAGCGAACTTGCCAAACTGGGCCACCCGGCCTGCCCGGACGTCGACTGGCTGCGGGTGGAGCAACTGTGCCTGGCATTGTTCGACAAGAATGGGGCGGAGTTGCAGACAGCCGCTGCATTCGTGTTGGCGCGAAGCCAACGCCATGGCCTGGAGGGCATGACCGAGGGCGTGGCCCTGCTGGAAACGCTTGGCAACGAGTGGGCGCGGCTATGGCCGTCGAGATCGGCGGATCGCCTGGACATCCTGTTCTGGCTGTTCGCGCAAATGCAGTCACTGGTGCGTACCCTGGATCTGAAGCCGGACAGTCTGCCTGCACTCATGGGACTGGGCAGCGCACTTGAGTACCTGGGCACGCTGCTGGAGCGCCAGGTGCGAACCCCGATGCTTTCGTTGCAGACGTTGCGTCAACAGGTCGCAATTCTTGTGCAGCGCCTTGAGTTGTCGCACAGCCCCACGGCGACAGTGCTGGCGTCGGTCAGGGGAGAAGCATCGACACCCGTGACGCCGATCATGGTCGTTACGCCCCCGCGTACTGCCGACTTGCCGATGTTTCGCCTTGCAAGCCGACGAAGGCCCTGGGGTTTGTGGTTGCTTGCAGTGGCCAGCTGTCTGGCCCTGGCTGGTTGGGCGGGCTGGCAGTACCTGCTGAGCGGCCAGGACCGCGTACGGGGGGTGCCTGAGCCCGTGCGCTTGAGCAGCCTGCGCCTGTTCGATGCCGGCAGTGCCGAGTTCAAGGCCGGGTCCACCAAGGCGCTGGTCAATGCCCTGGCCGACATCAAGTTTCAGCCAGGCCGGATGATCGTTATCTCCGGACACACCGATGCCAGCGGAGCCCCGGACAAGAACCTCCGACTGTCGCAGGACCGGGCCCTGGCAGTACGCGAGTGGATACAGCGCATGGGCGACATTCCCGACAGTTGTTTTGTAGTGCAGGGCTTGGCCGCCAGTCAGCCGATTGCCAGCAACGAGAGTGAGCAGGGGCGGTCGGTCAACCGTCGGGTCGACATACAATTGCTACCGGTGCCGGGGGCTTGCGGCTAGTCGACGAACACCCGCGAAAACCCGTGCGTTTCGCCAAAGCTTGAGTACAATCATCGGCTTTTCCCCGGGCCCTGTCTGTGCCCGGTTCCTGGGTTGTGGAAGGCCTTCATGCTAATCGGTAGTTACTCCTCTTCGCTGGTGTTGATTTCACTGTGCGTGGCCATCCTTGCCTCCTATACCGCGCTCGACCTGACCGGACGCATCGCCACCGCCAAGGGCCGGGCGGTGTACCTGTGGATCGGCGGTGGCGCGCTGGCCATGGGCTTTGGCATCTGGTCGATGCACTTTATCGGCATGCTCGCCTTCAGCCTGCCGATCCCCCTGGGCTATGACCTGGGCCTGACCTTGTTGTCGCTGCTGATCGCCGGCCTGTCGTCGGGGTTTGCCCTGTGGCTGGTGAGCCAGCCGAGCCTGCCCTGGACGCAACTGGGCCTGGGGGCGCTGATCATGGGCGCTGGCATCAGCAGCATGCATTACACCGGCATGGCCGCGCTGTTGATGACGCCGGGCATCGACTACGACCCGACCTTGTTCGGCCTGTCGCTGGTGATCGCCGTGGGCGCTTCGGCGGCGGCCTTGTGGATCGCCTTCCGGCTGCGCCAGCAGACCCTCTATGTCCGCCAGATCCGCGGTGCGGCGGCGGTGGTGATGGGTTTTGCGATTGTCGGCATGCACTACACCGGCATGGCGGCGGCGAACTTTCCCGAAGGCAGCTTCTGCGGCGCATTGGTCAATGGCCTGAGCGGCAACGGCCTGGATTACCTGGTGCTGATCACCACCCTGGCGGTGCTGGCGGTGGCGCTGCTGACCTCGGTGCTCGATGCCCGCCTGGAAGCGCGCACCGCCGAGCTTGCCCGCTCGCTGACCCTGGCCAACCAGGAGCTGACCCAGTTGGCCCTGCACGACACCCTGACCGGCTTGCCCAACCGTACGCTGCTGGCCGACCGTATCGACCAGGCCATCGCCAAGGTCACGGCGCAGGGCGGCTGTTTTGCGCTGATGTTCATCGATCTGGATGGCTTCAAGCCGGTCAACGATGCCTTCGGCCACCATATGGGCGACCTGCTGCTCAAGGAGGTCGCCCAGCGCCTGCGCGGCCACCTGCACAACCAGGACACCCTGGCGCGTATCGGCGGCGATGAGTTCGTGCTGCTGGTGGAGTTGCAGGATGCCGACGATGCGGTGAGCGTCGCGGCCAAGCAGGTCAATCTGATTTCCCGGACTTTCCGCGTGGCCGAGCAGAACCTGCAGATTTCCGCGAGCATCGGTATCGTGCTCTACCCAGGCAACGGCCAGGACCAGCACGAGT
Source organism: Pseudomonas sp. BGr12 (assembly GCF_030272895.1). Taxonomy (GTDB): domain Bacteria; phylum Pseudomonadota; class Gammaproteobacteria; order Pseudomonadales; family Pseudomonadaceae; genus Pseudomonas. The sequence continues at coordinate 51,823 of NZ_JALRNF010000037.1, read as the reverse complement.
TGCTGCGCAATGCCGATGCGGCGATGTACCACGCCAAGAGCGCCGGCAAGAACGGCTACAGCTTCTTCGATGTGTCGATGAACAGCAACGCGCGCCTGCAACTGCAACTGCTGCAAGACTTGCGCACCGCGCTGGACCAGCGCCAGTTCCGCTTGTTCTACCAGCCCAAGTTCGACGCCCGGCATTGCCAGCCCATCGGCGCCGAGGCGCTGCTGCGCTGGGAGCACCCGCAGCATGGTCTGCTGCTGCCGGATCGCTTTATCGTGCTGGCGGAAAAGACCGGGTTGATCATCCCCATCGGCGAGTGGGTGCTGGACGAAGCCTGCCGGCAGATGCGTGCCTGGATCGACCAGGGCTACAGCGACTGGCGCATGGCGGTCAATCTCTCGGCCATCCAGTTCTGCCATGCCGGGCTGGTCGACAGCGTCGCCCGGGTGTTGGCTCGTCACCAGTTGCCGGCCAACAGCCTGACCCTGGAGATCACCGAAACCACGGCCATGCACGATGCCGATGCCAGCCTCGAGGTCTTGCAGAAGCTCTCGGACATGGGCGTCGACCTGTCCATCGACGATTTCGGCACCGGCTATTCGAGCCTGATGTACCTCAAGCGCCTGCCGGCCAACGAGCTGAAGATCGACCGTGGTTTTGTCCGCGACCTGGAGCAGGACAGCGATGACGCGGCGATCGTCTCGGCCATCGTCGCCCTGGGCCAGGCGCTGGGCTTGCGGATTGTCGCCGAAGGGGTGGAAACCGACCGTCAGCAGAACTTCCTCACGCGCCTGGGTTGCGATTCGTTGCAGGGGTATCTGCTCGGTCAGCCGATGCCGGCCGAGCGCTTCATCGTCGATATCGAGCGGGCCCGCGAAAGCCTGGCGGTGGACTGAAACCTTCAGCCTGCGGCGCGCAGGTGGCAGGACGGCTCGAACGCCTCGAGTTCCGCCTCGACCGCTTCGATGATGCGTTCGACATCGGCGGCGGGCATGAGCGTGGCGCAGGGGATGCCGGCGACGGCCAGCAGGGTTTCACCGGTGGCCCGGTCGAACAGGCGCGCGATCATGCTGCGCGGCGCGTCCATGCTGGCCTCGAACCCCAGCGGATGAAAGTGCCAGCGCATCATCTGGCAGGCGCTGGGAAATGTCAGTTTGTTCATGCCAGCCTCCTTGTAGGGTGAACAACAGGTGGGCGGATCGAGGTGCGCAACAGGTCCCCGGGGACCCTGGAGAGCCCCCTAACCATAGCACCGCTGACACCAGTGTCTGCCCGTGATGATGACGGTTTGTCGATTCCTTGAAGCAGGGCCTGGTGCTGTGCGGCAACCTCATGGCCAACGCTGGAAAACGGCAAACGTTTGCCGGCAATATTTCACCGCGGCGGCGCTGGGCGTTCTGCTATTTTTACCGGCAGTCGGCTAGGATGCCCGCCTGGGTAACTTTCAGACCAATGGCGCCCAGGCTCAGTCAAGGAGACCGTCATGCGTTATTCCGCGCTCACCCAACGTATCGCCGGTGACGGCGCCGCTGCCTGGGATATTCACTACCGCGCCGTCGAGTTGCAGGATCAGGGGCGGGAGATCTTCCTGCTGTCGATCGGCGACCCGGACTTCGACACGCCGAAGGTTATTGTCGACGCCGCCATCGACAGCCTGCACGCCGGCCGTACCCACTACGCCGATATCCGCGGCAGCCTGGGCCTGCGCCGGGCCATTGCCCGCCACCACACTCGTCACAGCGGCCAGCCGGTCGACCCGCAGGAGGTGGTGGTGCTGGCCGGGGCGCAGTGCGCCTTGTATGGCGTGGCCCAGTGCCTGTTCGACCCCGGTGACGAGGTGATCGTCGCCGAGCCCATGTACGTCACCTACGAGGCGGTGTTCGGCGCCTGTGGTGCGCGGGTAGTGCCGGTGGCGGTCAAGCCCGAGCAGGGCTTTCGCGTCGACCCGGCGGATGTGGCGGCGCTGGTGACGCCACGCACCCGGGCGCTGCTGTTCAACAGCCCGCACAATCCCACTGGCGCCAGCTTGCCCAGGTCCACCTGGGAGCGCTTGGCGCGGCTGTGCATCGAGCATGACCTGTGGCTGATCAGCGATGAGGTCTACAGTGAGCTGCTGTATGAAGGCGAGCATTTCAGCCCGGCCAGCCTGCCGGGCATGGCCGAACGCACGGCGACCATCAACAGTTTGTCCAAGTCCCACGCCATGTCGGGCTGGCGGGTTGGCTGGGTGATCGGCCCGCAGGCGCTGGGCGATCACTTGAGCAACCTGGCCTTGTGCATGCTCTACGGCCTGCCGGACTTCGTCCAGGACGCCGCCCAGCTGGCACTGGAGCAGGACCTGCCAGAGGTGCGGCAGATGCGCCAGACCTACCGCGAACGCCGCGACCGGGTCTGCGCAAGCCTGGCCCATTGCCCGGGCGTGCGCGTGCACAAGCCCGATGGCGGCATGTTCGTGATGATCGATATCCGCGAGACCGGCCTGGGTGCCCAGGCGTTTGCCGAGCGCCTGCTGGAGGAGCACGGCGTGTCGGTGCTGGCCGGCGATGCCTTCGGCCCCAGTGCGGCCGGGCACCTGCGCTTTGGCCTGGTGCTCGACAGCGAGCGCCTGGTCGAGGCCTGCCGACGCATCGCCCGGTGTGCCATGCAGGTGCTCGAAGGCCAGACTTCAGTTGATCAGGGTTGCGGCCAGGTTGATGGTAAAGCCCAGAATCGCGGTATTGAAGATAAAGCCTACCAGTGAGTGGGCCAGCACCACCCGGCGCATCTCGCGTCCGGCGACGCCCACGTCCGAGGTCTGTACCGCCACGCTCAAGGTGAACGAGAAGTAGTGAAAGTCCCAGTAGTCGGGGTGACGTTCACCGTCGGTAAAACGCAGCAGCGGCGTATGTTCCCGGGCGGTGTAGAACAGGTGGGCGTAGTGCAGGCTGAAAATGGTGCCGATCAGCAACCAGGAGCCGGCGACGGTGAACCCGGTATAGGCATAGCGCAACGGCCCCGCGCCGTCGCCCACCAGTTGCAGGATCACCGCGGCCAGGCTGGCGATCGCCGCGACGCTGACGGTGAACAACACCAGGCCGGCGTTTTCATCCTCGATACTGGCCACCTGGCTGACCTTTTGCGCGCTGGCGCCCACGGTCAGCCACAGGATCAGCAGCAGGTACAGCCACACGCCGACATTCCAGCCGATCAGCACGTGTTCGACCCAGTCGCTGGCCGGCACCAGCCAGCCGGCCAGCAGGCCGGTGAGGGTGGCGACGGTCAGGCGCGGGTGGCTGCGGGTCAATCGATGAAAAGCCATGGTGCCTCAAGGCCGGGGGTCCTTGTGCAACTTTAGCCTCCAGCCAGCGGCTGACCAGCCAAAAGGGGTGGCCATGATTTTGCCCTCAATCGATTCCAGTGGGGGTGATGAGGTACCATCACGCCCTGTGCCAGGCAAAAATGGCTTGCCAATCAAGGATCTGGTCATGATGCGGGTCACAATGACCTGCTGTGGTCCGAGTCAGAATGAAAGGATGCAGTCATTCTGACCTCAGTTCAGCTCTACAGGATTCCCGGTTTGTCCGATTCACTGCAAAACCCCTTGTTGCAATACCTCGCCCGCCTGGCGCCTTCCAGCCAGCTGACCATGAAGTACATCCTCCAGGACGCCGCCGACCGCCTGGGGTTCGAGGATTGCGACATTGCCGAGGTGCCCTGGCACCAACTCGAACCCGGGCACGTCACTGCGCTGGTGGCGGCCTTGCGGGCCGATGGCTATGCGCCGAACACCTCGTCGCTGTACGTCAATGCCGTACGCGGGGTCATGAATGAAGCCTGGCGCCTGGGCCTGGTCAGCCAGGACCAGCTGTTGCGCATCCGCACGGTCAAGCCGGCCCAGGGCACGCGCCTGCCCAGTGGCCGCAACCTCAAGCGCAGCCTGATTCGCGAACTGATGGATGCCTGCGCCGCCGACCCCCGGCCCCAGGGCCTGCGTGACGCGGCGGTGATCGCCTTGCTGTATGGCACCGGCATGCGCAAGTCCGAGTCGGTCAACCTGAGCCTGGCCCAGGTCGACTTCAGCGAGCGCAGCCTGCAGGTAGTGGGCAAGGGCAACAAGCAGTTGATCAAGTACGCGCCGACCTGGGCCTTCGACAAGCTCAATGCCTGGCTGGCGTTTCGGCGCGAACAGTTGCCCGAGGGCCAGGCTGACGACGACTTCCTGTTCAATCGCATCCGCCGTGGCAGCCATATCACCCGCGAGCGCATCACCAAGCATGCGATCTACTACATTGCCCGCCAGCGGGGGACCCAGGTTGGGGTGAAGATCATGCCCCATGACTTTCGCCGGTCCTTCATTACCCGGGTGATCGAAGAGCATGACCTGTCGATTGCCCAGAAGCTGGCGCATCACACCAACATCCAGACCACGGCCAACTACGACATGCGCGACGACAACGAACGGCGCCGGGCGGTGGATCGCTACGACTACTGACTGTCGCGGCCGTTGCACGGCCGATCGCAGCCTGGCGGCAGCTCCCACAAGTGCCCGGCAATCACTGAACTGCCCCCAAAAGGTTGGATGGGTGTTCTCACTGTGGGAGCTGGCGAAGCCTGCGATCAGCTGGCATCCAGGCCCATCTGCCAGAAGTCGGCCTCCAGGCGCGAGGCCTGGGCGAACACCTTGACCAGTTCCTCGAAGCGCTGTTCGGTCATGGTCCGTGCCGCCAGCGCGTCCAGATGCGCCCGCGCGGCGGTGGCCACGCCCTGGTAGCCGCTGCCGGCATACTCGGCGATCCACTCGCGGTAAGGGTGATCGGCAAGGGCTTCGACGCCGTCGGGACTCAGGTTGCGGCCGATTTCGGCGTAGCCGATCACGCAGGGCGCCAGGGCCACGTGCAGGTCGAGCAGGTCACCGGCGGCGCCGCAGTCGAGCACGAAGCGGGTGTAGGCGACGGTGGCCTGGTGTTCCGGGGTGGCGGCCAGGTCGTCGGCGCAGAGGCCCCAGCGCTCGCACAGGCGCACATGCAGCGCGGTCTCGTCGAGGATCGCCGCCAACCCTGCCTGGGCGGCGCGGATGTCGTCCAGGGTGCGGCTCTTGTAGGCAGCCAGCGCCCAGGAACGGGCGAACTGGATCAGGAACAGGTAGTCCTGTACCAGGTACTTGCGAAAGGCCGGCTGGGCCAGGGTGCCGGCGCCCATCTGGCGCACGAAGGCGTGGTCGACGTAGCTGTTCCAGTCGGCGCTGGCGGCCTGCTTGAGGCGCTCGAAAATATCCATGGGTGATCCTCAGATGTCGTAGGCGGCGTCGAAGAACGCCTGTTCCAGCGCCACGGCGCGCAGGAAGAAGTCGGTGCTGATCTGCTGTTCGCTCGGCCCGACCCGGTCCAGTTCCGCCCGCAGGAAGGCGACGAAGGCCTGGAAGTCCGGGTTGTCGTGCAGGGTGATCCACTCGGCATGCTCGAAGCGCGGCGGCAGTGGCCGGGTCGCGCGCAGGGCCCAGTCCAGGTACAGCCCTTCGGCGACGTTGAGCACCGCCAGTGCCGCCGCGTAGGAACGGCTGGCCGCCGCTTCGCGCATCAGCGCCTTGAAGCCGGCGGTGGGCGCCGAGTCGGGGGCGTCGCGACGTTGCGCGTCACTGACCCCAAGGGCCTCAAAGGCGCGCAGGAAATAGGTGTTCTCTTCACCCGAAATCACCCCGGTGAAGCGGCCCAGGCGAATGCGTGCCTCGAAGGTGTCGGCCGTGGCGATGGCGGCGCCGAGCAGGGTCAGGAAGGCATCGATGAAGCGGTGGTCCTGGATCAGGTAGTTGATCATCACGGCATCATTCACGGTGCCGGCCATCAGTTCGTTGACGAAGCGATGCTCGATGGAGCGGGTCCAGCCCGGTTCGCTCAGCAGGCGAAGGGTATCGGTGAAGCGTTCGGTCATCCAGCTGTCCTCGGCGGAAGGTGACAGCGAGACCGCGAGCGGCAGGCGAGGGCGGCCTCGCAATGAGACCGGCCGATTGTATACAGCAAGTGCGAATGATTGTCACGCCAGCCGCTAGTGGATGCTCGACGCCAGCTCGAAGATCGGCATGTACATCAGGATCACGATAAAGCCGATCAACAGGCCGATGAAGGTCATCAACAGGGGTTCGAACAGGCGCACGAACCATTCGATCCAGCGGCTGATCTCTTCGTCGTAGAAGTCGGCGCTGCGCTCCATCATCTGCCCCAGGTTGCCCGACTGCTCGCCAGCGCGCAGCAGGCGCAGCGACACCGGGGTCACCAGGTGCCCGGCTTCCAGGGCCGCCGACAGCGACAGGCCTTCACGCACCCGCTCGCAGGCCAGCTCCAGGCGCTGGCTGGCCGCAGCCCCCAGCAGGCCACGGGCCATGCCCATGGCGGTCAGGATGGGAATACCGCCTTGCAGGAGGATCCCCAGGGAGCGATAGAAGCGTGCCAGTTCGTACATCACCAGGCGCCGGTGCAAGGCCGGCAGGCGTTCGAGCTGGCGGTTCAGCCAGCGCCGCACCCGCGGATCGCGGCGCAGTAGGAACAGCCCGGCCAGGGTGCCGGCAACGCCCATGGCCAGGGGCGCCTGATGGGCATGCAGGAACATCCCGGCCTGCATCAACAGCCGCGACAACCACGGCAACTCGGTGCCCAGCCCTTCGAACACCAGGCTGAAGCGCGGCACCACATAGCCCAGCAGGAACAGCACCACGCCACCGCCCACCAACAGCAGCAGGAACGGGTAGATCGAGGCACTGATGATTTTCTGCCGTACTTCGTCCATGCGCTGGCGGTAGCTGACATAGCGCCCCAGGGCATCGCCCAGGGCGCCGGTCTTCTCGCTCGATTGCACCAGGGCGACGTACAGCGGCGGGAACACACTGGGCAACTGGGCCAGCGACTGGGAGAAGGACTTGCCTTCATACAGCAGCCGTACCAGTTCACCCAGGGTCTTGCGTGCCTGCGCCGCCGACTCCTTTTCGGCCAGGCTTTCCAGGGCGTCGATCAGCGGCAGGCCGGCGTTGAGCAGGGTGGTCAACTCCTGGCTGAACAGCACCAGGTCGAAGGTTTCGCCACGGCGCCAACGCAAGCGGGCGAAGCGTTCGCAGTTGCGCACGCTGACCACCCGCAAGCCTTGCTGCTCGGCTTGCTGCCGGGCCTGCCCGGCGTCCTGGGCGTCCAGCGTCAGCAGGACCACCCCGGTTTTCCCCAGTGCCTTGAGCTCGAAGCGCATGTGCCATTCCTCCGCTTACTGCCAACTGGTGACCTCGGCGTTCTCGCCTTCGCCGCCGGGCTGGCCGTCCTTGCCCATGGAGAGCAGGTCGTACTCGCCGTTTTCGCCAGGCTGGCGATAGATGTAGTTACGTCCCCACGGATCCTGGGGCACCTTTTTCTGCAGGTAGGGCCCCGACCAGCGGGTCTCGTCGCTGGGGGCGATGACCAGTGCCTGCAAGCCTTGCTCGGAACTGGGGTAATGCCCCACCTCCAGCCGGTACAGGTCAAGGGCCTTGCCCAGGCCTTCGATTTGCGCCCGGGCCACCTTGGCCTCCGAGCGCCCCAACTGGCTGAAGTACTTGGGTGCGACGATCCCCGCGAGCAGACCCAGCACCACCAGCACCACCAGCAGTTCGAGCAGGGTGAATCCCTGTTGTGCGCGTTTCTTGTCGTTCATGCCAAAGGCCCTCCTTCGTGCGCCTGCAAGGCCTTATGCAATTGTTGTGCGCGTCTGCCCCGAGCCTTTGCGCCACGGGCATGGCAAGGCGGCACAGTGCTTGCGTCAGTAGGTCTGCGCCTCGGTGATCGGGGCATATGCCCCACTTTTCGGGGGACGCAACGGGGAGGGCGGTACGATGCGCTGGCTCACTGCGGGAATTTTCTTCTGGCTGGCCTGGACCCAACCGGTCCACGCGGATTTCTACATCTCGATCAAGGCCGATGGCAGCTACGTGCTGACCAACGTCCACCGACCCGGGCGCCACTATGAGCGGGTCATTACTGAACAAGCGGGCGCAAGCCTGGCCGGCACTGGCGAGGCACAGTTGATCACCGGCCTGCCGTACGCCGAACTGGTGGCGGCAGCAGCCAAGGCCAACGACCTGCCGCCAGCGCTGCTGCATGCGGTGATCCACGCCGAGTCGCGCTACAACCCCAATGCCCGCTCACCCAGCGGCGCCGTCGGGCTGATGCAGCTGATGCCGGGCACCGCCCGGGAGATGGGGGTCAAGAATGTCCTGGACCCGCGCGCCAACGTGCAGGGCGGGGCGCGCTACCTCAAACGCATGCTGACCCTGTTCGACAACGACATCACTCTCGCCGTGGCGGCCTATAACGCCGGCCCCGATGCGGTGATGCGTCGTGGGCGGATCGTTCCGCCCTATGCCGAGACCCAGCGTTATGTGCCCAAGGTGTTGCGCCAGTACCGGCGCTTGCAGGGGCTGGCGATGGATGCGCCGTTGTAATTCTTGTGGGAGCGGGCTTGCCCCGCGATTGCGGTCCGTCACTCACATCGCATCGCGGGGCAAGCCCGCTCCCACCTACCCCCAAATGCTGGGGAATTGCGGGGAATGCCCCCCAATTGAGATTCAATTCGAAATGCAAGGTATTGATAAATAACAATAAAAGCTTCTGGCACGGCACTTGCTCCTGCCTCCCCAGAGAACTCAGGCACCAGCGGAGGTGCACTATGATCCCGATAAAAGGCTCCGTCCTTAGTTCATTGTTGCTCACCGCCGCCCTGGGCTGGCAGGTGGACAGTGAGGCTGCCATCAGCTGCAATCGCACGCTGGTCGCCAACGTCGTCGCCCTCGATCAACCGCTGATGTTCAACCGCCTGGGTGCGCAGAACGCCAACGGCATGATGTTCGCCCTGGCCCGCGATGTGGTAGACGAGCATCAGGTGTCCCTGGCCCATGGCGGGGCGGCGGTGCCGGGCAAGGTCAGCCTGCGCCCGGACAAGCGCCCGCGGCCGATCGTGCTGCGGGTTGCCGCCGGTGACTGCCTGACCGTCAACCTGCAGAACCTGCTGGCCTACCAGGCCAACCCGAACAAGCACGGCATCGATCACGAAGAAGAAAACGAAGGCGAGGAGAACGAAGCCGAGGAGAACGAAGGTGCTGAAGCGATCGAGCCGGAAGACGGAGAAAATTTCGTCGCCGACGAACAGGTCACCGACCGTCACGTGGGCTTCCAGGTCAACGGCATGCAGGCGGTCAACAGCATCGGTGACATCGCCGCCAACACCGGCCGCAACGGCAACTTCCTGATCGCCCCCGGTTCCACCCGTTCCTATACCTTGTACGCCGAACGCGAAGGCGCCTTCGCCGCCACCAGCAAGGGCGCGACTTTCGGCGGTGAAGGCACCGCCGGCAACGTCTCCAACGGCCTGTTCGGGCAGGTCGTGGTGCTGCCGAAGAACGCCCGCACCTACCGCAATACCCTGACCGAAGAAGAAATGCGCCTGGCCACCACCGGCCGCGCCCCCACCGGCCAGCCCATTGTCGATTACGAGGCCCGCTATCCGCAGCGCGAGCCCTGGATCCGTGAAGGCAAGGCCGGCTCGCCCATCGTCGCGATGATCGATGGCAACGAAATCATCTCCAGCGAAAGCGATGCCGTGGTCATGGGCCCCAACACCGATGGCAGCTTCCCGCCGTCGACCTATCCGCTGGAAAGTGTCGGCAAGCGCAACCCGGCGATCCCCAACCGGCTCGAGCCGTTCCGTGACTTCGCCGCGCAGTTCACCGACGAAGCGGCCGCCACCCAGGCGTTCCCCGGTTACTGGGCAGACCCGGTGATGGGGCATGTGCTGGAGCCAACCCGTGACACCTTCATGATCAACTACGGCTCCGGTGGCATGGGCGCGGAAGTGGTGGCCAACCGTCTGGGCGTAGGGCCGATGCATGACTGCCTGTCGTGCGCCTATGAAGAGTTCTTCCTGAGCGCGCACACCGTCGGCGATGTGGCCATGCTGGTGGACGTGCCGGCCAACGTTGGCCTTGAGAACATCCGCCCGGGGCAGACCCCGAACGCCGACCAGGTCGGGGTCAAGGCCACCATGGCGCTGTATCCGTCGGAACCGTCCAACGTCAACCACAGCTATATCGGTGACTTCGTCAAGTTCCGCAACACCCACAACGGTCACGAGCAGCACATCTTCCACCTGCACGGGCACCAGTGGCTGTTCAACCCCAACGACGACAACTCCGACTATGTCGACGCCCAGGGCATTGGCGCAGGCGCCGGCTACACCTATGAAATCGCCAACGGCGGTTCGGGCAACCGCAACCGGGTAGCGGGCGATGCCATCTATCACTGCCACTTCTATCCGCACTTCGCCCAGGGCATGTGGAGCATGTGGCGGGTACACGACGTGTTCGAAGAGGGTACTCGCCTGGAAGTGTCGAACCAGAGCCAGGACGGTTTCCACAGCACGCCGTATGCCCTGCGCAGCGGCAAGCCGGCCGCCGGTGCCCGTGCCTTGCCGGACGGTGAGATCGTTGCCGGTACGCCGATTCCGGCCGTGGTGCCATTGCCAGGCAAGGCCATGGCGCCGATGCCGGGCAAGGTCGCGGTGATTCCGAAACTGGCGCCGACCCTAGTCGCCGAGAACGATGACGATGAAGAGGACGAAGCAGAAGCCGATGACGACAGCGGCCAGCATGAAGCCGCACCACGGGCTATCGGCTCGCTGGTGCTGGTCGATCGCAACGACACCAATGCCGACGGCACCTTGAAAAACCCTGGCTATCCCTTCTGGATCGGCGGCATGGAAAGCACGGTTGGCCAGCGTCCACCAACCCCACCGCTGGACATGCTCGACCCGGACAAGGCCAAGGCGCTGAAAAACAGCGGCAACGCCCTGTGGGCCAACCTCGACCCGAACCAGGTCGGTGGCTGGGACGGCGGCCTGCCACGCCATGCCCTCGATGGCATGGCCGCCGGTGGCGAAGCCGATGTCACCACCACCGCGCTGGACTTCTCCAAGCAGATCACCAAGGCCAAGGCGGTGTTCCTGCCGGAAGAGGGCACCGACGTCGAGCAGGCAGCCATGAGCTTTCACGCCAAGCTCGAACACCCCAGTTACGCCCTGGTGCCGGGTGCCCAGCCGGTGCCGCGCAGCTTCCGCACCAACGGTGCGCTGCCTACCGCCGGTGCGCCGTACTACGAACCCTGCATGGATGACCGCGCCAAGCGCCTGACCCAGGCCAGCCCCCTCGGTGAATACGCCAGTGGCGAGCGTATGGACGGCATGACCTTCACCGGTTCCTCGCAGTACACCGCCGACCGCCCACGCATCTACAAAGGCGCCAACATCCAGTTCGACGCGGTGTACAACAAGGTCGGCTACCACTTCCCGCAGGCACGCATCATCGCCCTCTGGGAAGACGCCTGGCAGGTGATCAACAAGCAGCGCCCACCGGAGCCGCTGGTGATGCGCATCAACACCTTCGACTGCGTGATGTACCAGCACACCAACCTGATCCCGTCCTTCTATGAGATGGACGACTACCAGGTGCGTACCCCGACCGACGTGATCGGCCAGCACATCCACCTGCCCAAGTGGGACCTGACCGCCGCCGACGGCTCGGCCAACGGCTGGAACTACGAGGACGGCATCCTCTCGCCCGGTACCGTGGTCGAGCGTATCCATGCCATCCGCGAGTTCAACCAGTGCCAGACCGGCGACCCGCGCGAAGGCACGGCCGAGTGTCCGGTGGCCAAGGCGCACCCGTTCTTCGGCAAATACGGACGTGCCGACTGGATGGGCGCCCGCACGGCGATGCAACGCTGGTTCGCCGACCCTGTGGTCAACGTGTTCAACGTCGACCGTGGCCTGGGCACCATCTTTACCCATGACCATCTCGGCCCATCGACTCACCAGCAACTGGGCCTGTACGCCACCGTGCTGGCGGAACCGGCGAACTCCACCTGGTACCACGCCGAGACCGGCGAACAGCTGTACAACCCGGCGCTGCGCGAAGACGGCGGGCCGACCTCGTGGCAGGCAGTGGTCAAGACCGGCGACCATGACGGTGACGGTCGCAACGACAGCTACCGCGAGTTCTTCCTGGAATACAGCGACTTCCAGCATGCCTACGAGGCCGGTGTGTACGTCGGTGCAGGCCCTGACGGCGTCCCTAACGCCCAGGCTTACCCGGCTACCGCCGACAGCTTCCGCTACGCCATCAACCCGCCGGTGCGCGGGGCGGCCTCGAACCTGCTCGAAGCCGTGGTCGAGTCCCGTGGCGGCCTGAACCCGGGCTGCCCGTCGCGGCCTTGCCCGCAGGCGATCTCGGTGGATGACCCGGGCATGTTCGTCGTCAACTACCGCAACGAACCGCTGGGCCTGCGCGTCTACGACCCGAACAAGGTCGCACCTGACGGCAAGCGCGGCATGCAGGCCGACGGCTACGGCGGCGATCTGGCCTATGCCATGCAAAGCCGTACCGACCGTGCCATCCAGGCGATGAACATGTCGCCGGCGCTGATCACCTCGGCAACAGGCCCGACCGGCGGCACCACGCTGTTCCCACCGCACATCAACAAGGGCGGTGCCGAGGCGGGCGACCCCTTCACGCCGATGCTGCGTACCTACTCCGGCGACAACGTGCGCTTGCGCATGCACGCCGGTGGTCATGAAGAGGAGCACAACGTGACCCTGCACGGCGTCAAGTGGCTGCAGAACGGCTCGGGCTTCGGCAACAGCTCCAACTCGGGGTGGAAGTCCTCGCAGATGGTGGGCATCTCCGAACAGCTGGGCTTCATGGCACCGGTGTCGATGATCTCCAGTTCCGCAGCGCCCAACGGTGACTACCTGTACTCGCTGGACGCTTCCCACGAGGGCTACTGGAACGGTATCTGGGGGATCATGCGCAACTACACCACCCCACGCACCGACCTGTTCGCGCTGCCGAACAACGCCATGCCGATGGCGGCCCGCAATACCGTGGCGTTCGACGGTATCTGCCCACGCTACACCACCAACCCCAACGGCATCGGTACCCGGCCGACCACCCAGCGCAGCTATGAGATCGTCGCGGCCCTGGCCAACGACATCCTCGGCAACCCGCTGGGCGTGAGCATCAACGACCCGGCCGGCGCCGGCCAGCATGTCGGCGGCCCGCTCAAGGCCAACGGCGGCACCCTGGTCTACAACAGCCGGCGCACCAGCATCCCGCAGGTGACGGTGACCGATCCGGAAGATGGCGAGACCTCCACCATCGGTGGTCACAGTGGGCCGTTGCATGACCCGACCGCCATCCTCTATGTGCGCAAGGCCGACCTGGACCCTGTCTCCGGCAAGCTCAAGCCCGGGGTGCCGATCGAACCGCTGGTGCTGCGTGCAGCGGCTGGCGAGTGCATCAAGGTCACCCTGGAAAACCGCCTGCCGATGGTGATGCCGGACCTGCCCAGCACCGCGGTGATGCATAACGTGGTCAAGCGTGACCGCAATGGCAGCGAAGGCTCCACCGCCTTCAACAACAACCTGATGCGGCCTTCCAGCCACGTCGGCCTGCACACCCAGCTGCTGGCCTACGACATCACCAAGTCGGACGGTGCCAACGTCGGCCTGAACCCGGTGCAGACCGTACCGCCACGGGCCGGCACCAGCGGCGCCTACCCGAGCAAGGTGTACCAGTACTACGCCGGTCACCTGGAGCGTGAAGGCAAGCCGGTGCTGCAACAAGGGCGCTCGGTGGACAACATCAACACCACGGCGATCGAGTTCGGCGGCCTGAACATCACCCCGGCCGATGTCATCAAGCAGGGCCAGAAGGGCCTGATCGGTGGCATGAGCATCCTGCCGCAAACCGCGACCTGGACGGAGGATGCCGCCAGCCGCGCTTCGGCCACGGTGCAGGTACCGGGGCAACCGGCCTACCGCGACTTTGCCACCCTGTGGCAGCGCTCGCTGAACATGCGCTGGGCCGACGGCCGGCCGGTCGAAGGAATGGCCACCGAAGGCAACGGCGTGGCGGGCGATCCACAGGACAACTCGAACATGGCCATCAACTACAAGACCGAGCCGCTGTGGTTCCGCTTCGGCCTGGCTCCGGATGCGCCGTTCGGGCATGCCGACGGTCATGGCTGGGCGGATGTGCCTAACGCCCATATGGCCTACAGCAACGCCCTGGTCGGCGGCGATCCGCAGACCCCGGTGCTCTGGGCCAAGCCTGGCCAGCCGTTCCGCAGCCATATCCTGATGCCTACCGGGGGTAGCCGCGGGGTCAACTACCAGCTCGACGGGCACCTGTGGCCGCTGCACAACTACCAGGCCGAGAAGTCCGACGCCGCAGGCTATCCTTTGAACCTGCCTGGCATCGGCTCGGTGCGCTTCGGCTACAACCCGCAAGCGATGTACATCGGTGCCCAGGAGAGCGTACTGCCAGCCGCGCACTTCAGCTTCATGTCGAACAGTGCCGGCGGCGGCAACGCCATACCAGGTGACTACCTGTTCCGCGACTACGCCGCCTACGGCAATGCCTCGGGACTCTGGGGGATCCTGCGCGTCACCGAGGAAGCTCCACCGTCTACGCCACCAGCGCAGTAATAAAAACAAGGGGTAGAGGTCATGATCACGAAGAACAGACCGTTGTACCTGGGACTGATGACCGGCCTGACGTTGATGGGCCTGGGGATCGCTTACGAAAGCCTGTGGTGCGACCCGCGCGAAGCGCTGGTCGAGAGCGATTCGCAAGCCCTGCACCGGCTGAGCCGCGACGGTGTCACCGTCGAGTTCGAGGCCAAGCCGATGGCCAGTGGCGGGGTGTTGACCGAGGGTGCGTTTGCCAATGTGCGTTTCAAGATCACTGACCAGAACAGCGGCCAGCCACTGTCGGGGGTGACCCCCGGCGCCTGGCTGGACCCGGCCCTCACCGGTGACGCGGCCAAGGACCGCGACAAGAGCTGCAAAGCGCGGGTGGCGATGTTTCTCAAGAGCAGCATCGGCGCGCGCCCCTTGCTCGACCTCAACGGCTACTTCCTGCTGGTGATGAACAAGGACGCCAGCCTGACCGTGATCGATCCGTCGGTGTCGGTGGGCGGCGTCACCAGTACCCTGGCGCGTATCGAGCTGCCGGGCCAACCCATGGACTGGGTGGCCGCCGGCGACGACAAGCAGGTATTCGTGTCGATGCCCGAGCGCGGTGAAGTGGCGTTGGTCGACACCGAGACCTTCCAGCGCGTGGCCAACCTCAGCGCCGGCAAACAGCCGCTGCGCCTGGCGATGCAGCCCGACCAGCGCCTGCTGTGGGTCGGCAACAATGCCAGCGATCCGGCCGAGAGTGGCGTGACGGTGATCGATGTGCCCAGCCGCAAGGCCATGAAGTTCTTCGCCACCGGTGCCGGACATCACGAGATCGCCTTCAGTGCCGACTCGCGCTATG
The DNA here is from genome assembly GCF_030272895.1 of Pseudomonas sp. BGr12. Lineage (GTDB taxonomy): Bacteria > Pseudomonadota > Gammaproteobacteria > Pseudomonadales > Pseudomonadaceae > Pseudomonas. The sequence goes on along the minus strand of NZ_JALRNF010000037.1, from coordinate 36,474 downwards.
TGTTTGTCAGCAACCGCGACAGCGGCACCCTGAGCGTGATCGATGCCAGCGAGATGCGTCTGGTCAACACCCTGAAAGTCGGCTCGCACCCGCTGTCGGTGGCCTATTCGGCGCTGTCCCAGGCGGTGTATGTGACCGACGGGCGCGACGGCACCATCAGCGTGATCGATGCCCGCAACCACACCCAGCGCCACCTGATTCAGGGCGAGCAGGGCCTGGGGCCGATGCGCTTCAGCAAGGACGGGCGCTTCGGCATCGCCCTCAACACCCTGGAAAACAAGGCGCTGGTGGTCGACGCCAGTACCGACCGGCTGATCCACAGCCTGCCGGTGTCCGCCGAACCCTACCAGCTGACCTTCACCAGCGCCTATGCCTATATTCGCGGGCTGGCCTCGCCCAAGGTCACCATGGTCAACCTGAGCAGCCTGGGGGAGGGCCGCGAACCCATCGTCCAGGGCTTCGAAGCCGGGCCTGCGGCGCCGCGCCAGGCCGGCAACCTGCCGCTGGCCCAGGGCCTGACCGTGGCCCGCGACGAGAACTCGGTGTTCGTGGTCAACCCGGTGGACAACACCACCTACTTCTACGCCGAAGGCATGAATGCGCCGATGTCCGGCTATGCCAACCGCGGCGCCAACGCCCGCGCCGCCCTGGTGGTCGACCGCAGCCTGCGCGAAGTGGCGCCGGGGGTGTATAGCTCGACGGTCAAGCTGCCGGCCTCCGGCACCTTCGATGTGGCCTTCCTGCTCAACCAGCCGCAGATCATTCACTGCTTCAGCACCGACGTGGCCGCTTCGCCCACCGCGCCGCACCGGCAGACGCCGCGGGTCGAGTTCATGCTCGATTCCCAGGTAGTGGTGCAGGGCCGGCCCTTTACCGCGCGCTTTCGCATCGTCGAAGGCAACGGTGCGCCGCGCAACGGCGTCAAGGACCTGAGCGTGCGCTACTTCCTCGCGCCGACCTCGCGTGCGCGCAGCAGTGCCGTGCGGGAAGTGGGTGACGGGATCTACGAGGCGCCGCTGGAGATGGCTGAAAGCGGCGCCTGGTACCTGCATGTGCAGGCCCCATCGCTGGGCAGTGGCTTTGCCGAGAACAATTACACCAGCCTGCGGGTACTGCCCGCTGCGGCTCAACAAGCGTCTGAATCGGGTTCAAGGAGTGTACGATGAGAAAGCTCGATCGCTGCAGACTGTTCAGTCTCTGCCTGCTCGCCGCCAGCTGTGGCCTGGTCCAGGCCCACGGCGGTGTCGATCATAGCGCCCATGGCACGCCTGCCGCCCACCAGGAGAAGACTTCGGTGCGTTTTGCCGATGTCCAGCTGCTGGACCAGAACGGCATGCCGGTGCGCCTGGAAAAGGACCTGGTGGGGGACCGCCTGGTGGTCATGGGCTTTATCTACACCAGCTGCACCACGGTATGCCCGGTGGTGTCGTCGATCATGGCCAAGGTGCAGAAGCAGCTTGGCGGGCGGGTGGGGGAGGAAGTGCAGTTGGTGTCGCTCAGCGTCGACCCGCAGCGCGATGATCCCAAGCGCCTGCTGACCTACGCCAAGACCTTCCAGGCCGGCCCCGGCTGGAGCTGGCTGACCGGTACGCCATATGCCGTGACCGAAACCCTCAAGGGTCTGGGCAGCTTCAGCGCCAACCTCGGCGAGCACCCGCCGCTGATTCTGGTGGGTGACGGTCGTACCGGCAAATGGACGCGCTTCTATGGCTTTACCGACCCGGCGCTGCTGGTCAGCGAAATCGACCGCCTCAGCGCCAAGCGCGTGCATGCCAAGCACACCGCCATTGCCCAGGAGCAGCAGCCATGAGCCTCGCAAACCGCACCCGGCATGGCGCCCGGTGGCTGGCGCTGAGCGCCTGCCTGGGCCTCCTCGCGCCCCAGGCCCTGGCCCATGAAGGCCACCAGCCCGAGGCGCCCAAGCCCACGGCGGTGACCCCGACCGCCGGTACCCACGATGCCCAGACCTATTTCACCGACACCCTGGTGCAGGACCAGAACGGTCGGACCCTGCGCTTCTACAGCGACGTGCTCAAGGACAAGGTGGTGATGCTCAATGTCATCTTCACCCACTGCAACGATGCCTGCCCGCTGATCACCCGCAAACTGCGCGAGGTGCGCGATGCCATGGGCGAGGAGGCGGCCAGCAAGGTCACCTTCATCTCGGTGAGCAGCGACCCGGTGAACGACACCCCGCAGGTGCTCAAGGAATTCGCCCAGAAGCAAGGGGTGGACGGCCCCAACTGGCTGTTCCTGACCGGTGACAAGGCCAATATCGACCTGGTGCTGGCGCGCCTGGGGCACTTGATCCCGAGCCCCGAGCAACATTCCACGCAACTGATCGCCGGCGACGTCGGCAACAAGCGCTGGAGCAAGATCCGTCCTGACGCACCGCCGCTGGCGATCGCCCAGCGCCTGCAATTGCTGTCGCAACCGTTGGCCGGGCGTTGAGGCTGATGAACCGCCTGGCGCGCATCGGGACCCTGGCGATGTTGCTGGTTGCCACCAGTCTCGCCCAGGCCCTGGACCTGAGCCCTGCGGAACAGGCCGGCAAGCGCCTGTACCGTGAAGGCCTGTCGAGCAGCGATGCACAGGTCTCGGCACGGGTAGGGGCGGCCGACATGCTGGTGCCCGCCAGCGTGGTGCCCTGCGCCAGCTGCCACGGTGCCGACGGCCTTGGCCGCGCCGAAGGCGGCGTGCGCCCACCGAACCTCAGCTGGCAGCGCCTGGCGCTCGGGCAGGGACAGCGCCAGGCCAATGGCCGGTCCTATCCGGCCTATAGCGATGCCAGCCTGGCCCGGGCCATCCAGCAGGGCCGCGACCCGGCCGGCAACCCGCTGGACCCGGCCATGCCACGCTTCGTGCTGAGCATGGCCGACCAGCGCAACCTCACCGCCTACCTCAAGCGCCTGGCCGATGACCGCGATCCCGGGGTGCAAGACCAGGTCCTGCGCCTGGGCACCTTGCTGCCCACCCAGGGGCCGCTCGCCGCGTCGGCCCGGGTGGTGGCGGCAGTGCTCGACGACCGTATCGAGGCGCTCAACCAGCAGGGCGGCATCCACGGTCGCCAGTTGCAGTTGATCACTCTCGATCCCGGCCCGGACCAGGCCAGCGCCGAGCAGGCCCTGACCCGGTTGCTCGAGCAGGAGCAGGTGTTCGCCCTGATCGCGCCCCTGGCACCGGCCCTGGAGCCGACCCTGGCGGCACGCCTGGAGCAGGCGCGGGTGCCGTTGATCGGCGCGACACCGGCGCTGACCACCAGCCTGCAGATCTTCGACCCGTTGCCGGGCCTGCGTGAGCAACTGTTGAGCCTGGCCGACTATGCCCAGGCCAATCTGGTGTTGCAGCGCGCCGACACCCGGATTGTCTATGCCGATGCGTCCCAGGAGGAATTGGCCCGGCGTCTGGAGCAGGAACTGCAACATCGCGGTTGGAACGGCATCCAGGCCCGGCCGCTGGATGAACAGGCGAGCAACGCCCAGGCGATCTTTTTCCTCGGCCAGGCCGATGACTTCAAACGCCTGACCGAATTGCTCCAGCGCGCCGAGCGCACGCCTTACCTGCTGGCCGCTTCCAGCCAGGTGGCCGGGCAGTTGCCGCAGTTGCCCGACGCCTGGTCACGGCGCGTGTTCCTGGCCTATCCCTTCGTGCCCGGCGACTGGACGCCGGCCGGTCGCCAGGCGCTCGACGGCCTGCGCCAGCGCCAGGGCCTGGATGGCCGCCAGGGGGCGCTGCAGGTCAGCACCTGGTGCGCCATGCAACTGCTGGGCGACGCGCTCAAGCGCATCGGCCGCGACGCCAGCCGGGAGAAGCTGGTGCTGGCCCTGGAAAGCCTGCATGACGTGCAGACCGGCCTGACCCCACCTTTGGGGTTCGGCCCCGGTCGACGCCAGGGCCTGGCCGGCGCCCATGTGATTACCGTGGAAATGCCCGGGCCGGTGTTTCGCCCAGTGGCTGCCTATCGACCCGTTACCGAGGTGAATACGCCATGAAGCTGCTCTGCCTGTTGTTATGCATACTGGCCCTGCCGCTGCAGGCCCAGGAGGGACCGGCTGCGGCCCGGGTCAATGGCGTGGAAATCAGCCAGCTGCGTCTGGAGCGCTATTTTGTCGAGTACCTGGAAGACCAGGGGCGGGCCCTGACCAGCATTCGCAACCCCAGCGTCTACAAGCGCCTGCGCGACCAGGCCTTGAGCGACCTGATCGACAAGGAATTGCTCTGGCAGGAAGCCCAGCGCCAGGGCATCAAGGTCGATGACAGTGAGATCACCGCGCAGATCGATCAGTTGCGCCAGGCCATGGGCGGTGCGCAAACGTTTGAGCGGCGTCTGGCCGATGCCGGTTTCGATGGCCAGAGCTTTGCCGAGTACATGCGCCATGAACTGGCGGCACAACAGGTGTTCATGCAGGCCTCGCAGGTTCCCGAGCCCGATCCCGAGCAAGTACGGGCCTTTTTCAAAGCCAATGAGAATTCTTTTCAACCACCCCAGAACGAAAGTGCCACTGGCCCTGTCGTAGAGGAGCAGGGATTGGTACTGGCAAAACGCATTCTCATCGATCAGCAACAGGCGCAGGCGCGCCGGGCCATGCTGCAGCGTCTTCGAGACGCCGGGCAGGTGCAGCGACTTGACTGACGACTCATATGGGCCCCCAATGTTGGGGACATCAGTAGGGGCAAAGTGCCAGCCTGTCCCCGGCATTGGGGGAGAGGCGTCGGGCTATTTGCGTCTACGCTTAAAGAATCAACGACATAGCACAGTGATTAACGCCGTCTCATGTCTGGCACGAAGCATGCGTAAGCCTGTACAAGGTCGCACTTCGCCAGACCGGGAATCCGGGCCTGTGATGCTTCAAGGAGTCGACCTTGGTTAACACAGTATTGGTAGTCGATGACGAACAGACCCTTGCGGGCAATATCCAGGCTTACCTGGTTGCGCAAGGCCTGAACGTTCATGTTGCCTACGACGGGGAAAGTGCCATCGGCCTGGCCGCGAGCCTCCAACCCGACGTCATAGTGCTCGATTATCGCTTGCCCGACATGGAAGGGTTTCAGGTACTGGAGACGGTGCGTCAAAGCAGGAACTGTCATTTCGTGTTGATCACTGCCCACCCGACCGCCGAGGTCCGTGAGCGTGCCAACCAGCTAGGTGTCAGTCATATCCTGTTCAAGCCTTTTCCCTTGGCGGAACTGGCCCGCGCAGTCTGCGACCTGATCGGTTTCAAGCGAGAAGAGAAGCGCGAAGGCAATGAGGACACAGGGTTCGTCGAACGACGCCAAGGCAGGAATGAAAGTTTCCCGCTGCAGTTGTTCGATGGTAGTTGGGTCCTGGCTGATCGCCGCCGTAATGGCGTGAAGCCGCCAGGGCCGGACGACGACCAACTGCTCACCGGGGAGTAACGCGCGAGCAGACCAGGTTTTGGCTTGCCGCGCTCCGAGCTGGAGAGCAAGCCATGGAATCATTGTCGCTCGCTGTAGTCCCCGCCAGGTCCAGTGCCCCCGCACCCCTTGGCCGCGAGCTGCTGGCCCAGGCCAGGGTAACCGCCGAACAAAGCGGCGAACGTCTGCTCGATACCCTGCAACAACTGAGCGGCCTGAACACCGCCGATTTTGTCAGCTCCCTTGGCCAGACCCTGCATTACCCGGTGCTCGACAGCCCGTCGCTGTTCGCCGCCGCGCCGCTGTTCGACCGGGTCAGCCTGGCCCAGTGCCTGAAGCGCGAATTCATTTTCCTCGAGCATGACGGCCAGGCCCTGGGCGTGTTCGCCGACCCCTTCGACAGCGCTCGCCTGGCCTGGATCGACGAATGCCTGCAGGGCGCACCGCTGTACCTGGTGGCGGCCGCCGACCTCAGCGGTTATCTCGCCCGCCACGAAGAAAGCTTCCACGCCGTGGACTCGCTGGACACCGAAAGCGACGCCGTCAGCGAGCTCGACACGGTGCAGAGCCTGTCGCTGGCCAGCATCAGCGAAGACCAGAGCCGGGTGGTCAAGCTGGTCAACTCGACCCTCTACGATGCGCTGAAAATGCATGCCAGCGACATCCACCTGGGCGTCACCGGCAACGGCCTGGTGATCAAGTACCGTATCGACGGCGTGCTCAACGGCATCAGCAAAGTCAGCGGCAGCGAGTTCGCCGACCAGGTGATCTCGCGGATCAAGGTCATGGCCGAGCTGGACATCGGCGAAAAGCGCGTGCCCCAGGACGGCCGCTTCAAGATCGGCATCAGCGGCCGGCAGATCGACTTCCGGGTATCGATCATGCCCAGCATCTTCGGTGAGGATGCCGTGCTGCGGGTGCTCGACAAACAGGACCTGGCCGACCGCGTCAGCGGCGTGCAGCTGCAGGCCCTGGGCTTCGAGGACCAGACCCTGCGCAGCCTGCGCCGCCTGGCCAACGAGCCGTACGGCATGATCCTGGTCACCGGCCCCACCGGCAGCGGCAAGACCACCACCCTCTACGCCATGATCAGCGAGATCAACCATGGCGTGGACAAGATCATCACCATCGAAGACCCGGTGGAGTACCAGTTGCCGGGCGTGCTGCAAATTCCGGTCAACGAGAAGAAGGGCCTGACCTTCGCCCGCGGCCTGCGTTCGATCCTGCGCCACGACCCGGACAAGATCATGGTCGGCGAGATCCGCGACCCGGACACCGCACAGATCGCCGTGCAGTCGGCGCTCACCGGCCACCTGGTGTTCACCACCATCCACGCCAACAACGTCTTCGATGTGATCGGCCGCTTCAGCCAGATGCAGGTCGATCCCTACAGCTTCGTTTCCGCCCTCAATGCCGTGCTGGCCCAGCGCCTGATCCGCCTGGTCTGCCCGCACTGCGCCAGCCGCCATCAGCCCAGCGACGAGGAACTGAGCCTCTCGGGCCTGGAAGCCGGGCAGGTCGGCCATTACCACTTCGTACACGGCAGCGGCTGCGGCCAGTGCCGCGGCAGCGGTTATCGCGGGCGTACCGCGATCGCCGAGCTGCTGCACCTGGACGACGAACTGCGGCAGATGATCGTCGAACGCAAGCCGCTGTCGCAGATCCGCGCCCTGGCCTGTCAACGTGGCTTGCGCCTGCTGCGCAGCTCCGCACTGGAACTGGTGCGTGATGGCCGGACCACCCTGGAGGAGATCAATCGTGTCACATTTGTCGCCTGATCGATTCGTCGCCGTGCTCGGTGCCCAGGGGGTTGGACTGTCCCGCCTGCAGGGCCAGGAGCAAACCTGGCTGGGCAGCCTGGGCTTTATCGCCGAACGCAGCCAGGCCGCCAGCCAGGCCCTGGATACCTTGCACAGCCTGCTGGCCGAGCAGCGTTGCAAAGGCGCGCACCTGCAGGTGCTGCTGTCGGCGCAGTACTGCCGCTTCTGCCTGGTGCCCTGGAGCGCCGCCATCAACCGGCCGGACGAGCTGTACCAGTACGCCCGGGCCTGTTTCGAGAGCCATTACGGCCAGAGCCTGGACGGCTGGCGCCTGGTGGTCTCGCCGGAGGCCGCCGGCAGCGCGCGCATCGCCACGGCCGTGCCGGAAGCGTTGCTGCAACGGCTCAACGACCACTGTCGCGACCTGGGCCTGCGCCTGCGTTCGGTGCGCCCGTACCTGATGGCCGCCTACAACCGTTTTGCCGAGCAACTGGGGCAGGGCGACTTCCTGTTCGTGATTGCCGAGCCACAACGCAGCGTTTGCCTGCTGGCCCACAACGGCACCTGGCAACAGGTCAGCGCCCAGGGCGGTGGCGACAGTGACGCCGCCCTGCAGGCCCTGATTGCCCGCCAGTGCGAACTCAACGCCGGTGAACGGCAACTGCCGGTGTTCCTGCATGCACCGGGTCGCCAGGAGCAGCCACCGTCCCTCGAGGGGGTGCAGCTGTGCGAACTCAACGGCCAGGGCGGCGACGTGCTGTGCAGCATGTCCCGGGCGGTGGCCTGAAATGCGCCGCCTGGAACTGGATTTCCAGCCACGGCGCACGGCGCTGGCGGCCTGGGTGGTGCTGGGCGTCGGCGCCAGCCTGGTGCTGGCGGCCGTGGTCCTGCAGCAGAACGTCAGCCAGCGGCAGGCCGGGCTCGAGCAGCAACTGCATCAGGTCGAACAGCAACTGGGCAAGCGCCCGCAGCAGGGCAGTGCACTGACCCCGGCTCAGAGCCGCGAACAGAGCGAGAAGCTGGCGCAGATGCGCAGCGTCTCGCAACAACTGCAGCGGCCCTGGGAGCGTCTGTTCAACATGCTCGAAGCCATGCCCCAGGACGACGTGGCGCTGCTGACCCTGACCCCCGACGCCCGCAAGGGCCAGGTGCGGATCAGCGCCGAAGCCCGCGACCTGGAAGCCATGCTGGCGTTCCACAAGCGTCTGGAAGCCAGCGACGAGTTGCGCGATGTGTCACTGCTCAACCACGAAATCATGGTCAAGCAGCCCGAGCATCCGGTGCAGTTCAACCTGTCCGCCACCTGGGAGACCGGCAATGCACATCCCTAGCCTGATCCTCCACGAGCGTGCACGCCAGATTGGCGTGGTCGGCCTTGCCGGTGGCGCCCTGGTCCTGCTGGCGCTGCTCTACGGTGCCCTGGCGGTGTTGCCACAGTGGCAGCAACTGCAAGCGCTGCAGGCCCAGCGCGAGCAAGCCGACGAGCAACTGCAGCAGTTCAAGCGCGGCGCCTTGAAACTGCCACAGGTGCCCCAGCGCGAACTGGAAGACTTCCACAAGCAGCTGCCGGCCCAGCCCCAGGCTACCGTGGCCATCGACCGGATCTACAGCCTGGCCAAATCCGAACGCATCAGCCTGTCCCGTGGCGAGTACGCCCTGGGCGTCGATCCGAAGACCCAACTGGCGCGCTACCAGATCCTCCTGCCGGTGCGCGGCAGCTACCCGCAGATCCGCCGCTTCGTGCACGCCTTGCTCGGCCAACTGCCGGCGCTGGTGCTTGAAGACGTCGACCTGCAACGCAAGAAGATCGGTGACAGCGAGCTGACCGGTCGCCTGCGTATGACCCTTTATCTGTCGAGGTCATGATGAACACTCAACGCCGCCTGGCCTGGCTGGCCTTCCTCGGATCCGCGGCCGTACTGGCCTGGGTACCGGGCTACTTCTTCACGGACGATGGCGAGGGCAGCGATGCGCAAGCGACCGTCTCGAACACGGCGGCGCAGGCCGCGGACGCCGCTGCCAGCAAGGGTGCAGCGACCGCGGCGCTGCAACCACGGGATCTGTTCCCGAGCAAGAACTGGAAGCCGGCCGCCCAACTGGCGACGGTCACCGAACAACCTGTGGCGGTTGCGCCGGTGGCCGTGGCCCCGGCGGCGCCCGCTTTGCCCTTTCAATTCGTCGGCCGTCTGGATGACCGCGACGACCAGCAGATCTTCCTGCAAAGCGGCGAAAAACTGTACGTCGTGCGGCGTGGCGACGTGATCGATGACACCTACCGGATCGAGCACATCTCCGCCACGGAGCTGAGCCTGGTCTACCTGCCGTTGCACCTGTCCCAGACCTTGTCTGTAGGGAGCGCACCATGATTTCGTCCAGGCACTGCAACAAAGCACCGTATCTGATGCTGGCACTGTGCGTCGCCCTGGCCGGCTGCGGCACTTCCGCCGCACGCAAGGACGGCCAGGCGCTGATCAACGAAGGGCAGTACGAGGCCGGGGTTGCCCGGCTGGAAGAGGCACTGAAGGAGAACCCGCGCGACACCGAGCTGAACATCGCCCTGGCCCAGGGACGCAAGCAGTCCATTGAAGAACTGCTGACCCAGGCCGACAGCGACCGCAGCCGCCACGACTTTGCCGGGGCGCGCATGGGCTACGGCCGGGTCCTGACCCTGGAGCCGAACAACCGCCGCGCCCAGGAAGCCGTGCGCCAGATCGAGCAAATGCGCAACCTCGGTGAACGCGTCGCCCTGGGCCAGGCGGCCCTGCGTGCCGGCGACCTGTTCGGCGCCGAGCGGCACATGCGCGAAGTGCTGCAGCTGGACCCGCAGAACGAGGCCGGCCTGGCCCTGCGCAAGGACATCGAACTGGTGCAGAGCCGCACCGCCCAGCCCAACCCGCAACTGCGCAGCAAGCTGGAACGGCCGGTGACCCTGGAGTTCCGTGACGCCAACCTCAAGACCATCTTCGAGGTGCTGTCCCAGGTGGCCGGGCTCAACTTCATCTTCGACAAGGACCTGCGTCCGGACATGAAGGCCACCATTTTCGTGCGCGATGTGCGCATCGAGAACGCCATCGCCTTGCTGCTGGAGCAGAACCAGTTGCACCAGAAGGTGGTGAACGACAACACCCTGCTGATCTACCCCGACTCGCCGCAGAAGACCAAGGATTACCAGGAACTGGTGATGCGCACCTTCTACCTGACCAGCATCGACTCCAACACCGCGATGAACATGGTCAAGACCATGCTCAAGACCCGCGACGTGTTCGTCGATGAGCGCCTCAACACCCTGACCATGCGTGACACCCCCGATGCAGTGCGCATGGCCGAGAAGCTGTTGCAGTCCCAGGATCAGTCCAACCCGGAAGTGGTGCTGGAAGTCGAAGTGATGGAAGTGGCCCGCTCGCGGATCCTCGAACTCGGCCTGCAATGGCCCAACACCTTCGGGATCCTCAACAGCGACGGCAACCCGGTGAGCACCATCGACCAGCTGCGCGGCATCAACTCCGAGCAAATCACCTTCTCGCCATCGCCCCAGGCCAAGATCAACGCCCAGGACAATGACATCAACACCCTGGCAAGCCCGGTGATCCGGGTCAGCAACCGCGAGCAGGCGCGCATCCACATCGGCCAGCGGGTGCCGATCGTCAGCGCCACCTCGGTGCCCTCGACCCAGGGCCCGGTGATCACCGAAAGCATCACTTACCTGGATGTCGGTCTGAAACTCGAAGTGACCCCGGTGGTGCACCTGAACAACGAAGTAGCGATCAAGGTGGCCCTGGAGGTCAGCAACGCCAAACCGCTGGAACCGACCCGCCAGGGCACCATCCCGGTCCAGGTCGACACCCGCAACGCCCAGACCAGCCTGCGCCTGCATGACGGCGAAACCCAGGTCCTGGCCGGCCTGATGCGCAACGACCAGGGCGCCAGCGGCAACAAGATTCCGGGGCTTGGCGACATCCCGGGCCTTGGCCGGCTGTTCGGCAGCAACCGCAACGACAACAGCCAGTCGGAGCTGGTGCTGTCGATCACCCCGCGGATCATCCGCAACCTGCCGTACCAGAGCCCGTCGGACATGGAGTTCCCGACCGGCACCGAAACCAGCATGCAGATCCGCAACATCAGCCCCACTCCAAACCTGGAGGGCGATGAAAGCCAACCGGTAGCAGCGGTACCGACCGCGGTGAGGCCCTGAATCATGAAACGCAGGGTGGCGGGTTTCAGCCTGATCGAAGTGATGCTGACCCTGGCGCTGCTCGGGTTGCTGGCCTCGATCGCAGCGCCCTTGACCGAAACCCTGGTGCGCCGTGGCAAGGAGCAGGAGCTCAAGACCGCGCTGTACCAGATTCGCGATGCCATCGACGCCTACAAGCGTGCCTTCGACGCCGGCTACATCGAGAAATCGCTGAACGCCAGCGGCTACCCACCGAACCTGCAGGTGCTGGTGGACGGGGTGCGCGATGTGCGCAGTGCCAAGGGGGCCAAGTTCTACTTCCTGCGGCGCATTCCGCGCGACCCGCTGGTGGCGCACAAGCGTGACGACGAAGGCGGCTGGGGCCTGCGCAGCTACGACAGTTCGGCCCAGAACCCGCGCGATGGCGAGGACGTCTTCGACGTCTACTCCAAGGCGCCGGGCAAAGGCCTCAACGGCATCGCCTACGGGCAGTGGTGAGCAGCATGAAACGAAATCAAGGCTTTACCCTGATCGAGTTGCTGGTGGTGATGGCGATCATCGCCACCCTGATGACCATCGCCATGCCGCGCTATTTCGAAAGCCTGGAAGTCTCCCGCGAGGCGACCTTGCGTCAGAGTCTGGCGGTCATGCGCGAGGCCCTGGACCATTATTATGGAGACACCGGCCGTTATCCCGAATCGCTGGAGCAACTGGTCGAGCAACGCTACCTGCGCAGCGCCCCCATGGACCCGATCACCGAGCGCCGCGATCGCTGGCAGGTGGTGGCACCTCCGGAAGGGGTGGCCGGTTCCGTGGCCGACATCAAGAGCGGCTCAACCGGGAGGGCGCGTGATGGCAGCCTTTATGCCGAGTGGTAGCGCCGCCGAGGCGGGCTTCACCTACCTGGGTGTGCTGTTGCTGATCGCCGTGACCGGCATCGCCATGGGCTCGACGGTGACCCTGTGGTCCACCGCCTCCCTGCGTGATCGCGAACGCGACCTGCTGTGGGTCGGTGGCCAGTACGCCCAGGCGCTGCGCAGCTACTACCGCAACTCGCCGGGCCTGGCCCAGTACCCGCAGACCCTGGACGAGCTGCTGGAGGACCCGCGCTACCCCGGCATCAAGCGCCACCTGCGCCGCCTGTATGCCGACCCGATCACCGGCAGCGACGAGTGGGGACTGGTGCTTTCGATCGACGGGCGCATCACCGGGGTCTACAGCCGCTCCCAGGAGATGCCGCTCAAGCAGACCGGCTTCGCCGCCCAGTGGTCCGACTTCGAAGGCCTGGCCCACTACGCCGACTGGCAGTTCGTGGCCGAGAAAGCCTTCGCCGACACCGCCGCCGGCGCCCGCAAGGGCATTGCCCAGGGGGACGGACCATGAACCGCCGCCTGACTGCCTGCGCCCTGGCCCTGGTGCTGCTGGCCGGTACCGCCCGTGGCGGCGCCGAGGACGAGATGATGGGTTTTATCGTCGACAACACCATCTCGCACATCGGCCACGACTTCTATTACAGCTTCGCCGAGCGGCTGCGTGCCACCAGCCGCCTGGATTTCAACCTGGTGGTACGGGAACGGCCGGACGCACGCTGGGGCAGCCTGGTGACGGTCGAGTTTGAGCAACGCGTGGTCTACCGGCGCTTCCTGCCACCCAACACCACGGAACTGAAGGATGCCGCCTATGAAGCGGCGGACCTGGTCAAGGCGCAGATCATCCAGCGCAAGCTGCAGATGATGCTGCAGGACACCACTGATCTTGAGAGGGACGAGCTATGAACAACAAAAACACCTGCCGCCTGGCCTCCCTGGTCTTGCTGGCGGCCCTGGGCAGCCAGGCCGGTGCCACCGAACTGGTCTACACCCCGGTCAACCCGGCCTTCGGCGGCAACCCGCTGAACGGCACCTGGCTGCTCAACAACGCCCAGGCCCAGAACGACCACGAAGACCCGGCGATCAAGGACCGCGCCTCGGCCTTCGCCGGTACCTCGGCCCTGGAGCGCTTCACCAACCAGCTTGAGTCGCGCCTGCTGTCGCAGCTGATGGACACCATCAACAACGGCAACACCGGCAGCCTGCAGACCGACGCCTTCATCATCAACGTCATCGACGATTCCGGGGCCTTGAGCATTCAGGTCACCGACCGGGCAACCGGCGAAATTTCGGAAATTTCGGTCAACGGCCTGAACCCTTGACGGGTAGGGCATTGGGGAGCGACAGCCATGAAACGACTTCTGACCACAGTATTGATGTTGGCCGCGCTGCAAGGTTGCAGCCTGCGTGAACCAATGCCAGCCGAACAGGACGCGGATATTCCGACCCTGACACCTCGGGCCTCGACCTACTATGACCTGATCAACATGCCGCGGCCAAAAGGCCGGCTGATGGCCGTGGTCTACGGCTTTCGCGACCAGACCGGGCAATACAAACCGACCCCGGCCAGTTCCTTCTCCACCAGCGTGACCCAGGGGGCGGCGAGCATGCTGATGGATGCCCTGCAGGCCAGTGGCTGGTTCATGGTGCTGGAGCGCGAAGGGCTGCAGAACCTGCTGACCGAGCGCAAGATCATCCGCGCCTCGCAGAAAAAGCCCGATACCCCGGTGAACATCCAGGGCGAACTGCCACCGTTGCAGGCGGCCAACCTGATGCTCGAAGGCGGCATCATCGCCTACGACACCAACGTGCGCAGCGGCGGGGAGGGCGCGCGCTACCTGGGTATCGACATCTCCCGCGAGTACCGGGTCGACCAGGTGACCGTCAACCTGCGGGCGGTGGACGTGCGCAGCGGCCAGGTGCTGGCCAACGTCATGACCAGCAAGACCATCTACTCGGTCGGCCGCAGCGCCGGGGTGTTCAAGTTCATCGAGTTCAAGAAACTGCTGGAAGCCGAGGTGGGCTACACCACCAACGAACCGGCGCAACTGTGCGTGCTGTCGGCCATCGAGTCGGCGGTGGGGCACCTGCTGGCCCAGGGCATCGAGCGGCGCCTGTGGCAGGTGGCCGGCGATGGCAGTGGCGACAAGGCGGTGCTGGACAAGTACCTGAGCCAGTATCAGGTGCCGTGATCTTTATGCCCGTCGCAGGCTATCGCCAGCTCCCACAACAGCCCTGTTCTCCAGGCTGTTGTGGGAACTGTGGGGAGTGTGGGGGCTGTTGGGAGTGTGGGGAGTGTGTGGGGGCTGTTGGGAGTGTGGGGGGCTGTTGGGAGTGTGGGGAGTGTGGGAAGTGTGGGGACTGTGGGAGCTGGCGAAGCCTGCGATGCAAGGCAACGCCTTGCCAGTCCCCGTTACTCAGTGCGTCGGGCAACCCTGTTCCTTGACGATCCGCTGGGTCGAGGCCGGATACTTCACCAGCTTGGCCGCCGCCCGCGCCGGGCGCTTGACCAGCTCGCCACCACAGTTGGGGCACTGGCCCTTGAGCTGGCGCTCATTGCAATCAACACAGAAGGTGCATTCGAACGAGCAGATCAAAGCCTCCTGGCTGTCACCGGGCAGGTCGCGGCCACAGCATTCACAGTTGGGGCGCAGTTCGAGCATGATCAGGTCCTCTGAAGGTGGGCGGAACCGCCAGTGTGCTACCGGCCCGGCCCCGCGACAATACCCTCAGGGACGATAGAGGTGGGCATGGCTGGCGCGGTACAGCGCCGACTCGGAAAAGCTGTCGCTGGCCAGCACCCGCCCGACCAGGATCAGCGCCGTACGCCGGAATCCCTTGGCCTCCACCTGCTGGACAATCCCGTCCAGGGTGTCCAGCACCCAGTCCTGGTCCGGCCAGGTGGCGCGGTGCACCACGGCGATCGGGCAGTCGCCGCCATAGTGCGGGCGCAGCTGCTCGACGATCTTGTGCAGGTGCTTGACCCCCAGGTGAATCGCCAGGGTGCAGCCATGGCGGGCCAGGTCCGCCAGTTGCTCGCCGGCGGGCATCGGTGACTTGTCGCCATAGCGGGTGAGGATCACGGTCTGGGCGATGTCCGGCAGGGTCAGCTCGCAGCCGAGCAGGGCGGCGCTGGCCGCCACCGCGGTGACGCCGGGGACGATCTGGTAGGGAATGCCCAGCTCGCGCAGGTAGCGGATCTGTTCGCCGATGGCGCCGTACAGGCTCGGGTCGCCGCTGTGCACCCGGGCCACGTCCAGGCCCTGGTCGTGGGCGTCCTTGATCGCCTCGATGATCTGCGCCAGGTGCAGTTCGGCGCTGTTGATGACCGTCTGCGCGCTGTGCCCTTCGAGCACGGCGGCCGGCACCAGGGAGCCGGCATAGATGATCACCGGGCAGCGATGGATCAGGCGCTGGCCCTTGACGGTGATCAGCTCGGGATCGCCGGGGCCGGCACCGATGAAATAGACGGTCATGGGAGGTCCTTGGGAAGAAAGTGCGGATTATCCGCCAACGCCTGGGGTTGTGGCGATGGCCAGGCTGGCGTCGGCCAGCAGGGTGCGGGTCACGCGCAGCTGTGCCTTGCCCGCCAGGTGCTCGGCCAGGGCCAGCGCCGCGCTTTCGGCAACGCCGTAGCAACCGCTGTGCTGGTAGGCCACCTGCGAGCGATGGCTCAGGCGAGGCTCGAAGGGCGCCAGTTGCGCGGCGCTGAAGAATAATAAAGGCAGCTTGAGGCGCCGGGCCAGTTGCTGCAGCCCGGGCTCATCCTGCTTGAGGTCGATGCTGGCCAGGCCCGCGACGGCGTCC
Organism: Pseudomonas sp. BGr12; assembly: GCF_030272895.1. Taxonomy (GTDB): domain Bacteria; phylum Pseudomonadota; class Gammaproteobacteria; order Pseudomonadales; family Pseudomonadaceae; genus Pseudomonas. Next base: position 20,491 of record NZ_JALRNF010000037.1, on the reverse strand, counting down.
AGGTGCAAGCCGTGGGCCTTGAGGGTCTGCTCCAGCAGGTCGCCCAGCGTTTCGGCCGGGCAACCCCGTCGGCACCCCAGGCCGACGTACAGCGGCATGGCGATCAGGCCTGGCTCGAACGACGGTAGAGCCAGGCGCTGAGCAGGCCCAGGGCCAGCCAGAACGCGGCGTTGGTCAGCAGCGAGGCGACCTTGAACTCGGTTTCCAGGGCTTGGGGGGCAAGCATCTCATGCACTTCAGGCTGCGGTGCGCCGATCACGTGAGGGATGACCAGCAGTACCGCACCCACGATCTTGAACAGCCAGTTGTGGGCAAACGCGATCAGTGCCAGTCCCGCGGCGGTGGCAGCAGCGGTGCCCACCCACCAGGTCTGACGCTGGGCCAGGTCGGCGGCAGCGGTGCCCGGCAGCTCGGGCGGCAGGCCCAGGGTTGGCGCCAGGCAGAACACGGCAAAGCCGCCCAGGCCCCAGAGCGCACCGCTGAGCACGGTCTTCGGCGCGCGCAGGGTGTAGAGCGCGGCCAGGATCAGGGCAAAACCGACGGCCACCACCAGGTTGCCACCGGTGGTCGACAGTACGCGCTGCCAGCCATCTTCCGGTGCCCAGGCTTCGCTGTCGTGGTGATGGTCGGCCGCCACCCCGGGCGCGTGCGCGTGGGCTTCGACCGCCGGTGCCGCGCTTTCATAGGTTTCCGCCTCAAGAATCAGCGGCGCGACCCAGAAGCTTTGCAGCAGGGTCAGCAGCAGGGCGGCCAGCAGGCCGGCAAAACCTGCGGTGCGAGCGATACGCTTGATCATCGACAGCTACTCAGTGGCAAGGGAAGGCAGCGCTGTGGCGGGTGTCGTGGGCGGCATTGTGCACCGCTTCGATATGCGAAAAGCCGGCGAAGTACACCAGGCACAGGCCCAGCAGCGAGGCGCCGACGGCGACCAGCAGGCGCTGGCTGAGGCTGGACGGGGTAACGGCGGAATGACTGGCGGTGCTGGTACGCATGGCGCTTTCCTCTGGGTGTTGTCGGGCAACAGGCAAGCGCAACGAGCCCCTGCACGAGGACCGTCCAAGGGTTCAACAGCGCCCGCCCACCGCGGGTTTGTCAGAATCGGTATTGGGCCGGTCTCCGGGCTGGCGAGGGCAGGCTGATAGCCTTGCCACTGGCGTCACCTTCCCATGCCGGACTACAGGCACAGTGGTTCTGACGCTTTTCTCGCTTACCGTTGCGGGGGCAGCACCGGACTTGTCGGGCATGTCGATCACATGCGCTGACGCACCGGTTTCCCGTTTCACCCAGTCAAGGGCACCCAAACGAATGGCATAGCAAATCACGGGGGCGGCCGGGCGTCAATCGTGACAGCAGTTGACCACTCACCGGGCACTGCGTAGCCTAGCCGCTTCGAGGTTCTTCGGCAGCGACCGAAGCTAAGACGGGAACGCGGTACAAGCCGCGGCTGCCCCCGCAACTGTAAGCATTGAAGCGTTCGACACAGCCACTGCATCACTGCGGGAAGGCGTCGTTCGACTGGCTCGTCGGCCGGTGCAGTGCAAGCCAGGAGACCTGCCTCGAACAGTTTCCGACATTAAACCGGGCGGGGTGATCCGGTGGCGAACGCGCCCAGGTCAAGGTACCTGCGGCTCTCGTCGCGCATGCCCGCCATCCTGCCAAGGGCATCGACATGAAAACACTGGCCAAACTCCCTGTCACCATCGTTACCGGCTTTCTCGGCTCGGGCAAGACCACGCTGCTGCGGCACATGCTCGACAACGCCCAGGGGCGGCGCATCGCGGTGATCGTCAACGAGTTCGGCGAGCTGGGCATCGATGGCGAGATCCTCAAGCAGTGCAGCATCGGCTGCACCGAGGAAGAGGCCAGCGGCCGCGTCTATGAACTGGCCAACGGTTGCCTGTGCTGCACCGTGCAGGAAGAGTTCTTCCCGGTGATGCGCGAGCTGGTGGCCCGTCGCGGCGACCTGGACCACATCCTCATCGAAACCAGTGGCCTGGCCCTGCCAAAGCCTTTGGTCCAGGCCTTCCAGTGGCCGGAAATCCGCAATGCCTGCACCGTCGATGCGGTGATCACCGTGGTCGACAGCCCGGCCGTGGCCGCTGGCACCTTCGCCGCCTACCCGGACCAGGTCGATGCCCAGCGCAAGCTCGATCCGAACCTGGACCACGAGTCGCCACTGCACGAGCTGTTCGCCGACCAGTTGGCCAGCGCCGACCTGGTGGTGCTGAACAAGGCCGACCTGATCGCCGCCGCCGACCTGGCCAAGGTCCGCGCCGAGGTACAGGAAGAGCTGCCGCCAGCGGTCAAGGTGATCGAAGCGAGCAACGGCCGCCTGCCACTGGATGTGCTGCTGGGCCTGGGCGCCGAGTCCGAAGTGCACATCGATGGCCGCCGTACCCACCACGATTCCCATCATGACGGCGACGATCATGACGATCATGACCACGACGCCTTCGACTCGATCTCCATCGAATTGCCTGAAGCCGACGAAAGCCTGCTGCTCGATGCCCTGACCCAACTGGTGGTGCAGCACGGCATCCTGCGGGTCAAGGGCTTTGCCGCCGTGCCCGGCAAGCCGATGCGCCTGCTGATCCAGGGCGTGGGCACCCGTTTCGACAAGCATTTCGACCGCGCCTGGCGCAGTGAAGAACCGCGCACCACACGCCTGGTGCTGATCGGCCAGGAACTGGATGCCGCGCACCTGGAGGCGAGCCTGCGCGCCGCCCTGGGCGCCTGATCCATGCACCTGCTGCGGACCCAGCCCGGTGGTTTCGTACCGGACGACAGCATTGCCGACCTCGGCCAGACCCCGGCCGAGCTGGTAATCCTCTGCAGCGGTGACTCGCACCTGGCACTGCTGGCCGAAACTGCCCGGCAGTTGCCCGAGGATTATCCCAGCCTGCGCCTGGCCAACCCCATGCAGGTGCAGAACCACGCCTCGGTCGACCTCTATATCGACGAGGTGCTGCGCCATGCCAAGGTCATCCTGGTGTCGTTGCATGGCGGGGTCGGCTACTGGCGCTACGGTGTCGAGCAGCTACTGGAGCTGGCGAACCGTGGCGTCAAATTGATCCTGGTACCTGGTGACGATCACCCGGACCCGGAACTGACCGGCCTAGGCAACGTGCCGGCCGAACAGGCCGAACGGCTCTGGCACTTTTTGCGCCAGGGCGGCAAGGCCAACGCCCTGAACCTGTTCAACTGCCTGGCCAGCCTCTGGCTCGGGCGCGACTACCCTTGGGCTGAACCGCAGCAACTACCGCGTACGGCGGTGTACCACCCTGAAAGGGCCGCTGCCGAATTGCAGGACTGGTTCGGCCAGTGGCAGGTCGAACAGCCGGTGGTACCCATCCTGTTCTACCGCTCGCACCTGCAGGCGGCCAACACCGCTTTTATCGATACGTTTTGCCAACGCTTGCAACGGGCCGGGCTCAACCCCTTGCCGATTGCCGTGGCCAGCCTCAAGGAGGCCGGCTGCCTGGCCCAGGTCGAAGCCTGGCTGGACGAGGTCGACGCTGCGCTGATCATCAACACCACGGGCTTTGCCCAGTCCAGCCCGGAGCAGCCGCACCTGCGACCGTTTCGCCGGGATATTCCGGTGCTGCAGGCGATCTGCGCCCAGGATAACGAGCCGGGCTGGCAGGCCAGCGAGCAGGGCCTGGGCGCTCGCGACCTGGCGATGCATATCGTTTTGCCGGAGCTGGACGGGCGCATCATCACCCGGCCGATCAGCTTCAAGGACCTGGCCTGGCGCAGCGAACGCAGCCAGTCGGACGTGGTCTGCTACCGGCCCCATGCCGAACGCATGGACTTTGTCGCCGAACTGGCCCGGCGCTGGTGTGCATTGGCGCAGTTGCCCAACCGTGACAAGCGCGTGGCCCTGGTGCTGGCCAACTACCCGACCCGCGACGGGCGCATCGGCAACGGCGTGGGGCTGGACACCCCGGCAGCGGCGCTGAACATCCTGCGCGCCCTCAAGGCCCAGGGCTACCCGCTGGCCGAGCTGCCCGACAGCGGCACGGCGCTGATCCAGGCGCTGCTGGGCGGGGTCAGCAACGACCTGGACAGCCTCGACCAGCGACCCTGCCTGCAAAGCATGGCCCTGGACGACTACCTGGCCGCTTTCGCCGCCTTGCCCCAGGCCAACCAGGACGCCGTGCGCGAGCGCTGGGGCGAGCCGCAGCAGGACCCGATGTTCCGCAATGGCCGGATGATGGTCGCCGGCCTGCGCTTCGGCCTGACCTTCGTCGGTATCCAGCCGGCGCGGGGCTACCAGCTGGACCAGAGCGCGGTGTACCACGACCCCGACCTGGTGCCGCCGCACGGTTACCTGGCGTTCTATTTCTGGTTGCGCCACGGCTTTGCCGCCGATGCGCTGATCCATGTCGGCAAGCACGGCAACCTTGAGTGGCTGCCGGGCAAGGGTGTCGGCCTGTCCGACCGTTGCTGGCCCGATGCCTTGCTCGGGCCGCTGCCGAACATCTACCCCTTTATCGTCAACGACCCGGGCGAGGGCGCCCAGGCCAAGCGCCGCACCCAGGCGGTGATCATCGATCACCTGATGCCGCCGTTGACCCGTGCCGAGACCTACGGCCCGCTGCGTCACCTGGAGGCGCTGGCCGACGAGTACTACGAGGCGCAGTTGCTCGACCCGCGCCGGGCCGCCGAGCTGCAACGTGACATCCTTGAACTGGTGCGCAACAACCATATCGACCGTGAGCTGCAACTCGAAGGCGAGCTGGACGATGCCGCCGTGTGGCTGCCGCGCCTGGACACCTACCTGTGCGACCTCAAGGAATCGCAGATCCGTGACGGCCTGCATGTGTTCGGCGAATCGCCGGTCGGCCGCCTGCGCAGCGATACCTTGCTGGCCTTGCTGCGGGTCGCCCGTGGCGATGGCCGCGGTGCCAATGCCAGCCTGCTGCGGGCGCTGGCCAGGGCCTTGGCGCTGGGCTTCGATCCGCTCGATTGCGACCTCGGTCAGCCCTGGGAAGGGCCGCGTCCGGTGCAATTGCAGGGGCTTGGCAACGACCTGTGGCGCACCGCGGGTGACACTCGCGAGCGTCTCGAAGCCTTGGCGTTGATGCTGATCGAACAGAGCCTCGCCGGTGTGACGCAGGTTCCACAGGACGAGCCCTGGGCCGAGGTGCGCGCCGTGTTGCAGGCCCTGGTCGACACCGTTGCGCCACAGCTGGACGCCTGCGGTCCCGCCGAACTGCAGGGATTGCTGGCCGCCTTGCAGGGCCGCTTCGTGCCGGCGGGTCCCAGCGGTGCACCGAGCCGCGGTCGTCTCGACGTGCTGCCGACCGGTCGCAACTTCTATACCGTCGATGTGCGCAACCTGCCGACCACCACCGCCTGGCGCATCGGTTTCGCCTCGGCCAACCTGATTCTCGAACGTCACCTGCAGGAGCATGGCGATCACCTGCGCCAGCTGGGCCTGTCGGTATGGGGCACGGCGACCATGCGCACCGGCGGCGACGACATCGCCCAGGCCATGGCCTTGCTCGGCGTGCGCCCGGTGTGGGCCAGCGGCAGCCAGCGGGTCGATGACTTCGAGATCCTGCCCCTGAGCCTGCTCGACCGGCCACGGGTGGATGTGACCTTGAGGGTCTCGGGGTTCTTCCGCGACGCCTTCGGCAACCTGATCAAATTGTTCGACGCCGCCGTGCAAGCGGTGGCGGCGCTGGACGAGCCCGACGACCTCAACCCGTTGGCGGCACGGGTGCGCAGCGAGCGGGCGGAGCTTGAGCAGCAGGGGCTGAGCGGCGAGCAGGCGGCACGCCAGGCCGGCTGGCGGATTTTTGGCGCCAAGCCGGGTGCCTATGGCGCCGGTGTGCAGAACGCCATCGACGGGCGCCTGTGGCACAACCGCCAGGACCTGGCCGAGGTCTACCTCAACCACGGCGGGTACGCCTACGGTACGGCCGACCAGGGTACCCCGGCACGCGCCGACTTCGCCCGGCGCCTGGCCCGGGTGCAGGCGGTGATCCAGAACCAGGACAACCATGAGCACGACCTGCTCGATTCCAACGACTACTACCAGTTCCAGGGCGGCATGCTGGCCGCGGTGGAAAGCCTGGGTGGCCAGGCCGTGGCCAGCTACCACGGCGACCACAGCCAGCCGGACCGACCGCGTATCCGCACCTTGAAAGAAGAGCTCAACCGGGTGATCCGCGCCCGCGCGCTCAATCCCAAGTGGATCGACGGGGTCAAGCGCCACGGCTATAAAGGTGCCTTCGAACTGGCGGCCACCGTCGATAACCTGTTCGCCTTCGATGCCACCACGCACCTGATCGACGATCACCATTACCGGTCGCTGGCCGATGCCTATGTGCTCGACGGCCCGACCCGCGACTTTATCCGCCAGCACAACCCCGAAGCCCTGCGCGATATCACCGAGCGCCTGCTCGAAGCCCAGCAGCGCGGCCTCTGGGAACAACCGGGCAGCTACCGCCAGGCCCTGGAAGAGCAACTGCTGGACGGCGAGGAAGAGACTTGAGATGACTGAACCTGCACATTTTCCCCTGTCTGCCGTGGTCGGTGCCGATGAACTGAAGCTGGCCCTGTGCCTGACCGCCATCGATCCGAAGATCGGCGGCGTGTTGATCGAAGGCCCGCGCGGCATGGCCAAGAGCACCCTGGCCCGGGGCCTGGCCGATCTGCTCGGCGACGGGCCGTTCGTGACCTTGCCGCTGGGTGCCAGCGAGGAGCGTCTGGTCGGTACCCTGGACCTGGACGCGGCACTGGGGCAGGGCAAGGCGCAGTTCTCGCCGGGGGTGCTGGCCAAGGCCGACGGCGGCGTGTTGTACGTCGATGAAGTCAACCTGCTGGCCGATCACCTGGTCGACTTGCTGCTGGATGTGGCCGCCAGTGGCACCAACCGGGTCGAACGTGATGGCATCTCCCACCGCCACAGCGCCCGCTTCGTGCTGATCGGCACCATGAACCCGGAAGAAGGCGAGCTACGCCCGCAGTTGCTCGATCGCTTCGGACTCAACGTTGCCCTGCACGGGCAACCGGCCCCCGAGGCGCGCGGGCAGATCATTCGCCGGCGCCTGGATTTCGACGCCGACCCGCAGGCGTTCTGCGCCCAGTGGGCGCCAGCCCAGGCGCAGCTGCGCCAGCGCTGTCAGCAGGCCCGTGAGCAACTGGCGCAGATTGCGCTGGACGACCAGGCCCTGGCGCAGATCACCGAGCGGTGTTTTGCCGCCGGTGTCGACGGCCTGCGCGCCGACCTGGTCTGGCTGCGCGCCGCCCGCGCCCATGCCGCCTGGCGCGGTGCCGGGCAGATCGAGACGCAGGATATCGATGCGGTGGCCGAATTCGCCCTGCGTCATCGGCGTAATGAACAGGCCCCTCAGCAGCCGCCTGGCGCCTCGTCCCAAGGTGCTCAGGCCGCAGCTGAGCAGCCGGGGCAGGGCACCTGGGGTGAAATGCCAGCCCAGGCCGCACCCACAGGTGCCCGGCGCGAGGTACCGAACTGGGCAAAAAAGCCCTGAGCATCCGCCGCTCGGCCACGGCGGATGCCCGGCCCCGGCCAGGTGCCATCGAGCAGGGTTCCCGAGGGCGCGCCCGCGAGGCGGGCGGCGGTGTGGTCGCCTGGCCGGCCACCTTGCTCAAGGGCCGGCCCCGGCAGCGCCGTGACCTGCGCTGGCAGCAGCGCACGGCCAGCGCCCATGAACTGTGGCTGGTGATTGTCGATGCCTCGGCCTCGACCCGGCGTCACCAGGCCTTGAGCCAGGCCAAGGGTTTGCTCGCCGGGTTCTTCGACCAGGCCTACCGGCAGCGGGCACGTCTGGCCTTGTTGACCGCCAGCGGCAATGCACCGCACTGGCAGCGCCATGGCCTGAAGGCCTCGGCGGCCCTGCAACCCTGGCTCGACAGCCTCGGCGCCGGCGGCGGTACGCCGCTGCTGGCGGCCCTGGAGCAGGCTCGTGACTGGTTGCAGGCACGCCAGCGCCGCTATCGGCAGGAGCAGCAACGTTGCCTGGTCCTGACCGACGGCAGGCTCAAGGCCTGGCCTGCGTTGCAACCAATGCCTTGTCCGAGCCTGGTCGTGGATATCGAGCGCTCGCCCGTGCGTCTGGGACGCGCACAGTTGTTGGCGCAGCAGTTGGGCGCCGACTACCGGACGATTGAAAGTTTTAAACGGATTGAATAACAAAGGCACGTACCGAACAGTACGTGAGGGTGTTGCGACCTAATGTCGCAGTGTTGGAATCGGGCAACTTGCAAGTTGCCCGGCGCGCACCCTGAAGATACGCGCCGCTTATCAACTCAAGTGTCGATGCAACTTACTTGGGCATCGACCAGTCTTGCAGCTGGCAGCCTTGTTGTTTCAGTTCGGCGCGCATTTCCTCGATCAGACCAGCCAGGCGTGCCGGGTCCGAATAGATGCTGCTGGAGACCTGCTTGGCGCCCAGTCGGGTGCTGGTCCGGTCGATCACCGCCAGGCTCAGTACCCCGGTGCCATTGGGCGAATCCCAGGCAACGCAGTGGTAGGGTTCGAAAGCGTGGTCGGCAATCAGCAGTGCTTCGTTGACTCGCAGCGGAGCATTCATGGGTTCGGTCTCTCTGTGGGCCCAAACATCTATATAAACCGCAAGCGTTTGCGGTGAGTTACTTGTACTGATGCGCGCAGTACGGGGTGGAGTCACAAGCGACTTGAAAATAATTGTTTCAGTGCAAAAAAAATCGCCCCTGCGCGTGGCGCCTCAGACGTTGAAAGTTCAGGAAAATTCCCTGGGCTATGCATTCTTTCAATGCTTTGCAGACAGACGGTAGTGGGCGTTTGACGCATCGTTGCTACTGTTACAAACGGGCCTGCCAACTTGCTGTTTCTACTTAAAATTCCAACAATTGGCGCCAAGGAAAGGTCATGCTTGAACCTGCATCCAACCGCAGCCTGCTGATCGTCGACCCTTGCGACGATTGCCACCGATTATTGCCAGGCTTGCGCAGTGTCGGCTGGGATGTTCGAAGCTGTACGCTTTCGTCAGCCCTGGAGTATCCCTGCGATGTCGGCCTGCTGCGTTTGCAGGCTAATCACCTGCGTCACCCCGATGCGGTCAAGGACCTGATCAGCCGTAGCAACACCGAATGGATTGCAGTGCTCAGCCCTGATGAACTGCGCATGCAGAACGTCGGTGACTTTGTCTGCGAATGGTTCTTCGACTTTCACACCTTGCCCTTCGACGTGTCCCGGGTGCAGGTCACCATTGGCCGCGCCTTCGGCATGGCGCGCCTGCGTGGCAAGGGCAATACCCATGTGGAGGAGCTCGAACACGAGCTGCTGGGCGATAGCCGGCCGATTCGCGAGCTGCGTAAGCTGCTCAGCAAGCTGGCGCCCACCGAGTCGCCAGTGCTGATTCGCGGCGAGAGCGGCACCGGCAAGGAACTGGTGGCGCGCACCCTGCATCGCCAGTCGCAGCGCCACGACAAACCCTTTGTGCCGATCAACTGCGGGGCGATCCCGGAACATTTGATTCAATCGGAACTGTTCGGCCATGAGAAGGGCGCATTTACCGGCGCCCACCAGCGCAAGGTCGGTCGCATCGAGGCGGCCAATGGCGGCACGCTGTTTCTCGACGAAATCGGTGACTTGCCCCTGGAGCTGCAGGCCAACCTGCTGCGTTTCCTGCAGGAAAAGCACATCGAACGGGTCGGTGGCAGCCAGCCGATCAACGTCGATGTGCGGGTGCTGGCAGCTACCCACGTCGATCTGGAAAAGGCCATTGCTTGCGGTCGCTTTCGTGAGGACCTGTATTACCGGCTCAACGTCCTGCAAGTGGTCACCGCGCCCTTGCGCGACCGGCACGGCGACCTGTCGATGCTGGCCAACCACTTTGCCCACTTCTACAGCCTGGAAACCGGGCGACGTCCGCGCAGTTTCAGTGAGGACGCCCTGGTGGCGATGGGCAAGCACGACTGGCCGGGCAATGTGCGCGAACTGGCCAACCGGGTCAGGCGTGGCCTGGTTCTGGCCGAAGGCCGGCAGATCGAGGCCCAGGATTTGGGCCTGGTCAGCCAGCATGCTTTCGCACCGAGCATGGGCACCCTCGAAGACTACAAGCACCGCGCCGAGCGCCAGGCCTTGTGCGATGTGCTCAACCGGCACAGCGACAACTTGAGCATTGCCGCCAAGGTGCTGGGGATTTCCCGGCCGACGTTCTATCGGTTGCTGCGTAAACACCAGATTCGCTGAACTACGGGCCTTGGGAATGATTTGCTGTAGGAGCGGGCTTGCCCCGCGATTGGATGTGGCTGACAGCTCGCAATCGCAGGGCAAGCCCGCTCCCACAGTTCAGTGGCCTACCATGAAAAAGCCCGCCGAGGCGGGCTTTTTCATAGGGGCCGGGATCAGAAGTAGTACGGGAATTTCAGGCTGAAGGAGAAGTCCGGCGAGTCTTCGGTCAGGCCGATGGCGAGGTTGGGGACGATGGTCAGGTTGTCGGTGGCGGCAAGGGTCATGCCGATGTTGAAGTTGGCCGAGTTGTAGTCGCTGTTGGACACCGATTGCCAGTCGCCACCATCGGGCTTGATCTTGGTCTTGCGGGCGAACTGGTCGGTGAACGAGAACGACATACTCATCTTCTCGTTCAAGGCGAATGCAATACCGGCACCGACCTGCCAGGAGTCGCCGAGTTTCACGTCACCCGGGACCTTGGTGTTGACCGTCGGGCTGATGTCGCTGAACGAATCCTCCATGTTGTAGGTGTAGGCCAGGCTGCCGAACAGCACGGCCGGGTCGAAGGTCTTGACCAGCGAGATACCCGGTGTGATCGCCCACACACCGTTGCCGGTCGGCAGGTCTTCAGGCACCGAGAGGTTGTCGTTGTTGGGGTCGTTGACCAGTTTGATGCCATAGGGATCATCCCCGGTCGGGGCCTTGACGCGCAGGGTGAGGACCGCGTCGGGCAGGTTTTCCGATTCATCGAGGAATTTGTAGGCCACACCGAAGTTGACATCGCCGATGGTCGGATCGCGGGTGACGCTTGCGTCGGAGGTGGTCGGACCAGCACCACCGGCACCTCCGGAGGAGTAGGTCGATTCGCGGTAGACCACCGGGACGTTGATGTCGAACTGCCAGCGTTGGTCCAGGTTGTAGCGGGCGGTCAGGTCCAGGGTCCAGTTGTCGGCCTTGATGCGGTCCAGGTTGATGTTGCCGAGGAAAATCGAGTCCAGCGCCAGGAAACCGTTGAGCACCAGGGCACGGGTATCGTAGTGCGTGTAGGTCAGGCCGGTTTCGACACTGAACTTGCCGCCGCCGAAGAAGCCGCTGGCTTCGTCGTACAGGTTGGACACACTCTGCGCCGGTTCCGAGTCTTCCTTGAGCGACTGGCCGTATGAACTGCCGGTGGTTCCCGGCGCACCCGCGGCCACCGTCTGACCACCCTTGACCGATTCGGCGGGGGACTTGGTCAGACGTTTGGGAGGCGGTGCCGCCGGTGCTTCTTCAACCTGGCGAACGCGCTGTTCGAGGACCATCAGCGCCTTCTGCTGTACTTCGTAACGCTGTTTCAACTCCATGAGTTCTTGTTTTAATGCTTCGACCTGAGGGTCCGGTGCTGCGTGGAGCAATGTCGCCGGGGTCAGGCTACTCAAACAAACGATAGCTCTGAACGTTAACGATCGGTGCATGGGTTAGCCGTCCCTTCTAACTGCATTTGATGAGACTGAGCGTAGATCAGAATCCGAGAGTGCGAAGACCTTTGAGCTGGTCCAGGTTCCCGTTCACCGACCCGGCGCTAGGCACGTTTTCACGCAGTACGACATTGAGGGAGGTGAAGTTGCTGACCCGGTTTCCGCTGCCAAGCAAGGTCGTGTTCTGCATCAGTCCACCCTGGCCCAGGCGTTGCGCACTGCTGCCCTGGTTGTTGTTGGCGACGATGTTGAACTGCACACCGCTGCCGGTGGAGGATACGCTCAGCGAACCTGCGCCATTGGCGCCAACCAGGGTCGAACCTGCGGCCAGTGCCTCGCCTTGTGGTTGTGTGGCGGGTGCCTGGTTGGCCTTGGTGACGTTGATATCGACGTTATTGTAGGCGGCGTTGTTGTCGCCGGCCGCTCGCACGACCTGAGTGACGCCTTCGGTGCTGTTCAGGCCGCTGCCGCCGGTGACGGTACCGGTGCCGGCACTTTGCGTGCGCGCCGAGTTCATGCCTTTTTCATCGATCATCGACACATAGAACTGGGGCTTGATGGTCGTTTGCTGGACTTGCATCGAGGAGGTTGCCCCGATCACTTCGCCATTGGCATTTTGCCAGGCGCTGGTCATGACGATGCCGAAACTGACGATGCGTCCTGGCATGACATAGCGACCCCGCAGGTTCGCCAGTTCCTGGTCCTTCAATTCGATGGGCTTGAGTGTCTGTGCCTGGGTCGGCAGGCTGGCAGCCAGGCAAACCATGGCCAGCCACAGTGGAGTCTTCATTGGATGCTCCCGGAGCTTCATGCTCCCTTGTCATTAGAAGAAGTCGCTCTGGATGAATCCGAAATCCATCAACTCGGCGTCTTGCACCGGGGTGAAGGCGTTGACGCGGTTCTTGGCGGTCAGCGGCAGAGGCGGGGTGAGCAAGACATTGTTCTTGTCATAACCCTTGCCGATGACGGCGAAGATGATGCCGTTCCAGCCTTTGACAAAGTCGTCGAGCTTGTAGCGTTTATGGCCGAGCACCGGGTCGCCGATGTACACCCAGCCTTTGTCGACGCGTTGCATGACGACAAAATGCTTGTAGCCACGTACATCCATCAGCACCACTACGGGAATGCGCACATTGTTCAAGGCGTCGGGTTGTACCCGGTAGCCACGGGCACGCATGCCGAGGCTTTCTATGTACTTCTTCATGTCGAGCATGGAGAAGCCCTGGACCTTGACCAGATCCTGATCGGCGTGGGCCAGCATGCCTTCGATAATCTGTTCTTCATTCACGTCCAGCCAATAGGCCTGGCGCAAGATGGTCGCCAGGGCTGCTGCACCGCAACTGAAGTCGGTTTTCTGTTGCACCAGGTCGGCGAATTTGCGCTCGCGCACGCTCTGGATGGGCTTGAACACCACCGCACCACCCGGCAGGACGGAGAGGGGCATCTGGGCCGCTTCGCTGATGCTGGCTACGCAAAGCAAAAACGCCAGGGCGATAATGCGCATGAGTGGACGCCTTCTGGTTCGAGTTGAAAAAAGGCCCCCCGAAGGGGGCCTCCAGACCGCGGTCATTACATCGAAGTGTTGGAGATGGCCAGCGAGTTGCTTTGTTGGTTGCCCACACCAGCAGCCACGTTGACACCCAGGTTGCCACTGCCGCCATTCACCGAACCGCTCAGGGTTGCAGTGTTGGTTACAGGGTTAGCCCAGCCGGTTGGGGTCAGCACTTGGAACGAGACAGTTTTGCTCAGCTCAAACGAGTCGCTCTCGCTGAAGCTTTTTGCTTTTTCCCACTCGGACTCAGACGACTTGCTGCCCGATTTCTCGAAGGAGGACTCGAACTTCTTCTCGAACGAAGAGTCGCGCTCTTTCTCGAACGAGGAGCTGTTCTTTTTCTCCCACGATTTATCGACATCTACGTACAGCGATGCATTCAGCTCAGCTTCCACGGACTTGGTTTTTTCGCCATTGTGATGACGGCCATAATCCCAGGAAACGGTTTTGGAGGCATCGAAGCTAGCTTCCAGATCAGCATCCAGGGTGAAGCTCTTCGAGCCACTTGCCTTATGCATGTTGGAGCCGCTTGCTTCGTAGTGGTTAGAGCCACTTGCGCTGTGGCTCTTCGAACCGGCCACTTCGAAGCTCGAGGACCTGCTTTGGCTGCCGCTGGCTTCGAACGATTTCTCGCGAGAAGAGCTGCCACTGATGTCTGTGGTGAAGGTCAGAGTATCTACACGATAGGTCCGATCGGCGTTGTTGATGACCACCAGGCCTGGGCCGCTTTGCTCGGCAGAGGCGGTAGCGCTTGCATTACCCAGCGGCGCATTGGTGTTGGCAATGGCCATGGTGTTTTTCTGTTGGTTGAGGTCGCCGGCGGCAATGTTGATGCCCATGTTGCCGCTGCCATTTTCACCCGATCCGCTCATCACAGCGGAGTTGGTGGCGCCGTGGTTGTAGACCTTGTTGTTGTTGCTGTACTGAGTGACGCGTGCAGTGGATTCGGCATCGCCGAATACGAAGGTGTTATCGATTTCCGACACGGAGCCGGCGTTGGCGATGGCGGCGGCGTTGTCTTGTTGGTTGCCGTTACCGGCCGCCACGTTGACGCCGACGTTGCCGCTGGTGCCGCTGGCCGAGCTGGACATCTCGGCATCGTTCTCGGTGCCTTCGTTTACGATGTAGTTGTTGGTGCTGCTCTGCTTGTCGTACGCACTGGCATCGGCGTAGACGCTGATTTTGGTTGGTGGTTTTTGGTGGTGGTTGTGATGATGACCACGACGATCGTTTTGCCCAGCTTGTACAGCAACAGCCATGACCGCAGCAATTGCGAAAACCAGAGGCTTGAGTGCCATCGAGGGTTTCATGGTGATTCTCCGTACTTTATTTTAGGTTAAGTGTTGTTCTTACCTGTTTGGGTCAATCCACGACCCGTACGCTCAGGGTGTTGGCCATGCGGTTTCCCACCCCGGCGCTCTGATTCAGCTGAATCACCCCACGGCTACCGGTGAAGGCCTGGTCACTGGTAGTGACCTGGCGATGGCCGGGTGCGGAGTCAGCTGGATCGGAGCTTCTGAGCAGCGCCACGTTCTGTTGCATGAGGACGCTGTCGTCGAGACTTTGTGGCTGGGCACTGATGCTGATGCGCAGTGCGTTGGCTTGCTGGTTGCTGGCGCCCGCGCTCTGGTTGACTCCCAGAGCACCGCTGCCGTTGGTGAAGGCGTCGCCCTGGATGCTGGACCGGGCATCCATCGCAGGGTCGACCTGTGTGCGCAGGCGCTGGCGAACCTCTGTGGTCGCGCTGGCGTCATGGCCAATGGCGAAGGCCCGCACGTTGGCCTGCTGCTGTAGATCGCCGGCAGCCTGGTTGACCGTGAGGTTGCCCTGGTACTGCTTGCCGGAATTGTCGATGGTGGCGTTGTTGATCACTGGGGACTGGGCGAAGGCCGATGCACTGCAAAACGTGGCCAGAATCAGCAGCGTGTGCCTCATCTCACTTGCCTCCGGTCAGGATCTGCAGGGGCGCCAGGCCCTTCTGCACGGTTGAGTTGACCATGTTGGAGATGCCGTTGCCTGAGCCGGTACCACGTCCACCGGCCAGGTTGGGCAGTTGGCTCTGGTTGCTGATATTGCCGCCCAGGTTGTTGGTCTGTTGCGTGACCAGGGAGGAGATACCTGCGCCACTGCTGATGCCGGCAAAGTCACCGTCGCTCAATTCGTTAGTCTGTTTGAGGATGTGCGCGGACGGGTTGGTATTGACGGTGGTCGGGTAGGGATCGGGCATGAGGGGCTTGACCACCGCATTGCGGGGCTGCACATCACGGGTAATGACGACGATTCCGTTCTCGGCCTGGGCAGTCATACTGAAGCTTGCTCCCAGTGCACATCCGATCAACAGGAGGCGATAAATGCCTTTATCCAGTTTCCTCACGATGGCAATTCCTTATTCAGAGCGCTGGGCTGTGCAGCGTTGCAAGGAAGAGAGCAGAAGCTGTGCCGGTTTTTATTTGCCACGTAAAAACAACGGCTTGTCGTTATGTGGAAGAATTGTCAAAAAAATGTTGTAACGCTGTTGAGACACGGGTGGTGAGCACGCCCCGACCGTGCCGCCGCCATTGCTCATCAAGGGGCTCGCACGTCGACTGTTTCAGGCGTTTAACACTTTTCCGCGAACATGCTCGGTCCGCTCTAGCTCGCGGCTTTGCACTGTGTGGAGTGTTTCAGGAATGGACATGTTGCAGCAATGATGCGGTCAGGCCCCGAGCAATCGGGTGACGGCTGCAAAGGCTGCACACTTACGCTGCGCCCAGTCGCCCTGCAGCACCTGACAAGGCTGCTGGTGCAGGGCCAGCCAGTCGTGGGTGGCCTGGAAAAACGCCTGGCGCTCGCTCAGTGCCGGCTGGCAGCGTTGCCCGTCGTCGTGCCAGGCGATGGACTCGGGGCTGAGCAGCAAGTGCAGGTCATAGTGGCGCATCAATAAAGCTTCCTCGAGCCATGCCGGGCAAGCGCCAAACAAGGCGCGACTCCAGAGGATATTGCTCAACAGATGCGTATCGAGAATCAACAGCGTCGGTTGTTTGGCGCGCGCGGCGTCTTCCCAGGCCAGCTGGCCCAGTGCTATCGCCGGAATGTCAGCGTAGCAGGTCTCGCGGGCTTCGCTGTCGATAAAGTGCCGTACGTACTCATCGACCACTATGCCGCCAAATTTGGCGTGAATCGCTTGCGCCAACCAGCTTTTGCCGCTGGATTCCGGGCCGGTCAGCACCAGGACCTTCATGCGCAGACCAATGCCGGATCGCGCCGCCATTCACGCCAGCCTTGCACCGCAATCAGGGTGAACAGGGCATAGAGTGCTGCGGTCAGGTACAGCGCCTTGTACAGGAACAAGCCGACGAAGATCACATCCAGCACGATCCACAGCGGCCAGCACTGCACACGTTTTTGTGCCATCCACAGTTGCGCCACCAGGCTGAAAGCAGTCAGTGCCGCGTCCAGCCAGGGTTGTGCGGCATCGGTCCAGGTGGCCATGGCCGCGCCCAGGGCCAGGCTGCCCAGCAGGCCAACGCCGAGGTGGAAGATCATCGACTGGGTGCCCAGGCTGCTGACCTGGCGGGCCTGGTGCTTGCTGTCGGGGCGGGTCCACTGCCACCAGCCGTAGAGTTGGAGCACGGCGTAGATCAGTTGCAGGAGCATGTCCGAGTACAGGCGCACTTCGAAGAAAATCCAGCTGTAGAGCAGCACCATCACCAGGCCGATGGGCCAGCACAGCGGGTTCTGGCGGGTAGTGAGCCACACGGCGATAACGCCGAGCACGGCGGCGAACAATTCGAGGCCGGACATCGGCGTTCCTTGGCAGGTTCGAAGGGAGGGGCGGGGATTGTACCTTGTATGACGCCCCGGTAGGAGCGGGCTTGCCCCGCGATGCGATGCGACTGGTACACCGCAATCGCGGGGCAAGCCCGCTCCCACAGCAAGACCGCGACTACCGCTGGTGCGTTACACCCGGAACTGGCCCAACAACCGATCCAGTTGCTCGCGCAACTGGTTCAACGCCACCCCGGCATCGCTCGATTGTTGCGCGGCCATGGCGGTCTGGCGCGACAGGTCGGCGGTGTCGGTGACGTTGCGGTTGATTTCCTCGACCACGTGGGACTGTTGCAGCGTGGCACTGGCAATCGAGGCATTGAGGGCGGTGAGGTTGTTCAGGGCCTGGCTGATGGCGTCCAGGCTGACGCCGGCCTGGCTGGCCTGCTCGATGGTCTGGCGCGACGCTTCGCTGCTGGCGTCGATGGCTTTGACCGCTGCCTCGGATTGTCCCTGCAGGTGCTCGATCATGGTCTGGATCTCTGCCGTCGATTGCTGGGTGCGCTGGGCCAGCAGGCGCACCTCATCGGCGACCACGGCAAAACCACGGCCTTGCTCGCCCGCCCGGGCCGCCTCGATGGCGGCATTGAGGGCCAGCAGGTTGGTCTGCTCGGCAATCGAACGGATCACTTCAAGCACGCTGCCGATCTTGGTGCTCTGGCTGGCCAGCGCCTGGATCACCTGCACGGCTTCATCGATGGTGCCCGACAGCTGATCGATCTGCTGCAAGCTGCCATGGATACTGCTTTGCCCCTGCTGGGCGCGGTGCTGGGCCTCTTGCATTTCGCTGGAGGCCTGCTCGGCATTCCTGGCCACATCCTGCACGGCGTAGGTGACTTCGTTGATGGCGGTCGCCACTTGCTCCATCTGTTGTGATTGCTGCTCGCTGCGATGCTGGGCCTGGTTGGCGTTGCTGCCGACATCCATGGCCGACTGCCCCAGGGCATGGGCCGCCCCCTGCAATTGGCCGATGACGCCTTGCAACTTGCCGGCAAAGCGGTTGAAGTGCTCACCCAGGTGGGTCACTTCATCGCGGCCATGGGTGTCCAGGCGCCGGGTCAGGTCGCTTTCGCCACTGGCGATCATGGCCATGGCGTCCACCGCTTCCTGCAAGGGGCGGGCGATGCTGCGGGCGATCAGCATCACCAACAGGGCCATGACCAGGGCGATGCCCAGGCCCAGCAAGGAGGCGTCGCGCAACTGGCGCATGAACTCGGCCTGCATGTCATCGATGTAGACCCCCGAGCCGATGACCCAGCCCCAGGGCTTGAACAGCTGGATATAGGAGGTCTTTGCCACCGGCTCGCTGGCCCCGGGCTTGGGCCAGCGGTAGTCGATGCTGCCGGCGCCCTGGGTGCTGGCCAGCCTTGCCATCTCGCTGAACAGGGCGAAACCGTCGGGGTCGCGGATGCCGGAGAGGTCCTGGCCATCGAGCTTGGGGTTGGTGGGGTGCATGATCATCTTCGGCCCCAGGTCGTTGATCCAGAAGTAGTCGTTCTGGTCATAGCGCAAGCCGCGCACCGCACTCAGGGCTTGTTGCTGGGCAGCTTCGCGGCTGAGGCTGCCGGCGGCTTCCAGGCCCTGGTAGTAGGCCAGCACGCCGGCTGCGGTTTCCACCACATGGCGAGTCTTCTCGGCCTTGGCCTGGTACAGGTCGCCGTGGATCTGCCGGAGCATCAGCAGGCCCAGGGTCAGCAGCATCACCACCGCCACCACCAGGATCAGCCACAAGCGGCGGCTGATGGACATTGTGCGAAGCATCTTCATGGAACGGTCACCCCACTTGTTTTTATTCTTGTGCGCATCCCAGCATGCTTTTGTCCCTGCACCCACTCGACCAAGGGCTAAGTGCCTGATGTGTCGAGCTGTGTTGCGCCGACCAGCAGCGTTTGCACGAGAGGTCTGATAGGATTTCGGCCCCTTCGGGATAAACCTGAAGGGTGTGTGATCTTTTCTGGGGGAATAATGGATCTTTGGGCTGGCCTGCAGGCCGTCATACTGGGTATTGTCGAAGGCTTGACCGAGTTCTTGCCGATTTCCAGCACCGGTCACCAGATCGTTGTCGCGGACCTGATCAATTTCGGTGGTGAGCGGGCCATGGCCTTCAACATCATCATCCAGCTGGGTGCGATCCTCGCTGTAGTCTGGGAATTTCGCCGCAAGATCTTCGACGTGGTGCTGGGCTTGCCCAAGGAGCGCCAGGCACAACGCTTCACCATCAACCTGCTGATCGCCTTCACACCGGCGGTGATCCTCGGTGTGCTGTTCGCCGACCTGATCCACGAGTACCTGTTCAACCCCATCACCGTGGCCACGGCACTGGTGATCGGCGGGGTGATCATGCTCTGGGCCGAGCAACGCAAGCACCAGATCAAGGTCGAGCAGGTCGATGACATGCGCTGGACCGATGCCCTGAAAATCGGTTGCGCCCAGTGCCTGGCGATGATCCCGGGTACGTCGCGTTCCGGTTCGACCATCATCGGCGGCCTGCTGTTCGGCCTGTCGCGCAAGGCGGCCACCGAGTTCTCGTTCTTCCTGGCCATGCCGACCATGGTGGGCGCGGCGGTGTATTCGGGCTACAAGTACCGCGAGCTGTTCCAGCCCGGCGACTTCCCGGTGTTCGCCATCGGTTTCGTGGTCTCGTTCATCTTCGCCATGATCGCGGTGCGTGGCTTGCTGCGTTTTATCGCCAACCACAGCTATGCGATGTTCGCCTGGTACCGCATCGTCTTCGGCCTGATCATCCTGGCGACCTGGCAGTTCGGCCTGGTCGACTGGTCCGTGGCGCACGGTTGAGTCGATGAGCCGTTCACAATCGCGCGCCGCACCGGCAAACGGTGCCATCCAGCATCCGCGCAGCAAGCTGCTGGCTTTTGTCGGCCTGTGCCTGTTGCCGCTGGGTGGGGCGTTGCAGATGCTGGTGAGCGGGCAGTCATGGCTGCCGGCGGTGGTCTATCCGCTGGTCAGCCTGGTGAGCTTCGTTCTCTACTGGCGTGACAAGCAGCAGGCCCGCAACCAGGGCTGGCGTACGCCGGAGAAGGTCCTGCACGCCAGTGAGCTGTGCGGGGGCTGGCCGGGGGCGTTGCTGGCCCAGCAGCGCTTTCGCCACAAGACCCGCAAGCTGTCGTTCCAGTTGAGCTTCTGGGGTATTGTCGTCCTGCACCAGTTGTTCTGGGTCGATCATCTGCTGTTGGGTGGTCACTGGCTGGGCTTCGCCCTGGGGCCGCTGCTTAAATAAGGTTCTTCACGAAATCCCGGTGGGGTGTGGGTTTGGGGTTTGGGTGTTGAGGTTGCGGGCTTATCCATTCGATGCAGCGACGCTGCTGGCCCCTTCCGCCCTTACGGCGGCCTACTTTTCTCTTGGGAAAAGTAGGCAAAACCGCTGGCTCCTGCATCCGGCCCTCCGCTTCGCTCCGGGTCCCCTCGCTCCGGCGCCCTCCGGGGCCACGCGGCCTACGACTTGCTTCGCCAAGTCTACGGCTCGCG
>NZ_JALRNF010000036.1 GCF_030272895.1 Pseudomonas sp. BGr12 | reverse complement strand
CCCCCCCCCCCCCCCCCCCCCCCCCCCCCCCCCCCCCCCCCCCCCCCCCCCCCCCCCCCCCCCCCCCCCCCCCCCCCGCTCCTGCAGCCCCCCATCGCGGCGCCAGGGTTACGGTCGCTGTGCGACCGATCGCAGCCTCGTGCCTCGGCAGCGGCTACAGGCACGATCGCAGCCCTTCCATGTTAAGGTTCCCCCCAGTTCGACAGCCTCCAGGGACGTTCCATGCCATACAGCCAAACGCTTCAACCAGGATTCATGGTGGTCCACGGCAATCGCCTGGATGAACTGCGCAGCCTGGTGGTGAGTTGGATGCGTCGCTATCCCCTGGCTCCGCTGGAAAACGAGATCGCCCTGGTGCAGAGCAACGGTATCGCCCAGTGGCTAAAGCTGGCCCTGGCCGAAGACCCGGAGGAGGACGATCTGGGCGGCTGCGGTATTGCCGCCGCGATCGAAGTGCAGTTGCCCGGCAGTTTCATGTGGCAGCTGTACCGGCGTGTGCTGGGCCGCGACGAGATCCCCGAGATCTCGCTGCTGGACAAGGCTCCCCTGACCTGGCGCCTGATGCGCCTGCTGCCCGAAGTCATCGACAAGCCCCACTTCGAGCCCCTGCAGCGCTTCCTCACCGACGACAGCGACCTGCGCAAGCGCTACCAGCTCGCCGAGCGCCTGGCCGACCTGTTCGACCAGTACCAGGTCTACCGCGCCGACTGGCTCAAGGACTGGGCCGCAGGCCGGCACGTGCTGAACAGCGCCCGTGGCGACGCCAGGCCGTTGCCCCCGGCCAACTGCTGGCAAGCCGAGCTGTGGCGTGCGTTGTTGCTGGATGTCGGTGAAGAGGGCATGGCCCAGAGCCGTGCCGGCGTGCACCAGCGCTTCATCGAACGGATCAACAGCCTGGAGCAGGCACCGGCGGGGCTACCGTCGCGGGTCATCGTCTTCGGTATTTCGTCGTTGCCGGCCCAGGCCCTGGAAGCCCTGGCCGGCCTGGCCCGCTTCAGTCAGGTACTGCTCTGCGTGCATAACCCTTGCCGCCATCACTGGGCCGATATCGTCGCCGACAAGGACCTGCTGCGTCACCAGTACAAACGCCAGCAGCGCAAGCCCGGCACGCCCAGCCTGATCGACGCCCAGTCCCTGCACCAGCACGCCCATCCGCTGTTGGCGGCCTGGGGCAAGCAAGGGCGTGACTACATCAACCTGCTCGACAGCTACGATGATCCGGGCAGCTATCGCGCCGCCTTCAGCGATGGGCGCATCGACCTGTTCAGCGACAGCCAGCCCAAGACCCTGCTCAACCAGCTGCAGGACGACATCCTCGAACTGCGCCCACTGGCCGAGACCCGAGAGCTGTGGCCCGCAGTGGACCCGAGCAAGGACCGCTCGGTGCGTTTCCAGGTGGCGCACAGTGCGCAACGCGAGGTGGAGATCCTCCACGACCAGCTGCTTGCCCGCTTCAGCGCAGATCCTGACCTGCGCCCCCGTGACGTGATCGTCATGCTGCCGGACATCAACACCTACGCACCGCACATCCGTGCGGTATTCGGACAGCTGGGCCGCGATGACCCACGCTTCATCCCCTTCACCCTGACCGACCAGGGCCAGCGTGGCCGCGATCCCTTGCTGATCGCCCTGGAGCACCTGCTCAAGCTGCCGGACAGCCGCTTTGCCGTCAGCGAGATTCTCGACCTGCTCGACGTCCCCGCCTTGCGCGCCCGCTTTGCGATCAAGGAAAGCGACCTGCCGACCTTGCACCGCTGGATCGAGGGCGCCGGCATTCGGTGGGGGCTGAATGCCGAGCAGCGGGCTGGCCTGGGCCTGCCTGCGGACCTTGAGCAGAACAGCTGGCGATTCGGCCTGCGGCGGATGCTGCTGGGCTATGCAGTCGGTGTTGGCGAAGGTTGCGACGGCATTGAGCCGTTCGACGAGATCGGCGGACTGGATGCGGCCTTGATCGGCCCCCTGGTGGCCCTGCTCGATGCCCTGGAGATTGCCCATCGACAATTGTCCCAGGCGGCGACCGCCGGGCAGTGGGGCGAGCGCCTGCATGCCTTGCTGCAGGTGTTCTTCCTCGCCGAAACCGAGCACGACGACTACCTGTTGGTGCAACTGCAGGACCTGCGCGAAACCTGGCTGCAAACCTGCGAAGCTGTCGGCCTCGACGATCTGTTGCCGCTGACCGTGGTCCGCGAAGCCTGGCTTGCAGGCCTCGATCAGGGGCGTCTGTCCCAGCGCTTCCTTGCCGGCTCGGTGAACTTCTGCACCCTGATGCCGATGCGCGCAATTCCGTTCAAGCTGGTGTGCCTGCTGGGCATGAACGACGGCGACTACCCGCGTGCGCAACCGCCGCTGGACTTCGACATGATGGGCAGCGACTACCGCCCCGGCGACCGCTCGCGTCGCGAGGACGACCGCTACCTGTTGCTCGAAGCGCTGCTGTCGGCGCGTGACCAGTTGTACGTCAGCTGGGTCGGTCGCAGCATTCGCGACAACAGCGAACGTCCGGCTTCGGTGCTGATCGGCCAGTTGCGCGATCACCTGGCCAGCGGCTGGCAGCTGGCCTCAGCCAAGGCCGGCGACAAGCTTGATGCCGGCGAACAGTTGTTGCACGCCCTGACCGTGGAACACCCGCTGCAACCGTTTAGCGCCCGCTATTTCCACAAGGGTAGCAATCTGTTCAGCTTCGCCCGCGAATGGCGAGCCTTGCACGTTCCCGAGGATGCGCCGACCAGGGGCGAGGATGAGCTTGCACCTTACAACAGTGATGAAGCCTTGAGCCTGACCTTGCTGCAGGACTTCCTCCGTCATCCGGTACGGCACTTCTTCAGCCAGCGGCTGAAGGTGTTCTTCGAGTCGGTGGAAGCCCCCCTGGCCGATGAGGAGCCGTTCGTGCTCGACGCACTGCAGCGTTACGGCCTGAGCGAGAGCCTGTTGTCCGTGGCCCTGGCGACCCCCGATGACGCCCCCCGGGCCCTGGCCGATCAAGCCCGCCGCCTGCAAGGTTGCGGCCTGTTGCCCCTGGCCGGTTTCGGGCAGTGTCTGCAGGACGAATTGGTCGAGCCGCTGCCCGACCTGCTGCAGCGTCACCAGCACTTGCTGAAGCGCTGGCCCAAGGTGCTGGACAGCGCCTTGCCCATCCGTTTCGAGTACCGCCAGCTCACGCTCGAAGGCTGGCTCGGCCGGGTCTATCAAGGGGATGACCAGTCCCTGCTCGCTATTACCACCTTGCCCAACAGCATCAGCAGTGGGCGCACGCTCAAGTGGCATCGGCTGACCGCGACCTGGGTCACGCACCTGGCCGCCTGCGCCGTGGGCCTGCCCTTGCACAGTGCGGTGGTGGCAACCGACATCACCCTGCTGTTGGCACCCATCGAGCAGGCCAGTGCCCGCGAGCAGCTCGGCGACCTGCTGCTGGCCCGCCAGGCCGGGATGTGCGCGCCGCTGCCGGTGGCGGTCAAGACCGCCTTTGCCTGGCTCGCCCAGAGCGATCCGGACAAGGCCCTGGCTGCCGCGGCCAAGGCCTTTGAAGGCGATGGCCAGAACAGTTTTGGCGAGCGTAGCGAAAGCACGGCGCTGGCCCGTCAGTTCACCGATTTCGCGGCCCTGAGCGCCAGCGAAGAGTTCGAAGGCTGGTGCGAGGCCTTGTACCGCCCGATGTTCGCAGCGCCCTGGCAGACCTTGGGCAATGAGGAGAGCGCCCAATGAGTCGCGTAGCCCCCCTGGCACTGACTTTTCCCCTGCACGGCAGCCAGTTGATCGAGGCCAGCGCCGGCACCGGCAAGACCTTCACCATTTCCGCCCTGTACCTGCGCCTGGTGCTGGGGCATGGCGGCGAGCAGGGCTTCGGCCGTGAGCTGTTGCCGCCGCAGATCCTGGTGGTGACCTTCACCGATGCCGCCACCAAGGAATTGCGCGAGCGGATCCGTACCCGGCTGGCGGAAGCGGCGCGGTTCTTCCGTGGTGAGCTGGACGAGGCCGACCCGTTGCTCCAGCAACTGCGCGACGACTATCCGGCGGAGCTTTGGCCCGCCTGCGCCAACCGCCTGGATGTGGCGGCGCAGTGGATGGACGAGGCCGCCGTTTCGACTATCCACAGCTGGTGCCAGCGCATGCTCCGTGAGCATGCCTTCGACAGTGGCAGCCTGTTCACCCAGACCCTGGAAACCGATCACAGCGAACTGCTCGGCCAGGTGATGCGCGATTACTGGCGGCGCTTCTGCTACAGCATGCAGGGCGATGCGCTGGCCTGGGTTCGCGCCCACTGGGTCAGCCCCGATGCCTTGTTGCCACGGGTGCGTGCGCTGTTCGGGCGCAAGCAGGTGCAGAACAACGACGAAGAGCCCCAGGCCCTGATCGACGCGGTGTTGCACCAGCGCGGCGAGCAACTGCGCAAGCTCAAGGCACCCTGGACACAGTGGTCGGCCGAGTTGCTGCAGATCTGCCGCGACGGCCTGGCGGCCAAGCAGGTGGACGGGCGCAAGATGCAGGCCCGCTACTTCGAACCTTGGTGCGAGAATCTCGCCGCCTGGGCCAGCGACGAGCAGGCCCTGGAGCTGGACCTGGGCACCGGCTTCACCCGCCTGACCCGTATCGGCATGGCCGAAGCCTGGAAGGGCGAGCCGCCCAGCCACCCGGCGCTGCAGGCCATGGAAAGCCTGCGTGAACAACTCGAAGCCTTGCCGACGCCCGACGCCTGCCTGCTCGAACATGCCGCCGCCTGGGTCGGCGCACGTTTCGAGCAGGAGAAGCGCCGCCGCGCCGAAATGGGCTTCGACGACATGCTGGTGCGCCTGGACCATGCCCTGCAGGGCGATACCGGCGAGCGCCTGGCCGGGCTGATCCGCGAGCAGTTCCCGGTGGCCCTGATCGATGAATTCCAGGACACCGACCCGGTGCAGTACCGGATCTTCCAGCGCATCTACCGCATCGAGGAAAACCTGCACGACACCGGCCTGTTCATGATCGGTGACCCCAAGCAGGCGATCTATGCCTTCCGTGGCGCCGATATCTTCACGTACCTGGGCGCCCGCCGCGCCACCGCCGGACGTCTGCACAGCCTGGACACCAACTACCGTTCCAGCCAGGCCATGGTCAGCGCGGTCAATCATGTGTTCATGCAGGCCGAAGCGCGTGAGCTTGGCCGTGGTGCCTTCCTGTTCCGCGACGGCGATGACAACCCGGTGCCGTTCACCCCGGTCAAGGCCAAGGGCCGCAGCGAGCAGTTGCAGATCGACGGGCAGGCGGTCGCGGCGCTGAATCTCTGGCAACTGGAAAGCGAAGAGCCGGTGTCCGGCGCGGTCTACCGTCAGCAACTGGCCGCCAGCTGTGCCAGCCAGATCGTCGCCTTGCTCAACGGCGGCCAGCAAGGCCGTAGCGGTTTCCTCCAGGCCGACCAGACGCTGCGCGGCTGCCTGCCGTCGGACATTGCCATCCTCGTGCGTGATGGCCGCGAGGCGCAGTTGATTCGTGCCGAGCTTGCCGCGCGCGATGTGCGCAGCGTGTACCTGTCGGACAAGGACTCGGTGTTCGCCGCCCAGGAAGCCCAGGACCTGCTGGCCTGGCTCAAGGCCTGTGCCGAGCCGGATGCCGAACGCCTGCTCAAGGCGGCCCTGGCCAGCATCACCCTGGACCTGCCGCTGTCGGCCCTGGAGCAGTTGAACCAGGACGAGCGGGTGTGGGAACGCTGGGTCATGGAGTTCCGCCAGTACCGGATCATCTGGCGCAGCCAGGGCGTGCTGCCGATGCTGCGCCGGCTGCTCCACGACTTCAGACTGCCCCAGGTGTTGATGGCCCGCAGCGACGGCGAACGGGTGCTGACCAACTTGCTGCATCTGGCCGAACTGCTACAGCAGGCGGCCACCGAGCTCGATGGCGAGCAGGCGCTGATCCGCCATCTGGCCGAGCACCTGGCCAGTGCCGGACAGGCTGGTGAAGATCAGATCCTGCGCCTGGAAAGTGATGAGCAACTGGTCAAGGTGGTCACCATCCACAAATCCAAGGGCCTGGAATACCCGCTGGTGTTCCTGCCGTTCATCTGTACCAGCAAGCCGGTTGACGGCCAGCGCCTGCCGCTGGCCTGGCATGACAGCGCCGGCCAGGCCCACCTGACCCTGACCCCGGATGCCGAGCAGATCGCCCTGGCCGACGATGAGCGCCTGGCCGAAGACCTGCGCCTGCTCTATGTGGCCCTGACCCGTGCGCAACATGCTTGCTGGCTGGGTGTCGCCGACCTCAAACGCGGCACCGGCAAGGTCTCGCTGCTGCACCGTTCGGCCCTGGGCTATCTGTTGGGTGGTGGTGCGCCCCTGGCGGTCTCCAGTCAGTTGAGCGACTGGCTCCAGACGCTGCAGAGCGGTTGCCCGGCCATCGCCAGCAGTGCCTTGCCGGTCGCCGATGAGCAAGGCTACAGCGCACCGCGCAGCCAGGCCGAACTGCTGCCGGTGCGCCAGCCCAAGCGCCGTGCCGCCGAAAACTGGTGGATTGCGTCCTACAGTGCCCTGCGCATTGGCGAAGAGTCCATGACCCTGGCGGCCGACAGCTCCCAGGCCCAGCACCTGTTCGACGACGAGCGCCCGGACCCGCAGCAACTGCGCGAAGTCATGCCCGGCAGTGGTGATATCCATCGCTTCCCGCGCGGTCCCAACCCCGGCACCTTCCTCCATGGCCTGCTGGAATGGGCGGGACTGGAAGGCTTCGCCCAAGTGGCGGCGGACGATGAAAAACTCATGCGCACCGTCGGCCAGCGCTGCAACCGCCGTGACTGGAAGGGCTGGATCACCACCCTCGGTCACTGGCTGCAACGCCTGCTGGTGCAACCCATGGCCCTGGCCGCGGACCGCCCGGCGCTGGCCCTGAACCAGCTGAGCCGCTACCAGATCGAAATGGAGTTCTGGTTCGCCAGCCACAAGGTCGACGTCGGCCAGCTCGATCGCCTCGTCTGCGAACATACCCATCAAGGCGTTGCCCGGGTCGGGGCCCAGCCGGCCCAGCTCAACGGCATGTTCAAGGGCTTCATCGACCTGGCCTTCGAACACGAGGGGCGCTACTACGTGGCGGACTACAAATCCAACTGGCTCGGTCCCGATGACCAGGCCTACAGCGAGCTGGCCATGGAAGCGGCGATCCTCAATCACCGCTACGACCTGCAATACGTGCTGTACCTGTTGGCCCTGCACCGCCAGTTGCGGGCACGGCTGCCGGACTACGACTATGACCAGCACCTGGGCGGCGCCCTGTTCATTTTCTTGCGCGGCGTGCATGCCAGCACCGGCGGGCTGTACTTCGTCAAACCGCCGCGCGAGCTGATCGAGCGCCTGGACGCGCTGTTCCGTGGCACCAGCGCACCGCAGCAACATGACCTGTTTTCCGGAGACGCACCATGAGCCGCACCCTCGTCGACCTGCTGCCGACACCGCTGGATGCCGGGCACCTGGCGGCGCTCCAACCACTGAGCGACAGCCGCGACCTGCTGACGTTGCTCGATCGCTGGGTCGAGCGCGGCTGGCTGCGCGCACTGGATCGGGCCTTCGTCGGCTTTCTCCAGGAACGTGACCCGCAGGGCGAGCCGTTGATGCTGCTGGCGGCGGCCCTGACCAGCCACCAGCTGGGCCATGGCCATGTCTGCCTGGACCTGGGCGAGACCCTGGCCGAACCGGATTTTGCCTTGTCGCTGCCCCCCGAGGGCGATGCCCTGGCGGGCCCCTTGTTGTTGCCGTCACAACTGCTGGAGCGCCTGACCCTGGCGACCTGGCTGCAGCACCTGGGCGCTAGCCGCCTGGTCGCCGCGGGCGGCAATCCCGCGCACGCTTCGTGCCCGCTGGTGCTCAGCGGCCAGCGTCTGTACCTGCGCCGCTACTGGACCTACGAGCGGCAGATCGACAGTGCCCTGCGCCAGCGCCTGGAGCAGGCCGAGCCGACCCCGACCGACCTGTCGGCGCGCCTGGCGCAGTTGTTCGCCGAGGGCGGCCAGGCGGGGCAGGTGGACTGGCAGAAGCTGGCCTGCGCCCTGGCCACCCGTGGCGCGTTCAGCATCATTACCGGCGGCCCCGGCACCGGCAAGACCACCACCGTGGTGCGCTTGCTGGCCTTGCTCCAGGCGCCGGCGGTGGAGGCCGGGCGGCCGCTGCGCATTCGCCTGGCCGCGCCCACCGGCAAGGCGGCGGCACGCCTGACCGAGTCCATCGGCCAGCAGGTCGAGCGCCTGCAGGTCGATGCACAAGTACGTCAGAACATTCCCACCGAGGTGTCCACAGTCCACCGCCTGCTCGGCAGCCGGCCGGGCACCCGGCATTTCCGTCACCACGCCGGCAACCCCTTGCCCCTGGACGTGCTGGTGGTCGACGAAGCCTCGATGATCGACCTGGAAATGATGGCCAACCTGTTGGCCGCGTTGCCGCCCCATGCACGCCTGGTGCTGCTGGGGGACAAGGACCAGCTGGCCTCGGTGGAAGCCGGCGCTGTGCTCGGTGACCTGTGCCGGGATGCCGAGGCAGGGCGCTACAGTCCGCAGACCCTGGGCTGGCTGGAGCAGGTCAGCGGCGAAGCCCTGGCGGGCAGTGAACTGTTGCCCGGCAGCAGCGAGCAATACCCGCTGGCCCAGCAGGTGGTGATGCTGCGATTTTCCAGGCGCTTTGGCGAGACCAGCGGCATCGGCCGCCTGGCACGTCTGGTCAACCTGCAGGAGGCCGAGCAGGCGCGCGACTTGCTCAAGCAGAAACTGGACGACGTCTTCGGCCTCAGCCTGCGCGGGGAGCAGGATCGTGCCCTGGATCGCCTGCTGCTCGACGGCCTGGGCCGTGGCAGCGACGGTCCCCAGGGCTACCGCAGCTACTTGCAGGTCATTGGCCGGCAGCGCCCGCCACCGGGCACTGCGGTCGACGATCCGCGCTGGGAGGCCTGGGCCATGGCCGTGTTGCAGGGCTTCGAGACCTTCCAGTTGCTGTGCGCCGTGCGCAAGGGGCCGTGGGGTGTCGAAGGGCTGAACCAGCGGGTTGGCCGGGTGCTGGGTGCCGCCGGCCTGATCGATGTCGAGCTGCCCTGGTATGAAGGTCGGCCGGTGCTGATGACCCGCAATGACTATGGCCTGGGCCTGATGAACGGCGATATCGGCATCGCCTTGCGCCTGCCCGACGAGCAACGCCCCGGCCAGCACCTATTACGGGTGGCCTTTGCCCGCAACGATGGCCGCGGTGGCGTGCGCTTCGTGCTGCCCAGCCGGCTCAACGACGTGGAAACTGTGTTCGCCATGACCGTGCACAAATCCCAGGGCTCGGAGTTCACCCACACTGCGCTGGTGCTGCCCGATGCCTTGAACCCGGTGCTGACCAAGGAACTGATCTATACCGGCATCACCCGGGCGAAAACCTGCTTCACCCTGATCGAACCACGCCAAGGCGTGTTCGAGGAGGCGGTGCGGCGCAAGGTCAAACGCCTGTCCGGCTTGATGCTGGAGCAGGTCTGAGCAGGGCGATTCGGTCTTTTGCCGGATCGCCCGTGGCCTGCCTGCTCGCTGGAAACTCCGTCCCTGTGCTATCGTTTCGGCATTATCCCGCGGGGTTTTAAGAGATTTCCTTCATGATGGTGGCCGCCCCTACATCGGGACGTGTGACGAACCGGGGGCGTTTGCTGCTGGCCGCTTTGTCGATGCTGTTCGCGGCGCTGGCCCAGGCCGAACCCGGGACGGCCGCCTCACTGGCCGAACAACGGGCCAAGGCGGTGACCCAGGTGGTGCTGGGTATCCTCAGTTATGCACGCTGGCCCGTGGAGCCCGGGCAGCTGCGCCTGTGCCTGGTCGGCCCCACCGAATACGCCGACGACCTGGTCAAGGGTACCACCCAGCACACCGGTCGGCCTGTGCTGGTGCGCCGCCTGCTGGCCGATGACCCGCGCATCAGCAACGAGTGCGATGCCGTCTACCTGGGGCAGTTGGCCCCGGATGAGCGCAGTCGCGTGTTCAGCGCGATCAATGGTCACCCGGTCCTGAGCATCAGCGAAGCCAACGACCCCTGTACCGTGGGCAGCGTGTTCTGCCTGCGGGTCAGCGACCGCCAGGTGGCGTTCGACGTCAACCTCGACTCGGTGGCGCGCAGCGGCGTGCGCATCCACCCCAGCGTGCTGCAGCTGTCGCGGCGGCGGGCGGGGCAGCCATGATCGGTTGGTTCCGCA
Organism: Pseudomonas sp. BGr12; assembly: GCF_030272895.1. Taxonomy (GTDB): domain Bacteria; phylum Pseudomonadota; class Gammaproteobacteria; order Pseudomonadales; family Pseudomonadaceae; genus Pseudomonas. The sequence continues at coordinate 59,779 of NZ_JALRNF010000036.1, read as the reverse complement.
AGCGCCAGCGCCCGACCCTGCGTGCCGTCCTTGGCCGTCGTCACTTGAGCGTGGCCTTGCTGGCCGTGGGCCTGGCCGGTATCTCCCTGACTGTGCTGGGTGTGCTGGCGCTGCGGGTGTACGCCAACCACAACCTGCACCTGATCGCCCGTTCGATCAACTACACCGTCGAAGCCGCCGTGGTGTTCAACGACAGCAGCGCCGCCAACGAAGCCCTGGCCCTGATTGCCGCCACCGAGGAGGTGGCCGACGCCAAGGTGTTCGATGGTAATAACGTGCTGCTGGCGCGCTGGCAGCGCAGCGAGGACGGTCTGCTGGCGCAGCTGGAGCAACAGGTGGCGCGCAGCCTGCTGCAGGAGCCGGTGATCCTGCCGGTGATGCATCAAGGCCAGCAGGTCGGGCGAACCGAGCTGGTGGGGCAGGGCGGCAGCCTCATGCGCTTCTTGCTCAGCGGCCTGGCCGGCATCCTGTTGTGCACGGTACTCAGCGCCGTCGGTGCGCTGTACCTGTCGCGGCGCATGTTCGGCGATATCGTCGGCCCCTTGCGCAGCCTGGCCACCGTGGCCCATGCCGCACGCCGCGAGCGCAGTTTCGAGCAACGGGTGCCGGCGACCCAGATTGCCGAACTCAACGAGCTGGGCAATGACTTCAACGCCCTGCTCGACGAGCTGGAAAACTGGCAGAACCACCTGCAGAGCGAGAACGAAAGCCTCGCCCACCAGGCCAGCCACGACAGCCTGACCGGCCTGCCCAACCGTGCCTTCTTCGAGGGCCGCCTCAGCCGCACCCTGCGTAATGCCAGCAAGCACCAGGAGCACCTGGCGCTGCTGTTCCTCGACAGCGACAACTTCAAGGACATCAACGACAGCCATGGCCATGCGGCCGGCGATGAAGTGCTGGTCAGCGTCGCCACCCGGGTTCGTGCGCAACTGCGCGAGAACGACCTGGTGGCGCGCCTGGGCGGCGATGAATTCGCCGTGTTGCTGGCGCCGCTGAACAGCCGCGAGGATGCGCTGCGCATCGCCGAAAAGATCATTGCCAGCATGCGCCTGCCCATCCGCCTGACCGAAGGCCAGAGCGTCGTCACCTCGCTGAGTGTCGGTATTGCCTATTACCCGGATGACGGCCTGAGCCCGGCCGACCTTCTCAATGCCGCCGATGCGGCGATGTACCAGGCCAAACGCAACACGCGTGGCCAGTGGCAAACGGCAGAGACGGAGCGCTCTGCCCTTCACGTAAAAAACAGGAGCTGAACCGTGACACATCTGAACCGATACCTGCGATTCCACTTTGCCTGGCTGGCGCTGATGCTGCTGGCCCTGACCGGCTGCCAGAGCGTGCCGCCCAAGGGGCTGACGGCCGCACAGATCGCCGTGCTCAAGCAGGAGGGCTTTCGCCTGACCGACGAAGGCTGGGAGTTCGGGCTGTCGGGCAAGGTGCTGTTCGGCAGTGACCTGGATTCGCTCAACAGCGAAAGCCGCACCATCGTCGAGCGTATCGGCAAATCACTGTTGTCGGTGGATATCCAGCGGGTGCGGGTCGACGGTCATGCCGATGCTTCGGGCAAGGCCGCCTACAACGAGCAACTGTCGGTACGCCGGGCGCAAAGCGTGGCCAACGTCCTGGCCTCGGTCGGCATGCGCCCGGAGAATGTCGAAGTACGAGGTCTGGGCAGCCGCGAACCGGTGGCCGGCAACGACACCCGCGCCGGGCGCACGGAAAATCGCCGGGTGGCGATTGTGGTGGCGTCCAACTAGTCGGCGAACGACATGCTGCGCGACGCGCCCATCAGCAACGGTGTGTTGCGCTCGGTCACCTCCCGAATGTAATCCCACAACAGCGTAATCCGCTTGAGTTTGCGCAAGTCTTCCCGGCAGTACATCCAGAACTGCCGGGTAATCTCCACTTCCTCGGGCAGGATCGCGATCAGGCGTGGGTCCTGCGCCGCCAGGAAGCACGGCAGGATGGCCAGGCCACGGCCCTGCAGGGCCGCCACATACTGGGCGATCACGCTGGTGCTGCGCAGGTTGGCGCTGGCGGCCGGAATCACGTTGGCCAGGTACAGCAACTCGGAGCTGAAGGCCAGGTCGTCGACATAGCTGATGAACTGATGGCGGGCCAGGTCGCTGCTGCGGCTGATCGGCTCATGGTTGTCCAGGTAGTCCTGGGTGGCGTACAGGCGCAGGCGGTAGTCGCACAGTTTGCAGCACACGTAGGGGCCGTGTTCGGGGCGTTCGAGGGCGATGACGATGTCGGCCTCGCGCTTGGACAGGCTGATGAAGTGCGGCAGCGGCAGGATGTCCACCGAGATCGCAGGATAAGCATCGACGAAGTGGCTCAGCTGCGGGGTGACGAAGAAGGTGCCGAAGCCTTCGGTGCAGCCCATGCGCACATGCCCGGACAACGCCACACCGGAGCCCGATACCTGCTCGCAGGCCATGTGCAGGGTGCTTTCGATCGACTCGGCATAGCTGAGCAGGCGCTGGCCCTCGGCGGTCAGGACGAAGCCGTTGGTCCGCGACTTTTCGAACAGCAGGGTGCCCAGCGCCACTTCCAGCGAACTGATGCGCCGCGACACCGTGGTGTAGTCCACACCCAGGCGCTTGGCCGCGCTGCTGGCCTTGCGGGTACGGGCCACTTCGAGAAAGAACTTCAGGTCATCCCAGTTCAACGAACCCAGGGAGGTGATGTTTTTTTGCATGTTGGTCCGGATTTTATGTGCGTTCTTATTGGATCTTTGCACATCTATACTCCAAAACAACCCCAGACCCAAGCGCCCGTCGTGGCAGACCCGGCGGCGTCGATCTCTCCCTAACAACAATTTCAGGAGAACGTCCATGAACGCATCCCTCACTCCCGGCCAGACCAAGGTCGAGCAGGTCAAGCTGCTGATCGACGGCCAGTGGGTCGAATCGAAAACCACCGAGTGGCGCGACGTGATCAACCCGGCCACCCAGCAAGTGCTGGCCCGCGTGCCGTTTGCCACCGCCGAAGAGGTCGATGCCGCCATCGCCGCCGGCCAGCGCGCGTTCAAAACCTGGCGCGACACCCCGATCGGCGCCCGCATGCGCATCATGCTCAAGCTGCAGGCACTGATCCGCGAAAACTCCAAGCGCATTGCCGCCGTGCTCAGTGCCGAGCAGGGCAAGACCATCGCCGATGCCGAAGGCGATATCTTCCGTGGCCTGGAAGTGGTCGAGCACGCCAGCAGCATCGGTAGCCTGCAGATGGGCGAGTTCGCCGAGAACGTCGCCGGCGGCGTCGATACCTACACCCTGCGCCAGCCGATCGGCGTGTGCGCCGGCATCACCCCGTTCAACTTCCCGGCGATGATTCCGCTGTGGATGTTCCCCATGGCCATCGTCTGCGGCAACACCTTCGTGCTCAAGCCGTCCGAGCAGGACCCGCTGTCGACCATGATGCTGGTCGAGCTGGCTGTCGAAGCCGGTGTGCCGGCCGGTGTGCTGAACGTGGTGCACGGTGGCAAGCAGGTGGTCGATGCGCTGTGCACCCACCAGGATATCAAGGCGATCTCCTTCGTCGGTTCCACCGAAGTCGGCACCCACGTCTACAACCTGGCCAGCCAGCACGGCAAGCGCGTGCAGTCGATGATGGGGGCGAAGAACCACGCCGTGGTCCTGCCCGATGCCAACCGCACCCAGACCCTCAATGCCCTGGTCGGCGCAGGTTTCGGCGCGGCCGGCCAGCGCTGCATGGCGACCTCGGTGGCGGTGCTGGTGGGCAAGGCCCGCGAATGGCTGCCGGAGCTCAAGGAGCTGGCGGCCAACCTCAAGGTCAACGCCGGCTGTGAGCCGGGCACCGATGTCGGCCCGCTGGTCTCCAAGCGTGCCAAGGAGCGCGTGCTGGGCCTGATCGAAAGCGGTATCGAGGAAGGCGCCAAGCTCGAACTCGATGGCCGTGGTGTCAGCGTGCCAGGCTACGAGCAAGGCAACTTCGTCGGCCCGACCCTGTTCTCCGGGGTGACCACCGACATGAAGATCTACACCCAGGAAATCTTCGGCCCGGTGCTGGTGGTGCTGGAAGTCGACACCCTCGACGAAGCCATCGCCCTGGTCAACCGCAACCCCTTCGGCAACGGCACCGGCCTGTTCACCCAGAGCGGCGCTGCTGCGCGCAAGTTCCAGACCGAGATCGATGTCGGCCAGGTCGGTATCAACATCCCGATTCCGGTACCGGTCCCGTTCTTCAGCTTCACCGGTTCCCGTGGCTCCAAGCTCGGCGACCTGGGCCCATACGGCAAGCAGGTGGTGCAGTTCTACACTCAGACCAAGACCGTCACCAGCCGCTGGTTCGATGATGACAGCGTCAACGATGGCGTGAACACCACCATCAGCCTGCGCTAAGGAGCTCACCATGCGTATCGCATTCATCGGCCTGGGCAACATGGGCGCGCCCATGGCGCGCAACCTGATCAAGGCCGGGCATCAACTGAACCTGTTCGACCTGAACAAGACCGTGCTGGCCGAGCTCGCCGAGCTGGGCGGGCAGGTCAGCAGCTCGCCGCGCGAGGCTGCGCAGCAGAGCGACCTGGTCATCACCATGCTGCCGGCCGCGGCTCATGTGCGCAGCGTGTACCTGAGCGAAGACGGTGTGCTGGCGGGCGTGCGCGCCGGTACCCCGGTGGTCGACTGCAGCACCATCGACCCGCAGACCGCACGTGATGTGTCGGCCGCAGCGGCCAAGCAAGGCGTGGACCTGGCCGATGCGCCGGTGTCCGGCGGCACCGGCGGTGCGGCGGCGGGCACCCTGACCTTCATGGTCGGGGCCAGCGACGCGCTGTTCGCCACCCTGCAGCCGGTGCTGGCGCAGATGGGCCGCAACATCGTGCATTGCGGTGCGGTGGGTACCGGGCAGATCGCCAAGATCTGCAACAACCTGCTGCTGGGCATCTCGATGATCGGTGTGTCCGAGGCCATGGCCCTGGGCAATGCCCTGGGCATCGACACCAAGGTGCTGGCCGGGATCATCAACAGTTCTACCGGGCGTTGCTGGAGTTCGGACACCTACAACCCGTGGCCGGGCATCATCGAGACGGCACCGGCCTCGCGTGGCTACACCGGCGGCTTCGGTGCCGAGCTGATGCTCAAGGACCTGGGCCTGGCCACCGAAGCTGCGCGCCAGGCGCACCAGCCGGTGATCCTTGGCGCGGTGGCCCAGCAGCTGTACCAGGCCATGAGCCTGCGCGGTGATGGCGGCAAGGATTTCTCGGCGATTGTCGAGGGATATCGCAAACCCGAGTAACGAGGCGGACGGTATCGCGGCGCCGGCTTCTCACCCAGCTGTAACGCGCACCGGGTGGGTGAGAAGCAGGCGTCGCGATATTTTTTGCAAAGCACCTACTGCTCGGTGGGAGCGGGCTTGCCCCGCGATTGCGTGCCGTCAGTCACATCGAATCGCGGGTCAAGCCCGCTCCCACCCAGCCAGGACAGTTGCGTCCTCAGGCAAAGACGAAATACTTGCGCACCGTCTCCACCACCTCCCAGGTGCCTTTCATCCCCGGTTCGATGACGAACACATCACCGGCCCTCAAGTGGATCGGCTGCTCACCCTCCGGGGTGATCACGCAGTAGCCATCGAGAAAATGGCAGTACTCCCACTTCTCGTAATTGACCTCGAACTTGCCCGGCGTGCAGATCCAGGTGCCCATGATCTTGCTGCCGTCCTTGGACAGGTAGGCGTTGAGGTTGACGGTGTGCGGGTCGCCGCCGATGCGTTTCCACTTGGTCGCGTCCAGCACGGGGGTAGGGCAGGTGTCGCGCAGTACGGTGATGAAATCGGACATATCCACTCCTGAGGATCGGCACAAAGGTCCGTCACCATAGGCCCGATCCTTGCGCCGGCTTTGTCTGGGCCCGACGTCCATCACTCGATCCACGCCTGTGCCCGGAACCGGCTCAGGTATCAGAGTGTATCCGCAGCTGCTTTCCGCGAACTGGCATACAAATGCGGTCATCCGCGGATACGCCAGTGATACATGCCTGAGGCGAAATGGCTTCACCCGAACGAGGACCGACCCATCGACCTCCCGGGATTCATTCGCCCTTGTGGCATGACCACACACAGCATCCGGAGTCACACCATGTCCCGTAAATCGATCTCGAACAAAACCAGCCTTGGCCTGGCCGCCGTCGCCCTGATCGGCGGCTTGAACCTGACCTCGTCCGCCTTCGCCGTGGAGGCTCTGCCCCAGGGCTACCAGTTGGCTTCTGCCGACAAGGCCGGGGAAGGCAAGTGTGGCGAAGGCAAATGCGGCGCCAGCGAGGCGGCCAGCACCACCAGCAAGGCCACCACCGCCGAGGGCAAGTGCGGTGAAGGCAAGTGTGGCGACGCCTCCTTCGCCCGTACCGACACCGACGATGACGGCCGGGTTTCGCTCAAGGAGCTGCTGGCCGTGGCACCCAATGGCGGTGTGGAGTTCCAGGCGATGGACACGAACAAGGACGGCTTCCTCTCCGAGGGCGAGGTCTACACCTTCAGGACCAACCAGTACATCGCCAACGGCAAGAAAGTCCCCACGGAACTGTTCACCCGCCTGAGCCAGGCCAAGGAATGAGTTCGACCCGCGTCCGCTCGCCCTCCCTGCGCCTCTAGCCCGGGAGGGCACCTGAACCCTGGAGATCACTCATGACTGCTGTTTCCACTCTGCAGGGCGCAGGCCTCGGCTTGCGCCGAGCCTTGATGCCCGAGCTGCTGGCGATGGACGCCACGGCCGTGGATTTCCTCGAATGCGCCCCTGACAACTGGATCGCGGTCGGCGGTCACTATGGCGAAGGCCTTGCCCGCCTTGCCGAGCGCTTCCCGCTGTCGTGCCATGGCCTGTCGCTGTCCCTGGGCGGCCCCGCTGCGCTTGACCGCGAACTGTTGCGCCGTACCCGGGAGTTCCTCGATCGCCACGAGGTGGCGCTGTTCAGCGAGCACCTGAGCTACAGCGCCGACGACGGCCAACTCTACGACCTGCTGCCGCTGCCTTTCACCGAGGAGGCGGTACGGCATGTCGCTGCCCGCATTCGCCAGACCCAGGATGCCCTGGGGCGGCGCATTGCGGTGGAGAACATCTCGTACTACGCCGCGCCCTACCAGGCCCTGAGCGAGATCGACTTCCTCCGTGCAGTGCTGGAGGAGGCCGACTGCGACCTGCTGCTGGACGTCAACAACCTCTTCGTCAATGCCATCAACCACGGCTACGACACCACCGCCTACCTCGCTGCGCTGCCGGCGCAACGGGTGGTCTACCTGCACGTGGCCGGTCATTACGACGAAGCGCCGGACCTGAAGATCGATACCCACGGCGCGTCGGTCAAGGCGGATGTCTGGGGTTTGCTGGAGCAGGCCTACCGGCGTTTCGGGCCGTTGCCAACCTTGCTGGAGCGGGATTTCAACTTCCCGCCACTGGCTGAGTTGCTGGCCGAAGTCGAAGCGATCCGCTGGCGCCAACGCAGCGCCGTGAGCCTGCCGGAGGTGCGTCATGCCTGAAGCCCTGCACGAACAATTGATGCGCATGGCCGGCCATGTACGCGACCCGCAGCGCCATGCACCGCCGCCGGGCATCGAGGCACGCCGCCTGGCCGTGTACCGTCAGCTGTTCTTCGGCAACGTCGAGTCGCTGCTGGCGGGCAGCTTTCCGGTGATCCGCTCCAGCCTCGGCCCGCCACGCTGGCGGGCACTGGTGGAGGTCTTCTACGCCGACTACCGAAGCCAAACGCCGCTGTTCACTGAGCTTGCCGGCGAATTCGTCGCCTTCCTCGAACAGGGCGCAAGCGTTGCCCACGACCTGCCACCCTGGCTGGCCGAGCTTGCGCATTACGAATGGGTGGAGGGGGCCTTGCTGCTCAGTGACCGCAGCGCCCCGCCGCATGATCCCGAAGGCGATCTGCTCGACGGCATTCCCCTGTTGTCGCCGCTGGCCTGGCCGTTGGCTTACCAATGGCCGGTGAGCGACATCGGACCTGATTACCAACCGCACCAGGCACCAGCGCAACCGAGCCTGCTGCTGGTCCGGCGTGATGCCGACCTGAAGGTGCGTTTCTCTCGTTTGGCACCCTTGGCCCATGCCCTGCTGGGTTCGCTGCAGGCGCAGCAAAGCACGGGCCGCCAGCACCTGGAGCGCCTGGCCGAAGCTGTCGCTGTCGACAGCGCGACCCTTCTGCCACAGGGCCTGGCCCTGCTGGAAAACCTGCGCGCGCAGGGTGTGCTGCTCGGCACCCGGGTGTGACGCGTATACCGACGCCGGCCCCCCCCGGCATTCGTACCTCCCCAAGGAGAAAAGTGATGACCGCAGTACTGGAAAAAACGCTCTACACCGGGCGCACCCGTACCTCGGGTGGCCGTGATGGCAACGGTGTGTCTTCCGATGGCTGGTTGAAGCTGCGCCTGAGCCCGCCCGGATCCGGACGCCCAGGCACCAACCCCGAGCAGTTGCTGGGGGTCGGCTGGTCGGCCTGCTTCATCGGCGCCATGCGCCGCGCCGCGCAGACGCTGGCGCTTCACGTTCCCGAGGACGTGGCCGTGGCTGCCGAGATCTCGCTGGGCAATACCCATGATGGTGGCTTTGCCCTGGCGGCCAGGCTGACCGTGGAACTGCCGGGGCTGGAGGCTGCGGACAAGGCCCGCCTGGTGGAGGCCGCGCACCAGCTTTGCCCTTACTCCAAGGCCACTCGCGGCAATATCGAAGTGACCTTCGACATTCCCTGAGTCGTACCTGACCATTAAAAAACCGCGCTCCTTTGCAGGGGCGCGGTTTTTTAATAAAGGGTAATTACAAACGGCCCGGTCAGGCTTTCCTGCGCAACAGTGCATCCAGGCTCAGGTGTCCGGCCCCCCTGAACAGCAGGGGAAGCGCCGCCACCAGGTAGATCAGCGGCAGCTTGTAGTTGCCGAAGCCCTTGTCGGTGATGGCGTAACCCATGGCCAGTTCGGTCAGGCTCGACCAGTGCGCCGGCCAGTGCACGGCAGCGATGGCCACCAGGGTCACCACGATCAGCGCCAGGGTCGCCAGGCGCGTACCCAGGCCGAGCAACAGCAGCACCGGGGCGATCAGCTCGATCCACATCGAAAGCTGCCAGTTCAGGCTGGCCGGGAGCTGGTCGAAGGGGAACGGAAAGGCGCCCTGGATCTGCTCGAACCAGTTTTCGCCGTTCCATTTCTCCAGGCCGGATTCGAAGAACTCCCAGGCGAGGAACAGGCGCAGCGGAAGGTCGGCGCTCCAGGCGCCAAGGCGGTCGAGTTGCCTGAAGCTGTGCTTGATCGGGTTGAGGGCGAAGGTGAGGGCGCTAGTCATGGGCAATCTCCTGTGAAGTGATTTCAGCCGGCAGAGCGGGGGTGCTGTCGGTGACGCCATGGTCACAGGAGGGCTTGTCTCGAATGTGTCTGCCACGGGCCGCTGTGTATCCCTGTGTACGCATGGGCGCAACGTTCAGCTCCAGCTGTGCGCTGCGCCCATGCATCAATCAGTGCCGATAGCGGGACGCTGGCGTACTCAGCGACAGGTTCGGCAGCAGCTGCTGCCGCGCGGCTTCGTAGGCATCCAGATCAGCACTGTCCGGCAGGGCCGGGATGGTGATGAACTCACCCTGCGCGAGCCCGGCAAGGGCCGCGTCGACCATGTCGTCGGCCTGCATGACGATCGCGCCGGGCAGCTGGTCGACGGGTTTTCCGGCAATGGCCCAGAAGTCGGTGGCCGTGGCGCCGGGAAGCACCGCCTGGACCCTGACGTTGCTGCTCGCCAGTTCCTGGCGCAGCGACTGGCTGAGGGCGAGGACGAACGCCTTGGACGCGCCATACACACCGTTCAGCAGCTCCGGCGCGATGGCGACGATCGAGGCGATGTTGATCAGCGTGCCCGCGTCGCGGGCCACGAAACCCGGCACGGCGGCATAGGTCAGCCGCGTCAGTGCGGTCACGTTGAGGTCGATCATCGGTTGTAGTGCATCGATATCCGACTCGAGCAGGGGGTCGGTTGCGCCCAGGCCTGCGTTGTTCACCAGCAGCGTGATGCTGGCATCGCTGCGCAGGATATCTTCGACGCGCTTCAGGTCGGTCCTGGTGCCAAGGTCGGCGACCACCACCTCGATGGAGCGTCCTGTTTCATCGGTCAGGCGCTTGGCCAGGGCATGCAGGCGTTCGCCGTTGCGCGCGACCAGAATCAGGTCATAGCCCTGGCGGCTGAGTCGGTCGGCATAGATCGCCCCGATGCCGGAAGAGGCGCCGGTGATCAGTGCAGTACCTTTGTTCGTAGTCATGGCAGTGTCTCCAGTGGGACGGCGCGACGAGGGTCGTGCGCTCTGTCTGGAAACGATCCTATTACCTTGTTAGGTTGTCCTGAATGACATATAAGACACCTTTTAGGACATGGTGAAAACATCATGCACAGCATTGGCTTTGTCATCTTTCCCGGCTTCCAGGTCATGGGGTTCACGGCGATCACCGCGTTCGAAATCGCCAACCTGGTCCTCGGCAAACCGGCCTATGAGGTCACCTTGCTGTCCGAGGCGGGAGGACTGGTACTCTCATCCGCCGGGTTTCGCGTGGAAACCCAGGCCTTCGGCAGCCGCACGTTCGATACTGTGATGTTCGGTGCCAGCACCACGATCGAGCAGGTCACGCCAGGGCTTGTCCGCTTCGTGCAGCAGTCGATGGCGTCTTCCCGACGGGTGGCAGGTCCTTGCACTGGCGCGTTCGTGCTGGCGCAAAGCGGGGTGCTCGACGGTCGCCGGGCCACCACGCACTGGTTGTTCGCCAAGGAGCTGCAGGAGCGATTCCCCAAGGTCAAGGTCGAGCTGGACAGGATCTACATCATCGACGGCCCGGTGTGGACATCGGCGGGCATGACGGCCAGCATCGACCTGGCGCTGGCGATGATCGAGAAGGACCACGGCCTCGATACCGCGCGCACCGTCGCCCGCAAGCTGGTGGTCTACCACCGCCGTGCGGGGGGGCAATCGCAGTTTTCGGTACTGCTGGAGATGGAGCCGAAGTCCGATCGAATCCAGGCGGCGCTGGAGTACGCCCGTCGCAACCTGAAGAGCGTCCTGAGTGTGGAGGAACTGGCCGAAATCGCTCACCTGAGCCCGCGCCAGTTCAGCCGGACATTCACCGCGCAAACCGGCCAGTCGCCGGCCAAGGCCGTGGAGCATCTACGGGTCGAAGCGGCGCGCATGCTCCTTGAGGACAGTACTCATCCGATCGAAGTCATTGCCAGGGAGACGGGCTTCGCTGACCGCGAGCGGATGCGGCGCGCCTTCCTGCGCACCATTGGCCAGGCGCCGCAAACGGTACGTCGAGCCGGCTCAATCAGCCCGACGTAGCCCGGGGCAACATTGCCCAGGTTCAGGACAGGTCTATGGCGTACACCTCACCTAGCCGTTCGATTCCATAGCGTTTCACCTCCAGTCCTGTGGCGCTGTGCGGGCAACCCCTGGCGAGGTCGAAGCGCAGCCCGTGGGCGGGGCACTGCAACAGGCTGCCCTGCAGCTTGCCGGCAAGCAGCGAGGCACCGCTGTGCGGGCAACTGTCGTCGATGGCATGCAGGGTGCCGGCGACATTGAACAGCAGCACCGACTTGTCCTCATGACGAAGTAGCACCCGCTGGCCTTCGGCCGGCAGGCGAGCTGCCGGGATCTCGATCACTGGTTTCACCTGAAGCTCCTGCGGCGGGATAAGGTCAGAGGGCTTCGGCCAGTTTCTTCAGCTCGGCCTTGAGGACTTTGCCGGTCGCCGCGGCAGGCAGGCTGTCCAGCACGCAGATGTGGCTCGGGCGTTTGTAGGGCGACAGGCGTTCGGCGAGGAAGGCCCGCAGGGCCGCGACATCGAAGGCGCTGCGATCCGCCACCTGGAGGAACGCCACCACCTCTTCGTTACCTTCCACCGGACGACCGACCACGGCGGTCATCACCACGCCGGGGAAAGCCACCAGGGCCGCCTCGACTTCAGGCGGGTAGACGTTGAAGCCGGAACGGATGATCAGCTCCTTGCTGCGCCCGACGATGAACAGCGCACCGTCGCTGTCCTGGCGCGCCATGTCGCCGGTGTTCAGCCAGCCGTCCACGGTCAGCACTTCCTCGGTCTTGTCCGGGGCCCGGTAATAACCTTTCATCACGTTGGGACCGCGTACCCAGAGTTCGCCAACTTCGCCCTGGGCAACGGCAGCGGTGCGCCCGTTGTTCATCAGGAGAATTTCCAGCCCGGGAATCGGCCGGCCGACAGAGGTGTCGCCGCGTGGTTCGTCGATGCGCGTCTGGCTGACCGTAGGCGAACTTTCGGTCAGGCCATAACCGTTGTGCAGGGCGATGCCGAAGCGTTGCTCGACGGCGGTCTTGAGGGTCATGTCCAGCGGCGAGCCGCCGGCGTACATGAAGCGCAGGTGTGGCGCCTGCAGTTCGATCTGGCCGGCGTCGGCCAGTTCCAGCAGCCGTGCGTACATGGCCGGCACGCCCTGCATCAGGGTCACGCCGTCTTCGCGCAGGGCGCGGGCCAGTTCCTGCGGGTCGAAGCGTGCTTCCAGCTGCAGTGCCGCGCCGGCGAACAGGCTGGCCAGGCACACGGCCGACAGGCCATAGACATGGGAAATCGGCAGCACCGCGTAGACCCGGTCGGCATTGCACAGCTGGCGCAGCAGGCTGGCGGAGTGGGCGATGTACAAGAGATTGCGGTGGGTCAGCATGACGCCCTTGGGCGCGCCGGTGGTGCCGGTGGTGTAGATCATCGCCGCCACCTGGCGCGCCGGGTCGTGTTCGACCGGCTCGGGTTGGCAATCCGTGTTCAACGGGCCGAGGTGGTAGCTGCCCAGCCGCTCCGTGCTGCGCGGTTCGGCACCGGCGCGCTCGGCATGGGCGGCGGCCTCCTTCGACACGGTGCTGGCGAACAGCACCCGGCGGGCGCCGCTGTGGGTGCAGATGTTGTCGATCTCCGCGGCCGACAGCCGCGCATTGACCACCACCGACCAGGCGTCCAGGCGGCTGAGGGCGAGGAGGGCGGCGACCTGCAGGGCACAGTTCTCGGCCACCAGCATGACCCGGTCGCCGCTGCGGATACCATCGGCTTCGAACTGCGCGGCCAGGCGGCTGACCGCCCCGCGCAGTTCGCCGTAGCTGAGGGTCAACCCGCCCTCGTGCAGGGCTGGCGCATCGTCATGGCTGTGGGGATGGCGCTCGATGATCTGGTGCAGGCGCTCGGGCAGGCCGGCCAGTACGTGTTCACGGGTCAGCATGTCAGTTCTGCTCCGCGCGACGAATCAGGTTACGGGCGATCACCAGTTGCTGGATCTGCGTGGTGCCTTCGTAGATGCGGAACAGGCGCACATCGCGGTAGAACCGCTCGATGCCGTATTCGCTGACGTAGCCGGCGCCGCCGAAGATCTGCACGGCGCGATCGGCCACGCGGCCGCACATTTCCGAGGCGAACATCTTGCAGCACGAGGCCTCCATGGACACATCCTGCTTGAGGTCGCGCTTGCGCGCGGCATCGATGACCATGCAGCGGGCGGCGTAGATGTCGGCCTGGCTGTCGGCGAGCATGGCCTGGATCAGCTGGAACTCGGCCAGCGGCTGGCCGAACTGCTGGCGCTCCAGCGCGTAGTTCAGGGCATCGCTGAGCATGCGCTCGGCGGCACCGACGCAGATCGCGGCAATGTGCAGGCGGCCCTTGTCGAGGACTTTCATGGCGGTCTTGAAGCCGACGCCCTCGACGCCGCCGATCAGGTTGGCGACCGGGATGCGGCAGTTCTCGAAGATCACATCGCAGGTGTGCGCGCCTTTCTGGCCCATCTTCTGGTCGATCTTGCCCAGCGACACGCCCGGCGTGCCGGCCTCGACGATGAACGCGGAAATGCCGCCGGCGCCCTTGATCTCGGTGCTGGTGCGGGCCATCACGGTGAAGATGCCGGCCTGCGGGGCGTTGGTGATGAAGCGCTTGGTGCCGTTGAGCACGTAGTGGTCACCCTCGCGCACGGCGCGGGTGCGCAGGGAGGCGGCGTCGGAGCCGGCGCCGGGTTCGGTGAGGGCGAACGAGCCGATCAGTTCACCGGCGGCCATTCGTGGCAGGTAGTGCTGCTTCTGCGCCTCGGTGCCGTCGATGATCAGGCCCTGGGAGCCGATGCCGTTGTTGGTGCCGATCAGGGAGCGGAAGGCGGGCGAGGTCTTGCCCAGCTCGAAGGCGACCAGGACTTCCTCTTCCATGCTCAGGCCCAGGCCGTCGTATTCCTGCGGGATGCACAGGCCGAACAGGCCCAGGGCGCGCATCTCGTCGACGATGTCCTGGGGAATACGGTCGTTTTCGGCGACCTCGGCCTCGGCGGGCACCAGGCGTTCACGGACGAAGCGCGACAGGTTGTCGAGCAACAGGTTGAGTGTTTCCTGATCGTTGATCATGCAGACCTCTTATTGGAATTGTCGGCCCAGACTGGCTTCGACATTGCGCACCATGTGCGAAAGACGCGGCCCCAGGTCGTCTTCCAGCATGTGCTGGCGCAAGGCGAATGCCGGGCCACCGCAGCTGAAGGCGACGACACCGGAGCCGTCGGGTTTGATCAGTGGAACGCCGACGGCGTTGATGTCTTTCTGCCAGTCGCCGCAGGACAGGCAGAACCCCTGGTCCTGATACTGGCGGAAGGCTTTTTCCAGTTGTTCGCGCAGGGCCGGCCAGTGCTCCGAGTCGCGGGCGCGCAGTTGGTCGAGCAGCAGGTCGCGCTCGGCCTCTGGTATGGCGGCGAGGTAGGCGCGGCCCATGGCGGTGGTCGCCAGGGGAATGCGCGAACCGATGTCCAGGCGCAGGGTCAGCGGGCCGCTGCCCTGGCAGTTGTCGATGTAGACCATGCTCAGGCGATCGCGGGCACCCAGCGAGACCGAGCTCTGGGTCTGTTCGGCGAGTTCGGTCATCAGTGGCCTGGCCTGGCGGCGGATATCCAGGCCGCTGAGGTGGGCGTAGCCCAGGGCGAGCACGCCGGTGTCCAGCGCGTATTTGCCCAGGCTGGCGATGTACTGCAGGTAGCCCAGGCGCACCAGGGTGTAGGTCAGGCGCGACACCGTGGCCTTCGGCAGGCCGCTGCGCTGCACCAGCTCCTGGTTGCCTAGCAGGCGTTCGCCGGGACGGAAGCAGCGCAGCAACTCCAGGCCACGGGCCAGGGCCGTGACGAACTGGCGGTCCTGCTCCAGGGCCTGCTGGTCGAGTTCGGTGTCGAAGAGATTGCGCTTGCTCATGGTCGATCCTCATGCGTCGGAAACGGGGTCGCCGATCGCCGGGCCGGATGCTGGCACAGGCAAAAAGCGATAGTCAACAAATCAAAACGTAGTTTCGCACAGCGGAACTAGTAAGGTCAGCCTCAAAAACCGCATTCGTCACCTATGGATTTTTCGGGATTGCAAATCGCCGGAGAAGTTGCGTAGGCTGAATTTAAATGCAAAACACTGTTTCGCTATGCGGAACAATAATAAGAGGCAGCTATGAGCGAAACATGGGTCGACCGCCCTTTGCCGGGCGTGGCGCGGGTGCACCTGAACCGGCCGGAGGCGCGCAATGCGCTGAACCAGGCGGTGCGTGAGCAACTGGCCGAGCATTTCCACCGTCTGGGCACGGACCCTGAGGTGCGCTGCATCCTGTTGACCGGCGGCGACCAGGTGTTCGCTGCCGGCGCCGATATTCGCGACATGGTCGAGCGCGGCGCCATCGACATGCTCCTGCGCCAGACCCAACGGTTGTGGGCAGCCATTGCCCAGTGTCCGAAACCGGTGATCGCTGCGGTCAATGGTTTCGCCCTGGGCGGCGGTTGCGAGCTGGCCATGCATGCCGACCTGATCGTCGCCGGCCGCAGCGCCAGCTTCGGCCAGCCGGAAATCCGTGTCGGCATCATGCCCGGCGCCGGCGGCACCCAGCGCCTGACCCGGGCGGTCGGCAAGTTCCAGGCCATGCGCCTGTTGCTCACCGGCACGCCGGTCAGCGCCGAAGAAGCGCTGCGCATGGGCCTGGCCAGCGAGGTGGTGGACGACGAGCAGGTGCAGGAACGGGCGCTGGAGCTGGCCCGGCAGATCGCCGGCATGCCACCGCTGGCGGTCATGCAGATCAAGGAAGTGTTGCTGGCCGGCCAGGATGCCTCGCTGGATACCGCCCTGATGCTCGAGCGCAAGGCCTTCCAGCTGCTGTTCGATTCGGCGGATCAGAAGGAGGGCATGCGTGCCTTCCTCGACAAACGCACACCGGCCTACACAGGGAGCTGAGCATGAGCGCACGTGAAATCAGGCGCATGGCGGTGGTGGGGGCCGGGGTCATGGGCGCCGGCATCGCCCAGATCGCCGCACAGGCCGGCGTCAGTGTCCAGCTTTTCGACAACCGTCCGGGCGCCGCCCAGGCGGCCCGCGACAGCATTCTGGCGACCCTGGAAAAGCTCGCGGGCAAAGGCAAGCTGAGCGAACAGCAGGTCCAGGCCGCAGGTGACAACCTGATCGCGGCCGGTTCCCTGGCCGAGCTGGCCGACGCGCAACTGGTGGTGGAAGCCATCGTCGAGAACCTGGCGATCAAGCGGGTCTTGCTCGCCGACCTCGAAGCCGTGGTCGCCGACGATTGCCTGCTGGCCAGCAACACCTCGTCGCTGTCGGTCACCGCCATTGCCGCCCAGTGCCGGGTGCCGGGCCGGGTCGGTGGTTTCCACTTCTTCAACCCGGTGCCGCTGATGAAGATCGTCGAGGTGATCGACGGACTCAAGAGCGAGGCCTGGGTCGGGCCGACCCTGCTGGCCCTGGGCGAGCGCATGGGCCATACCGCCGTGCGCGCCCAGGACACCCCGGGCTTTATCGTCAACCATGGTGGCCGGGGCTACGGCACCGAGGCCATGCGCGTGCTCAGCGAATCCGTGACCGACCCGCTGACCCTCGATCGCATCCTGCGCGAGCAGGCCGGCTTTCGCATGGGGCCGTGCGAGCTGTTCGACCTCACCGGGCTGGACGTCTCCCACCCGGTGACCGAATCGATCTACGACCAGTATTACCAGGAGCCGCGCTATCGCCCGACCCTGATCACCGGCCAGCGCCTGCAGGCCGGGTTGCTCGGGCGCAAGAGCGGGCAGGGCTTCTACCGCTATGTCGATGGCGTGCAGCAGGTGCCCGTCGAGGCGCCGAGCCCTTGCGTGGCCCTGCCGACGGTGTGGGTCAGCAATGCCCGCCCGCAGGCTCGCGAGGCGGTGGTCGAGCGGCTCGAACGGCTGGGCGCGCGCGTCGATACCGCGCCGCGGCCGGGCCCCGAATCGCTGTGCCTGGTATTGCCACTGGGGACCGATGCGACCCACGCCGCTATCGCCGAAGGCCTCGACCCGCTGCGCACCCTGGCGCTGGACACGCTGCTGCCGCTGACGCGCCGCCGCGTGCTGATGACCACCACCGTCACCTCGCCGGGCTGGAGCGATGCCGCCCACGCCTTGCTGGCCGCCGACGGCACGCCGGTCAGCGTGATCCGCGACAGCGGCGGCTTCGTGGCGCAGCGAGTGCTGGCGCACATCGTCAACATCGCCTGCGACATGGCGCAACAGGGCGTGGCAAGCCCCCGGGACATCGATAGCGCCATTCGCCTGGGCCTGGGCTATCCGCTCGGGCCGCTGGCCTGGGGCGATGCGCTGGGCGCCGACACGCTGCTGCAGATCCTCGACCGCCTGCACGACTTCTACCGCGACCCGCGCTATCGCCCCAGCCCCTGGTTGATGCGCCGCGCCCGCCTGGGCCTGTCGTTGCTCGCCAGCGACTCCTGACACCGACTCCGCACAAGGAACAACACATGCTCGACGCTTACATCTACGACGGCCTGCGTACCCCGTTCGGCCGCCACGGCGGTGGCCTGGCGCCGGTTCGCCCGGACGACCTGGCGGCCCAACTGATCCAGGCCCTGGTGCAACGCTCGCCGTTCCCCGCCGAACAGATCGAGGACGTGATCCTCGGTTGCACCAACCAGGCCGGTGAAGACAGCCGCAACATCGCCCGCAACGCGCTGCTGGCGGCGGGGCTGCCGGTCAGCGTGCCGGGGCAGACGGTCAACCGCTTGTGCGCCAGCGGCCTGGCCGCGGTGCTGGATGCGGCCCGTGCCGTCAGCTGTGGCGAGGGCGAGCTGTACCTGGCCGGCGGCGTCGAGAGCATGAGCCGCGCGCCCTTTGTGCTGGGCAAGAGCGAGAGCGCCTACAGCCGTGAGGCCAAGCTGTTCGACAGCACCATCGGTGCGCGCTTCCCCAATCCGAAGGTCAATGCGCAGTACGGTGAAGACACCATGCCGCAGACCGCCGACAACGTCGCCGAGGACTACCGCATCGGCCGCGAGCAGGCCGATGCCTTCGCCCTGGCTTCGCAGCAGCGTTATGCACAGGCGCTGGCCGAGGGTTTCTTCGAGGGCGAGATTCTCCCGGTGCAAGCACCCGCCGGTCGCAAGGGCACGGTCAGCGTGGTGGCCGATGAACACCCGCGTCCGCAGGCCACCGTTGAAGACCTGGCCAGGCTCAAGCCGCTGTTCGAAGGTGGCGTGGTGACCGCTGGCAACGCCTCCGGCATCAACGATGGTGCTGCGGCCCTGCTGATCGGCAGCCGTGCGCTGGGCGAGCGCCATGGCGTGCGGCCGCGTGCGCGGATCCTCGCCGGTGCGGCCAGTGGCGTCGAGCCGCGAGTGATGGGCATCGGCCCGGCGCTGGCGATTCCCAAGGCGCTGGCACGCGCGGGGCTGACCCTGGCGGACATGGACCTGATTGAAATCAACGAAGCCTTCGCCGCCCAAGTGCTGGGCTGCCTGCATCTGCTCGACCTGCGTGCCGACGACCCACGGGTCAACCCCAACGGCGGTGCCATCGCCCTCGGCCATCCGCTGGGCGCTTCCGGTGCGCGCCTGGCACTCACCGCGCTGCGTGAGCTGGAACGCCGTGGCGGCCGGTACGCCGTGGTCAGCCTGTGCATCGGCGTCGGCCAGGGGCTGGCAGTAGTGATCGAACGTCTGCAAGGAGATGACCATGGCCAGCTATAACGCGCCGTTGCGGGACATGCAGTTCGTCCTCGACGAGCTGCTCCAGGTACAAGACTACGCCGCGCTGCCGGGCTTCGCCGAGGCGACCCCGGATGTCACTGCGGCCATCCTCGAAGAGGCCGGCAAGCTGGCCAGTGGCGTGCTGGCGCCGTTGAACGCGGTGGGCGACCACCAGGGCTGTACGCTGGTCGAGGGTGAAGTGACCACCGCCCCGGGCTTTCGCGAGGCCTACCAGCTGTATGCGCAAAGCGGCTGGACCGGCCTGACCGCCTCGCCCGAGTACGGCGGCCAGGGCCTGTCGCACCTGCTGGGCATCGCCGTGCGGGAAATCATGACCAGTGCCAACCTGGCCTTCTCGATGTTCGCCGGCCTCAGCCATGGTGCGGCGAACGCCATCGCCAACGGCGGCAGCGACGCGCAGAAAGCGCTGTACCTGCCGCCGATGATCGAGGGCCGCTGGACCGGCACCATGAACCTCACCGAGCCGCATTGCGGCACCGACCTGGGCCTGCTGCGTACCCGCGCCGAGCCCCAGGCCGACGGCAGCTACCGGATCAGCGGAACCAAGATCTTCATCTCCGCCGGCGAGCATGACCTGGCCGAGAACATCGTCCACCTGGTGCTGGCCCGCCTGCCGGACGCACCGCCTGGGGTGAAGGGCATCAGCCTGTTCATCGTGCCCAAGTTCCTGGTCAACGCCGATGGCTCGCTGGGCGCGCGCAACGCCGTGCGCTGCGGTTCGCTGGAAGAGAAGATGGGCATCCACGGCAACCCGACCTGCGTGATGAACTACGACGGTGCCAGCGGTTACCTGATCGGCCAGCCCCATCAAGGCTTGCGGGTGATGTTCGTGATGATGAACGGGGCGCGCCTGGCCGTTGGCGTGCAGGGCCTGAGCCTGGCCTCGGTGGCCTACCAGAATGCCGCCCGCTATGCCCGCGAGCGCTTGCAGGGGCGGGCACCCGGTGGCGCGGTGGCGCCGGAACTGGCCGCCGATCCGATCGTGATGCACCCCGATGTCCAGCGCATGCTGCTGACCCAGCGTGCCTTCGTCGAAGGCGGCAGGGCGCTGACCTACTGGGCCGGGCTGCAGGTCGACCTGGCGCACAAGCACCCGGACGCCGCAACCCGCGAAGCCGCCAACGACCTGCTCGGTTTGCTCACGCCGATGATCAAGGCCTACTGCACCGACAAGGGCGTGGAATGCACGGGTCTTGCGATGCAGTGCTTTGGTGGGCACGGCTATATCCGCGAGTGGGGCATGGAGCAGTTCGTCCGCGATGCGCGCATCACCCCGCTGTACGAAGGCACCAACGGCGTCCAGGCCATGGACCTGGCCACGCGCAAGCTCAGGCTCGATGACGGCCGGGCGATGCGCCGCTTCCTGGCGCTGGTGGAGGACTTCTGCCAGGGCCAGGACGACAGCTCCAAGGAGGTGCAGGCGCTGCGTCTGGCCCTGGCCGACCTGGCGGTGGCGGTCGACTACATGGGCAGTGCCGATGCGACGGCCACGGCCGCCGGGGCGGTGGACTTCCTGCACCTGACCGCGCTGGTTGCGTTCGGCCTGCAGTGGGCGAAGATGGCCGGCATCGCCCGGCAGCAGCTGGCGCAAGAAACGGCCGAGGCCGACTTCTACCGCGCCAAGCTGCACACCGCGCAGTTCTTCTTCGCGCGTATACTGCCGGAAACGTCCATCCACTTGCAGCGTATCGGTAGCGGCGCCGATACCCTCAGGGCCTTCGACCCCGAGCAGTTCTGACGCCCGCGCGGGAGGTCCGGCAATGAAGCGAGCGAGCCCGCGGGTGGCGGACAAATCCATTCCGGTGGGTGCGCTCGTCTCGTTGCCGGTGGTGCTGCAGGAACACGGTGTCGATCCCTGGCCGCTGCTGGCCGGGTTCGGCATCCAGCCCGAGTCGTTCAAGCAGCACCTGCACCCGCTGCCGGTGATCACTCACGGCAAGATCCTCGAGGCCGCTGCGGCGCTGTCCGGCTGCGATCACCTGGGCCTGTTGCTGGGCCAGCGGGCCAACCTGCAGAACGCCGGGCCCTTGCGTTTTCTGGTGCTCAACGCGCCCACGGTGCGGGCTGCCACCGAGTGCCTGATCCGCTACTGCGGGCTGTGGTACCGCGGCCTGCACCTGAGCCTGGTGGAGGAGCGCGGCTATGCCGGCATGCGCCTGAGCATCGTCGGCAACGTGCCCGGCAGCGACCAGCTGTTGACTGCTTATCTCGCGGCCATCGTCACCATCATGGAGCTGATCGTCGGTCATGCCTGGCGTCCGGCGCTGGTGCGCATCGCCTATCGCAAGCCGCGTTCGGCGGCGCTGTATGAAGGGTTTTTCCGCTGTCCGGTGTGGTTCGGCCAGTCGCAGCATGAGGTGCTGTTTTCCCAGTCGCTGCTGGACCAGCCGCGTGCCGGGCATGACCGCCAGCTCGATGATTTCCTGCGTACCCACCTGAACGAAATGCAGGGCCGCGAAGGTCCCGACCTCGCCAGCCGGGTGTGCCAGGTCATCGAGGCGTTGCTGCTGGAGGGCGACTGCACGGCCGAGCGGGTGGCCGAGTTCTTCGCCGTGCACCGCTTCACCCTCTACCGCTACCTCAGCGAGCAACAGACCAGTTTCGAGCGACTGCTGGAGCAGACCCGCAAGGAAATGGCGACTCGCCTGTTGATCGACCCGGACCTGCCGATCGCCGAGGTCGCCAGCCGCCTGGGCTACGAGACCCAGGGCAACTTCACCCGCGCCTTCAAGCGCTGGTTCGCCTGCACGCCGCGCGAGTGGCGCAAGGCAGGTGGAGCCACACCGGCACCGAGCCTGGCCCGCGCCACCGGCTGACCCTGTAGAAATTCTTCCTGCTCAGTGGGTTGCACCTGCAGCCCGGCTGCGCCGTGGGCGACGCATATCCGCAGCCGGCGCAAATGTGCCGAAATGATAAAAGCTGGTGCCAGGATGATAAAAGCCGCTTCCCACAAGCCAGTAACTTTTCAGTCATGCGAGCTGCTGTGCGCTCATTCGTTCAATAACCATAAATAGGACGGAGAAGTATCAATGCATTTCCTCGATGACAGCTTGTTCCCCGAGAACCAGGAAAAACTGGTGATCCAGGTCGCGCCCTACGGTCCGCAGTGGACTCCCGCCGATTCGGACGACATCCCGGTGAGCATGGACGACCAGATCCAGAAGGCGATCGACTGCTACAACGCCGGCGCCACGGTGCTGCACGTTCATGTGCGCGAAGAAGACGGCAAGGGCTCCAAGCGCCTGAGCAAGTTCAACGAAATGCTCGGCCTGCTGCGCGAGGCCGTGCCGGAGATGGTCCTGCAGGTGGGCGGCTCGATTTCCTTCGCCCCGGAAAGCGAAGGCCAGGCGGCCACCTGGCTGGACTACGACACCCGCCACATGCTGGCCGACCTGTCGCCCAAGCCCGACCAGGTGACCATCGCCATCAACACCAGCCAGATGAACATCTGCGAGCTGCTGACCGCCGATGACATCGCCGGCACCATCCTGGAGCAACCCGCCTACTTCAATGCCTACCAGGAGATGGTCTCGGACGCGCGTCCGTCGTTCTTCATCGAGCACCTCAAGCGCCTGCAGGCCGCCGGCATCCAGCCGCACTTCATGCTCGGCCACGTGCACCAGCTGGAAACCGTCGAGCGCCTGATCCGCAAGGGCCTGTACACCGGTCCCCTGGTCCTCAACTACGTGGCCATCGGTGGCGGCGCGGCGGGCCTGGATCCGTCCGACATGATCGAGTTCGTCAAGCGCACCCCGCCAGGCTCGGTGCTGTCGATGGAAAGCGCCATGCGCGCGGTGCTGCCGATGAACGCCATGGCCATCGCCATGGGCCTGCACGTGCGGGTCGGCATCGAAGATACCCTCTGGGGCCGCAAGGGCGAGCGCATGACCTCGGTCCAGCAGATCGAGCAGACCGTGCGTCTGGCCCGCGAACTGGGGCGTGAGATTGCCACCGGCAAGGAAGCCCGCCAGATCTACAAGATCGGCGAGACCTACGGCAGCACCGACGAAACCCTGGCCAAGCTGGGCATGGCGCCGAACCGCAAGCCGGGTCAGCGCGGCTTTACCGTCCCCGGCCAGTTCTGAGCCGGACGTGAGCGGCTGCGGGCGGCCACAAGGTCGCCTGCAGTTCCCAACTGCCAAGAGGTGTGCAATGAGTCTTGAGAATAAAGTCGCCCTGGTGACCGGCGTGGGTCCGGGCCTGGGCCAGGCCTGCGCGATTGCCCTGGCCAGGGCCGGGGCGAAGCTGGTGGTCTGCGATGTCAGCGAGCAGTCCCTGGCGCAAACCCGCGAGGCGGTCCAGGCGCTGGGCGCCGAGTGCCTGGCGGTGCGCTGCGATGTGTCGTCCAGCGCGGAAGTGGACGCGATGTTCGAGCAGGTCGTGGCACGTTTCGGCACCCTGCACGTGCTGGTCAACAACGCTGCGCTAACGCCCAACCGCGACGTCGATACCCAGCGCCGCAACGCCTTGTACCGTTACATGTCCAGCCCCGAGCCACGTCGCTCGCTGGGGTTCACCAGCACCCTCAGCGACGAGGAGTGGCATCGCTACTGGGGCGTCAACGTCCACGGCCTGTTCTATTGCACCCGTGCGGCCCTGAAGCTGATGGAACCGCAGCGCGACGGCAAGATCATCAACATCGCCTCGATTGCCGGCCTGTCGAGCAAGAGCGCGCACAGCCCGCACTACTGCGCGACCAAGGGCGCGGTGATCGCCTTCACCAAGTCGGTGGCCTATGAAGTGGCGGGGGCCAACATCTTCGTCAACGCCATGGCCCCGGGCGGCGTCGCCACGCCAGCGTTCAATGCCTACCTCGACGCCATCGGCGAGGACGCCCGCAACCGCCTGTGGCAAGGGGTGCCGCTGGGCCGCTTCGGCACGGTCGAGGAATATGCCGGCACCGTGCTCTATCTCGCCGGTGAGCACTATCTGGTCGGCCAGGTGCTCAGCCCCAATGGCGGCGGCGTGATCTGATCCTTTTTCGCAGCGGGAATAACAACAATGAGCGATACCCCGAATTACAACGCCCTGCGTGCCGCGGGCCTGGTCGATGAAAGCCTGGACCGCATGGCCGAATGGGATGCGCCCTGGACCGAGACCTTCATGAAGCTGGTCGAGGACAGTCAGGTCAATGACGTCCTCGATCCGAAACTGGTGGCACTGATCCGCCTGAACATCGACGTCACCGCCACCCACCTGTATGCCCCGGGTGTGCGTCGCCACGTGCGTGACGCGTTGCGCCTGGGCGCGACCCGTGCCGAGATCCTGGAAGTGTTCAAGCTGGCGAGCGTGGTCGGTATCCATGCCTGCGCCCTGGGCGTGCCGATCCTCGCCGAGGAGATGGCCAACGCCGGTATTGCCGACCTGCCGGTGGCGGCGGGGGCGACGCCGGTGTGCGATGCGGTGCGGGCCAACGGGATGTTCAACCCGCTGTGGGACAAGCTCTACCAGTGGGATCCGGCGTACCTGGAGAAATTCCTCGCCATGGGCTTCGGCCTGTGGAAGGACGGCATCCTGCCGCCGCTGTGGATCGAGTTCCTGTGCATCGCCGGCGATGCGGCCATCACCCATCTGTATGGCCACGGCACGCGCCGCCATATCCAGGCCGCGCTGCAACTGGGTGCGAGCCGCGAGCAGGTGCTGGAAGTGCTGAAGATTGTCAGCCTGCAGGGCATCGAAGCCTGCGAGCTGGGGGTGCCGATGCTGGACGAGGAACTGCGCGCGTTTTGCGCTGCGCAGTGATTCCAGCCGCGCCACGGGCGTGTGCATAACAACAAGAACAACGATGCCAATGCGTTTTTCGCAGGAGGAGAGGTCATGACTAGCGTGGTTGAACGAGGCCAGTGCCTGACGGGCGAAGCTGCTGCCCATGAGGTCCAGCAGACGTTTCGCAAGATTGCCTGGCGCTTGCTGCCGTTCCTGTTTTTCGCCTATGTGATCAACTCGATCGACCGCATCAATATCTCTTTCGCCAAGCTGCGCATGGCCGAAGACCTGGCGCTGACCGACGCCGCCTACGGCCTGGGCGCGGCCGCGTTCTTCGTCGGCTACCTGTTGTTCGAGGTGCCGAGCAACCTGTACATGCAGCGGGTCGGCGCACGCCTGACCATCATGCGCATCATGGTCCTGTGGGGGCTGGTGACCATCGCCACCAGCCTGGTCAGCTCCGCCACCGGCCTGTACATCGCGCGCTTTTTGCTGGGGGTGGCCGAAGCCGGGTTCTTTCCGGGCGTGATCCTCTACCTGACCTACTGGTTCCCGGCGTCGCGCCGTGGCCGGATCACCTCGATCTTCATCATGGCCGGTATCTTCGCCGGGATCGTCAGCGGCCCGCTGGCCGGCTGGATCATGACCCATTTCCACGGCTGGGCCGGGCTGCGCGACTGGCAGGCGCTGTTCGTGATCGAAGGCATCCCGGCGGTGCTGCTGGGCCTGCTCGCCTGGTTCTGGCTGGCCGACAAGCCGAAGGACGTCACCTGGCTCAGCGAACGCGAGAAAGCCATCGTCCAGGCGCAGCTGGAGGCCGACCAGAGCACCAAGGGCACTACCCATACCTCGTTCCGCCAATTGCTGCGCGATCCGCGAGTGCTGCTGGCGGGCCTGGTGTTCTTCTGCATCTACTCGGGCACCAACACCGTGGCCTACTGGATGCCGAGCCTGATCCAGAGCTTCGGTCTCAGCGACATCGGCCGCATCGGCCTGATCAGCAGCCTGCCGTATTGCATCGCGCTGGTCGCCATGTACCTGCTCGGGCGCAGCTCGGACAAACACCTGGAGCGTCGCTGGCACCTGGCCTCGACCATGCTGGTGGGGGCGGCGAGTTTCGTCATGCTCGGCCTGTTCCAGGGCAACCTGGAGTTGTCGGTGCTGTTCATGAGCCTGGGCGCCGGTGCCTGCCTGTCGGCGGTGCCGCTGTTCTGGACCATCCCGCCGGCCTACCTCAGCGGCCCGGCCGCCGCCGGTGGTATCGCGCTGATCAGCAGCCTCGGCGGTATCGCGGCGATGATCGCGCCGGTGCTGGTGGGCTCGATCAAGACCCAGACCGGCAGCCTGTTCATCGCCTTCGATGTGATTGCCGGCCTGCTGGTGTTCGGCGCCGCTGTCCTGCTGCTGGGCATCCCGGCACGGCTGCTGCGCGAGCGCACTCACACTTCTGACTGATCTGCCACACAACGCCCACTCACACTGGGGCCGCAAGGCCCCGGTGCGGGGAGCCCTTCACCATTAAAAACAACAAAAGGTGACATGCATGTTGAGCCGTACCGCCTTCTCCACCTGCCAGCACGGAGGATTTGCGCCTTGCCTGCTGGCTGCAGGCGTCGCCCTGGGGACGCTCGTCAGCCCTTCGGCAGGCGCCGTGACTTTCGAGGTCAACGAGGACTGGTCGCTGACCACCAACACCACCCTGAGCCTGGGTTCGAACTGGGCCCTGCGCAATGCCGACCCGGACCTGGTGTACGCGCCGGATGCGCGCAGCATCGGCAAGCCCGGCAATGGCATCGACACCAACGGCGACGATGGGCGGTTGAACTTCAACAAGCACGATCCGATTTCCCAGGTGTTCAAGGGCCTGACCGAGTTCGACCTCAACGACGGCAGCCAGGGCGCGTTCATCCGCTTCAAGTACTGGTACGACCACGCCCTGGAAACCCGCGACGGCGACTTCAAGAAGTTCGACGACTCCGGCTGGCCGGACATGGCCAAGTTCCAGGGCTTCGAGACCCTCGATGCCTACCTGTGGAAGGATTTTCAACTGGCGGGCAAACCGCTCAACGTCAAGGTCGGCAAGCAGGTGTTGACCTGGGGTGAGGCGCTGTTCTTCCAGAACGGCATCAACGCCATCAACCCCCTCGACGTCTCGGCGTTCAACCGTCCCGGGGTCGAGCTCAAGGAAGGCCAGCTGCCGGTGGAGATGCTTTCGTTCAACTTCGGCCTGAGCGACACCCTGAGCCTTGAGGGCTTCTACCAGTTCAACTTCCGCGCCTCGGTGCTCGATGGTTGCGGCACCTTCTTCCAGGCCGCCGACTTCGCCCCGGAAGGCTGCGGCCCGATCATCGCCGGTGTCAGTGGCGACCGCACCACGGCCAACGCCCTGCGCAGCGGTACCTACATCCCGCGCGGGCAGACCGACTGGGCCAGCGACACCGGGCAGTACGGCCTGGCCGTGCGCAAGGTGCTCGAAGACCTCGACGATGCCGAGCTGGGTATCTATTACGCCAACTACCACAGCCGCTTTGCCTCGTTCAACGGCACGGCCACCACCCAGGCAGGCCTGGCCAACTTCAACACCGCGTCCTACAACTCGGTCTACCCCGAAGACATCCGCCTGTACGGCATCAGCCTCAGCGGCGTGGTCGGCGGCACGGCGGTGTTCGGCGAGCTGAGCTACCGGCCGAACCAGCCGCTGGGCTTCAACGGCAATGACACCGTGCAGTTCCTGCTGCGCAGCCCCAACACTCCCTTCACCGCTCCGGGCGTGGCCCCGGCCGCCGGGGCGCCGATCGAAGGCTACCAGCGCATGCCGGTGTACCAGTTCTCCCTGGGCGCCACCGACACCATCCCCAACGTGCTCGGCGCGCAGCGCTTCGCCTGGGCGGCGGAGGGCGCGGTGAACCACATCGCCGACCTTGGCGACCAGCGCTTCGGCCGCAGCGGCGCCTATGGCCGCAGCGAGCTGAGCACGGCGGCATTCGACCCGAGCAAGCCTGCGACCTTCTGCACCGCCCCGGGCACCGCCAACCTCGATGCCGGCCGGATCCTGGAACTCAACCAGGACAACTGCAACGACAACCGCGGCTTCTTCACCGACTGGTCGTGGGGCTACCGCCTGCGTGGCGCGCTGAGCTACGAGGGCCTGCTGCCTTCGACCGTGGTCACCCCGAGCATCAACTTCCGCCATGACGTGGATGGCTATGGCCCCAACTTCCAGGAAGGTCAGAAAGCTGTGGGCCTCTCTGTGCTGTTCGAATACCGCAACGATTACTCGTTGGAGTTTGCCTACAACGATTTCTTCGGCTCGAACGACTTCACCACCCTCGACGACCGTGACTTCGCGTCGGTCAACCTAAAGGTGAGCTTCTGATGAAAACGACCCTCAAGACCCTCCCCCTGTTGTTCGCACTGGTGGCCGCCGGCCTGCAGGCGCCGGCCTTCGCCAAGGGCGGCGACGCCGGCAAGCTCGACGGCGCGCTCAACCCCATGGGCGGTGAGCGCGCGGCCAACGCCGACGGCAGCATCCCGGCCTGGGACGGCGGCCTCAAGCCCGGCAGCCTGGCCGCCAGTGCCAACGGCAACTACAGCGACCCGTTCGCCGCCGAGAAACCGCTGATGGTAATCAGCGCCGCCAACGCCGAGCAGTACAAGGACCTGCTGACCCCGGGCCAGGCGGCGATGCTCAAGCGCTTCCCCACCTACACCCTGAACGTCTACCCGAGCCACCGCACCGCGCGCATGCCGGATGAGGTGAACAAGGCCACCCGCGCCAACGCCGGCGGCGTGACCCTGGCCGACGGCGGCTATGGCCTGAAGGGCTACAACGCCGGTGTGCCGTTCCCGATGCCGACCGAGCCGCTGGAAGTGATGTGGAACCACATGGCCCGTTATGTCGGGGCGTCGCTGCAGCGCGAAATGGCCTCGGCAACCGTGGAAGCCAACGGCTCCGCGAGCCTGATCACCTATGCCCAGTCGGTGCACTGGCGCGCCGCCTTCAGCGATCTGCAGGCGGATGAGAACGTGCTCTATTACAGCCTGATCCGCGCCCTGAGCCCGTCGCGGGTGGCGGGTGAAATCACCATGGTCCACGACCCGATCAACCAGGTGCTGTCGGCGCGAGATGCCTGGCAGTACATCCCCGGCCAGCGCCGGGTCCGTCGGGCACCGACCGTCGCCTACGACTCCAGCGCCCGCTACAGCTATGGCCAGCTGACCAGCGACGGCGTCGGTGGCTTCAACGGTGCGCCGGATCGCTACGACTGGAAACTGATCGGCAAGCAGGAGCGGCTGATCCCGTACAACAGCTACAAGCTGGCGAGCAAGTCGCTCAAGTACGCCGACATCCTCAAGCCCAACTACCTCGATGCCCAGTACGTGCGTTACGAGAAGCACCGCGTGTGGGTGGTCGAAGCCACCCTCAAGCCGGGCACCCGCCACATCTACGGCAAGCGTCGCTTCTACATCGACGAGGACAACTGGCAGGTGGCGAGCTCGGAAATGTACGACAGCCGTGGCGAGTTGTGGCGCATGTACGAGAACTACCCGATGCAGTTGCCGGATGTGGACGTGCCGTTCCCGGCCATGGACGCCACCTATGACCTGATCTCCGGTCGCTACACCACCAACTTCATGACCAACGAGTACCAGCAGAAGATGGTCTTCAACGAGACCACCACCAAGGACTACTACAGCCCGGCCGCACTGCGTCGCTACGGCAAGTAAGCCCGCGTTTATCGATGCTGCACCCCTTTACCGCTGCTTCGGCAGCGGATTTTTTTCGTGTCCCCGAATTTTCTGTTGGTCCGTCCGGGCCGGGATCTGCTTATGCTCGTGGTAAGCCGTCGTTCACCCTTCAACCTGCTGCCCGGCCTTGCCGGCAGCTTCATCCTGGCCGCCTTCGCGTTGTGGCTGGCCGCCGCGCCGATGCTGCACGGCACCGGCCTTGGCGCCCTGACGCTGGCCATGCTGTTCGGCCTGGTGCTGGGCAACCTGACCCCGGCGCGGGTCCATGACGGGCTGGCCAGCGGGGTGCAGCTGTGCAAGCAACCGCTGCTGCGCATCGGCGTCGCCCTGTATGGCTTTCGCCTCACCGTGCAGCAGGTGCAGGCGCTGGGCGTGCAGGCGTTCCTGCTCGATGTGCTGCTGATCCTGAGCACCCTGGCCCTGGCGGTGTGGCTGGGCGTGCGGGTGCTGCGCCTGGAACGCCAGACGGCGATCCTGATCGGTGCCGGTCACGCCATCTGCGGCGCTGCGGCGATCCTCGCCAGCGCTGGCGTGGTCAAGGCGCGCAACGACCAGATCGCCATTGCCGTGGCCTGCATCGTGCTGTTCGGCACCTTCGGCATGCTGGTGTATCCCTGGGTGTTCAGCCTGGCGCCGACCTTGCTGGGCGACAGCCACAGTTTCGGCGTGTTCACCGGCGCCACCCTGCATGAAGTCGCCCAGGTGGTCGCCGCTGGCCAGGCCATGGACCCGCAAGCGGCCGAGGCGGCCATTGTCGCAAAGCTCATCCGCGTGTTGCTGCTGGCGCCGGTGCTGGTCGGCATCGGCGTGTGGCTGGCGCGCAGTGGTGACAACCGCGAAGCCTCGGCGCGGGTGAAGGTGCCGGTGTTCGTGCTGGGCTTCGTGGTCTGCATGCTGATCAATTCCTGGTTGCCACTGCCGCACAACCTGCGCCAGTGGGTGGTGGGCGTGGATGACCTGCTGCTGGCGGCGGCGATGGGGGCGCTCGGTTTCAGCACCCGCCTGTGCGACCTGCGCAAGGCAGGGCTCAAGCCAGTGATCCTGGCCTTTGCGCTGACACTGCAGCTAATTGTCGTCGGTGGTCTGCTGACCCTGGTCTGAGGCTCGGTCATTCAGGCTGTCAGTCGTTCGACCAACGCCCGGCCGTGGCCGGGCAGGCTGGCGAAGTCCCGGGCGCACAGCAGTAACTGGCGTCGGGCCCAGGGTTCCTGCAGTGCTATTTTGTGCAAGGCCGGCGGACCCTGCCAGCGCCGGGCCGCCGCCAGTGGCACCACGCCCAGTCCGGCACCGTGGGCGACCATGCGCATGACCCCGTCAAAGCCCTCGGCTCGCACCCGCACCTGCATGCGCCTTCCCGAGTGCAGCGCCTGTTCTTCCAGGTGCAGGGCCAGGGCGCTGTCGGCTGACAGGCCGACGTAGCCATGTTCAAGGGTATCGGCAAAGCGCAGCTTGGTGCGTATGGCGAGAGGATGGTCCGTGGGCATGATCAGCACCAGGGGATCGTCGCGAAAGGGCAGGGTCTGCAGGTGTTCGCTGGTGACGGCGGTGGAGAGGATACCGATGTCCGCCGCGCCCTGGGTGATGGCCTGGACGATACGCAGGCTCGGTAGCTCCTGGATATCGAGGTCAATGGCCGGGTAGTCGGCGAGAAAGCCTGCCAGCAGTTCGGGCAGGTATTCGCTCAAGGCGGCGGTATTGCACAACAGGCGTACCTGGCCCTGCAGGCCCTGGGCGTACTGGGCCAGGTCGAACTGCAGGCGCTCGACCTGCTGGCCGATCAGCCGTGCATGCTGCAGCAGGGCCTGGCCGGCCGGAGTGGCCTGCACGCCGCGGCGATTGCGTTCGAGCAGGGGGATGCCCAGGGACGCTTCCATGGCGCGGATCCGTGCACTGGCAGCCGGCAGCGACAGGTGGCTGCGCTGGGCCCCGGCGGTGATGTTGCCGCACGCCAGGGTGTGCTGGAACAGTCGCAGGTCGATCAGATCAAAATGCATGAGCCTCTGTCCTGGCAAGAGTCTGGCTCAGTATATGGCAGATTTTCAGACCGTCCTGCCGCGCGCAGCATAGGGGCATGACGACCTTGTTCAGTTTTTATCAGGATATCGGGCCGGCGCTGTCTTTACTGGTAGTGCTGACCTTCTTGCTGGCGGGCGCGGTGAAGGGGGTGATCGGCCTCGGCCTGCCGACCGTTGCCATGGGCCTGCTTGGCCTGGCTATGTCGCCGGCACAGGCAGCGGCGTTGCTGATCGTGCCCTCGACCCTGACCAACCTCTGGCAACTGGCCGCTGGCGGCCATCTGTTCGCCTTGCTGCGACGCTTGTGGCCGCTGCTGGTGATGACCTTTCTTGGCACCTTGCTCGGCAGCAGCTGGCTGGGGATAGACAGCGGGCAGTGGGCCGCCCGTGCCCTGGGTGGGGCGCTGCTGGTGTATGCGCTGTATGGGTTGTGCGGCCCGGGGTTCAGGTTGGCGGCAGGCCAGGAGCTTTGGCTTGGGCCCTTGTGCGGCCTGGTCACCGGGGTGGTGACGGCCGCGACCGGGGTGTTCGTGATTCCGGCAGTGCCCTACCTGCAGAGCCTGGGCCTGGGCCGTGAGCAGATGGTCCAGGCCCTGGGCCTGTCGTTCACGGTCTCGACCCTGGCCCTGGCCCTGGGGCTGGCCGGGCAGGACGCACTGGGCGCCGAGGCGCTCGGCGCCTCACTGCTGGTGCTGGTGCCGGCCCTGCTGGGCATGTTCGCCGGCCAGTGGTTGCGTCAGCGCATCAGCGCCGTGCTGTTCAAGCGCTGTTTCTTCATCGGCCTGGGCCTGCTCGGCCTGCACCTGCTGCTCAACGGCTAGCCGAGGACGGGCTGAGCATGTCGATCAACTGGATATCGAAGTCGCGCTCCAGGTAGTCCATGCGCCGCTCGAAGAACGCCTGCATGTGCGGCAGGGCCGAATGCTCGTCCAGCGCCGCCTTGCTGGCCCAGATTTCGTAGAACACGAACAGGCTCGGGTCTTCCTTGTCGCGCAGCATGTGGTACTCGATGCAACCGGGCTCGGCGCGGCTCGGTTCGACGTAGGCGCGAAACAGTGCCTCGAAAGCCTCGGCTTGTTCCGGGCGGGTCTTGGCTTTGAGGATGAAGCCGTAGGGTTCGCTCATGGGATCGGTCTCCGGTGGGGATGGCGGTGATTTTATTTCAATAATGTCTGTTCAATTCGTGCCTTTTAGTCAAAAGCCTTTTGCCCGGGCGCTGGTTTTTCCCGCCCCTTGCAACCCTTAACCTTGCCGCCATTCCCATTCCCCCGGTCCCTCGGCGCCAGGCGCCACCCAGGATCGAACGACAGATGAGGCAAGTGATGAAGAAGATCCTGTTGCTCAACGGCGGCAAAAAATTCGCCCACTCCGACGGCCGCCTGAACGAGACCCTGCACGAAGCTGCCCTGG
This sequence comes from Pseudomonas sp. BGr12, assembly GCF_030272895.1. Taxonomy (GTDB): domain Bacteria; phylum Pseudomonadota; class Gammaproteobacteria; order Pseudomonadales; family Pseudomonadaceae; genus Pseudomonas. Next base: position 26,882 of record NZ_JALRNF010000036.1, on the reverse strand, counting down.
CGTTCCTCGACCGCGCCGGTTTCGACCTCAAGACCACCTTCATCGATGGCGGCTACGACAACGCCGAAGAAGTGGAGAAATTCCTCTGGGCCGACGTGGTCATCTACCAGATGCCCGGCTGGTGGATGGGCGCGCCCTGGACGGTCAAGCAGTACCTGGACGAAGTCTTCACCGCCGGCCACGGCAGCCTCTACGCCAACGATGGCCGGACCCGTTCCGACGCGTCGCAGAAGTACGGCAGCGGCGGCCTGATCCAGGGCAAGCAGTACATGCTCTCGCTGACCTGGAACGCCCCGCAGCAGGCCTTTGACGACCCCAGCGACTTCTTCGAAGGCAAGGGTGTGGATGCGGTGTACTTCCCGTTCCACAAGGCCAACCAGTTCCTCGGCATGAGCGGCTTGCCGACCTACCTGGCGGTGGATGTGATGAAGCGTCCGAACGTCGAGGCCGCCGTGGCCGCCTACGAGCAGCACCTGGCCCGGGTTTTCCAGGTCCAGGCTTGATGAAACCTTGCACTGGCCGCGCCAAGCGGCTATCTATCACGGCTATCACTCACCCGGGGGACAGCCGTGAAAGCCAGGTCCGATGAATTGCAGGTGTTCGTCTCGGTGATCGAGTGTGGCTCGATTTCCGCTGCCGCCGAGCAGGGCGGGCAGACGCCTTCGGCGATCAGCCGGACCCTGTCGCGCCTGGAAGCCAAGCTGGGCACCACCTTGCTCAACCGCACCACCCGGCGCATGGACCTGACCGAGGAAGGGCGGTTTTTCTTCGAGCGGGCCAAGTCGATCCTGCAGCAGATGGATGACCTGGAAGAGCACCTGTCGCTGCATCACCAGACGCCCTCCGGGCGCTTGCGCATCAACGCCGCCTCACCCTTCATGCTGCATGCCATCGTGCCCTGGGTGGGCGAGTTTCGCGCGCTGTACCCGCAGATCCAGCTGGAACTCAACACCAACGACCTGATCATCGACCTGATCGAGCAGAGCACCGATGTCGCCATCCGCATCGGCGAGCTGGCCGACTCCAGCCTGCACGCCCGCTCCCTGGGTTGCAGCCCGCTGAATATCCTGGCCAGCCCCGCGTACCTGGCGCGTCACGGCACGCCCGAACGGGTCGAGGACCTGCACGGGCATTCGCTGCTCGGCTTCACCCAGACCGAAACCCTCAACCACTGGCCACTGCGCCATGCCGAGGGCGACCGTTTGCTGATCCGCCCGAGCCTGGCGGCGTCCAGCGGCGACACCTTGCGCGAGCTGGCCCTGGCCGGCGAGGGCATCGTCTGCCTGTCGCATTTCATGACCCATGACGATATCCGCGCCGGACGCCTGCAGGTGGTGCTGCCCGAACACAACAACGGCTACCGCCAGCCGATCAATGCGGTGTACTACCGCAACTCGCAACTGGCCCTGCGTATCCAGTGCTTCCTTGATTTCATCCAGCAGAAGCTGGCGGCCTACGCCTGCTGAGTGCTCCGGCGGCGACAGGACCTGCCTGTCAGCGGCGATTTTTCCTACGGTGTTTGATAACTAGTCGGACTTAAGCCTTAATGGCTGTTCAACGAAAACAACACCAAGGAAGCTCTCATGCGCGTTGTGATGTTCCGAACCCTGGCCCTGAGTGCCGCGATAGCCGCCAGTTCATCGGCCTACGCCGTAACCCTGGACGGTGGCGCGGTCGCCGCACCCGATCAATATGGTGCACAGGTGGCCGCCGAAATCCTCAAGAAGGGCGGTAACGCGGTGGATGCCGCCGTCGCCACGGCCTTCACCCTGGCGGTGACCTACCCCGAAGCCGGCAACATCGGCGGCGGCGGCTTCATGACCCTGTACATGGACGGCAAACCCTACTTCCTCGACTACCGCGAAATCGCGCCCAAGGCCGCCAGTCGCAACATGTACCTGGACGAGAAGGGCGAGATCATCGAGAACCTGAGCCTGGTCGGCGCCCGCGCCGCCGGCGTGCCGGGGACGGTGATGGGCTTGTGGGAGGCGCATCAGAAATTCGGCAAGCTGCCCTGGGCCGAGCTGATCACCCCGGCGGTGGGCTACGCGAAAAACGGCTTCAAGATCGCCGCCAAACAGTACCAGTACCGCGAAGACGCCCTGGGCCTGTTCAAGGACAGCACCAACTTCAACGACTATTTCGGCAGCATGAAAGTCGGCGAGACCTTCAAGCAGCCGGAGCTGGCGCAGACCCTGGAGCGCATCGCCGACAAGGGCGTGAGCGAGTTCTACCAGGGCAAGACCGCCGACCTGCTGGTGGCCCAGATGCAGGCCGACAAGGGCCTGATCAGCAAGGACGACCTCAAGGACTACAAGGCGGTGTGGCGCGAGCCGATGGGCATCGAGTGGCGCGGCAATATGGTCTACACCGCTCCGCTGCCAAGCTCCGGCGGCGTGGCCCTGGCCCAGTTGCTGGGCATCAAGGAAAACCGCGCGGCCGACTTCAAGGGCGTCGAGCTGAACTCGGCGCGCTACATCCACCTGCTGGCGGAAATCGAGAAGCGGGTGTTCGCCGACCGTGCCGACTACCTCGGCGACCCGGCGTTTTCCAAGGTGCCGGTGGACAAGCTGATCGCCAAGGACTACATCGCCAAGCGCGCCCAGGAGGTCAACCCGACCGCCATCTCCGCAACCGAGAAGGTGCGCCCGGGCCTGGAGCCGCACCAGACCACCCACTTCTCCATCGTCGACAAGCAGGGTAACGCGGTCAGCAACACCTACACCCTGAACTGGGACTACGGCAGCGGCGTGGTGGTCAAGGGCGCGGGCTTTTTGCTCAACGACGAGATGGACGACTTCAGTTCCAAGCCGGGCGTGGCCAACGCCTTCGGTGTAGTGGGCGGCGATGCCAACGCCATCGAGCCGGGCAAGCGCATGCTGTCGTCCATGGCCCCGACCCTGGTCACCCGTGACGGCCAGGTCACCCTGGTGCTGGGTACGCCGGGTGGTTCGCGGATCTTCACCTCGATCTTCCAGGTGCTGAACAACCTGTACGACTACAACCTGCCGCTGGAAAAAGCCGTGGCCGCGCAGCGTGTGCATCACCAGTTGCTGCCCAAGGACACCATCTACTTCGACGCCTATGCGCCGCTGACCGGCAAGGTCGCGGATGAGCTGAAGAAGATGGGTTACACCCTGGAGGACCAGGGCTGGGAGATGGGTGACATCCAGGCGATCCGGGTCAATGGCGCGGCGCTGGAAACGGCTTCCGATCCGCGTGGGCGCGGGGTGGGGCAGGTCGTCAAGTAAGGTTTCAACCTGATCGCGGGGCAAGCCCGCTCCCACGGGGCCGGATTGCACCATGGACCAGTGGGAGCGGGCTTGCCCCGCGATGCGTTTAAACGCGGAAGTGGCTGACCATAGTCTGCAACTGGTTGCCCAACCGCGCCAGTTCCACACTGGAGGCCGCCGTCTCGTCGCTGGCCGCCGCCGTCTGTTCCGACACATCGCGCACATTGATGATGCTGCGGCTGATCTGCTCGGCCACCGCGCTCTGCTGTTCGGCCGCCGCGGCGATCTGTTGGTTCATCGACTGGATATTCGACACCGTGCGGGTGATGCTCTCCAGCGAGGCACCGGCCTTGCGGGTCAGCTCGACGCTGCTGTCGGTCAGGTTGCGGCTGCCAAGCATCACATTGGCCACTTGCTGGGTACCGCTCTGCAGGCCGGCTACCAGTTCCTCGATCTCTTCGGTGGACTTCTGGGTGCGCTGGGCCAGGCCGCGCACCTCGTCGGCGACCACGGCAAAACCACGTCCGGCCTCACCGGCACGGGCCGCTTCGATCGCGGCATTCAGGGCCAGCAGGTTGGTCTGCTCGGCGACCGACTTGATCACGTCCATGACACTGCCGATCTTCTGGCTTTCCTTCTGTAGCTCGCCCATGGCCTCGGTGGAGCGGTGCACTTCTTCGGCCAGGCGTTCGATCTGGCTGATCGCCTCGGCTACTACCTGATCACCGGCACGGGCCTGGGTGTCGGCATCGGTGGCGGCCGCAGAGGCGTGCTCGGCATTGCGCGCGACTTCCTGCACGGTGGCGGCCATTTCGTGCATGGCGGTGGCGACCTGGTCGGTCTCGACTTTCTGGCTGTTGACCCCGGCGCTGGTTTCCTCGGTCACCGCCGACAGTTCCTCGGCGGCGCTGGCGATCTGGGTGACGCCATCGCGGATGCCGCTGATCAGGTCGCGCAGGGTCGAGCCCATGCGCTGGATGCCTTGCTGCAGCACGCCCAGTTCATCGCGGCGGGTGACGCGCAGGTCGTGGGTCAGGTCGCCGGCGGCGATCTTCTCCACCACCGCCAGGGTCTCGCGCAGCGGACGGGTGATCTGCCGGGTGATGATCACCGCGGCCAGCACGCCGACCAGCAGCGCCAGCAGGGTGGCGGTCAGTTGCAGGGTACGGGCCTGGACACTTTCGCTGTCGCGACGTTCGAGCTGGATGGTGTACAGCGTGTCACTGATCTTGACGATGCTGGCTCCCTGTACGGTCATCTCTTGGCGGGCGACGGCGATGTCGGCGGTGGCATCGCGGAACTGGCGCACGGCATCGCGGTAGGCCAGCACGGCGCTTTCGAACTGCTGGATGCGCGCCGCTTCGCCCGGCATCTGGCGATTGAGGCTGGCGATTTCGGCCAGGGCGGCATCGAGCTGGCGCAGCGCCAGTTGTTCGGATTCGCTGCTGATATCGGCGATGTAGCTGCGCACCGCCAGGCGCACCAGCAACAGTTGCTCCTTGGCCTGGGTGACGCTGCGGAACTGCTCCAGGCGGCTGGCGCTGCCTTCGGGCAGGGCGAGGATGTCGCGGTTGATCGCCTCGATCAGTTCGATGGCGCGCGCGGCGGCCAGGTTCATCCCGTCGCGGGCGGCGAGGCTGGCCTTGTAGCCGCTGCGCATCTTGTTGATCGACACCTGGTAGGCGTCGATGACCTGGCCCAGTTCCTGGAGCAACTTGACGTTTTCCGGGCTCTTGAAGCTCTTGAGCAGCTTCTGCTGCTGTTCGCTGAAGGCGTTGAGCTTGACCTGCACGGTGCCGGCGGTGGCATCGTCGCCGTTGGTCAGCATGTACTGCAGGCGGGTAATGCGCAGGTTGGTCAGGTCACTGTTGAGCTGGGTGATGTCGCTCATCCAGTTACTGCGATCGATCAGGCCACTCATGCTGTTCCAGCCGGTGAGGGCCAGCAGGCCGGTGAGCAGCAGCACCAGGCCGAAGCCCAGGCCGAGTTTCAGGTTGACGCTGATGTTGGCAAACCAGCTGTTCATGCAATCCTCCAGGAACGTAGTGCGTCGTTATCCATATCGCTGGAAGATTGTTGTTCTTGATGGCCAGCCGATGTACGTGAGCACGGGTTATCGGCGGCCCGGCCCGTAGCTGAAACGCTTTTTCAGCAAAAAATGATCAGCGGTCGTAACCGGGTTTTTCCACGGCAGGCCACCAGGGCTGCCGTGGGCGGGCAGGAGGGATTACAAGGCGCGGGCGGTGAATGTGTCGCACTGGTTGATGTCGCCCTTGGCAAAGCCGGTCTTGAACCAGCGCACACGCTGCTGCGAGGTGCCGTGGGTGAAGGAGTCGGGCACTACCCGGCCCTGGCCTTGCTGTTGCAATCGGTCATCGCCGATGGCGTTGGCGGCGTTCAGGGCTTCTTCGATGTCGCCCGGTTCCAGCCAGTTCAGGCGTTGTTGCGCCTGGTAGGCCCAGACCCCGGCCAGGCAGTCGGCCTGCAATTCCTGGCGCACCAGCAGGCCGTTGTCGCCCTCCATGCGTTCGCCGCGCTGGCGTGCGGCCTGGACCTTGGCCGAGACGCCGAGCAGGGTCTGTACGTGGTGGCCGACTTCGTGGGCGATGACATAGGCCTGGGCGAAGTCGCCGGCGGCGGCGAAACGTTGCTCCATTTCGCGGAAGAAGGTCATGTCCAGGTAGACCTTCTGGTCGGCCGGGCAATAGAAGGGGCCCACCGCCGAGGAGGCAAAGCCGCAAGCCGAATTGATCTGGCCGCTGAACAGGGTCAGGGTCGGATCTTTGTACTGGCGCCCGCCCTGGGCGAAGATCGCCCGCCAGGTGTCCTCGGTGTCGCCCAGGATCGAGGCGACGAATTCGGCCTGTTCATCGTTGACCGGTGGCGCCTTGCCGGTGCCGGTGCCGGTGCTGACCGGCGCGCTTTGCTGGCCCATCTGCCCGGCCAGCTGGCCGAGGATCTGCAACGGGTCCTGGCCGGTGATCCAGCCGATGCCGACGATCAACAGGATCGCACCGATGCTCAGGCCCTTGCCGCCGCCGAAGCGCATGCCGCCACCGCCCTCGCCACGGGCATCGACCACATTGTCGCTACGCCTGCCTTTTCGCCATTGCATGAGCGCTCTCCCAAGCCTGGAAACGTGAGCTAAAAGATTAGTTCAGCCAGGGACGCTCTGTCAGATTACTGAAGCCTGGATAACCGTTTGGTTATGTATTGGTGGTTTCTTTTCAATATTCACCGGGGCCTGCATACCCGAAACTGCAAGCACACCTGCCACGACCAGGTTCACCCATAATTCCAAGACAGGAGAACGGCATGTCTGCACAAGACACCAGTCGCTTCGCTATCCGTGATCGCAACTGGCACCCCAAGGCCTTTACCCCGGATTACAAAACCTCCATCGCCCGTTCCCCGCGCCAGGCGCTGGTGAGCATTCCGCAGTCGATCAGCGAAAGCACCGGCCCGGATTTTTCCCATTTGAAGTTCGGCGCCAACGACCACGACCTGCTGCTCAACTTCAACAACGGCGGGCTGCCCATCGGTGAGCGGATCATCGTTGCCGGCCGCGTCTGCGACCAGTACGGCAAGCCGATCCCGCACACCCTGGTGGAAATCTGGCAGGCCAATGCCGGTGGTCGCTACCGGCACAAGAACGACCGCTACCTGGCACCGCTGGACCCCAACTTCGGCGGCGTGGGCCGGGCCCTGACCGACAGCGAAGGCTTCTACAGCTTCCGCACCATCAAGCCGGGCCCATACCCATGGCGCAATGGCCCGAACGACTGGCGTCCGGCGCATATCCATGTGTCGATCAGCGGTCCGTCGATTGCCACGCGCCTGATCACCCAGCTGTATTTCGAAGGCGACCCGCTGATTCCGATGTGCCCGATCGTCAAGTCGATTGCCAACCCCGAGGCGATCCAGAGCCTGATCGCCCGCCTGGACATGAGCAACGCCAACCCCATGGACTGCCTGGCCTATCGCTTCGACATCGTGCTGCGCGGCCAGCGCAAGACCCACTTCGAAAACCGCTGAGGAGGTGACCATGCCTATTCAACTGCTGCCGGAAACCCCTTCGCAGACCGCCGGCCCCTACGTGCATATCGGCCTGGCCCTGGAGGCCGCCGGCAACCCGACCCGCGACCAGGAAATCTGGAACCGCCTGGCCCGCCAAGATGCGCCGGGCGAGCACATCCTGGTGTTCGGCAACGTCTATGACGGCAACGGCCACCTGGTGCGCGATTCGTTCCTGGAGTTCTGGCAGGCCGACCACGAGGGCCAGTACCAGAGCGACTTCGACCTGGAGCGGCCGTTCAACAGCTTCGGCCGCACGGCCACCACCTTCGACAGCGGTGAGTGGACCCTGCACACGGTCAAGCCGGGTGTGGTGCGCAACGCCGCGGGTGTGCCGATGGCGCCGCACATCAATGTCAGCCTGTTTGCCCGTGGCATCAATATCCACCTGCAGACCCGCCTGTATTTCGATGACGAGGCCCAGGCAAATGCCCAGTGCCCGGTGCTCAACCTGATCGAGCAGCCGCAGCGGCGCGAGACCCTGGTGGCGACCCGGTGCGAGGTGGACGGCAAGCTGGCCTATCGCTTTGACATCCGTATCCAGGGTGAAGGCGAGACAGTGTTCTTCGACTTCTGATCGTAGTGTGGCCATCGCGGGGCAAGCCCGCTCCTACAGGTCTGTGGGAGCGGGCTTGCCCCGCGATCATTCGTAATCCGTCACCCCGGCAATATGCCGCCCGGCGATGTAGCCAAAGGTCGCCGCCGGCCCCAGATTGATCCCACCCGCCGGGTAATACCCGCCCATGATGCTGGCCATGTCGGTGCCTGCCGCATACAGCCCGGCAATGGGCTGGCGCTGGCTGTCGAGCACCTGCGCATGCTCGTTGGTGCGCAGCCCGGCGAAGGTGCCAAAGCACCCCGGCTCGACTTTCACTGCATAGAACGGTCCCTGCTCGATCGGTGCCACACAGGGGTTGGGCCCGTGCAGGGCGTCGCCCTGTTTGCGGTTGTACGGCGTTGAGCCGCGTCCGAACAGCGGGTCTTCGCCGTTGCGGGCGTGCCGGTTGTATTCGCTGAGCGTTGCGCTCAACCCTTGCGGGTCGATGCCGCAGGCCTGGGCCAGGGCTTCGATAGTGGCGCCGGTCTTCAAGTAGCCGGATTTGACGAACGGCTGCAGCGGCAGCGGGAACGGACGGGACATGCCCAGGCCGTAGCGACGCTGGAAGGCGTGGCTGCAGATCAACCACGACTCGACCTTGTTGCCCGGCGCCTGGGCCACCATGGCGCTGACATAGTCGAAGTATCCGTTGGCTTCATTGACGAAGCGCTTGCCGTTGGCCAGCACGCCGATGATGCCGGGCTTGCCGCGCTCGATGATGTGCGGGAAATGGCCCACGCTGCCGTCACGGTGCGGCACCCGCGAGACAGGCGCCCAGGCCACCGGGCTGTGCAGGTCGTCGGCCACCTGGCCGCCGACGCTCTCGCCCAGGCGCAGGCCATCACCGTTGACCCCCAGCGGCGGCAGGGCCAGGTGTTCATGGCCGGTGGGCGTACGCGGGAACAGCGCCTTGCGCCGTTCGATGTCGTTGGCAAAACCGCCCGCCGCCAGGACCACGGCCTTGTGCGCACGGATGCTCACCGGGCCGCGGGCGGTGTCGATGACGGCGCCACACACACGCCCTTGTTCTTCGATCAGCGACCTGGCCGGTGCCGATTCCCACAACAGCACGCCCAGATCCTCGGCCGATTTGGCCAGGCGCGCCACCAGAGCCACGCCATTGACCAGTTGCATGGCCCGGCCATGAATGGCCAGGTCCAGCAGGTGGCGGCTGAAGCGCTTGCCCACATGCAGCAGCGAGCGCCAGGAGCGGGTCAGGGTGAGGAAGGCGGTGAGGTCGCTGCCGGCCATGATCGGCATGCCCATGAACGAGGTTTCGCGCAGGGTCTTGCGCAGGCGCTTGAGCAGCTTGCCGGCTTGGCGACCGTCGTAGGGCGCGGCGATCACCGAGCGTCCACCGGTGCCGGCACCCGGGGTGTCGCCATGGATGTCGGCAATGCCATTGCCATCGGCGAACTGCAGCGCGGTGTGCCGTTCGAAGAACGACACCATGCGCGGCGCCGCCTGCAGAAAGGCATCGATCATCGGCGCGTCGAAGCGCTCGCCCAGTTCATGCTCCAGGTAGGTGCGTGGCGCCGAGCGTTCTTCGATGATCCCGGCCCGTTGCGCCAGGGGATTGCAGGGCACCCACATCCAGCCGCCGGACCAGGCCGTGGCGCCGCCGAACAGCGCATCCTTTTCCACGACGATGACCTTTTGCCCGTGCCAGGCGGCGGTCACTGCCGCGGACAGGCCGGCAGCGCCGGAACCGATGACCAGGACATCGCAGTCCAGGGGGGAGGGCGTAGGGGTATCGGCAGCCATGGGCGCAGTCTCCTCGAACGATGGGTTTTGTTATATTCTGGAACCAGATTCCATATTCTATGATTCGAGGCGCATCCGGGCCAAGCGGCCAGGCGACAAAGTGGGCGAAGATCGGACAGTGATTTGCGCTTTGCCCGTGGCTCTTTAGAATCGGCAAAATTTTCAGGGACCGTGACCATGGCCGGCAGTCAGATAGAACGTGCGTTCAACCTCGTTGAACGCCTTACCAGCGAGCCCCGGGGCGTTGCCCTGCAGACCCTGGCCGAAGAGCTGCAGATTCCCAAGAGCGCGACCCATCGCATGCTCGCCGAGCTGATGCGCCTGGGCTACGTGCGGCAAAACCCGGAAAGCAGCCGCTACCACTTGAGCACCCGGCTGGTGGCCATGGGTTTTCGCTACCTGGCCAGCAGTGGTGCCGACATTGTCCAGCCGATCCTCGACCAGTTGGCCCAGCAGACCGGCGAGCTGGTGCGCCTGGGGGTGATCGAAGGCGATCGCCAGACCTGGATCGCCAAGGCCCAGGGCGCCCGCTCGGGGCTGCGCTACGACCCCGACATGGGCCGCGATGCGCCGCTGTTCTACACCGCCTCCGGGCATGCCTGGCTGTCGAGCCTGAGCGATGCCCAGGCCCTGGTGCTGGTGGAGCGCCAGGGTATCGCCCGGCGCGAAGACTTCGGCCCCAACGCCCCGGCCTCCAATGCCGAACTGCTCGAACGCCTGCGTCTGGCCCGCGAGCACGGCTATGCCTGGGTGGTGGAAAGCTCGGCGGTGGGTACTTCGGCACTGGCGGCGGTGGTTCGTCATCCGCTGGACGGGCATGCGGTCGGCGTGCTCAGCGTGGCCGGACCCAGTGCGCGGATGAGCGAGGCGCGCATGCACGAGCTGGCGCCGGTGCTGCTGGCGGCAGCGGCGGAGCTGTCGGCGGCGAGCCCGGCTTCTGAACTGTTCTCCTGATTGAATCTGTAGGAGCGGGCTTGCCCCGCGATTCGATGTGACTGACACAGCGCAATCGCGGGGCAAGCCCGCTCCTACAGGGAGGGGTATTTTTTAGCTTGCGTTGAAATTGGAACTAGGTTCTAAATAATAAAAAACAAGCTGAGATCATCCCCATGAGTCAACCCGTCTTGTCCCTGGCCGCCCTGACCGTCCTCGAGCTCTCTCCCGAAGAGATGGTCGAAGTCGCCGCCCGCGCCGGCTACAGCCATGTCGGCCTGCGCCTGGAGCCGGCCACGCCCGAGGAGCATCACTTCCCTCTGGTGAGCGATGCCGACCTGCGCCGGCGTACCGCCGCGCGCCTGCGCGACACCGGGATCCGGGTGCTGGATGTGGAGATCCTGCGCCTGAAGGCCGAAACCCGTGTCGCCGACTTCGAGGCGCTGCTGGCCGTGGGCGCCGAATTCGGCGCAAGTGAATTGCTGGTGGCCGGCAATGACCCCGACGAGCAGCGCCTGACCGAGAACTTCACCGCCCTGTGCGACCTGGCCGGGCAGTACGGCCTGCATCCGCACCTGGAATTCATGCCCTGGACCGACGCCAGGAACCTCACCCAGGCCCTGCGCATCGTCGAGGCCGCCGGGCGCGACAACGGCTGCGTGCTGGTCGATGCCTTCCACTTCGACCGTTCGGCCTCGTCGCTGGAGGAACTGCGCCAGGTCGCGCCTTCGCGCCTGCGGTATGCTCAGTTGTGCGATGTGGCCGGGCCGCGGCCCGACGACATGGCCGAGATCTTGCGTCAGGCCCGTAACGAGCGGCGTTTTCCCGGTGACGGCGATTGCGACCTGGCAGGATTGCTGAGCAGCCTGCCGGCGTCGATCCCCTTGAGCCTGGAAATCCCCACGCGACACCTGTATGAACAGGGCGTCAGCGCCCTGCAGCGGGCCCGGATGGCCCTTGATAAGACCCGTCAGCTGCTCCTGCAGCACTAACTCGCGAGCCGATTGCATGCCCCGTCCCACAGCGCTTACCCAATCCAGCCAGCCACTGCGGGGCATTCTGCTGGTGGTGCTGGCGACCTTCCTATTCGCCAGCCACGATGCCCTGTCCAAGTACCTGGCCGGGTTCTATCCGATTCTCTGGGTGGTCTGGGCCCGTTACCTGGTGCATACCCTGCTGATGATGGCGATCTTCCTGCCGCAGTCGGGCTTGCGCGTGCTGCGTACCCGCCGGCCCGGCCTGCAGGCGTTGCGTGCGTTGTGCCTGCTGGGCACCAGCCTGCTGTTCACCACGGCCTTGCAGTACATTCCATTGGCCGAAGCCACGGCGGTCAACTTCCTCGCGCCCTTGCTGGTGACGGCGCTGTCGCTGCCGCTATTGGGCGAGAAGGTGACCCGTGGCCAGTGGGTGGCGGTGCTGGTGAGTTTCGTCGGGGTGACGGTGATCATCCATCCCGGCGGTGCGCTGTTCAAACCGGCGGTGTTGCTGCCCTTCGGTTCGGCGCTGTGCTTCTGCTTCTACCAGTTGCTGACCCGCAAGCTCAGTGGCACCGACAGCCCGACCACCAGCAACTTTTTCACCGGCCTGCTCAACACCTTGGTGATGAGCGCCATCGTGCCGATGTTCTGGCAGACCCCGACGCTGGTGCACGGCCTGATGGCGGTGGCGCTGGGCACCTGCGGGATGACCGCGCACCTGTTCCTGACCCAGGCGTTCCGCCATGCCCCGCCGGCCATGCTGGCGCCGTTCAGTTACTGCCAGATCGTGTTTGCCGGGATACTCGGCCTGGTGCTGTTCGGACACAGCCCGGACATGGCCGGGCTGGTCGGTATTGCACTGATCTGCCTCAGCGGGCTGGGCGCTGCCTGGTTGCAGCGCAAGCCCTAGGCTTTGACTTCAGGTACCTTGCGCGGGGCCATCAGGTACATCCACACCAGGGCAATGAAGTACATGGCCGGGATCAGGGTGAACAGCAAGGCGTAGTTGTTATTGGTGGTGGTCAGGATGTAGCCGACCAGCTGGGTCATGAACATCCCGCCAATGGCCGCGCACATGCCGCCGAAGCCGAACACCGTGCTCATCATGTGCTTGGGCGTGTAGTCCATCACCAGGCTCCAGATATTGGCAGTCCAGGCCTGGTGCGCGGCGATCGCCAGGGAGATGGCCAGTACCGCGACCCACAGGCTGCTGGCGCCGGCGGCGAAGATCACGCTGATGATGGTCGAGGCGAACAGCAGCATCGACAACAGGCGCGCCTTGACCGGGGCCATGCCGCGGCCGATCAGGAACGACGAGAGTATGCCGCCCCCGACGCTGCCGAAGTCGGCACAGACGTAGATGACGATCAGCGGAATGCCCATCTGGGTGACGCTGATGCCCAGGCTGTATTGCTGGTTGAGGAACGGTGGCAGCCAGTACAGGTAGAACCAGAACACCGGCGCGGTGATCGAATAGGCCAGGGCGAAGGCCCAGGTCCCGCGCATGCGCAGGATTCGCGAGAACGGCACGCGGGCCTGTTCCGGTTCCACTTCACTCTGTACGTAGGCCAGTTCTTCCTTGCTCACCGTCGGATGGTTCTCGGGGTTGAAGTACTTCAGGCCCCAGAACACCACCCACACCAGGCCCAGCATCGCCATGCCGAGGAACGCGGCCTGCCAGCCCCAGATCGTCAGCACCAGTGGCAGCAGCATAGGGGTGAACATGGCGCCGACGTTGGTGCCGGCATTGAAGATACCGGTGGCCACCGCGCGCTCGCCGGCCGGGAACCACAGGCGGGTGGTCTTGACGCAGGCCGGGTAGTTGGCTGCTTCGGTCAGGCCGAGGATGAAGCGGCAGACCATGAAGCCCACCGCCGAGGTGGCCAGGCCATGAGCGCCGGTGGCCAGGCTCCAGAGCAGCACGGCGCAGAAGAACACGCGCTTGACGCCGATGCGGTCGATCAACCGGCCCTGGAGGACGAAGCCGATGGCGTAGCCGACCTGGAACCAGAAGTTGATGTTGGCGTAATCCATCGCCGTCCAGCTCATTTCCTTGGCCAGGATCGGCTGCATGACGCCCAGGGCGGCGCGGTCGATGTAGTTCAGGGTGGTGGCGAAGAACACCAGGGCCAGCATGACCCAGCGGGTCTTGCCGACAGCCATGGCGCCACGGATCTTGTCGCCGATGCCGGCATGCGGGGTGCTGGCCTGCGGCTGGGCCATGCGGGTGCTGTGCGAATGGATCATGGGAGGAGTACCCGTTTTTATGTTTATGGGTCGAGCCTTGGGTCACGCAACGCTCAGGACGCCGGGGTGTCGGCTGTCGTGTGAATGGCAGGGGTCGAATGGCTTTTGGCCGTTCGAGCAACACTGCCCGGTGTCGAAATGGTGCGCCTGTGGTCAAAAAAGGGTCAATTCGTTGAGCGCTATTATGGGCGATAATCGAACACAAAACTAACCAGTTAGTACCTTTTCAATTGAGCAAATTTTGTTCGCCGCCAATAATCACAGCATCCGGGAATTGCCTGCCCATCGGAGCCAGAAAAATGCAGCGTTCGATTGCCACCGTGTCCTTGAGCGGTACCCTGCCTGAAAAACTCGAAGCCATTGCCGCCGCAGGCTTCGAGGGTGTCGAGATCTTCGAGAATGACTTGCTGTACTACGCCGGCAGCCCGCGGGAAATCCGCCAGCGTTGCGCCGACCTGGGCCTGGCAATCACCCTGTTCCAGCCGTTTCGCGACTTCGAGGGCTGTCGCCGCGATCGCCTGGCCCGCAACCTCGACCGCGCCGAGCGCAAGTTCGACCTGATGCAGGAGCTGGGCACCGATCTGGTGCTGGTGTGCAGCAACGTCGCCGCCGACGCCATCGGCGAGCGCCAGGTGCTGGTCGACGACCTGCGTCTGCTGGCCGAGCGCGCCGGCGCCCGCGACCTGCGCATCGGCTACGAGGCCCTGGCCTGGGGCCGGCATGTGAACACCTGGGAGCAGGTCTGGGACATCGTCCAGGCCGCCGACCACCGCAGCCTCGGGATGATTCTCGACAGCTTCCACACCTTGTCGCTCAAGGGCGACCCACGGGGCATCGCCCAGGTCCCTGGCGACAAGATCTTCTTCGTGCAGATGGCCGACGCGCCCCTGCTGGCCATGGATGTGCTGGAGTGGAGCCGGCATTTCCGCTGCTTCCCGGGGCAGGGCGAATTCGACCTGGCGGGCTTTCTTGCGCCGATCCTGGCCAGCGGCTATGACGGGCCCCTGTCGCTGGAGATCTTCAACGACGGCTTCCGCGCCGCGCCGCCCCGGGCCAATGCCGCTGACGGCCTGCGTTCGCTGCTGTACCTGGAGGAAAAGACCCGCCAGCGCCTCGCCCAGCAGAGCGTGCCGCTGGCGCAGGATGAACTGCTGTTCGCACCACCGGCAGCCAGCGCCTACGATGGCATCGAGTTTCTCGAATTCGCCGTGGACGACGCCCTGGGCGCCAAGCTGGGTAACTGGCTGGAGCGCCTGGGCTTCGCCCGTGCCGGCGTACACCGCTCGAAGAACGTCAGCCTGCTGCGCCAGGGTGACATCAACCTGATCCTCAATGCCGAACCCTATTCCTTCGCCCACAACTTCTTCGAAAGCCATGGGCCTTCGCTGTGTGCCACGGCCATCCGGGTCAAGGACAGCGCCCAGGCCCTGGCCCGGGCAGTGGCCTACCAGGGGCAACCCTACCGCGGTCTGGTCGGGCCCAACGAGCGTGAACTGGCGGCGGTGCGGGCACCGGACGGCAGCCTGATCTACCTGGTCGACCAGGACGCCGAAGGCCGGACCATCTATGACACCGACTTCAGCCTGCAGCAGCAACCGGCCAACAGCCTGGGGCTGACGCGCATCGACCACATGGCCCTGGCCTTGCCGGCCGACGGCCTGGACAGCTGGGCGCTGTTCTACAAGAGCGTGCTGGATTTCACCGCCGACGACGAAGTGGTGCTGCCCGACCCCTATGGCCTGGTCAAGAGCCGGGCGCTGCGCAGTCGTTGCAGCTCGATCCGCCTGCCACTGAATATCTCGGAGAACCGCAACACCGCCATCGCCCACGCGCTGTCGCACTATCGCGGCTCGGGCGTGCACCATATCGCCTTCGATTGCGCCGACATCTTCGCCGCGGTCAAGCAGGCCAAGGAGTCCGGCGTGGCCCTGCTGGACATCCCGCTGAACTACTACGATGACCTGGCGGCGCGCTTCGATTTCAACGACGAGTTCTTGAGCGAACTGGCCTACTACAACGTGCTCTACGACCGCGATGCCCAGGGCGGCGAGCTGTTCCACGTGTACACCGAGCCGTTCGAGGAGCGCTTCTTCTTCGAGATCATCCAGCGGCGCAATGGCTACAGCGGTTATGGTGCGGCCAACGTGGCCGTGCGTCTGGCCGCCATGGCCAAGGCGCGGGGCGGGTCGCCGGCGCCGGCGCGTTTGTAGTCAGGCTTTCTTCCTCAAGTCCCGGGGCTCATAATCACCGGGTTAACCGTTGGCCAAGAGTCCCGTATGACGACTACCCCAGCACTTGGCGCAGCGCCCGGACCGGCGCTGCGCAAGGGCCGCAAGAACAACCCGGAAAAGACCCGCGAGAACATCCTGCAGGCGGCGATCAGCGAATTCGTCCAGCAGGGCCTGGCCGGTGCCCGGGTCGATGCCATCGCCGAGCGCACCCACACCTCCAAGCGCATGATCTACTACTACTTCAACAGCAAGGAGCAGTTGTATGTAGAGGTGCTGGAGAAGCTCTACGGGGATATCCGCAGCACCGAAAGCAGCCTGCACCTGGCCGAGCTCGAGCCGCGCCAGGGCATACGCCGGCTGGTGGAATTCACCTTCGACCACCATGACCGCAATGTCGATTTCGTGCGCATCGTCTGCAACGAGAACATGCACCATGGCGAGTATGTGAAGCGCTCCTCGGCCATTCGTTCGATGAACAAGACCGTGTTGATGGCGCTGGATGAGTTGCTCAAGCGTGGCGCCGACGAGGGCGTGTTCCGCCAGGGCCTGGAGGCGCTGGATGTGCACCTGTTGATCAGTTCGTTCTGTTTCTATCGGGTCTCGAACCGGCACACCTTTGGCGAGATCTTCCAGGTGGAGTTCGAGGACAAGGCGATCAAGGACCGCCATCGGGAGATGATCTGCGAGTCGGTGTTGCGCTATCTGCAGGCCTGAAATTGCCCTCGGACTTTGTGGGAGCTGCCGATAGGCTGCGATCGGGCGCGAAGCGGCCGTAAAACCAGACCGCCTCAGTGCATCTGACTCAATGAGGTGGCCGGATTGCGACTGCTGTGCAGTCGATCGCAGGCTGCGCCAGCTCCCACAAAGGCAGTTGCTCCCATAAGCCCTGCGATGCTTTTCAGCTGCCCATGCGCCCGAAATGCGCCAGCATCCGCGCCGCATCCGCCTCGCGCCCGCTGAACAGTTCAAACGCCTTCACCGCCTGGAACACCGCCATGTTCGAGCCATCCAAGGTACGGCAGCCCAGTGCCCGGGCTTCACGCAGCAACTCGGTTTCCAGCGGAAAGTAGACGATCTCCGCGACCCACAGCTGCGCCCGCAGCAAGGCCTTGGGCACCGGCATCCCCGGCAGTTTGGCCATGCCCATGGGCGTGGTGTTGACCAGGCCGTCGGCGCTGGCCAGGGCGCTTTGCAGCTCATGGCCGACGCGGGCGCGGCTGCCCTCGAAGTGGGCGTTGAGGTTGTCCACCAGCGCCTGGGCGCGGGCCAGTTCGACATCGAACACGGTCAGTTGGCCAACCCCTTCGGCCAGCAGCGCATGGGCCACCGCCGCCCCGGCGCCGCCGGCGCCCATCTGCACCACCTGGTTGCGTGGCGCGTCGCTCAGCCCCCGGCGAAAGCCTTCGGCAAAGCCCAGGCAGTCGGTGTTGTGGCCGACGCGCTTGCCGTCCTTGAGCACCACGGTATTGACCGCACCAATGCCCCGGGCTTCGTCCGAGAGCTCGTCGAGTAGCGGCAGGATCGCCTGCTTGCACGGGAAAGTGATGTTCAGGCCGGTGTAGCCCATGGTCTCGGCAGCGGTGAGCAGTTGTTCCAGGGCGCTGCTGTCGAGCTTGAGCTGGTCCAGGTCGATCAACCGGTACAGGTAGTTCAGGCCCTGGGCACGGCCTTCGTGTTCATGCAGTGCCGGGGTGCGGGAGGCCTGGATGCCTGCGCCGATCAGGCCGGCGAGGATGCCGGGGGAGGGGGCCGGGTTCATCGGATAACTCCAGTGTTGTTCTTGAAAGGAAGCCTTAGATGAAAATGTACCGTTTGGTTAATTTGGTCAATCGGCGCAGGGGGCTCGTGCTGCTTTTCTGTGCGCTGATCGCACACCCTGTGCTAAACCTGTTGCTCGGCACCTGATCACGGAGCAAGACATGGCATTGCCGTTCAACGATTCGCAGTTGATGGGGGAAACCTGGCCAGGCCTGGCCAGCCTCACTCAGTCGATCCTCGCTGCCCTCGGTGGCCAGGGTTTTCGCAACAGTTTCCACCTCGACCGCTCGCAGGCCACCTGCCTGCTGCTGATCGATGGCCTGGGCTGGAACCTGTTGCAGGCCCATGCCCGGCACGCGCCGTTTCTGGCTTCGTTGATGCAGCCGGACTCACATTTTCGTGTGGGCTTCCCGGCGACCACCGCCACCAGCCTGGCCTCCGTGGCCTCGGGCCTGGGCAGTGGCGCCCATGGTATTGTCGGGTGCAGTTTTGCCCTGGATGCACACAGCGAACTGTCGCCGCTGTCCTGGACCACGGCAGCGCTTGCGACCGATGCAGAACCGGTCGCGGCACCGGCGCCGGGCGCGTTCATCGTGCCTCCCGATGCCTGGAGTGTGGCCAGCAAACAGGGCATCGCCATTAGCACGGTGATGCTCGGCCGCTACGCCGGCTCCGCGTTCAGCCAGGCGATCTACAAGGCCGGACGGATACTTCCGGCGCCGGCCTACGACGCCTATCCCGAATTGATCAACGCAGCGCTGACGGGCTCGGGGCCGGCCTTCTGTTTTGCCTATTTCGGCGACCTGGATTTCGCCGGGCATCTGTTCGGGCCGGGCTCGGACGGCTGGATCAAGCAACTGCAGATCGCCGACCAACTGGCCCAGAGCATTGCCTGCCGCCTACCGGAGCAGGTGCAACTGATGGTGATCGCCGATCACGGCATGCTGGCGCTGGACAGCGCCCGGGTGCGCGACTTCGATCTCGATCCGGTGTTGCAGGAGGGGGTGCGCGCCATCGCTGGCGATATCCGCGCGCGCTATCTGTATGTGCCGACGCAGCAGGATCGCGTGCATGAGCGCTGGCAGAATCATTTGGGTGACGACTACCGGGTGCTGTCCAAGGCCCAGGCCATTGCCGCCGGGTTGTTTGGCGATGTGCTGTTGAGCCAGGCCGAGGCGCGGATTGGCGATTTGATCGTGGTGCCGACCGGTGCTGGCGGGATCATTCGCAGCGAGGTGGAGAAGCATGCCAGCCAGTGGCGTGGACACCATGGGGCGTTGACCGATGAGGATCAGGTGGTGCCGTTGCTGACGATCGCGGGGCAAGCCCGCTCCTACAGGGTGTAGGAGCGGCGGTGCGACGATTCGACTTGCCCCGCGATGGGATTACCGCCGAACCAGCAACACCCCACTCTCCATGTGGTGCGTATACGGGAACTGGTCGAACAACGCGCAGCGCTCGATACGGTGCGTGTCGTGCAACTGGGCGATGTTGGCCGCCAGGGTTTCCGGATTGCAGGAGATGTACAGGATGTTGTCGAAACGCCGGGTCAGCTCGCAGGTGTCCGGGTCCATGCCGGCACGGGGCGGGTCGACGAAGACGCTGCCGAACTGGTAGCTCTTGAGGTCGATGTCTTCCAGGCGGCGGAACGGCCGCACCTCGTTGAGCGCCTCGGTCAGTTCCTCGGCCGACAGGCGTACCAGGCGCACGTTGTCCACGTTGTTGTCGGCCAGGTTGTGCAGCGCGGCATTGACCGAGGTCTTGCTGATCTCGGTGGCCAGCACCTTGCGCACCCGGGTGGCCAGCGGCAGGGTGAAGTTGCCGTTGCCGCAGTACAGCTCCAGCAGGTCGTCCTGGCGCTCGCCCAGCGCCTCATAGGCCCAGTTGAGCATCTTCTGGTTCACCGTGCCGTTGGGCTGGGTGAAGGCGCCTTCGGGCTGGCGGTAGCGGAAGCTGCGTCCGGCGACTTGTAGCTCTTCTACCGCGTAGTCGCGGCCGATCACCACGCGCTTGCCCTTGGAGCGACCGATGACGCTGACCCCCAGGTCGCTGGCCAGTTGCTGCGCGGCAGCTTCCCAGTGCTCGTCCAGTGGACGGTGGTAGCACAGGGTGATCATCGCATCGCCCGCCAGGGTGGTCAGGAACTCCACCTGGAACAGCTTGAAGCTCAGCGCCGCACTGGCCTGCCAGGCCGCCTTCAGGCGCGGCATCAGTTCGTTGATGCGCAGGCTGGCGATGGGGAAGTCTTCGATCAGAATCGGCGTGTACTTCTCGCCGGGCGCGAACATTGCGTAGAAGCGTTGCTCGTTCTCGCGCCACAGGCGGAACTCGGCGCGCAGGCGATAGTGCTCGCGCGGCGAGTCGAACAGCGCAGGTTCCGGGGCATCGAAAGGCGCCAGCAGCTCGCGCAGGCGCGCGGCCTTGGCGTCGAGTTGCTGGGTGTAGGTCGAAGGGTCGAAGACAGCACTCATGCGTTGAACCAGCCCAGCTTGATGACGAACAGGACAGACAGGATCACCAGCGCCGCGTTCAGGTCACGGCCACGGCCGGAGATCAGTTTGATCGCGGTCCAGGTAATGAAACCGAAAGCGATGCCGTTGGCGATCGAATAGGTCAGCGGCATGGCCAGGGCGGTCACCACGACGGGGGCCGCTTCGGTGATGTCGTCCCAGTTTATTTCCGCCAGGCCCGAGGCCATCAGCACGGCGACGAACAGCAGCGCCGGTGCAGTGGCGAAGGCGGGTACGCTGCCGGCCAGTGGAGCGAAGAACAGCGCCAGCAGGAACAGGATGGCGACCACGATGGCAGTCAGGCCGGTACGGCCGCCAGCACTGACGCCAGCCGCCGATTCGATATAGCTGGTGGTGGTCGAGGTACCCAGCAGGGAACCGGCCATGGCCGCGGTACTGTCGGCGATCAGGGCCCGGCCCATTTTCGGCATGTGGCCGTCCTTGCGCATCAGGCCGGCGCGCTTGGCAACGCCGATCAGGGTGCCGGAGTTGTCGAACAGGTCGACGAACAGGAAGGCGAAGATCACGCTGATCAGGCCGATATCCAGGGCACCCTTGATGTCCAGTTCGAGGAAGGTCGGGGCCAGCGAAGGTGGCATCGACACCACGCCGGCGAACGGCGTGACGCCCAGGCCGATCGAAGCGCCAGTGACGGCCAGGATGCCGATCAGCACGGCGCCACGGACCTTCAGCGACTCCAGGGCGACGATCAGGAAGAAGCCCAGGGTGGCGAGGATCGGTGCCGGTTGCTTGAGGTCGCCCAGGCCCACCAGGGTGGCCTTGTTATCGACGACGATACCTGCGTTGTGCAGGGCGATCAGCGCCAGGAACAGGCCGATACCGGCGGCAATCGCCGAGCGCAGCGGCAGCGGGATGCTGTTGACGATCCACTCCCGGATGCGAAAGATCGACAGCAGGAAGAAGCACACCGCCGAGATGAACACCGCGCCCAGGGCCACCTGCCAGGTGTGGCCCATGTGCAGGACCACGGTGTAGGTGAAGAAGGCGTTCAGGCCCATGCCCGGTGCCAGGGCGATCGGGTAGTTGGCGATCAGGCCCATGGTGGTCGAGCCGATGGCCGCGGCCAGGCAGGTGGCGACGAACAGCGCGCCCTTGTCCATGCCGGTCTCGCCGAGGATGCTCGGGTTGACGAACAGAATGTAGGCCATGGCCAGGAAGGTCGTGACGCCCGCGAGAATCTCGGTGCGCACGTTGGTGTCGTGTGCTTTTAGTTGAAACAGCCTTTCCAGCATGCCTGCTCCCCGTGGCGCGCCCCGGCGCCGTGAATGTATCGACCCCCTCAGCAAAGCACAGACCGTACCGGTGGGTGTGCAAGTTGATTGGGCCGGAAAAAAGCCGCGCATCATACCAGCATGCTCGCCAAGGGGTAATCAATGTCTCGATACACAGAAGATGTGCGCAGTTTCAGGGCGTTTTTCCCGATCAACTACGCTTGAAAGACAGCCACAGGAGAACGCCCATGAGCCATAGAGCCCTGATCGTAGTTGCCGAAGGCGTTGACGACCTGCAATGCGTGACCCTGATCGACGTGTTGCGCCGCGCCAAGGTAGAGGTGGTGGTGGGCAGCATCGAAGGGCGACGGATGCTCACCTGCGCCCGCGGGACGCGCCTGACCGCCGACGGCATGCTGGTGGATATCCTCGCCCAGCCGTTTGAGCTGATCGTGCTGCCTGGCGGTGTCATCGGTGCCAAGCACATGGCCGCGCACCAGCCCTTGCAGCAGCGGATGGTCGAGCAGGCCCGGGCCGGGAAGCTGTTTGCCGGCATTGCCGAGGCGCCGGCCTTGGCGTTGCAGGCCTTTGGTGTGTTGCGCCAGCGGCGCATGACCTGCCATCCCGATGTCAGCCAGCACCTGTCCGGGTGCAATTATGTCGACCAGCCGGTGGTGGTGGATGGTAACTGCATCACCGCCCAGGCTTCGGGCGCTGCGCTGGACTTTGCCCTGACGCTGGTGGAGCAATTGGCCGGCAAGGCGGCCAGGGCGCAGGTGGCGGGGCCGTTGCGGGTTTGACCGACCGCAGTTGTGGGAGCGGGCTTGCCCCGCGATGCGGTGCTGCGATTTCATTTGCATCGCGGGGCAAGCCCGCTCCCACCGATCGCCCTGAAGGTCAGCCCCGGGGCTTGCTGTGCATATGATCCCGCGCCGCCAGGGTCGGGAACAGCTTGATCCACACCCCGGTCACCACCAAGGTGCCGACCCCGCCCAGTACCACCGCCGGCACCGTGCCGAACCAGTGCGCGGTCAGCCCCGACTCGAATTCGCCGAGCTGGTTGGAGGCACCGATGAACAGCCCGTTCACCGCGCTGACCCGGCCGCGCATTTCATCCGGGGTCTCCAGCTGCACGAAGGCACCGCGTATCACCATGCTGATCATGTCGGCCGCGCCGAGCACTGCCAGCACCGCCAGGGAAAACCAGAACGAGGTCGACAGGCCGAAGGCAATGGTCGCCACGCCGAAGATGCCCACGGCGGTGAACATCACTCGTCCCACCTTGCGCTCCACCGGGAAGCGCGCCAGCCACACCGACATCAGCAGCGCACCCACGGCCGGTGCCGAGCGCAGCAGGCCCAGACCCCAGGGGCCGGTCAGCAGGATGTCCTTGGCGAACACCGGCAGCAGGGCCGTGGCACCGCCCAGCAGCACGGCGAACAGGTCCAGGGAAATCGCACCGAGGATGTCCGGTCGGCTGCGGATGAAGCGGATGCCGGCCAGTAGCGACTCCAGGCTGGCGCGGCCCTGCTGCGGGCGCTGGGCGCGCACGCTGAGGCTGAGGGTCAGCAGGCAGGCGCAGACGTACAGCAGCACGGTCAGGCCATACACCCAGGTACTGCCGAAGGCATAGAGAAAGCCGCCCACGGCCGGAGCGACGATGGTTGCCGCCTGCATCGCCGACGCCGACGCGGCCACGGCCCGGGGAAACAGCTCGGACGGCACCACGTTGGGCAACAGCGCCTGGGTGGCCGGCATTTCAAAGGAGCGGGCGCTGCCGAGCAGGAAGGCGAGGACGAAGATCAGCTCGCGCGTGACGTTGTCGGTGCTGCTGCCGACCACCAGGGCCACGGCGATCAGCGCCTGGGCGCTCTGGCACAGGGCGGCGACACGGCGGCGGTCGAAGCGGTCGGCGACGTGGCCGGTGTGCAGCATGAACAGCACCCGTGGGGCGAACTCCACCAGGCCCACCAAACCGAGGTCGAGCACATTGCCGGTCAACTGATACAGGTGCCAGCCGATGGCCACGGTCAGCATCTGGAAGCCGCTGGCGGTACACACCCGCGCGAGCCAGAAGGCGAGGAAGGGACGGTGGTGGCGCAGCAGCAACGGCGATTGGTCTGACATCGGCGCAACAGAGCCTCGGCGAAGGGATGGCGAGGCAGATTATCATCAACTTGTAACAACAGGTTGCAGGGGGGATTGTCCGTTGTGCGGTAAACGCACTGTTTTGGGGCACTTAAAATCGGCGACAACTGATCTGCGGCAATCAACCACACAACTGCGCGGGCCTTTCAGGACTATCCTTTCAAGCAGCCGTTGATCTGGATCAATAGTTTCATTTGCAACGGTATGGCCATGCGGCCGAATTCCCTGCGCTGTGACGTTTCCAGAACAATTCCAATCAGCCGCACTCGACTACCGTGGGGGCAGTTGGCGCCAAGGCCCAGGGCCTGACGCCGGATTACCTGACAGAGGAAGCACTATGTTCGGATTAGAGGCCCTTGATCTCGCCCGAATTCAGTTCGCGTTTACCGTGTCCTTTCACATCCTGTTCCCGGCCATCACCATTGGCCTCGCGAGTTACCTGGCGGTACTCGAAGGGCTGTGGCTCAAGACCAACAACAGTGTCTACCGTGACCTTTACCATTTCTGGTCGAAAATCTTTGCCGTCAACTTCGGCATGGGGGTGGTTTCCGGCCTGGTCATGGCCTATCAGTTCGGCACCAACTGGAGCCGCTTCTCCGATTTCGCCGGCTCCATCACCGGGCCGCTGCTGACCTATGAAGTGCTCACCGCGTTCTTCCTGGAGGCCGGTTTCCTCGGCGTCATGCTCTTTGGCTGGAACCGTGTCGGCCGCGGCCTGCACTTCTTCGCCACGGTCATGGTGGCCATCGGCACGATCATTTCGACCTTCTGGATCCTGGCCTCCAACAGCTGGATGCAGACACCCCAGGGCTACGAGATCGTCAACGGCGTCGTGGTCCCGGTGGACTGGTTCGCGGTGATCTTCAACCCGTCCTTCCCGTACCGCCTGATGCACATGGCCACGGCCGCGTTCGTCGCCACGGCGTTCTTCGTCGGCGCCTCGGCGGCCTGGCACCTGCTGCGCGGGCGTGACAACCCGGCGATCCGCAAGATGCTGTCGATGGC
Source organism: Pseudomonas sp. BGr12 (assembly GCF_030272895.1). Lineage (GTDB taxonomy): Bacteria > Pseudomonadota > Gammaproteobacteria > Pseudomonadales > Pseudomonadaceae > Pseudomonas. Next base: position 2,172 of record NZ_JALRNF010000036.1, on the reverse strand, counting down.
TATGTGGATGGCCCTGATCGTCGCCCCGATCCAGGCTGTGATCGGTGACTTCCATGGCCTGAACACCCTCAAGCACCAGCCGGTGAAAATCGCCGCCATCGAAGGCCACTGGGAGAATGTCGGTGACGAGCCGACGCCGCTGATCCTCTTCGGCATCCCCGACATGCAGGCCGAGACCACCCACTTCAAGCTGGAAATTCCGGCCCTGGGCAGCCTCATCCTGACCCACAGCCTGGACAAGCAGGTCCCGGCGATGAAGGAGTTCCCGAAGGAAGACCGGCCCAACTCCACCGTGGTGTTCTGGTCGTTTCGCATCATGGTCGGCCTGGGCATGCTGATGATCCTGGTCGGCCTCTGGAGCCTGTGGCTGCGCAAGCGCGACAAGCTCTACAGCTCGCGCCCGTTCCTGTACCTGACCCTGTGGATGGGCCCCTCCGGCCTGATCGCGATCCTGGCGGGCTGGTTCACCACCGAAGTCGGCCGTCAGCCCTGGGTGGTCTATGGCCTGATGCGCACCGCCGACGGTGTCTCCAACCATAGCTATACCCAGCTGGGGGTGACCCTGGTGATGTTCGTGGTGGTCTATTTCGCCCTGTTCGGTGCGGGCATCGGCTACATGATGCGCCTGGTGCGCAAAGGGCCGAAGACCGGCGAAGGCGAGGAAACCAACCCCGGTGGTCCTGGCCAGAAACGCACCCCGGCACGGCCGCTGTCCGCTGCCGACGACCATCCTGAAGACGGCGAACACGCCAGCCTGAGCAAGGGGAACTGAGTCATGGGTATTGATCTTCCACTGATCTGGGCCGTGATCATTATCTTCGGCATCATGATGTACGTGGTCATGGACGGTTTCGACCTGGGGATCGGCATTCTCTTCCCCTTCGTCAAGGGCGAGCAGGACCGCGATGTCATGATGAACACCGTCGCCCCGGTCTGGGACGGTAACGAAACCTGGCTGGTGCTGGGTGGCGCGGCCTTGTTCGGCGCCTTCCCGATGGCCTATGCGGTGGTGCTCTCGGCGCTGTACCTGCCGTTGATGCTGATGCTGGTGGGCCTGATTTTCCGCGGCGTGGCCTTCGAATTCCGCTTCAAGGCCAAGGCCGACAAGCGTCACCTCTGGGACAAGGCCTTCATCGGCGGTTCGCTGGCGGCCACCTTCTTCCAGGGTGTGGCCCTGGGCGCCTTCATCGAAGGCTTCAAGGTGGTCGACCGCAACTTTGTCGGTGGCACCCTGGACTGGCTGACGCCGTTCAGCCTGTTCTGCGGCCTGGGCCTGATCGTCGCCTACGCCTTGCTCGGCTGCACCTGGCTGATCATGAAGACCGAGGGCAAGCTGCAGTTGCAGATGCATGACCTGGCCCGTCCGCTGGCGCTGGTGCTGCTGGCGGTGACCGGTATCGTCAGTATCTGGACGCCGCTGGCCCATCCGGAAATCGCCGAGCGCTGGTTCACCCTGCCCAACCTGTTCTGGTTCCTGCCGGTGCCGATCCTGGTACTGGTGACCTTGTACGGCTTGCTCCGGGCGGTGGCGCGTAATGCCCACTACACCCCGTTCCTGCTGACCCTGGTGCTGATCTTCCTGGGCTACAGCGGCCTGGGCATCAGCCTGTGGCCGAACATCATTCCGCCTTCGGTGTCGATCTGGGAGGCGGCCGCGCCGCCACAAAGCCAGGGCTTCATGCTGGTCGGGACGTTGTTCATCATCCCGTTCATCCTCGGCTACACCTTCTGGAGCTACTACGTGTTCCGCGGCAAGGTGACCCATGAAGATGGCTACCACTAGGAGGGCCGATCATGACTGGCAAACACAGTGTCGATGAAGAGAAAAAACCGCTCTGGCAACGGCTGGGCTGGTTGGTCCTGATCTGGGGCGGCAGCGTGGTGGCCCTGGGGGTGGTGGCCTGGTTGATGCGCCTGTTCATGAGCGCTGCAGGCCTTAGCACCCACTGACACAACTTCCCATCCCGCCATGCGGCGGATTTTCAAACCCTTCGCAGCCCCAGCTGCGGAGGGTTTTTTTTGGTTCTTCACGGAATCCTGGGGAGGCTATGGTCCTTGGACTTGCGAGCTTATCCATTCCATGTGGCGACGCTGTCGGCCCCTTCCGCCTTTACGGCGGCCTACTTTTCTCTTGGGAAAAGTAGGCAAAACCGCTTGCTCCTGCATCCGGCC